>NZ_LT629787.1:1265335-1898002 GCF_900105655.1 Halopseudomonas salegens
GCGCCTACTATATTGCTGCTGCTGCAGACGAAATATATGCTGATCGTTCCAGCCTGGTTGGGTCGATTGGCGTGACCGCGGCCGGGTTCGGTTTTGTTGGTACTCTGGACAAACTGGGTATCGAACGGCGCACCTACACTTCTGGCGAGCACAAGGCCTTTCTTGATCCCTTCCAGCCCGAGCGGCAGGATGAGCGACAGTTCTGGGAAAATGTGCTGGAGAATACGCATCAGCAATTTATTGATCGCGTCAAGGAAGGACGCGGCGACCGCCTGGCTGACAATGAAGACCTGTTTACCGGCTTGATCTGGAATGGTGAGCAGGCCCTGGAGTTGGGCCTGGTTGATGGCCTCGGCAGCACTTCCATGGTCGCGCGCGATGTGATCGGGGTTGAGAACACGACCGATTTTACCTATCGCGAATCGCCCTTCGAGCGTTTTACTCGTCAGCTTGGTACTTCCGTAGGCAATACCCTGGCGGTGCACCTGGGCTTGAGTGGGCCGGTTATTCGATAAGAAGGTGGCTGCCAGGCCAGCTCAGGTTTTCGGGTAAATGTCTGGCAGCTCACTGGCCTTGGCTTCTGGTTCGAGTCGCTGTTCCTGGATGACACGCCGTACTGCACGCCATAGCTGCTTGCCGCGCCATGAATCCGGGTTCTGGCCGAACAGGCTGGCATTCAGGTGTTCCAGGGCAACTGCCAGTTCCGGGTGTTCCTGGCTGAGATGAAGCAAACCGTCGCTATCCTGTTGTTTGGCCCAGGCTTCCAGCGCCTTGCGGGCTTCGGCCGGGTGGTTGTGACGGCAGGCTGCCTGCAAGTCGGCCAGAGGGTTGTTGTCAGCGAGATCGACGGGGCCATCACCACCGCTGTCGAGGACGAATTCAAGCAGTCGGCGCCGCGTCCGCACGAGTAGCCAGATTGAACTGGCGAGGGCGAGTGCCAGCACGGCGCTGAACAGTTGCCACGGCCATATCAATGCCACCGGTTCAGCCGGGTCGCCGGGTGCAGCCTGGGGGCCGCCGGTCAGGAAGCTGTCGGTACTTTTGACCCGCAATGCCTGGGGTTCAAGACGGATTATTTCCAGGCGATCATTGTCGATATCCCACCAGGGCAGGGTAAGGCCATCAAGCAGGTATTCGCCGCCCTGCTGGGCAACAATGGCGGCACTGTCCTCGCGTTCGGCCTGGGCACCGCTGGCAGTCAGCTCTGTTGTCAGTTGTGGTTGGTCGGCATACAGACGCAGGGCAGGGTCGGCGTTGGCACCAAGATGATTCAGCCCGGGAAGCTGGCTGGCGAGCACGCCGCTGGCCTGGATGTGTATGGTGCGGGTGAGCGGTTCGCCGGTCAGCAGATCCTGCTCCGGGTCTGGCTGCCAATGCTGCTGCAGACTGAGCTGGCGGGCAGGTAGCCATTGGGCATCCGCCGGAAAAGCAGCGGGAATGGGTTGCACTGCCAGCTGTATGCTGGGAGAGCGCACTTGCATCAGTTGGCCGCTGCGCGCAGAGAAACGTTCCCCCGGATCACGCGGAACCAGAATAGTGGCGCTGAATAACTGTGCGGGTATCTCCAGGTTACCACTGCGTTGAGGATAGATCGCATAGCGGGCTTCAATCACCCCATGCCGTATTCCACCAATGACCTGCTCGTAATTGTGCGGCTCCCCCAAACGCTCAACTCTTGCATCGGGGATGTCGAGCCCGCTGAGTATGGAGTCATCGTACAGCGAGACTGAATGGAAAACACGCAACGTAAGTAGAACCTGTGCCTGCACATAGGGCGTTTCATTGTCCACTTCACTGTCAATGAAAATGGGTGCCAGTTCGAGCCCGGCATCCTCTGCGGCCTGCTCCGGTGTGAGGACCATCAGGCTGATGGCTTCGCTTTGCTCTCCATTCAGATTGAGCGGCGGGATTTCCAGATAACCGGCTTCACGCGGGCGCAAACTGATAATCCAGCGAGTGACCGGGCGAGTTCGGCCGTCCAGCTGACTGATAAGACTCAGCTGTCGGCTGGCACGCACTTCAAAGTGACTCTCCAGTGGGCTCAGGTCGGGACGGTTGGCACGGCTGCTGGCCACTGTTTCCAGCGTCAGTTCGAGGCTGTCGCCGAGCAGGAGCCTGGTGCGGTCGACGCTGGCTTCCAGCGCCCAGCCCATGTTGGTCCAGCTCAGGCCAAGTAGTACCAATAGCAGGTAGCGGCGGAAGGTCATGGTGATTCCTGCATCAGTTGGTATTCGTGACGAAATTTGCGGCGCAACAGCTCGCCGGGATTGTCGTCAATTTCGTCTAGCCAGCGTCGCTGCGCGGCCTGTTCGCGAGTATTCGTCCGAGGTTGGTGTTCGGTGCCTGGTTGCCTGTCATCTGCCTGCGAAGAGTCTTGAGCCTTGCCATTCTCCGCGGCCGTAGCGCTGGACTCAGAGGGGCTGGTTGCGGTCTCGTTCGGCAATGATCCGGCCGGTTCGGAATCCGCCGATAAATCCGCAGTGGACGGTTTTTCATCGTTCGCCTGGTCGCTGTCTTTAACCGTTTCCGAGGCTTGACCGGTGTCTTCATCCGTTTCACCCGGATCAGTCGGGTTTTCCTGTTGGAGGTTTTCCAGATAGGCCTCAACCCGATTACGGTTATGTCGTGCTGCCTGATGGTCGGGCGCTCGGGTGAGCGCTTGCTCGAAGGCTTCGAGCGCGGCTGTATAGCGTCCCGCAAGGGCCAGCGAGGTCCCGTGGTTGAAATGATAATCCGGATTTTCCGGTGCTTCGGCAACCAATTGTGCCCAGGCATCAGCAGCCCGGGCATAATCATCAGCGGCATGCCAGGCCCAGGCGCGCCATGCCGGGTGCTCAAAGCGTTCAGCGGCGGCGGCAGGCTGCTCTCGCTCCAGCAGCTGCATGGCTTGTTGGTCTCGGCGTTGCCACAAATCTTGCCACCAACTGGCTGCAGCCGGAGCTGGCAGCCACAATACGGCGAGCAGAACGACCAGCAAGCCGCGGCGGGCCCCCAGCGCTGCTAGCGGTACCAGCAGAAGCAATAGCCAATGCCCCTGGTCCGCCAGGCTTCGTCTGGGGTCCGGCAGGCGCTCGCTGGACTGAAACAGGTCACCCAGCAGGTAATCGATATCCGTGTCATCCAGCGTCAGGCCATGATACCCGGCGCCATGGCGGCGAGCGATTGAGGCCAGGGCGGGCGCATCCAGGCGCGAGAGCATGATGCGGCCGTCGCTCTGCCGCATGAAACCACCGTCGGATACCGGAATCGGTGCACCTTCGGCACTGCCTACGCCAAGAATTACCAGGCGTGAACCAAGTTCACTGGCGTGCCGTTGCAGTTGCTCCTGTTGGGCTTCGGGCAGGCCGGCGGTGATCAGCAATACATGCGAGCTGTCGGGCGGTAACTTGTCCAGTGACTCCCGTGCCAGCTCCAGCGCCAGGTCAAGACGCTGGCCGTCACGTGGCATGATTTCCGGGTGCAGGCTGTCGACCATGGCGCGCAGGGTTTGCGCATCAGTGGTCAACGGCGTGACCCGGTGGGCACTGCCGGCATAGACAACAAGGCCGAGCTGGCTGTCAGCATGCCGCTGGCTGATGTCATGAATCTTGCGTTGTGCCAACTGTAGCCGGTTGGGCAACAGGTCGTTGGCCAGCATCTGGCGAGATACATCCAGCACCATGACCAACGCTGATCGGTCATTCAGCAGAACCTGCTCGTCGGTTTCCCATGCCGGTCCACCGAGTATCAGGATTGCCAGGCTCCAGCCGAGGCCGAGCAGCCAGTAGCGTCCTTGACGCTGGCTGTTGGCTTGCTGCTCAAGCAGCCAGGGCTGCAAGCGGGCGCTGATCAGTCGCTGCCACTGTTGGCTGCTGCGACCGCGACGATACAGTTGCCAAACCAGCCAGGCGCCGGGTAACCAGAGCAATAGCCACCAGGGTCTTAGCAAGGTCAGACCAAACAGGCTTTCAGGCATGCCTGACCTCCGCATGCAAACGTCGGGCAGCAAAGCCAAAACCGATCAGCAAAGCGGCCAACACGGGCCAGTGATAGAGTGGTCTGACACTGCGCATGGGGCGTGTTTGCTGGATCGCCGGTTCGAGTTGATCAATGCGTTGATAGATGGCCTGCAGGCTATCGCTATCTGCTGCGCGGAAATATTCACCGTCGGTCAGCAAGGCAATATCCTGCAGAGTGGCTTCATCCAGATCAATCGATGGATCGGCACTGAAGCTGAACTGACCTTCCGGGTTGCTCGCTTGGGGATTGTCGGCGCCGACGCCGATGGTAAATACGCGAATACCTTCGGCAGCAGCCAGGCGGGCGGCCTGAATCGGTGTCAGCTGTCCGGCGTTGTTGGCACCATCAGTGATCAGTAACAGCACCCGGTTCTGGTTGGGTTGATCCTGCAGGCGTTTGATTGCCAACCCCATGGCGTCACCGAGCGCGGTCTGGCGGCCAGCAAGGCCGATAAAGGACTCGTCCAGCCACTGCCGAAGCGTATCCAGGTCATGGGTCAGGGGCGACTGAACATAGGCCGCTGATGCAAACAGAATCAGGCCCATGCGATCCCCATTGCGGCGTTGAATGAAAGCGTCGAGTAGTGCCTTGAGCACTGTCAGCCTGTCGGCTTCTTCCCCGTTCAGTTGCATGTCACGGAATGCCATGCTGCCCGACAGATCCACCGCCAGCATGACGTCGCGACCACTGATAACCTGAGGCAAGGGTTCGCCGGGCAGTTCCGGGCGCATCAACGCAAGGACAAGCAAGGCCCAGATCAGAAGATAGAGTTGCCGCAACGAATGACTGCCCGGGTTGCTGGCAGCGGGCAGGGTGTGCAGGCGTTGCAGGAAAGGTACCCGCAGGGCTGTTGCCGGTTGGCGTATGGCCGGCATCAATTTGCGCAGCAGCCAGGGCAGCGGGAACAGCAAGAGGGCGAATGGCCAGGCAAACTCAACCATGGGTATGCCTCAGCCAGCGGCGTAATTCCTGCAACAGTAACTGACGTTGCAGCAGGTCAAGCTGCATGCCGGGCTGGTAATGGCCGTCAGCCAGCGGCTGCAACAAGTCGCGTTGCGCCTGGGGACGGCGGGCGCACAGATAATCCAGCCAGTCATTGCCATGATAAAGCATGGCGGCATGATGTCCCTGTTGCTTGCAGGCGCGCTTGAGCACCAGGTTCAATTCCGTCAACCAGGGGCCGTCCGGCAGGTCGGGATCGACGTCTTCCAGCCAGCGTGCAGCCTGGCGTTGCCGTTGTTGCCGCCGGTAAATAAAGCCAATGCCGATGCTCAGCAGGAGCAACGTTGTCAGTACCGCGAGCAGTAGCAGCCACCAGCCGGGTGCCAGTGGCCAGAAAGCAATGGGCTCAGGCTGAATGGGGGGAATCAGCGCTTGCTGTAAAGGGCTGCTCATGGGGCATGCCTCGGCAGCTGCCCGTTCAGCCACAGACTGAGTTGCGCCAACGCGGGCGTGCCGGTAATCAGTGGCAGCAGGTGGGCGTGTATACGGCTTGCGAGTTTCTGCCATTGTTGCTGCTGGGTGGCATAGTCGGCCTGATAGCGGTAGCGCACCCGGGCGTCACGACTGTCGATCTGCAGTTGCTGGACTCCATCGGTAAAGTCCCAGATGCCGGCGGGCAGCTCGGCATCCAACGGATCACTTATTGGCAACAGGACAATTTCATTGTGTGCCGCAAGCATGGCCAGCTGGCCTTGATCCAGGCGGTGGATGGCGCTGTGGTCGCACAGGATGAAGACAATGCTGCCCGGGCGCAGGATCTCTCGTGCGTGACGCAGAGCCAGGTTGACTGGCTCTGGACGCTGGTCAGGCAGCGTCTGTTCGCGGACACCGGACAATTGATGGTTGGCCTGATGCAGGTGTCGCAACAGATTGATCAAGGCATGACGGTTGCGACGCGGGCGGCTTTCGCGGCATTGAAGGTCATTGACTATCAGGCCGCCAATGCGATCGTTATTGGCCAAAGCAGACCAGCCAATAAGTGCAGCACATTCGGCGGCCAGCACCGACTTGAATTGCAGTTGACTGCCAAAGAAAAGCCGGCTGCTCTGTTCGCAGAGAACGAAAACCGGGCGCTCGCGCTCCTCGTTGAATACCTTGGTATGTACCGCACCGGTTCGCGCCGTCACCCGCCAATCAATGCTGCGCATATCATCGCCAGGCTGGTAGATGCGCACCCGGTCGAAATCAACCCCGCGACCACGCAAGCGGGCACGTTGCTTGCCATGCTGTCGGCCGCTGCGCTGCGGGCTGCCAAATAATCTCAGCTCGCGACAATGCAGGCGAGCTTCGAGCAAGTCGGTCAGGCTGACCAGTACTCCCGGCGCCGAAGATTCCTGCATGGCTCAGACCACCGCAACCGAATCCAGCAACAGAGTGATCGCCTGATCGCTGTCAATGCCGTTGGCTTCGGCCTCGAAACTGAGCAGCAAACGATGACGTAGAACATCGTGTACGACGGCCTGAACGTCCTCCGGGCTGACGAAGTCGCGGCCAGCCAACCAGGCATGTGCCCTGGCGCAGCGATCCAGTGCGATGGTCGCACGGGGACTGGCCCCGAGTTCGATCCATTCGGCCAGTTGCTCGTGATATTCCCCCGGGCGTCGAGTCGCCATGATCAGTTGGATCAGGTATTCCTCAACGGCGTCGGCCATATACAGCGCAAGCACTTCCTGGCGCGCAGCCAGAATCTCTTGCTGACTGACAGGTTGCTGGATTACCGGCTCCTGGCCCTGAGCTTCACCACGGGCAAAATGCAGGATCTGGCGTTCCAGGCCAGCATCGGGGAAGCCGATACGCGCGTGCATGAGAAAGCGATCAAGCTGCGCCTCCGGCAACGGGTAGGTGCCTTCCTGTTCGATCGGATTCTGGGTTGCCATGACCATGAACAGCTCTGGCAAAGGGTAGGTGGCGCGACCGACACTGACTTGTTGTTCGGCCATGGATTCCAGCAGGGCGGACTGAACCTTGGCTGGCGCGCGGTTGATTTCATCGGCCAGTACCAGGTGATTGAAAATCGGGCCCTGCTGGAAGCTGAAGCTGGCGGTTTCCGGTCGATATATCTCGGTACCCGTGATGTCCGCCGGCAGCAGGTCAGGGGTGAACTGGATGCGCTGGAATTCCGCTTCTATACCATTGGCCATGGCCCGTATCGCCTTGGTTTTGGCCAGCCCGGGCGCACCTTCAACCAACAGATGGCCACCTGCCAACAGGGTGATCAGCATGCGCTCGATCAGGTACTCCTGACCGAATATCTGCTGCTGGATAAAGTCCTTGAGTTTGAGCAGGGCCTCGCGTTGGCTCATGGCGGCCTTCCATTTCTATGATCGGATTGGCGTTTCACCTGATGTCAGCTGACATGCGTCATCTTACTGATACTGGCGTGGTCTAGACTAACCCATGAGAATGATTTTGTCGGTGGTGTTTTCGAGGAGGTTTCATGGCGCATATTATGGCCAGCAGCAAAGATGAATTCCTGCAACAGCTCAGTGACCGCCTACTGCCGCTGGTCAGCAGCGACCATCGGGCCACGCTGGAATGCTTTGCACGTCGGCTATTTGCCATTGTGCCCCTGGTTGAATTACAACAGCGTCAGGACACTGACCTGCTGGGTTGTACCCTTGCATTCTGGCGGTTCTATCAACATTTCAGCGGGTCGCAGGAGCAACTGCGGGTATTCAACCCGGACACCCAGGAACATGGTTGGCAGTCGACGCACAGCATCATCCAGATTATCCATCCTGACAGCCCCTTTCTGGTTGATTCCGTGCGCATGGCGCTGAAGCATCATGGCCTGGCAATTCACAGCCTGCAAAATGCAGTGCTGCGCAGTCAGCGCGACGCCGGAGGCAATCTGCAACAGCTGTTTGCCAGTAATGACAGCCAGGGTTCTGCTGAATCGATCATGCATATCGAGGTTGACCGCTGTTCGCGAGCCGGTGAGTTGCAGGCAGTCAATGATCTGTTGCAGTCCGTGCTGGCCGAAGTGCGTGCGGCAGTAGGGGACTTCGCTGCCATGCGGGAACAGGTGGAGGCACGGATAAAGGCGTTGCAGCAACGCAGGAAAAGCTTCTTCCCGGTAGCCGAGCGCGAGGAAGTCGTCGCTTTTCTGCAATGGCTGCTGGATGACCATTTCACTTTTCTCGGTTACGAATGCTTTGCCATCAATCAGGGGCTTCCCGACGGAAATCTGGGGCTGGATAATGGCCAGAGTCTGGGTGTTTTGTGTCAGGGGGCAATTGATGATCGCGTCGATGACATGCCCGATACCGTTATCGAGTACTTGCGCAGCCCGCTGCTGTTGTCTTTTGCCAAGGCTTCGCAGATGAGTCGGATTCATCGCCCCGCATACCCTGACTACGTCTCCATCCGCGAAGTGGATGCCAAGGGAACCGTGATTTGCGAGCACCGTTTCATGGGGCTGTATACGTCCAAGGTGTACAGCACCAATGTGGCCAGCATTCCCTGGTTGCGGCAGAAGGTGGAATGGGTCAAACAGGAAGCTGGTTTTGATCCCGGCGGACATCTGGGCAAGGAGCTGAATCAGGTATTGCAGGTACTGCCCCGTGACGACCTGTTTCAGATGAGTGCCCGCGAGTTGTGTGATACCGCAGTGAGCATCGTACAGATGCAGGAGCGGAGCCAGATCCGACTGTTTTTACGGCGCGGCAACTATGGACGCTTCTACTATTGCTTGGCCTACGTGCCGCGCGAACTTTACTCCACGGCGATTCGACAGAAGATCCAGCAGGTGCTGATGCGGCGCCTCCAAGCCAGTGAATGTGAATTCTGGACCTATTTCTCGGAATCCGTGCTGACGCGGACTCAATTTATTCTGCGGGTAGACCCGCAACAGGCGGTGGATGTGGATCACGACAAGATTGAGCAGGAAGCTGTTCAGGCCTGCAGCAGTTGGCAGGACGATTTCAGGATGCGTCTGCACGACCGGCTTGGAGAAGCTCCGGCCATGCAGGTGCTGCAAGATTTTCCCGATGGCCCGCCGCCCGGTTACAGCGACCGTTTTACGCCGGCGAGTGGGGTGGTGGATGTCGAACACCTGCAGGCACTGACCACCGAGCAGCCACTGGGAATGAGCTTTTATCAACCCTTGGCACAGAAGAGCGGGGTGCTGCACTGCAAGCTTTATCACCTGGGCGAGTCATTACCCCTGTCGGATGTATTGCCGATCCTGGAGAACCTCGGGTTGCGCGTGCTGGGTGAATACCCTTTCCAGTTCCGTCATCAGAATGGCGCCGAGTACTGGATTCACGATTTCGAGTTCACCTGCAGCGAAGCCCTGGATATTCAGGAGGTCAACCAGTTGTTCCGTGAGGCCTTCCTCGCTATCTGGAATCAGCAGGCCGAGAATGACGGCTTCAATCGTCTGGTGTTGCATGCGCACATGCCCTGGCGGGAAGTGAGCCTGTTACGAGCCTATGCGCGGTATCTGAAACAGATCCGGCTCGGGTTCGAGCTGCCCTATATCGCCAATACCCTGAGCAATCATGCGACCATCGCGCATGAACTGGTGCGGTTGTTCAAGACCCGTTTCTACCTGGCGCGCAAGCTGGGCAATGACGATCTGGCGGATAAGCAGAACCGTCTGGAACAGGCGATCATCAGCGCCCTGGATGATGTCGCCGTACTCAACGAAGATCGTATCCTGCGGCGTTATCTGGACCTGATAAAAGCCACCCTGCGGACCAACTTCTACCAGGTGGATGCCAATGGCGATAGTCATGATTACCTGAGCTTCAAACTGGACCCGCAACAGATTCCGGATTTGCCGCTGCCGCGGCCGATGTATGAAATCTTTGTTTATTCGCCGCGTTTTGAAGGTGTCCATCTGCGTGGCGGCAAAGTGGCGCGCGGTGGCTTGCGCTGGTCTGACCGCGAAGAGGATTACCGTACCGAGGTGCTTGGTCTGGTCAAGGCACAACAGGTGAAGAACGCCGTTATTGTGCCGGTAGGTGCCAAGGGTGGTTTTGTACCCCGGCGCTTGCCGCAGGGCGGCAGCCGGGATGAGGTACAACAGGAAGCTATTGCCTGCTATCGCCTGTTCATTCGCGGCTTGCTGGATCTGGCGGACAATCTGGTCAATGGCGAGTTGGTACCACCGGACGGTGTGGTTCGGCACGATGATGATGACCCCTATCTGGTGGTGGCCGCAGACAAGGGCACCGCGACCTTCTCGGATATTGCCAACGAGATAGCGGCCAGTTACGACTTCTGGCTGGGTGATGCCTTCGCCTCGGGCGGCTCGGCCGGTTACGACCACAAGAAAATGGGCATCACAGCCCGTGGCGCCTGGGTGTCGGTACAGCGGCACTTCCGCGAGATCGGTATCAATGTGCAGAAAGACCCGGTCACTGTGGTCGGCATCGGCGATATGGCCGGTGATGTGTTCGGCAATGGTTTGCTGCAGTCGCGCAGCCTGAAACTGGTTGCCGCATTCAACCACCAGCATATCTTTATTGACCCTGATCCCGATCCGGAGACCAGCTATGCAGAGCGCGAACGCCTGTTTGCGCTGCCGCGTTCCAGTTGGGCGGATTACGACAGCACGCTTATTTCCCGTGGTGGCGGAATATTCGAACGCAGCCTGAAACAGATCAAGCTGAGCGCAGAAATGCAGAAGCTGCTGGCCACCAAAGCCACTGCGTTGACACCGGCAGATTTGATCAGCCTGTTACTTAAAGCACCCGTTGATCTGATCTGGAATGGTGGTATCGGCACTTATGTCAAAGGCGCGCAGGAGCAACATGCCGATGTCGGTGATAAAGCCAATGACAACCTGCGCATCAATGGCAGCGAGTTGCGCTGCAAGGTGATTGGGGAGGGCGGCAACCTGGGCATGACCCAGTTGGGACGTATCGAGTTCTGCCTCAAGGGCGGCCGAGCGAATACCGACTTTATCGACAATGCCGGTGGGGTTGATTGCTCGGACCATGAGGTCAACATCAAGATCCTGCTCAACGAAGTGGTCGCCGAGCAGAACATGACGGGCAAGCAACGCAACAAATTACTGGTCGAGATGACCGATGAGGTTGCCGAGCTGGTGCTGGCCAACAATTACAAGCAGACGCAGGCGATCAGTCTCGCCCAGCGACAGGCGCTGCAGACCATGAGCGAGTATCGTCGCTTTATCAGTAACATGGAAAGCAGTGGCAAGCTGGATCGAGGGTTGGAATATATCGCCGATGATGAGCAGCTGTCCGAGCGCTCGGCGCTGGGCAAGGGGCTGACCCGCCCAGAGCTGTCGGTACTGGTGTCCTATGCCAAGGCGGATCTGAAGGAAACTCTGGGTAGTTCGGGCATTGCCGATGACGAGTACCTGACCGCAGAGTTGCATAGTGCATTCCCTCGGGTGCTGGGAAAGAAATTCGCCAGGGCGCTGGATAATCATCGCTTACGCAGTCAGATCATTGCTACCCAATTGGCCAATAATCTGGTCAATCATATGGGCATTACCTTTCTGCGCCGTTTGGAGCAGTCTACTGGCGCCCCGGTTGGCGAAATTGCCAAGGCCTACGTGGTCGGTCGGGATGTGTTCGGCCTGATGGACAGTTTTGCGGCCATCGAGTCACTGGATTACCAGATACCCGCCGAGGTGCAGCTGGAATTGATGGATGATCTGATGCGCCTCGGCCGGCGGGCAACCCGCTGGTTTATCCGCAACCGGCGGACCGAACTGTCGCCTGCCCGGGAAGTCGCACATTTTGCCCCGCGCATCCGTGAATTGGCCAGCGACTTCGAGCGACGCCTTCAGGGCCCGGTACTCAGCCAGTGGCAGGACAAGGTCAAGCGCTATACCTCAGCCGGCGTGCCTGAGGAACTGGCGAGCAAAGTAGCCGCTACGGGCCAGTTCTATACCATGCTGGGGATTATCGAGGCAGCCGATGCCGTTGCCCAGCCGCCGGAACGGGTGGCTGAGGTATTCTTTGCCATTGCCAGTGAACTGCAGTTGCCCTGGTTTGCCCAGCAGGTCAACAATCTCCAGGTGGATAATCACTGGCAGGCGCTGGCGCGGGAAAGTTATCGGGATGATCTCGACTGGCAAACCCGTGCCATGGCGGTGTCTGCACTGCAAAGTGGCCAGTCGGAGCAGTCAGTCGAGGAGTTGGTGGCTGACTGGATAAGCCGTCAGGCCTTCATGGTACAGCGCTGGCAAGCTATGCTTACCGATCTGAAGAGTGCTGGCAGTGGCGACTACCCGATGGTTGCGGTAGCCATGCGCGAGTTACTCGATTTGGCGCAAAGTGCGCGATTGTCTGTCGAGGCCAGTGAGTGCAGCAGCTGATATTCGATATTGCCTTGCCTGCTGAGCGCTACCTGGCCTGGTACCAGGGGCGCGCAGGTCGGGTCTGGCTGCGCAGTCGTGATGGGCGCAGCATCAGCCTGCCTGCCCATCACCTGCGGCGCTTTCTGCGCCATGATGGCGTATACGGCAGCTTTGTCATGCGCTTTACCGATGATGGAAAATTGCATGATCTGCAGAGGCTTTAGGGTGACTCACCGAACCAGAGGTTAAAATCAGGCGCCGCCAGTAACAAAAGCCAATCTTCATCATAATTGAAGTGGCTCCTCTCCCAGCGGGCTTTGTTCAAACCGGTGCGGGCATCGTACGGGTGGCTGTTCTGCCAGCTCCTGCGGTCTGGTCTTCAAGGGTGAGCTGGCAGAGCTTGTTATAGTGCCGTTCGATGTGGATGTCCAGGGTGGTGTTGACGGCACCGAGCAGCTGGCTATCCCGATTCCATTCGAAGGCTTCGGTTTGCGCCAGGGAGCTGTCGTTGGCGGGCAGGTGTCTAGTTGTAGTCATAGCTGCTCAGGTGGCTGCTGTTTTCAAGGCAAAAGGCAAGACTCGACCCCGCAACCACACCCCAAAGCAGCGGCCTGCCATATCCAGAGCGCGCTCCGGGCAAAGACCGCCGGATCACCCCTGCAGTTTTTATAACATAGCTAGGCGATCTAAGATTTCAAGTGCAAATTTTTATCTCATGTTTTGTCTTGCAGACTGAGTCCGGCTACTCGACTCTGAGCATGAGCATGAGCATGAGCATGAGCATGAGCACTAGCGCATTTTCATTCTTTGTGTTTTATACTCAGCTGAAATGACAATTAGAGCTGCGAAGATGCAAGCAAAAGACATTGATAAAGCATCGGTTAATATCCAGCTAAAACCTGATTCAGTCAATTCCCCATCCATGAATAGCGCTCCTTCTCCCCACTGGCTAAGTTTCTTATTGCCTGCCAACCATATTTGGAAAGCTCTGAACACTACAAGAGGAGTTAAAAATGATACCTGGAACCAGAAAAAAAATGCTGCAGACTTAAGGAGAAAACTATCTTTTGGAACTATGTGTCGAAAAAGCAATGCCAACGGAAGCCCTATAATAAGTGCAGATATCGTAAAATATACGAAGCAAAAAATCATTGCCGGCCACGTTACATCCCAAGCAGGAGAGTAGTGCGTATAGATAACGCTTGCTGCGAATAAACAAAGAACAATTTTCATTTATTGCGCGCCGACGGATGGTAGTCAGGGTAATGAATAAAGGTCCATATTTTATTATCTGGAACACCCCATACAGCCCAGTCAAGGTTCTCATTGATCCAGGCAAGATTTCCAGTACCTTCGCCATATGTTCTTATAATAGTTTCGCCGCCCTTGGATATTACTCTCCTATGAACCCAGCCAGAGTGTAAGGTGTGATCATCTAATGTTATATTCCAAACTCCTAGTCCATCCGGGTCAACAACATGGACAACACTTCCAAAACCTTCAATATGGGTGATATCACCTGTCTTGACAGGTGATAGCCCAGAGGCGCCAGGAGCCGGATGACGTAACAAACCTTCTCCCGCAGTCTCAATAGGGCATGATTGTTCTCCACCTCCACATACGGTGGTTTCTAACCCGTATGCATGTGGGCGTCTATTGATGTCAAACTTCCTCGTTTTCTGTAGCCACCCCTCATCTGCTGAGGTCTCACCACTTAGCCCCAACGGATCTGCCCACCCTGTTGGTGCATGGGGGTAAGCATAGGTGTTTATTCCACCTGCTAGCCCAATCGGATCCTGATTCACATATCTTCCCAGCGCTGGGTCATAGTACCGATGCCGATTGTAATACAGCCCACTTTCTTCGTCTTCGTATTGCCCCTGATAGCGTATGGGCTGTGTGGTGCTTCCTTGTTCATTCTTGATGGCAGCCCAATCATCCGGTCTGGCCTCCCAGAGCAGTTGGCCTTGTTCATCTGTGAGCGCTAGCGGTGTACCGAGGTGGTCGGTGTGGTAGCTGGCGTAGCGGGGTTCGCTGGCTTCTTCTGCCAGGGCCTGGCGCAGCATATCCGGCATGGGTTCGCCGGCGCTGGCCAGTTGGCGTTTGACCTGCAGCAGCATGGGGTCGTTGTTGGTTCTGTCCTGATCGATGCGCAGTAGCGGTACGAAGCTACCCGGTTCGTACAGGGTGGTGCGCATTTGCCATTCGCCGTCTTCGGTTAATCGTGCTTCGGCGCTTTGCTGGTCGCCATCCCAGCCGTAGCAGGTGATCTGCGTGGGGTGTGTTTGACCGCTGGTGTCGGTGTACTCGACCTGTTTGCAAAGGCGTCGGCCCAGGGGGTCATAACCATAGTCGGCGGTCCAGCGTTCGCCGTTGGCTGCTGTGCGTTCCAGCCGGATCAGGCGGTTGGCGCCGTCGTAGCCAATCTGCAGGCGGCTGCCGTCGGGGCTGAGCCGTTCGATCAGGTTGCCGATACGGTCGTAGTGGTACTGCTCGCCCTCGTGGCTGAGGATGCGGTTGTCCGGCCAGCAGGCGGCGGTGGGGGCTGGTTGGCTTTTCCCTTCACCGAGCAGGTTGAAGTCGGGGTTGTGCAGGTTGGCGGCGACGGTGGCGGCCCAGTCTTCGGGTTTGGCGCCGGCCTGCGGGCCGTGGTCAAGGCGATTGCCGGCAGCATCAAAGCGATAAGCTTGAGTCTGTTTGGACTGTTCTGACTGCTGATGCAGGCTGCCGGTCAGTCGTCCGCTGGCGTCGTACTGGTAGCCGATACGGCCGTGGCGGTTGTCCTGCAGTTGTTGCAGTTGGTCCTGGCTGTCGTACTGGTAACGGCGTTCCCAGTGCAGGGCGCTGGGGCTGTCGGGCGAGGGTTTGAGTTGGCTGTGTTCCAGGCGGCCAAGGGCATCGTACTGGCGCTGGTGCAGGTGCACTTGGTGGGTGTCGGTCTCACCTCGTGTGTAGAGTTCGCGTTGGGTTTCCTGGTACAGGGCGTTGCGGGCGAAGTGGATACTCAGCGGGCCGCTGCTGATCCCCAGCAGGTGGCCGGGACCGTAGCTGAGCCAGTCGATGGGAGGGATGTCGCCCAGCTGGCTCTGTTCGCGGCGGCCACGGGCATCGTACTGGTGGCTGGCTTGCCAGCTCCAGTGGTCACCCAGGTGCTGGGCTTCGAGGCTGAGCTGGCCTAGCCGGTTGTAGTGCCGTTCGATGCGGATGCCCAGGGTGGTGTTTTCGGCGCCGAGCAGTTGGCCATCGGGGTTCCATTCGAAGGCTTCGGTCTGGGCCGGGGCGCTGTCGGTGGCGGGCAGGTGTCTGGCGGTCAGGCGGCCGACGCGGTTGTAGTCATAATGGGTGGTCTGGCCGTTGTTGTCTTCGTGGGCGATGAGTTCGCCGGCGTCGTTGTAGTGGTAGCGCTGGGTACGTCCATCGAAGCCGATCTCTTCGATCAACCGGTCGAGGGCATCGTAGCTAAAACGGCTGTGGGCGCCGTTCTCGTTGGTCAGCTGGATCAGGCGGCCAGCCTGGTCGTATTCATAGTGCAGGGTCCGCCCGGCACTGTCGCGTTCTTCCAGCAGCAGGCCGCGCGGGTTCCAGCGCAGGCTGCGCTGCTGGTTGCCGGGGCCCTGTTGGCGGATCAGGCGGCCCAATGGGTCGTACTGGTACTGCAGGCTCTGCTCATCCGGGCGTTGCAGGCGGATCAGACGGCCGGCGCTGTCGTAGTGGTAGCGCACCGGCTGGTCGAGGGCGCTGCGGACTTCGGTCAGGCGTCCTTCGCCATCGTACTGGTAGCGGGTGCTGTGGCCGGAGCAGTCGGTGTACTGGCTGAGCTGGCCGAGGCGGTTCCACTGCAGTTGGCGAATACCGCCGCTGCTGTCTTCCAGGCGGGTGGGCCGGTCTGGCAGGGCTGAGTTGTCGTAATGGTAGCGGGTCACATCGCCGCTGGGCGTGGTCACGCTGATCGGGTTGCCGCGTTCGTCACGGGTGATCCTGGTGCGGCGCTTGCCGGGGCTGCACCATTCCAGCAGCCAGCCGGTCTCCTCGTCGCGGGTATGGTTTTCCGAGCTGCGGTCGGGGTAGGTGATGGCCTGCAGGTGGCCGCGGGCATCGAAGCGATAACGCAAACAGCGCTCGAGTGGATCATGGATGGCGCTGAGCAGGCCGGCGGCATTGTAATTGTAGGTAATACGGGTGTTGTCGGCGCGCAGGTGGGCGCTCCAGCGCTGGTCGGGGCCTTCGCCGGTGAATTCGTAGCATTCGCGGCGGCCGAGGCTGTCGATTACCTCGGTGTGGTCGCTGTGATAGTGATAGGTGCGGGTCAGGCCGGAGTGGCTCTGTTGGCGGATGACCTTGCCCTCGGGACTCAGGGTATCCCACTCATAATCGGTGCTAGCGCCACCGGGTTGGCCGTGGCTGACCATCATGTGCTGGTCCCAGGCAAAGTGGCGGACCTGTTCGCCGGCGCGGTTGTAGACGCCAATCAGATCGCCCTGGGTGTTGTACTGGTAGCGCACCAGCCAGTCGTGCCCGTTAGCGGTGGGGTCGAAGTCATCCGGGATCGGGCCGCAGGGGTTGGCCAGAATCACCCCGGCCAGGCGCATCTCGGGGAGTTCAGCGCCCACGTTGCCAACGCTGGAACGGGGCTGATAGATCATTGCGTAGCTGCGATCGGCGCTGTCCTGCACGCTGGTGAGCAAGCCGTCCTGGCTCCAGCGGTAGCGGGTGGCATAGCCATTGCGGTCGAACTGGCTGCGCAGGCGCCAGGGGCCTTCGGCACTGGGCGAGAAGTGCAGGAAGCTGTCGCCGGAGAGCAGAATGACCGCCGTGGGGTCCTGCTGCAGGGCGGCGGGCACCCCGGCCCAGTTGGGGCCCCACGGGGTGAAGACGCCAACGGCCTGGCCATTGGGCGCGCTCTCGGGGATACCGCCACGGCGCAGCCAGAGTGTTTCGGTGGCGGAGAAGTAATAGTGCCCGGGTTCCAGGACCGGAAAGCTGATCTTGCGGCCCTGCATATCGGTGAGGATGCTGGCGTCATCGCGCAATTCCAGTTCCAGGCCAGCACCGGTGACCGACCAGCCCTGACCCAGCGGGCCGACGCGGGCATCACGGGACAGGTAGCTGCGGCTGAAGGCAAACACGCTCGGAGCAGGCAAGGCAAAGTCGACTTCGCCGGGCAGCAGCTTGGCGCCGAGCAGCGGGTTGACCGGATCGCCGCACAGAGGCTTGCAGGCCGAAGCACTGTCGGCCTTGCCGAGGGCGGTGCAACCGATGAAAACGTTGGGTGAACCGGTGACAATGGCACCGCCCTGGACTTGCTGGCCGACATGGCCAGCCGGCATCCCGCTGGACTCTGACATGAACATTTCCTTGTTCAGGTGGCTACGATTGATCAGACATACCCGGACAGGCTACCGCCGACCTCGTGGGCGCCGGAATCATAGCAACAAGCCGGAGAAGAGGTGTCAGTGGGTTGTCGGAAATGGGACGCAGTTCACGGTTTTTTTGGTCTCAAGGGTAGATAAGACGTTCAATCAGCAGTATTGGATGTTTTTCAGGGTCTGTGGGCCCTGGTGGCCTTCTTCGCAAACGATTTCAGGAACCAGGGCCGTAATAGCGCTGTTGATCTGAAATTGGATGGATAAACGACGCCTTGACTGCCTCTCACAGATCGTCATTAAAGATGCTATTCTGAAATCATTGTTGAAGTGAGAGGTTTGGCCGATAAAGACAGGTCAAGCTGGCAGGCCCTCTGCTGCAGGCTCACTCGGGGACCTTGATTGCCTGTTGCAGGGCGTCGGTATTCCTGATTGTTCCGGCCGGTTGATTGGCCCTTGAGATGTTCACAATCAGTGCGAGGCAATTATGGCGGGTGTGCTTGATACGGTAAACCAGCGGACACGACTGGTCGGCGAGAACAGGTTGGAGATTCTGCTGTTTCAACTGGCGGGCCCACAGTACTTCGCCCTTAACGTGTTTAAAATCCGTGAGGTCTTGCAACTGCCGAAGATGACGCTGATGCCTGACCGGCATCAGCATGTGGTCGGCGTGATTCATTTGCGTGGCCAGACTATTCCGGTTATCGACCTTTCCGGGGCCATTGGTTTGCACCCGCAGAAGGCTGATGCCAACAGTACGGTTATCGTGACTGAGTACAACCAGTCGGTGCAGGCTTTTCTGGTCGGTAGTGTGGATCGTATCCTCAACCTGAACTGGGATACTGTTCAGCCGCCACCACGCAGTGCCGGCCGTTCGCATTACCTGACAGCGATCACTCGGCTGGAGGATATGCGCCTGGTGGAAATCATTGATGTCGAGAAGGTGCTGGCGGAAATTGTGCCCTTCAATACGCGTATCAGTGAAGGGCTGCTGGACATGGAGTTGCTCGAAAAGGCCCGTGGCCGTGAGGTGTTGTTGGTGGATGATTCGCCGACCGGGATCAATCAGCTGAAAGAGACCCTGTCCCAGCTGGACCTGACCATGCATGTTGAGACTGATGGCCTGCGCGCCTTGCGCCGGCTACAAGCCTGGGCAGAAGAGGACGGCAAGTTGTCCGAGCGCTTGCTGATGGTGATCACCGATGCCGAGATGCCGGAAATGGATGGTTATCGGTTGACCTCGGAAATCCGCAAGGATTCGCGGATGAGTGATCTCTTTGTCGTTCTGCATACCTCGCTTTCCGGTTCTTTCAACCAGGCAATGGTGGAAAAGGTCGGGTGTGACGGTTTCCTGTCCAAATTTCAGCCGGATCAACTGGTTGAGGTGGTTCGCAAGCGGCTTGAACGGCTGGATTGAGTATCCCCGGCGTTTGTACCGGCACGCTATGGCGTGCCGGTACAAACGTCAATCAAATGCAGGCAGGTAGCGCTCGTGTTGTTCCATCACCGGTTGCTGGATACCCAGCTTGTCGCCGTAGATGACGCCGTAACTGAGTACGCGTTGCACATAACTGCGGGTTTCATCAAAGGGAATCGTCTCGACCCAGAGATCGGCGGGCATGTTGCTGGCGTTGCGCGTCCACTGCCGCACTCGTCCGGGTCCGGCGTTATAGGCGGCTGAGGAGAGCACCCGATTACCCTTGAATTGCTGCTGCAGTTGCGCCATATACGCGGTGCCCAGCGCAATATTGCGGTCTGGATCCAGTACCTGGTGGGTGTTGTTCAGGCTGATGTTGTAGCGGCGGGCAGTTTCCCGAGCCGTAGCCGGCATCAGCTGCATCAGCCCGAGGGCACCAGCAGGCGAGCGAGCATCACTCATGAAGCCACTTTCCTGTCGGGTAATTGCGTAGACCCAGGTTGAACTCAATGCCCGCTCACGGGCGTGGTGCTGGATTTCCTGCTGATAGGCCAGCGGGAAACGGATATCCAGGTCGTCCCAATGCTGCGCCTGGCTGATGGAGCGAATAGCCGGGAAATACCAGTCCATATCGCGTGCCATACTGGCCTGGGCGATCAGCTCCTCCCGGCTGAAGTTTCTCGCTACGTGATACCACTCGCGGCGGGCATCGGTAATCTGGCCGCGGGCATAAAATTCTTTGGCTCTTTTGACCCCGGCGCTATTGCTGACACGGGCAAAGGCTACGCGGTCAACCGCTACCGGCTGGTGGTTCAGGGCGTAGGGTTGCTGGGTGCGTTCGGCAGCGAGAAAGCCATAGAAATCGCGCTCCTGTGCAAGTTCACCATACTCTTCCTGCAATTCGCCGATCTGCGGTTGGGCCAACTGAGCGCTGCGCAACAGCCAATACTGCCAACGGCTTTGCTGGCTCAGGTCGTTCGGCATGTTGCGGGTCAAGTCATGTGCGGTTTGCCACTGGCCACTGCGCAAAGCCAGTCGCACGCGCCACTCACTGATGCGTTCATCCGTCATGTCCGGGTCGTTTTCTGCCATAAAGGGCAGGGCTGCCGGATTGAACCGTTGTGCCAGCCGCACTCCGATCGAACGGGTGATATCAATGCGGTTCTGATCACTGAATGGCAGATCACGGTAATGTGGCCACAACGCCAACGCAGCTTCAGGGGCTTCATTTCCCATACGGCGCAGGGCAACGGCGACAATCTCTGCCAGGGCGTCAGCCGGACGTTGAGTGTTTGGCTGATAGTCGCTCAGGTTTTCCAGTCGGCTCGGCTGGGTGGCGGTTGCCACAAACAATTCGGCCAATGCCTTGCGCTCGGGTTGATAACGAATCAGGTAGCTAGCCAGTGCATCCTGACGGTAGAGCAGCGCCAGGCGCATGCGCTCCCAGGCAATGGTTTCGGTCAGGCCGCCAGCATCTCGCCAGCGTTGAAACAAGGGGTCGCAGGCATTTGGTTGCGACCGCCCGACTGTCCATAGTGTGGCGGCCTGTTCCATGGCCTTGCTGCGATCGCTGGACCAGAGGTCCAGCGCCAGTTTGCAATCCAGTTCGGTATTCTGGCTGTCACTGTCGTAGTGGGCACGCAAGCGGGCAAAGTCACCGCGCGACGCCAATAGTTGCAGCGAGCGGTTTTTCAGTCGTTGGGCCTGCGGCAGGTCACCGTGGCTGATCAGAAACGCTTCGACTTCCTGTGTGGTGGCGTTGTTGAGACGGTTTTCCAGGTCCTTCATTACCAGATAGGGATATAGCGGGTAATCCTGCAATCCGGATGCGGCGTGGCCATTAGGGTCCAGCGACTGGCCTTTGCTCAACCGGCTCATGGTCTGGTCATACAGGGTACGTTGCTGCTGCAGGCGATCAGCCTGCGCAGGAAGCACAATGCAAAGTGACAGAGTGATCAGGGTACACAGTGAAAAAAGACGCGACATGACATTCCTTGCCGGACGGGGCGTATGGCGGTGAAACGAACAACTGATGACAGGCATGCGAGGGCCGGCATGCGGCCCGCGAACACAGAAATCATCCTTGATTTTGGCTGCAGAGTAGCGGCTTTGTTCCCTGAGCGCCAAGGAGTTTTTTTCGGCTTTGGTACAGCAGCCGGGATAACAGGTAGAATGCCGGCAATTCGATACAAAGGTGATCTATGGCGCTGCTTTCTCTGACCGATATTTCTCTGGCCTATGGCCTTAATCCGCTACTCAAGGGCGTCAGCTTCAAGCTGGAGCGAGGTGAGCGGGTTTGTCTGATCGGTCGCAATGGCGCCGGTAAATCCAGTCTGTTTCGGCTGGTCGATGGTGAACAGGCCGCTGATGAGGGTGAGATCTTTCGTGCCCCGGGTCTGAAAGTCGGCCAGTTGCCGCAGGAATTGCCGGATGCTGACGATTCCCTGGTCTATGACGTGGTGGCTGCTGGTCTGGCCGGTGTCGGTGAGTTGTTGGCGGAATATCACCACCTGGTGCATGGACCGATGGGTGACGCCGAGCTGGAAAAACTGGAAAAGGTCCAGGCGCGGCTGGAAGCGCAAGACGGCTGGCGATTGAATCAGCTGGTGGAAACCACCCTGACTCGCCTCGGTCTGCCGGCCGAAAAGCGCATGGCTGATCTGTCAGGTGGTTGGCGTCGGCGGGTGTTGCTGGCTCAGGCGCTGGTAGCCGAGCCGGATGTCCTGTTGCTCGACGAACCAACCAACCATCTGGATATCCATACCATTGACTGGCTGGAAAAGGTACTGCTTGAGTTTCGTGGTGCCGTGCTCTTCATTACCCACGATCGTCAGTTTCTGCAAGCGCTGGCAACGCGCATTCTCGAGCTGGATCGCGGTAACCTGATTGACTGGCAAGGTGATTACCGCAGTTTTCTTGAGCACAAAGAGCAGCAGCTGTCGGCGGAAGCAACCGCCAATGCCTTGTTCGACAAGAAGCTGGCCCAGGAAGAAGTCTGGATTCGCCAGGGCATCAAGGCCCGGCGCACGCGCAATGAAGGCCGGGTACGGGACCTCAAGGCCATGCGTGAAGAACGCGCCCAGCGCGTCGAGCGCCAGGGTAAAGCCAGCTTCCAGATGGAAACGGCCGATGCGTCCGGCAAACGGGTGATTGAAGTGCGCAACCTGGTCTACGCCTGGCCCGGCCAGCGGCCGCTGATTGACGGCCTGAATCTGAACATTCTGCGCGGTGATCGCATCGGTCTGATCGGTAATAACGGCAGCGGCAAGAGTACTCTGTTGAAGTTGCTGCTCGGTCGCCTGCAGCCCACCTCCGGCACCGTACACCATGGCACCAGGCTGGAAGTCGCCTATTTCGACCAATTGCGCGATCAGCTGGATATGAACAAGAGTGTGATCGACAATATTTCTGAAGGCCGCGATTTTATCGAGATCAATGGCCAGCAGCGGCATGTGATCAGTTATCTTGGCGACTTCCTGTTTTCACCCGAGCGAGCGCGCACACCGGTCAAGGCGCTTTCTGGCGGCGAGCGGGCCCGGCTGATGCTGGCCCGGTTGTTCAGCAAGCCAGCCAATCTGTTGGTACTTGATGAACCGACCAATGATCTGGATGTGGAAACCCTGGAGCTGCTGGAAGAAGTCCTCGCCAGTTTCGATGGCACGGTATTGCTGGTCAGCCATGACCGGGCGTTCCTCGATAACGTGGTTACCAGTTCTCTGGTGTTTGAAGCGCCCGGAGTCGTGCGTGAATACGTCGGCGGGTTTGCAGACTGGCTGCGTCAGGGTGGTCGGGTATCCATGCTCGCGGAGTGGGATAGCCCGCAGCTGCCGCCTCAGCCCAG
This sequence comes from Halopseudomonas salegens, assembly GCF_900105655.1. NCBI lineage: Bacteria > Pseudomonadati > Pseudomonadota > Gammaproteobacteria > Pseudomonadales > Pseudomonadaceae > Halopseudomonas > Halopseudomonas salegens. The sequence goes on from NZ_LT629787.1 coordinate 1,288,237, forward strand.
CCAGCCGGTGGAGGAGGCCGTGGTTGCGACGCCAGCGGCCAAGCCGAAAGCCAAGCTGAGCTACAAGCTGCAGCGTGAGCTGGACGAGCTGCCGGCCAGGCTGGAAGCACTGGAAGCTGCAGTTGCGACCTTGCAGGAACGCATCAATGATCCTGCCTTTTACAGCCGCCCGCATGAAGAGACTGCCCCGATTCTGGAGCAGGTGGCCGCCAAGCAGCTTGAGCTGGATCAGGCCATGGAGCGTTGGGCCGAACTCGAAGAGCAGGCCGGAGGCTAGCGGTCAATCCTCGCGGCCTTCGAGCATGTCACGCCGAAGCAGCACGTAGACCGAGCCGGTTCCACCATGGCGCGGCAGACAGGAACTGAAGGCCAGCACCTTGGCGTGCTGGCGCAGCCAGGTATTGACGTGACTTTTCAGGATCGGTTTGCGGCCATCCTTGCGCACTGCCTTGCCATGGGTGACGCGCACGCAGCGTACTTCCAGCCGGGTTGCTTCGGCGAGAAAGTCCCATAACAGGTTGCGAGCTTTCTCGACGGTCATGCCATGCAGATCAATACTGCCATCAAAGGCGATTTGCCCGCTTTTCAGTTTGCGTAACTGGCTATCCTGCACCCCGTTGCCGGCCCAGGCGAGAAACTCTTCCGGTTCCACGTCGACGACAAACTGGTCAGACAGGCCGTCAACGCGGATGCGGTCAGCGGCCTGAGTGGCTTGCTGGCGTTTGTACTGTATCTGTTCGCGGCTGGCCCTGGGCTTGCCGGTATCCGCACGGTCATCAGCCCGGATGCGTTTGACCCCGGCTGTGGCCTGGCGGAACAGGTTCAGATCATCGTTGGGCTCGTCGGGCATGGGGCTGGCTATGTCTGCTGGGAATTTGCCCCAGTTTACCATTGCCCATGTAGAATGGGCCAAGCCCGAGCCGCTACCAAGGATTGCCATGAGCGAGATTGATACCGACAGCCTGACCCGCATTCGTGACCTGATTCGCTGGGGCGTGAGCCGCTTCCATCAGGCAGGTTTATTCTTCGGGCATGGCACTGACAATGCCTGGGATGAAGCGCGTTTGCTGGTGCTGCATGCCCTGTATCTACCCTGGGAAACGCCGGAAAGTTATCTCGATTGCACGGTGACCACGGAAGAGCGCGATGCGGTGCTGGATTTGCTCAGTGAGCGTATCGAGCAACGTATTCCGGCTGCCTACCTGATCGGTCATGCGCGTTTTGCCGGCCTGGATTTTCTGGTTGATGACCGCGTTCTGGTGCCTCGCTCTCCGATTGCCGAGTTGATTGAGCAACGCTTTGCTCCCTGGTTGGAGCGCGAGCCATTGCGCATTCTGGATCTATGCACCGGCAGTGGTTGTATCGGTATTGCCTGCGCCTATGCGTTCCCGGAAGCCGAGGTCGTACTGGCTGACCTGTCCTTCGATGCCCTGGCGGTAGCCGAAAGCAATATCGAGGCGCATCAGCTGCAGGACCGGGTAGAAGCACGTTGGTCTGATGCTTATGACGGCACACCGGGCGAGCGCTTTGATCTGATTGTGACCAATCCGCCTTATGTTGACGCCGAGGATATGAGCGATCTGCCCGATGAGTACCATCACGAGCCGGAGATGGGGCTGGCTGCCGGCGCCGATGGACTGGATCTGGTGCGACGGATTCTGGCCGAAGCCGCTGACCATTTGAGTGAAGACGGCGTGCTGGTAGTTGAGGTCGGCAACAGCATGGTGCATGTGGCGGCGACCTGGCCGGAAGTCGATTTCGAGTGGGTGCGCTTCAGCCGTGGCGGGCATGGTGTTTTTGTCTTGACTGCCGAGCAGTGCCGGCATTTTCAGGGGCTGTTTCTAGAGACTGATACCTGAGCAGCGGGGCTCTTTGTCTCAGCGCAACACGACCCAGAGCAGCAATAGCGCCTGAAAAATGGCAAATATTATCAGGCAACCGATAGCAAAGCGGTGGCTGAGGTCATTGCGCTTGCTGACTTCCAGCCGGGCCTTGAGGGCATTGAGCTTCCCGGTCTGTTTCTGGTGCTCGGCTTCCTTCTCGCGCAGCTGGCGCAGCAGATCGCTGACCGACAGTGGCTGCACCTTGTCGCTGTTCCAGCTGCCGAGCAGGTCTTTGACCCGGTTGGCCTGGGCACGGCCCTGGCTTTTCTTGTCATCGGTATAGTTCAGCGTGAACCCCACCCGCTGCAACAGGTTCTCGCGTATCTTGCGCTCTTCCTCGGTGCTCGCCTGGTCGTTATTCAGGGTAATCGGAGTGACCGAGTATTCAGGGCATAACCGCTGACACCAGTCGATCAGTTGCCCCAGCATAAAACCACCCAGGCCACGCCCGGCCGGGTTCAGATTGACCGCACCTAACGGGCCAAAGCGCACGCGCTGGTGTTTATGGTCGATCAGTACTTCCAGGGTGTTGCCATCTGTCGGCAGTGGTTCGCCTTCCTTGCGTACTTGCAGGCGCAACAATTCCAGTGAGCCGATACGGTCCTGGGTGACGGCAATCTGGAGCAGGGCTTCGTTATGCACCATTTGCCGGTTGCGGAAGACAGGCTTGAGCTGCAGCCAATACATATCCGACGGCCGCGAACGGGCAAAGATATCCCGCGGCGGAGCCGGTTTCTGTTCGACGACCTCTGTCGTGCTGTCATCTGTATTGGTCATGGGGCGTCCTGGCTACATGAGTCATTCCGGTTTATCGGCCGCTGGGGCAAGATCCTTAATCCACGTATATCGTACAAGAATCTGGAGCGTGTTGGCGGGCAATCCACCATGGCGCCGAGCCCTGAAAGGGCAATATCTATACCAATGCCTGCCATACCAAACGTAACGCAAGCAGAGTCAGAAGACCATTGAAAATCCAGCCGAAGTGCTGGTTGCTCAGGCGACCGAGCAGTTTGATGCCTATCCAGGTGCCGATGGCGCCAGCGGCTACCATCAGCAGCATCAAACCTAGCCAATCATGGAAAACAAAGCCCGCCACGCCATAGACAACGGCCTTGGACGCATGTTGCAGGCTCATGGCAGCGGCAAAAGTGGCGACCGTAGAGAAGCGCTCGCCAGCCTGTTGCTGTTTGATAAAGGCCGCGACCAGAGGCCCGGTGGCACCGACAAACATACTGATAAAAGTGGTTACCCCGGCTGCGATGAGGGTGCCCACGCGACCGGTCGTCAGTTTCGGGATTGCCGGGCCCCAGACCAGCAGCATAATAAAGGCAGCAATGCAGAGCTGCACCAGCGCCAGTGGCAGATCGACCAGCAGCCAACTGGCCAGCCAGGCACCGATGATTACCCCGGGCACAAAGCTGGCAATCACCCGCAGGTTGATGTGTCGCAGGGTGAGCAAGGCACGGTTCAGATTGGAACCTAACTGGACGATGCCATGCACTGGAATAATTGCCGTCGCCGGCATCACCATGGCCATCACCGCCAGCAAGAGCACGCCACCGCCAATACCGACCGCAGCGGTGATGATTGAGGTGAACAAGGCCAGGGCGATCAGCATGACGCTGATGGCGGGGCTGAGATCGGCAGGCAGTAGTTCCAGCATGGCGAATCCGGGATGAAAGTCAGTCAGCGATAATAGCAGCATCGGCCGCCTGGAGGCCGCCAGCGAACGGGTGCAAAGGGTGTGGTTGGCGGCTGCTCAGGGTATACTCTGCGTTTTGTCCATTACTGCAGGTAGCGCGCATGTCCGGTAATACCCTGGGAACCCTGTTCACCGTCACCACCGCTGGCGAAAGCCATGGCCCGGGGCTGATGGCCATTGTTGACGGCTGTCCACCGGGCATTGCATTGAGCGCGGAAGATTTGCAGGCGGATCTGGACCGGCGCAAGCCGGGCACCAGCCGACATACCACCCAGCGCCAGGAGGCCGATCAGGTCGAAATCCTCAGTGGTGTTTTCGAAGGTGTTACCACAGGTTGTCCGATCGGTTTGCTGATTCGCAATACCGACCAGAAATCCAAGGATTATTCAGCGATCAAGGACCAGTTTCGTCCTGCGCATGCCGATTACACCTACCACCATAAGTACGGTGTACGGGATTACCGTGGTGGTGGGCGCAGTTCGGCGCGAGAAACCGCCATGCGGGTAGCGGCTGGCGCCATCGCCAGAAAGGTTCTGGCTGCGCAGGGCATTCAGGTGCGTGGTTATATGAGTCAGCTGGGTCCCTTGAATATCGAGTTCAAGCAATGGCAATCGGTCAGCGAGAATGCCTTTTTCTGCCCGGATCCGGATCGTGTCGCCGAGCTGGAAGCCTATATGGATCAGTTGCGCCGCGACCAGGATTCGGTCGGAGCGAAGATTACCGTCGTAGCCGAGGGTGTGCCGCCGGGCCTGGGTGAGCCGGTGTTTGATCGGCTGGATGCTGAGCTGGCCTATGCCCTGATGAGCATAAACGCCGTCAAGGGCGTTGAAATCGGTGATGGCTTTGCGTCGGTTGCCCAGCGCGGTACTGAACACCGTGACGAGATGACCCCGGATGGTTTTCTCAGTAACCATGCCGGTGGGGTTCTCGGAGGCATTTCTTCGGGGCAGCCGTTGATTGCCCATCTGGCGTTGAAACCGACCTCCAGCATTACCACACCGGGCCGTTCGATTGATCGTTTCGGTCAGCCGGTGGATATCATCACCAAAGGTCGCCATGACCCCTGTGTCGGCATTCGCGCCACACCGATTGCCGAAGCCATGATGGCCCTGGTACTGGTTGATCACCTTATGCGTCATCGGGCGCAGAATGCCGATGTGCGGGTGACAACGCCGGTTCTGGGTCAGTTGTGACGGTTGTACCGGGCGTTAAAGCCCGGTTGTGATCTGATGCCCTATTGGCGCCTGTCCGGTTTCTATTTTGCCTATTTTGCTCTGCTGGGCGGCGTAGCGCCGTTTCTTGCTTTGTATTTTGCCCATCTGGGGTATTCGCCGGCACGCATTGGCGAGCTGATCGCCATCCCCATGTTGATGCGCTGCCTGGCGCCCAGCCTGTGGGGATGGCTGGGCGACCGCAGTGGCAATCGCTTGCTGATTGTGCGCGCCGGAGCATTGCTCACTGCCATCATGTTCAGCGCTATTTTCTGGCGCCAGGACTATCTCTGGCTGGTCTGGGTGATGGCCAGTCACAGTTTTTTCTGGCACGCCATCCTGCCGCAATTCGAGGCCATTACCCTGGAGCATCTGGGCGATCGCTCTGCACGCTATGCGCAGATTCGCCTGTGGGGTTCCATCGGCTTTATCGCCACCGTGATTGGTCTTGGCGGGCTGATGGATGTTCACGGCCTCGGGCTGTACCCGGCAGCCATGATGGTCATCATGGTATTGATCAGTGTGTGCAGTTTCTGGGTACCACGTCCGACGGTCATGTCCGGAGCACGGGTGCGCGGTAACCTGCGCGCTTTCTTGCGCCAATTGCGCCAGCCTGGCGTCGTTGCCTTTTTTGTCGCCGTGGCGCTGATGCAGTTGTCCCATGGTCCTTATTACACGTTTCTCAGCGTCCATCTGGAAACCCTGGGCTACAGCCGCAGCATGATCGGGTTGCTCTGGGCGCTGGGGGTTGTGGCGGAAATCGTTCTGTTCATGCTGATGGTGCGGGTGCTGGCGTGGCTCAGCTTGCGGCAATTGCTGATTGGCAGCTTGTTGCTGGCGGCCGTGCGCTGGGTATTGATTGGCACCCAGGCAGACCAGCTTGGTGTATTGCTCTTTGCTCAGTTGTTGCATGCGGCGACCTTCGGCAGCTTCCATGTTGCGGCAATTCATTTTGTCCAGCGACACTTTTCCTCGGCTTCTCAGGGGCAGGGACAGGCGTTGTATGCCAGTTTGTCGGGGGTGGGTGGTGCCTGTGGCGCACTCTATGCCGGTTACAGCTGGCATAGTCTGGGCCCGGCCTGGACCTTTGCCATAGCCAGTGTGGCGGTGGTTGTCGCCGCCATACTGTTGCTGCGCCGGCTGCCGGCATCTGCGACCATTGGCTAGGCAGGGTTTCGGTTGCCGGGACGGGTCCCTATACTGGAGGAAATCCTGTTTGTGAGTAGCGCATGCCCCTGTTAGCCATCTATCCCCGTGACCGTCTGATGTTTCCTGACAAGGTGTTGACCCACGACGAAGATATTCAACGGCACCTCACGGGCCTCACGGTCGGTCTGCGCTCACTGGCAGCCCCGCCGGTGGCTGAATTTGAAGCGCCAGAGGCCTTCCTCGCCCTGTTGGTCGAGCAGCATGATCTGGCTGTATTCGATTATGCAGAAGTCTTTCATCACACCGCGCCACCGGCCTATGCCGAGCAGGTCGATGCTCAGGCGCAGACGGTGCATCGCCATGCTCAGCCCACTGCACGCTGGTTGCTCAAGGGCGGGGGCAGTTTTTGTCTGTTTACTGCCGGTGAGCTCTATTACCTGGATTGTGCCCCTGGTGATTTGCTGCTGCTGCCGGCTGGCATGCCGCATGCGTTCTTGCCGCGGGTCGGTCAACCCGGGTCTGTTTTGCGGCTGGCAGCGAAGGTCGAGGATCTCACCAGCCTGGATAGCCCTGATTGCTCGCTGGAAGGTTTTCAGCCGCTGGATTAAGGTGCTGCTGCAAGACTTCCTGCCGCATCTGTGTTTTCAGCACCCCTATCAGCGCCCCTTGATGTTGTCAGGGTAGCTGCACCCCTTCATTGCGCAACATGGTACAGAGCCTGATCAGCGGCAAGCCGATCAGGCTATTGGGATCATTGCCATGCAGTGCCTCAAACAGACTGATACCAAGGCCTTCGGATTTGAAGCTGCCGGCGCAATCGTAGGGCTTCTCGGCCTGAAGGTAGCGTTCGATTGTGGCATCGTCCAGCGTGCGAAAGACGACATCAAAAGGCTCTATTGCCGTTTGCATCTTGCCGGTGCGACTGTTGAGCAGGCACAGAGCGGTGGAAAAGCGGATCCGCTGGCCACTGCAGCGCTGCAGTTGGGCAACCGCTGCAGCGTGGTTGTCAGGTTTGCTGACAGCTTCGCCGTCCAGCAGCAGGACCTGGTCGGAGCCGATAATCAGATGCTCGGGGTAGGCAGGGGCCAGTGCGCGAGCCTTGTTTTCGGCCAGACGCAGGCAGAGCGCTGCGGCATTTTCGTCGGGCAGCGGGCTTTCGTCGATATCCGGACTGGCGCAGTCAAAGTCAAGACCGAGGCGAGCCAGCAGTTGGCGCCGATAGGGTGAGCTCGAAGCCAGAAGCAGGGCGGGCATGCAGGTATCTCCGTTTTTTGCCGTGGTGCGGCAGTTTAGCGTGAAAAATCCGACCTTTGGCGCCAAATAGCTTTGACAGCAGGCGCGCTGCTCCCTAGAATTGCGCGCTTATGTCTGGACCCATACCCGAATTCATTGATCCGCGTCGGCTAGCGGATCGCGGCGTCACCCTGCAAGGGGCAATCAGCGCCGATCGTTTGCCCCGTCTTCTGGCTGCAGTCAATGCGGTTGCTGATGAGGTCAACGTTGTGTTGAACTTTGCACGTGATGAACAGGGGCTGGCCACTTTGCACGGGCATTATCAGGCACAAGTGGAAATGACCTGTCAGCGGTGCCTGGAGGGTGTAACCCTGCCACTGGATAGCCGCTGCGAGGTCGGGTTTGTGGTCAGTGACGAGGCAGCCAGACAACTGCCACGTCATTATGAACCGGTCATTGTGGATGATGAAAAGCTCAATCTTCTGTCGCTGATTGAAGAAGAGCTGCTGCTGGCATTGCCGGCAGTACCCATGCATCCTTTGGAAAAATGTCAGCACCCTGACGGCTTTACGCCGGATGAGGGCCCTGAAGAGGAGGAGGCCGAGCGCCCCAACCCCTTCAGTGTGCTGGCCAAGTTGAAACGCGATACCTAAAGCTCAGGAGCTTAAACGTCATGGCTGTACAGCAGAACAAAAAGTCCCGTTCCGCACGTGGCATGCGTCGTTCGCACGATGCATTGACCTCACCGGCCCTGTCGGTGGATAACTCTACCGGTGAAACCCACCTGCGTCACCACGTGTCTCCGGACGGTTTTTATCGTGGTCGCCAGGTCGTCAACAAGGACAACGACGAATAAGTCTTGTCCCCGTCAGTCCGACTCGCGATTGATGTAATGGGTGGGGACTTCGGTCCCCGCTGCATTGTCCCCGCTATTGCCCGCAGTTTGTCGCGCCTGCCTCAACTCGACGTTATTCTGGTTGGTGCCGAGCCTGCTTTGCAGTCCGCCCTGGCTGCTTGCCCGCTACCCGCTGAACGGGTCAGCTTCCGTTATACCTCTGAAGTCATTCTCGCTGATGATCCGCCTGCCAGTGTTCTGCGCCGCAAGACCGATGCGTCTATGCGCGTTGCGCTTGAACTGGTGCGTGATGGTCAGGCTGCCGGCTGCCTCAGCGCGGGTAATACCGGCGCGCTGATGGTGCTGTCGCGCTCGATTCTCGGTACCTTGCCCGGTGTTGACCGGCCAGCCTTCATGGCTGCTCTGCCCGTGGCCGGCAAGGCCTGTTATTTGTTGGATCTGGGGGCGAATGTCGATTGTACTGCGGATCAGCTGTTTACTTTTGCCATCATGGGGTCGGTTGCGGTCAGCGAGTTGGCGGGAATGCCGGCGCCGCGCGTCGGTCTGCTGAATATTGGTACCGAGTTGCACAAGGGTAGTCAGCGTGTCCGTGAAGTAGCCGAACGGCTGCACAATTGCCCGCAACTGAACTACGTTGGCTCGGTAGAAGGCGATGGTCTGTTTCGCGACCAGGCGGATGTGGTGGTATGTGATGGCTTTGTCGGCAATGTGGTGCTCAAGGCCAGCGAAGGCCTGGCGGACTACCTGCAGGAAGAGATGCGTCGGTCCCTGGATCAGCAGCCGTTGATGCGGTGGTTGGCCCCCTTGTTGCGGCGAGTAATCGCGCCGGTACGTGAACGCCACGACCCGGCCTTGCACAACGGCGCCAGCCTGCTGGGCTTGCGTGGAGTGGTAGTAAAAAGTCACGGCGCAGCCACTGAACGGGCCTTTGCGGCGGCAATTGAGCGCGCCTGTTTGATCAGTCAGGCCGGTTTGCCGCAGCGCATTGCCGAACGGCTGGCTGGTTCCGGACTGTGACCCCGCCTGCGTGCGGGGCTTCCAACAACGCAACGGGCACTCAGATTGCCCAGGATTTTACAACAACGAGGACAGTGGCATGAAGCAATCCCTTGCTTTCGTTTTCCCGGGTCAGGGCTCCCAGGCGGTTGGCATGTTGGCCGCCCAGGCGGAAGGGCACGCAGTGGTCAAAGAGACCTTTGCCGAAGCGTCCGAAGTGCTCGGTTATGACTTGTGGCAACTTTGCCAGCAGGGCCCGGAAGCCGATCTGAATCGTACCGATCGCACCCAGCCTGCCATTCTCACTGCTTCAGTGGCATTGTGGCGCCTTTGGTGCGCACAAACAGGTGTGCGCCCGGCTTTTGTTGCGGGTCACAGTCTGGGTGAGTACTCGGCGCTGGTGGCTGCCGAGGTCATCAGCTTTGCCGATGCTGTTCGGCTGGTTGAGCGGCGTGGACAGTTGATGCAGCAGTCGGTACCCGAAGGGCAGGGCGGAATGGCGGCCATTCTGGGCCTGGAAGACCAGCAGATCATCGATATTTGCGCTCAGGTTGCGAATGGCGAGGTGGTCAGTGCGGTCAACTTCAATGCGCCGGGGCAGGTAGTGATAGCCGGTCAGGCGTCTGCAGTGCAGCGTGCGGTGGAGGCCTGCAAGTCTGCAGGGGCCAAGCGTGCGATGCCTCTGCCGGTCAGTGTGCCTTCTCACTGCGCCCTGATGCGTCCCGCCGCCGAAGAGCTGGCGAAGGACCTGGCTGCGCTGCAATGGCAGCAACCCGGGATGACTCTGGTGCAGAATGTCAGCGCTGCTCCGGCAGAAAATCTCGATAGCCTGCGCGAGCAACTGGTTGAGCAGTTGTACAGCCCGGTACGCTGGGTAGAGTCTGTGGCCTGGATGGCCGAGCAGGGCGTCTGTGACTTGGTTGAATGTGGCCCGGGCAAGGTGCTCAGCGGTCTGAACAAGCGCTGTGCCAAGGGTATTGGCACGCACAATATTGACAGCGTTGACGGTCTTGCCGCTGCGCTGGCTGCACTTGAACAAGGAGTTTGATATGAGTTTGCAAGGAAAAGTAGCGCTGGTTACCGGCGCCAGCCGGGGTATCGGTCAGGCGATTGCCCATGCGCTGGCGGCTCAGGGCGCTACCGTGATCGGGACGGCTACCAGTGATCAGGGGGCGGCAGCCATTGGTGAGACGTTGAGTGCAGCCGGTTACAAGGGCACCGGGCTGAAGTTGAATGTCTGCGATGCCGAATCCATTGCCAGCGTACTGGAAACCATCAACAAGGATTTCGGCGCACCGGCAATTCTGGTCAACAATGCCGGTATCACCCGTGACAATCTGCTGATGCGCATGAAGGACGAGGAGTGGGACGATATCATCAACACCAACCTGACCTCGGTCTACCGTCTGTCAAAAGCCGTATTGCGTGGCATGAGCAAAGCGCGCTGGGGCCGTATCATTAATATCAGCTCGGTGGTCGGCGGCATGGGCAATGCCGGTCAGGCAAATTATGCTGCGGCCAAGGCCGGGCTTGAGGGGTTTACCCGTGCCCTGGCGCGGGAAGTGGGCTCGCGCGCTATTACCGTGAATGCGGTGGCCCCCGGTTTTATTGATACCGATATGACGCGTGAACTGAACGACAATCAGCGCTCGGCCATGCTTGAGCAGATCCCGCTCGGTCGTTTGGGTGCTGCTGAAGAAATTGCCGCGACTGTCGCTTTTATCGCTGATGAGCGTGCCGCTTACATCACCGGGGCGACAATTCCGGTCAATGGTGGCATGTTTATGAGCTGAATGGCTGGTCACGCAGCCACTGTCGTGGCATGCTTTGCGTCTGGCAAGAATCAACCGGGTCGAAGCGGACTTTCTTTGACCATTTGCAGGTAGAAGTGATTCGCGCTTGAAAAGTCGCAAATTGTTTCTATAAACTACGTGCAGTCCGGTATCTCGGCACTGCAAACAGGAGTGAGAACAAGGTATGAGCACCATCGAAGAACGCGTCAAGAAAATCGTAGCCGAACAACTCGGCGTCAAAGAGGAAGAAGTAACCAACAGTGCTTCTTTTGTTGAAGATCTTGGCGCTGACTCCCTGGACACCGTGGAGCTGGTCATGGCGCTCGAAGAAGAATTCGAGACCGAAATTCCGGATGAAGATGCCGAGAAGATCACCACCGTTCAGGAAGCAATCGACTACGTGAACGCTCACCAGAAGTAATCACGCAGTCAACTGAAAGGTTGCAAAAGCCGCAGTACCCATACGGGGCTGCGGCTTTTTTATTGCCGGGCTGTCGGTTAAGCCCGCCGGGGCAAGAGAAGGTTGCCGTCCGTCCTGTTTATCCGGACAATAAGCCGAATTTCGGCACCCGCTCTGTGGCGATGGGCATTAACAGTCAGCCGCCAGCGGGGCCCAGGTTCAGAGCAGATAATAAGGAGTGCGCTGTGTCGCGTAGACGCGTCGTGGTAACCGGTTTGGGTATGTTGACCCCTCTGGGCAACACCGTGGAGCAGACTTGGCAGGGTGTGGTGGCCGGCAAAAGCGGCATCGCCACCATCGAGCATATGGATGTCAGCGCGTTTGGTACCCGTTTCGGGGGGTCGGTACGCGATTTTGACCTTACGCCCTATATGGAGCCGAAAGAAGCGCGCAAGCTGGATCTGTTCATTCAATACGGTATTGCCGCGTGCGTGCAGGCCTTGACTGACTCCGGGCTCGATATAACCGATGCCAACCGCGATCGCATCGGGGTTGCCATGGGGTCCGGCATTGGCGGGCTGACCAATATCGAGAAAAACGTTGAGGTGCTGCTGAACAGCGGCCCGCGACGAATCTCCCCTTTCTTTGTGCCAGGCTCGATCATCAATATGGTTGCCGGCTACCTGTCGATCAAATATGGCCTGCAAGGCCCCAACTATGCAATTACCACGGCCTGCACCACAGGTACGCACAGTATTGGTATGGCGGCGCGCAACATTGCCTATGGTGAGGCCGACGTCATGGTCGCCGGTGGCTCGGAGATGGCTACGACCGGGTTGGGGCTGGGTGGCTTCAGTGCTGCACGGGCACTCTCAACGCGCAATGATGATCCACAGGGTGCCAGCCGCCCCTGGGACCGTGGTCGCGACGGGTTTGTACTGTCCGACGGCTCCGGTGCCCTGGTGCTGGAAGAGTACGAGCAGGCCAAGGCGCGGGGCGCCAATATCTACGCTGAAGTGATCGGTTTCGGCATGAGTGGCGATGCTTTCCATATGACGGCCCCTCCGGAAGATGGTCGTGGCGGAGCCAAGTGTATGGCCAATGCCCTCAAGGATGCCGGGGTAAACCCGGATTCAGTGGGGTATATCAATGCCCACGGAACCTCGACGTCAGCAGGTGATATTGCCGAAACGCAGGCAGTGAAAACCGTATTTGGTGCGCATGCCGGCGACCTGGCAATCAGTTCGACCAAATCCATGGTTGGCCATTTGCTGGGTGCCGCCGGCGCCGTGGAAGCCATTTTCAGTGTGCTTGCACTGCGTGACCAGGTTGCGCCACCGACTATCAACCTGGATGATCCGGATGATGGCTGCGACCTCAATTACGTGGCTCACGAGGCTCAACAGCGCAAGCTCGAGGTCGTCGTGTCGAATTCCTTCGGTTTTGGTGGTACCAACGGCAGTCTGGTTTTCCGCCGCCTCTGAGGAGCACCATGGTCGAGCTCAGCCCGGGTTTCACCTTGATTGATGGCCAACCGTGCACGGAGCTCAATGTGCGTGACCGCGGGCTGGCCTATGGGGACGGGCTGTTTGAGACGCTGCGGGTAGCACAGGGTCGCATCCCCTTGCTGGAACAGCATCTGGCGCGACTGAGTCGCGGGGCAGACCGTTTGCACATTGCCTGTGATACCCGGCTGTTGGCGCAAGAGCTGTCGCAGCTCGCGCTGCAGCTGGGTGGCGGTATTCTGAAGCTGATCCTCACTCGCGGTGACGGCCAGCGAGGCTATGCCTTGCCAAAGCCCCAGCGCCCCCGGCGTATTGTCCAGGTGGCTGCCTTGCCGGCCTATCCGCCCGCCCATGCCGAGCAGGGGGTTTGTTTGTATCCCTGTGCCACTCGTCTGGGCCAGCAGCCCTTGCTGGCCGGAATCAAACACCTCAATCGACTTGAGCAGGTGCTGGCACGGGCGGAGTGGGATGATCCTGCCTATGCCGAAGGTCTGGTCTGTGACCAGCAGGGCGCGCCCGTAGAGTGCACCGTGAGTAATCTTTTTCTGCGCTACCAGGGAGGGTGGTTGACGCCGGCGCTGGATCAGTGTGGTGTACAAGGTGTCATGCGTGATTACCTGTGCACGCAACTGGACGCAGTGGGGCAGCCGGTTGGCGTGCGGCCGGTGACTCAGGCTGAATTGCTGGCCAGCAGTGAGGTCTTCTGCTGCAATAGCGTTTTCGGTGTCTGGCCGGTTATCGGGCTGGGCAGTCAACAGTGGTCTATCGGCCCTCACACTCGTCAGGCGCAAGCCCTGGCGCAACAGGTTCTGCTGTGAAAGCTTTCGTTAAATATACCGCTTTGCTACTGATTTTTCTTGTCGTTGCCACTGGCAGCGTGCTGACCTGGGGGTACTTCACCTTGCAGCAGACGCTTGCGCAACCCCTGGCTATCACTGAACCGCGGACCCTTGAGGTTGAGCCCGGAACCTCTCCCGGGCGTCTGCTGGCTTCACTGGAGCGCGATGGCTGGTTGCAGCGGGCCGAATGGTTGCGACGATACTGGCAGTTTCAGACGCCGGAAGCAGTGCTGCAGGTGGGTGAATACGAGGTGCCGGCCGGAATAACCGCGCAGCAACTGCTCGGCATGCTGCAGCGGGGTGATGTCGTCCGCCGTCAGGTCACCCTGGTTGAGGGTCGGACCTTTCAGCAGTTCCGCCAGGTGTTGGCAACCGCTGAACGCTTGCAGCAAACCCTGTCGCTGGAACTGACTGCGGAAGAGGTCATGGCCGAACTGGGCCTGGCCGGTGAACACCCGGAAGGGCGCTTCTTTCCGGATACCTATCAGTACACCCGCAGTACCAGTGATCGCGACATACTGCTACGGGCTTATGAGCGCATGGCAACCACTCTGGAAGAGGTATGGGCGCAGCGCGCGGACGACCTGCCCATCGAGACCCCCTACGAAGCCTTGATTCTTGCCTCGATCATTGAGCGGGAAACCGGTGCGCCCCATGAGCGCGGCGAAATTGCCGGGGTGTTTACCCGGCGTCTGCGCATTGGTATGCGACTTCAGACCGATCCGACGGTGATCTATGGCATGGGCGATGCCTATGAAGGGCGCATTCTGCGCCGTCATCTGCGTGAACCAACGCCATGGAACACCTATACCATTGATGGACTACCGCCCACTCCGATTGCCATGCCGGGTCGTGAGGCCTTGCTGGCTGCAGTGAATCCCGAGCCGGGCAGCAGCCTGTACTTTGTTGCCCGCGGCGATGGCACGCACAAATTTTCCGACAATCTGCGCGAACATAACCGCGCGGTACGCAATTATCAGATAGAGAACCGGGCGGACAACTATCGCTCGAGTCCGGCGCCTAATCCCCCGGCAGAGGAAAGCCAGCCATGAGTGGTTTGTTCATAACTCTGGAAGGACCGGAAGGCGCAGGCAAGTCCACCAATCTGCACTACCTGGCAGAGCATTTGCGAGCAGCGGGTTGCGAACCCTTGCTGACGCGTGAGCCGGGCGGTACGCCGGTCGCAGAAGAAATTCGCTCGGTGTTGCTCAGTCAGCACAGTGAGCGCATGGACGACGATGCCGAGTTGTTGCTGGTATTCGCCGCCCGTGCGCAACACCTCAACAGCTTGATTCGCCCGCAACTGGCAGCCGGCAAGGTGGTCATCAGTGACCGTTTTACCGATGCCACCTATGCCTACCAGGGTGGTGGCAGGGGGATTGATCCGGCGCGCATTGCGGTACTGGAGGACTGGGTGCAGGGTAGCCTGCGGCCTGATCTGACGCTGATTTTTGATCTGCCGGTGGAAGTCGGTATGGCGCGTGCCCGGGCTCGCAGCGCCCTGGACCGCTTCGAGCAGGAGCATGTGGACTTCTTCCAGGCAGTGCGCAGCACTTACCTGGAACGCGCCGCCGCCTTTCCGGAGCGCTACCGCGTCATTGATGCCAGCGTCCAGCTGTCCGCAGTTCAGCAACAGTTGCACGCCGTGGTCGAAGAGATTCTGGAGCGTTGGCATGACTGATGCCGCGCAGCCCTGTCCCTGGCATCTGGCTGACTGGCAGCAGCGGGTCAGTCGCCAGCAACAGCCACATGCCTGGTTGTTTTCCGGCCCGGCGGGTATCGGCAAGCGGCAATACGCCAATGCGCTGGCTGCCAGCCTGCTGTGCAGTCAGCCGGTACCCGGCCCAGCCTGCGGACAGTGTCGTAATTGCCTGCTGGCCCAGGCGGGCACTCACCCGGATTGGCTACTGCTGGAACCCGAAGAAACCGGCAAGATGATCAAGGTGGATGCGGTGCGTCAGCTGGTGGACTTCATGGCGCAGACTGCCCAGCAGGGCGGGCGCAAGATCATTGTTCTGCATCCGGCCGAAGCGATGAACCACAATGCCGCCAACGCCTTGCTGAAATCGCTGGAGGAGCCGACCGCAGATACCTATTTGCTGCTGATCAGTGATCAGCCAAGCCAGTTGCTGCCGACTATCCGTAGCCGCTGTCAGCAGGTCAGCCTGCCGCTACCGGATGCGGCTACTGCGCTGGCCTGGCTGCAGCAAGCGCAGCCTGAACTGGGTCAGGAGGCTGCGGAACAGTTGCTTGTCATGTCTGCCGGTGCTCCCTTGCGCGCACTGGAGCTGGATGCTCAGGGTGCCTTGAGCTGGCGGGCCGAGGTTGTCGCCGGGATCAAACAACTGCTTAAAGGTGAGCAAGGGGCATCATCCCTGGCTGAACGCTGGAAAGCCGTGCCCCTGATCTTGCTGCTGGACTGGTTTTGTGACTGGACGCTGGACCTGCTGAAATACCGTCAGGGTGTCGGTCAGCTGTGCACCAATGCCGATATGGATAAAGTCCTCGGCTATATGGCCGACAGAGTGGATATGCTCGCCTTGCAGGAATGGCAGGACTGGTTGCTGGCCCATCGCGGCATGCTGTTGGGCAAGGCCAACCTGAATCGGGTGTTATTGCTGGAAAGCTTGTTATTGCAGTGGAAACAACTGGTACAAAGGCGTTAGTCTAGACCTAGGCATTACAAGGATTTAGTGTATTGTCTTAGAGTAATCATTCATTCGAAGCGGGAACATCGACGATGAACAACCCAGCTGCTCCAGGTCCGCGTAATGGCATCCTGTCGCTGACCATCAAGGACAAGTCGGTTCTCTATGCCGCCTACATGCCCTTTGTAAAGCATGGTGGGCTGTTTATTCCGACCAACAAGCATTACCGCCCGGGTGATGAAGTCTTTATGCTGCTCAACCTGATGGATGAGCCGGAAAAAATCCCCGTTGCCGGCAAGGTGATCTGGATTACCCCGCGTGGTGCCCAGGGCAACCGGGCTGCCGGGATTGGTGTTCAGTTCAGTGACCAGGACAATACTGCGCGCAGCAAGATTGAGACCTACCTGGCCGGTGCGCTTAAATCGGACCGTCCTACGCATACCATGTAGCTGCAGGTGAGCAGCTGCAAGCTGCAAGCAAAACCAGGCCTGAACACCGTGTCATTGTCACGCCGCCCGGCCTCTGTCCTTTGTTATACCACAAGCTTCGACCCGCTTGTTGCCAGAAACCAGCGCCAGCTGCTGAGAATTATTTATGTTGATTGACTCCCATTGCCACCTGGATCGTCTCGATCTGACCGCCCATCAGGGCTCCCTCGACAGCGCACTGGATGCTGCCCGTGCGCGAGGCATCGGCAAGTTTCTCTGTATCGGTGTGGATGCCGCCAATGCCCCGGTGGTCAAGGGGCTGGCGGAGCAGTATGCCGATGTCTATTGCAGTGTAGGGGTTCATCCGCTGGATTTGGCCGCCAATGGGCAGGCCAGCCTCGACTGGTTGTTGCAGGCGATCGACCATCCCCGCGTGGTCGCCATAGGTGAAACAGGGCTGGATTACCATTACCATCCGGAGCACGCCGAGGCCCAGCAAGCGTCATTTGCTACCCATTTGCAGGCCGCCAGGCAAAGCGGTAAACCGGTGATTATTCATACCCGTAGTGCCAGGGAAGATACTCTGCGCCTGCTGCGAGAAGCGGACCTCGCAAACACGGGCGTTCTGCACTGCTTTACCGAAGACTGGAACATGGCCCGGCAGGCACTGGATCTGGGCTATTACATTTCGCTCTCGGGCATTGTCACCTTCCGCAATGCCAGCGATCTGCGTGACGTGGCCAGGCAGGTTCCTGCTGACCGCCTGCTGGTTGAAACCGATTCGCCTTATCTGGCTCCGGTACCGCATCGCGGCAAGCCCAATGAGCCTCAGTTCGTGCATGAGGTCGCCAGCTTCCTCGCCGAGCTACGTGGTGAATCTCTGGAGCAACTGCAGCAGTCAACCACTGATAATTTTCATCGTCTGTTTCCGCTGGCTGTTTGATGCAACGTCGATAGCCCGACATTGTTCGGTACATTGATCCGACGGACTGAATCTGGTCCCGTATCCGGTGAGAGTCACGCCCTGCAAGGCCTCTTCATTCGTCAACCCTCATGCAACAAAAAAAGCTTGCTATTGGTTGTTGATATTTACCATATCTAGGTCTAGGATTTGCAAAATCACACAACAGATAGTGTTTTTGCCGGCCGACGCACCAAAAGGGATATGCCCTGTCATGGTGCTTCACAGGCACCATGAAGACGCCAACAAGGGAGAAAACAATGAGTCAGACAGCCAAGGTGCAAAGCCTGCGCAAAGTGGTCAACAGTATTCCCCTGCAGCCCGCCTCCGAGGACATCTGGGATACCAAGTACCGACTCAAAACCAAGGACGGCACGCCGATCGACAAGAACGCTGACGAAACCTATCAACGGGTTGCCCGCGCTCTGGCCGACGTGGAAGCACCGGATGCCCGCGAGCACTGGTACGAACAGTTCCTGTGGGCCTTGCGTCATGGCGCCATCCCTGCCGGCCGGATTACGTCGAATGCCGGTGCGCTGGAGCACAAGCCCGCCACCTCGACCATCAACTGCACCGTTTCGGCGACTGTTGGCGATTCGATGGATGACAT
Organism: Halopseudomonas salegens; assembly: GCF_900105655.1. NCBI lineage: Bacteria > Pseudomonadati > Pseudomonadota > Gammaproteobacteria > Pseudomonadales > Pseudomonadaceae > Halopseudomonas > Halopseudomonas salegens. The sequence goes on from NZ_LT629787.1 coordinate 1,306,451, forward strand.
TCTGGCCAAGCTGCATGAGGCCGGGCTGACACTCAAGGCCGGCTGCGGTATCGGTTACGAATTCTCGACCCTGCGTCCCAGAGGGGCTTACGTCTCGGGCGCTGGCGCCTATACCTCCGGCCCGCTGTCGTTTATGGATATCTACGACAAGATGTGTTTCACCGTGTCCTCGGCCGGTGGGCGTCGTGGCGCACAGATGGCGACCTTCGATGTCGGCCACCCGGATGTCATGGACTTCATCAAGGCCAAGCGCGAAGACGGTCGTCTGCGTCAGTTCAATCTGTCGCTGCTGATCACCCAGGATTTCATGGAAGCCGTTGAAGCCGACGCCGACTGGAAACTGGCTTTCCCGCTGACCGCAGAAGAGGCCGAAGCAGACGGCGTTGATCTGAATGATGAAGAACAGGTGATCTGGCGCGAGTGGCCCAACAGCCAGCGCTACCTTACCCGTGAAGACGGCCTGGTTGCCTGCCGGGTGTTCCGCACGCTGAAAGCTCAGCGCATCTGGGACATGATCATGACCAGCACCTATGACTTCGCCGAGCCGGGTTTTATTCTGATTGATCGCGTCAACCAGATGAACAACAACTGGTTCTGTGAAGAAATTCGTGCGACCAACCCCTGTGGTGAGCAGCCGCTGCCGCCCTATGGCGCTTGCCTGCTGGGTTCGATCAACCTGACCCTGTTCGTGCGTGAACCCTTCACTGACAAGGCCTGGTTCGACTGGGATGAATACCGCCGTGTGGTGGACGTCTTTACCCGCATGCTGGACAACGTCGTGGAAATCAATGGTCTGCCGCTGGAACAGCAGCGTAACGAGATCTTTCGCAAGCGTCGTCACGGCATGGGCTTCCTTGGCCTGGGCTCGACCATGACCATGTTGTGCATGAAGTACGGCGACGAGAAATCCCTCGAGTTTACCGAGGAAGTCTCCAGGGAAATGGCCCTGCAGGGCTGGCGCACAGGCCTTCAGCTGGCCGAAGAGAAGGGCGCCGCGCCCATCATGGATGAAAGCTTTACCGTGACTGAAGCCATGTTGGCCAAGCGTCCGGATATGGTCAAAGACGGTTTCAAGGTCGGTGACGAGGTTGCCGGCAAGGTACTGTGGGCCAAATACAGCCGTTATATGCAGCAGGTAGCCGGTGAAGATCCGGCGCTGGTCGAGGCATTGGCCGAGAAGGGCTCACGCTTTACCCATCACAGCTCGATCGCACCGACCGGGACCATCTCCCTGTCGCTGGCCAATAATGCGTCCAACGGCATCGAGCCGAGCTTCGCCCATCACTACTTCCGCAACGTGATTCGCGCCGGCAAGAAGTCAAAGGAAAAGGTTGATGTATTCAGCTTTGAACTCCTGGCTTACCGTCACTTCATCGACCCGGAGGCGCTGCCGAGCATGGATGCGGCCACTCGCAACCTGCCCGATTATTTCATCGCTGCGGATGATGTCAGCCCGATCCAGCACGTGGATGTACAGGCTGCGGCACAAAAGTGGATCGATTCCTCGATCTCGAAAACCGCCAACGTGCCGACCGATTATCCCTACGAGGATTTCAAGGATATTTACCGTTACGCCTATCGCCAGGGGCTCAAGGGCTGCACCACTTTCCGTTTCAATCCGGAAGCCTTCCAGGGTGTATTGGTCAAGGAAGAAGATCTGACCAATACCACGTACCGCTTCAAGCTGGAAGACGGCAGCATGATCGAGGTCAATGGCAACGAAGAGATCGAGTACGATGGCGAGCTGCACTCGGCAGCCAACCTCTACGACGCTCTGAAAGAAGGTTACTACGGTAAATTCTGAACCTGATCAGCAAGCCCTGCCATGGCAGGGCGAGGACACCAAGATGGCATTGAAAATCAACAGCAAGATTGTCGACTACGCCGTAGTCAAAGCCGACGCAGAGGCCAAAGAACTGGCCGCCGCGGCAGCACTTCCCGATATCGAGGAAATGCACGAAAAACTCAAGCGCCCGCAACAACTTGAGGGCAGCACCTACAAGATCAAGACCCCGGTCTCCGAGCACGCACTCTATGTCACCATCAACGATGTGGTGCTCAATCCGGGCAGTGATCATGAGAGCCGGCGCCCGTTCGAGATTTTTATCAACTCGAAGAACATGGAGCATTACCAGTGGATCTCGGCTCTGACGCTGATTATCTCTGCGGTGTTCCGCAAGGGTGGGGACTGTACTTTCCTGGTTGAAGAACTGCGCAGTGTGTTCGATCCGAAGGGCGGTTACATGAAGCGTGGTGGCCGCTGGATGCCTTCTCTGGTAGCCGAGATCGGTGATGTCATTGACCAGCATTTGAAAAAAATCGGCATGATTGCCGATGAGATGGATGAGCATCAGGCCGCTTATCTGGAACAGAAACGCGCTGAATTCATGAGCCTGAAACCGCAGGCCCAGACCGATGCCAGCTGTGATGATGCCACTGAAAGCTACCCGCCCGGAGCGCAGATGTGTGGCAAGTGTCATACCAAGGCCGCGGTGCAGATGGATGGTTGCATGACCTGCCTGAACTGTGGCGAAAGCAAGTGCGGCTGAGCGACTGACCTTGTTCTGAAAACCGGGGCGCCATCAGGTGCCCCGGTGTTCGTCACCCCCTCCATTCCCGGTCGTTATTGACTGTCTTTCATTCAATCCGGCTTTCGCCTGAACAACAAGCTGTTACAAGCCATTGCCCGTTGCTTTGCATTCTGCGTCACAGGCCCTAACATCAGTAGCACTGCAGTCGCTTTGACTGAGAAGTTGGATGGATAAGGAAGCTACATGAAGGATACGTTGACCCAGGCTATGGCCGAAATCGATCGGGTACTACTGGGCAAGCAGCACGCAACGCGTCTGGCGGTCGCCTGTATTCTGGCCCGCGGTCATTTGCTGATTGAAGATCTTCCGGGGATGGGCAAGACCACGCTGTCGCAGGCACTGGCCAAGGTCATGGGTTTGAGTTACCAGCGCATTCAGTTCACCAGTGATCTGTTACCCGGTGACATTCTCGGAACCTCGGTATTCGATCGCAATACGGCCCAATTCGTGTTTCATCCCGGCCCGGTGTTTGCCGAACTGGTGTTGGCTGATGAAATCAATCGGGCCACGCCGAAAAGTCAGAGTGCCTTGCTCGAAGCCATGGAGGAAGGCCAGGTAACCGTTGATGGCGCCACTCGCCCGTTGCCGGATCCGTTCTTCGTCATTGCTACGCAAAACCCGGTATCACAGGGCGGGACCTTTCCCTTGCCGGAATCACAACTGGACCGTTTTCTGATGCGCTTGTCGCTGGGCTATCCCTCGTCAGCGGCGGAGAAATCCCTGTTGATGGGTGCCGGGCGTCAGGTGCGGCTGGAGCGAGTCGAGCCAGTATTGCAGCGTGACAAATTGCTTGCCCTGCAAGCGGCAGTCCCCGAGATTACCGCGAGTGAAGCCATCGTTGACTACATCCTGCGCCTGGTCAATCGTACCCGTGAAAGTCAGGTTTGTGCCTGGGGGCTATCGCCCCGCGCCAGTCTGGGTTTGCTGGCGGCTGCCCGCGCCTGGGCCATGCTTGAGCACCGTGATTATGTCATCCCCGAGGATGTCCAGGCCGTGTTGCCTTCGGTAGTCAGTCACCGGCTTCGTGCCAGCGAAGATCCAGCGGGGCATGGTGGTGGTGGTTTGGCGCAATGGTTGCTGAATGAGGTGGAGGCCATCTGATGGCGTGGTTCCGTGCCTGGTTTCAGCGCTGGTTGAAGCGCCGCATACCGGCCGCGCGGGAGGTCACGCTGAATCACCGGCGAATTTTCATTCTTCCCAGCCGGGCCGGTCTGGGCTTGTTGCTGTTGCTGGCCATCATGTTGATTGGCGCGATCAATTATCAGAACAGCCTGGTGTATGGCGTCACTTTTCTTCTGGGTAGCCTGTTCTGGGTCGGGCTGCATCATACCTACCGTAATCTGGCCGGGTTGCAATTGCGCGCTACCGGAGGTGCTCCGGTATTTGCCGGGGAAAATGTTCCCCTCAGTCTTACGTTGGCGGCTCCGCGACGCCTACAACAGTCGTTGGTCCTTGCCTGGCCGGACACGCAGCCACAGAGAGCAGATGTAGGCAAGAAGGATGAAGCCCAGCTCACCCTGTATCATCCCGCACATCAGCGTGGCTGGTTCAGTCCCGGTCGCTTGCGCATTGAAACCCGGTATCCATTGGGCTGGTTTGTTGCCTGGAGCCTGATTGACTTGCGCTGGCAGGTGCTGGTCTACCCGAAGCCGCTGCAGGCCGACCTGCCGCGTCAGCCCGGGCATGGACAGGATGACGAAGGTGAGCCGGGTTTGAATGAAGGGGTGGATGATTTCCAGGGGTTGCGACACTATCAACCTGGTGATTCCAGGCGGCGTTTGGACTGGCGTGCCTGGTCGCGGGGCCAGGGGCTGCACAGCAAGGTATTTGCCGAACCGAGCCAGACGACCTGGTGGCTGAACCTGGATCAGGCACCAGGCGCCGATCTGGAGCAGCAATTGAGCTATCTGACTGGCTGGATACTGCAGCTCGAACAGCGTCATGAGCCTTATGGTCTGGCCATGCCCGCTATTCGACTGGGCCCGGCGCAGGGTGAGCGCCATCGGGATGCCTGCCTCAAAGCCCTTGCCTTGTATGGAGTGTCAGCGTGAGTGTTGCCGCCCTGATTCCGCGTAACAGTCTTGCCTGGTTACTGACCGCGCAAATAGTCGTGCTGGTGCCGCACCTGCCCCGTTTGCCATTCTGGGTAGCGATCGTCTGGCTCGGTTGTGCATTGTGGCGGGTGCAGATTCAACGCATGCGCTGGCGCTACCCGGGCACTGTGTTCAAGGTCTTTGCTCTTGTTGGTATCAGTGCAGGTACTTTTCAGGCGCAAAGCACGCTCATTGGCCTGGACGCAGCGGTGATGCTTCTGTTGCTGCTGTTCATGCTCAAACTGCTCGAGATGCGCAACCCGCGTGACGCCCTGGTAGTGGTCTATCTCGGCTTCTTTATCGTTGCCACAGCCTTTCTGTTTGATCAGGGTATACCACTTGCGCTGTATCAATGTTTCTCTTTGCTGGTATTGGTATCGGCACTGGTTGGCTTGCAACAATCACCCGGACGCAATGATCCGGCGCGCGCCATGCGTACTGCCGGCGTTCTGTTGCTGCAAGCCATACCGCTGATGCTGGTATTGTTCATGCTTTTTCCGCGCATTGGGCCACTGTGGTCGGTCAACGCACCGGGGCAGGGTGCGACCACCGGGCTGTCGGAGAGTATGTCACCAGGCGATATTGCCGATCTGGCACGCTCCAGTAACCTGGCCTTCCGGGTCAGTTTCGATGACGAGATTCCGGCACAGAGAGACCTGTACTGGAGGGCACTGACCCTGAGTACCTTCAATGGCCGTGAATGGTCCCATTCGCAGCTGTCCAGTCAGGCGTTGACGCGGCCATGGCAGCCGCAGGGTGAACCGGTCAGTTATCAGGTGCTGACCAGTGCCAGCCAACAGCAATGGGCATTCAGTTTGCGCGGCGCTACCAGTGAGGATGACAGCCTGGTACTTACCCGCGACTTCATGCTGCAAGCACGCCGCCCCTTTACCAAGACGACCGCTTACCGGGCAACGTCATGGCCAGACAGCCTGCTTGATCCCGAAGAACTGGACCCTTTGCAGCAACGCTTGTATCTGTCACTTCCGGAAGGCAGCGATCCACGAAGCCGCGCCTGGGCCGAAGAGCTGCGCCAAGAGCATCCAGAGGATGAAGACCTGGTGGCTGCCCTGTTGCAGCATTTCAATCGCGAACCTTTCTATTACACCCTGCGACCACCGACCTTGGGTCGACATACCAATGATGAGTTCCTGTTTGAAAGCCGGCGCGGTTTCTGCGCCCATTATGCCGGAGCCATGGTGTTCGTTTTGCGCGCCGCAGGCATTCCTTCACGGGTGATCGCCGGTTACCAGGGCGGCGAGATCAATCCAAACGGTAATTATGTGCTGGTTCACCAGTTCGATGCCCATGCCTGGGTCGAAGCATGGTTGCCGGGGCAGGGATGGGTTTCAGTTGACCCGACCTTCCAGGTTGCTCCCGAACGTATCGAACAAGGCTTGCAGCAAGCATTGCAGGGGGAGGGCAGCTTTCTCGAGGATTCACCGCTGTCAGCTGCACGGTATCGCAATATCGATTGGGTCAACCGGTTGCGATTGAGCTGGGATGAAGTCAATTTCCAGTGGCAGATGCGTGTGCTGAATTATCAGAGTGAGCGTCAGGGTGACTTTTTCCGGCGTTGGCTGGGTACCGCTGACTGGCAGCGGGTTGCCGTGGTTATGATGGCTGCGGCTATACTGGTGATGGTCCCGTTGGCGCTCTGGACCCTGCGTCCCGGCAAGAGGGCGCGTGACAAGCGCATACGTGCCTGGCAACGGCTTGACCGTCGTTTGCAGCGCATCGGCTTGCAAGCCCGGCGCGGTGAAGGGCCTCGCGGCTGGCAAGAGCGGTTGTGTGCCGCCTTGCCACAGCAGCGTGAAGCCATTGACGCTTTTTTTAACGAGTATGAGCGCTTGACGTACGCGAGCAATGAAGCGCCGAACACGCTGCAATTGCAGCAGTTGGACCAGCGCCTGAAGACTCTGTTAAGCAAGCTTCCACGCCGCCGGCCACGCGCGCCCAGCCGGGAATTGCCTGCGACCATGAAGTCATGATGTGGATGATGGCTTGCCGCCAGAGAATCGCCATTTATAATGGGACGACATTCCGACATACCCGTCGCCGTTGTACGTAGAGGACACCATGCATCCATTCAGCGCAACTCGTCCCCCCAGGCTGGCTCTGGTTCTTGGAGCTGCCGGTCTGGTGCCTTTTGTGCTGGGGGCCATGGGGCTTTGGGTCACACCAGAGGCCTGGCGCGAATGGGTCATGGATGAATTGCTGGGTTACACCGCGGTCATTCTGGCTTTTATGGGAGCCATTCACTGGGGGTTGGCCATGCGAGCTGATGAAGCCAGTGACAAGGCGCCGGTTCAGTTGGGCTTGTCGGTAATTCCTCCGTTGCTCGGCTGGTTCGCTCTCAGCATGCCTTTACAGCTGGGCATTCCATTGTTTTTTGTCGCTTTTGCCGCTTTGTACTTTGCTGATATCTGGGCAGTCAATCATGGTCTGGCGCCAGTGTGGTATCCGTCTTTGCGCAAACCCCTGAGTATTGTGGTTATTGTTTCCCTGCTGGTGGCCTGGGCATCAACCTGGTGAAGCCTCTCTGGTCGACCAATTGTTCAAAGTGTGACGGGTTTAACAGAATATTTCACGCTGCTGGCTGTTCGCCATTACTTTAATAGTGCACACTTGATCTTGATTGCTTGGGTGTGAACTGCATTCGTACCCAATCAACACGTACCCCCGTTTCAGTGGTACGGGATCGGTCAGGAGTAGATATGCACGACGAACGCCGCAGATTGGAGCGACACCCCGTGAGCAATAGCCTTGAAGTGTATGATTTGAGCAACGGCCATCATCTCGGCCGGGTTGTAGACTTGCATGTGGAAGGTCTCATGCTGCTGAGTGAGCTTCCGATTGAGCTGAATCGTCAGTATGCACTTCAGGTCAACCTGCCGATGACGCTGAATGGTCGCCGCGAATTTCTTATCGACGCTGAAAGCCTGTGGCATCGCAAGAGTCTTAATGGTAGCCAGTACTGGACGGGGCTGCACTTTACGGACATCCCCGAAGAATCTCGCTCGTGTATTGAAAAAATGGTCGCCAGTCGTTAACCCGTCGTCGCGCCTGCCAGCCGGGGGCTTGACCGTTTCGACACCGAGCTATCCTCGAGTACGCCTGCAGCGTAGCCGGCAACATCCCCAATGATCAGCACGGCCGGGCTCTGCAGGCCGACGTCTGTGGCTACCTGCTCCAGACTGTCCAGTGTGCAGCGGGTTTCACGCTGCTCCGGCAAGCTGGCACGTTCAATCATTGCCACCGGGGTGCAGCCGGGCAAACCACCAGCCAGCAAACCGGTTTCGATTTGCGCCAGTCGGGCGACCCCCATATAGACCACCAGGGTGGTGCCGCTTTGTGCCAGGGCTGACCAGTTCAGCTCGCTGTCATCCTGAGTATGCGCAGTCACCAGCGTAACGCCACGGCTGACGCCACGCAGGGTCAGCGGAATACCGCACTGGGTAGCGCCGGCCAGCCCGGCGGTAATGCCGTTGACGATTTCCGCCTGCACGCCGCGCTCAGCCAACCAGCGGGCCTCTTCACCAGCGCGACCAAAAATGCACGGGTCACCGCCTTTGAGACGCACCAGGCGCTTGCCCTGGCGGCCGTAACGCAGCATCAGCCGGTTGATAAAGGCCTGCGGCGTCGAGCGGCAGCCACCGCGCTTGCCGACGCGGATAATGCGGGCCTGCGGGCAGTGTTCGAGAATCGCCGGATTGACCAGGTCATCCACCATGACCACCTCGGCCTGCGCCAATACCCGCACGGCTTTCAGCGTGATCATTTCAGGGTCGCCGGGACCGGCGCCGACCAGCCAGATATTTGTGTTCATGGGGTGTTCCTGTGTGGTCATGGTTTTCATGCTGGCGCCTCTATTCCTCTCTCCCCAACCCCTCTCCCGCGAGGGGAGAGGGGGCTTGAACTTAACCCGGTGCGAGCTGCCCCCCCTCGCGGGAGAGGGGGCGGGTTGGGAGAGCTCAAGCCTCGACAAAATTCACTCGCTTGCTCAATAATTGCCGGACTTCGGGCACGCATGACCCGCACTCGGTGCCGCAGCCCAGTTCAGCCTTGAGCCCGTCCAGGTCCAGCCCACGGGCGATGCCGGCTTCGATCTGGCTCTGGCTGACGTTCATGCAGTTGCACAGCGTCTTGTCATTGCTGATGGTCGCGCCCCCGGGCGGGCTGCTGAGCGGGGCCATAAACCACTGGCGCAGGGCGGCATCGGCTTCGCCACTGTTCCAGACATTGCGCAACCAGTCGCGCGCAGCCGTTTCACCAGTGAGGCGGATTGCCGTGATGCGTCCATCCTCGATACGCACCCGCTTGCCCACGGCGCGACGCGGATCATCGTAGGCCACCACCGGCCCGCTATCCAGGCCAAGCAAGGCGTCAACCCGGGACAGCCAGTCAACCGATGCCGCTTCGGTATGCGCAACACGGACCAGCAGGGCTGAGCGCTCACGTCCGGTCAGGCTGAAACTGGCGTAGTCAAAGTCTTCACACAACGGGCGCAAGGCCGATAGCTGTTCCTGTACCCGGCCTTCCACCAGAATAAACAATTCCCAGGGCAGGGCGACCGGCTGCAGGCTGATCGCGGCCTGCTTGAGCTCCGGCTGTTTAGACAGTGGATCATAGGCCGGCTGGGTCAGCACATTGACTCCCAGCCCCTTGAGAAAGCGATCACCCCAGTGCATGGGAATAAAGGCCTGGCCGGAGCGGACCTGTTCATCGCCCTGAACCGGGAGAATCAGGCTGCCACGCTTGCTCTTTACCCGCACCAGCTGGCCATCCTGCAGTTTGCGGCTGCGCAGCTCATCCGGATGCAGACTGATCAGCGCCTGCTCGACATGGCCGAACAGCTGCGCTGCGGTACCCGTGCGACTCATGCCGTGCCACTGATCACGCAGGCGGCCGGTGTTCAGCAGCAAAGGGAAACGCGCATCGCGCTTTTCCTGCGGCGGTTGGTACTGCTCGGCGATAAAGCGCGCGCGGCCGTCCGGGGTGGGAAACTGACCGTCGCTGTACAAGCGCGCAGTACCCCGTTCAGCGCCAGCCGGAAACGGCCATTGCTGCGGTCCGAGCTCATCGATCATGGCATGGCTCAGCCCGCTGTAATCCAGGTCACGCCCGGCCGTCAGCCCCTTGTACTCGTCAAACAGCTCGCTTGGACGGGAAAAGTCGAACAGGCTCGGTTGCCCAGGGCGCAACTGCTTCTCCAGCCGTTGCGCCAGATCACAGACAATGGCCCAGTCCGGGCGCGTCTCGGCCGGTGCCGGGATTGCCGGCCTTACATGACTGATGCAACGCTCGGAATTGGTCACCGTACCTTCTTTTTCACCCCAGCTGGCTGCCGGTAGCAACAGGTCGGCGTAACGGCACGTCTCCGTGGTGGCAAAGGCTTCCTGCACCACCACGAAGGGGCAGTTGGCCAGAGCCTCATGCACCAGCGTCTGGTTCGGCATGGATTGCGCCGGATTGGTACAGGCAATCCACAGTGCCTTGATCTTGCCTGAACGCACCGCCTCAAATAGCTCGATCGCACTCAAGCCAGGGTTCAGGGGCATCTGTTCGACACCCCAGTAGGCAGCCACTTCGCTCTGATGCTCGGCATTGGCCGCCTCGCGATGGCCCGGCAACAGGTTGGACAGGCTACCCGTCTCACGTCCGCCCATGGCATTGGGCTGCCCGGTCAGGGAGAAAGGCCCGCTGCCCGGTTTGCCGATCTGTCCGGTCGCCAGATGCAGATTGATCAAGGCACTGTTCTTGGCACTGCCGGAACTGGACTGATTCAGGCCCATGCACCACAGCGACATAAAGCTCGGCGCACTGCCAATCATTCGCGCCGCTGCCTGCAGGTCATCCGGATGGATACCACACAGCTCACTGACCATCGCCGGGCTGTAATCACGTACCAGGCTTTTCAGCGCATCAAAGCCTTCGGTATGCGCGTCGATAAAGGCTCTGTCTATCCAGCCTTCCCAAAGCATAATGTGCAGCAGGCCGTGAAACAGCGCCACGTCGGTGCCCGGTTGTACCGCCAAATGCAGATCGGCAATTGCGCAGGTGTCCGTGCGTCGCGGATCGATCACGATAATCCGCTTGTCCGGGTTGGCTTCCTTGGCTGCCTCCAGCCGACGAAACAACACCGGATGGGCAAAGGCCATGTTACTGCCCGCAATCAGCAGACAATCACTGGTCTCGATATCGGAGTATGAGCAGGGCGGGGCATCGGCACCCAGGCTGCGCTTGTAACCCACCACCGCACTCGACATGCACAGCCGCGAATTGCTGTCGATATTATTGGTACCCACCAGGGCCCGCGCCAGTTTGTTGAAGGCGTAATAGTCTTCGGTCAACAACTGCCCCGAGATATAAAAGGCCACGCTGTCAGGCCCGTGCTCGGCAATGGTCCGGCCAAACACCTGGGCCGCATGATCCATGGCGGTATCCCAGTCCGTGCGGCTGCGGGCCATGCCCTTGCCCAGACGCAATTCGGGATACAAGGCCCGCGCCGCCAGGTCCCCGGTCTTGTGCAGGGTCGAGCCCTTGCTGCACAAGCGACCCAGGTTCGCCGGGTGCTTGGGATCACCCGTGACGCCGAGAATTTTCTCGTCATCATGCTCGATCAATACCCCGCAGCCGACACCGCAGTAGCAGCAAGTGGATGCTGTTGTTCTGGAAGTTGTCATAAGCACACACTGGTTGATTGCACATTGTCGGCAAGCGGCGTTGGGTACGACCTGCTCTGGACCGTCGATGCCCTGGACGGGCATCGTCGAGCGCCCAGGGATGGGTTCACAGCGTGTCCAGAGCAGGTCGTACCCAATGACGCCCGCACCGAACCCGGTTTAATCTGTGTTTCCCATTTAGCCATCAAGCCGACTCCCGTACCTTGTCCAGCGCCAACTGCACCCGCCCATCCTCAACGCGCACGGGGTAGCTGTGGGCACAGCCAACATCCGGCGCGACCGCTTCACCGCTTTCCAGCTGGATTTGCCAGTTGTGCAGCGGGCAGGCCACCTGCTTGCCATAGATAATCCCCTGCGACAGTGGCCCGCCCTTGTGCGGGCAGCGGTCATCCAGAGCAAACACCTCATCCGCACTGGTGCGAAACAGCGCAATATCCCCTTTGGGGCCATTGATCACCCGTGAGCCCAGTTGCGGGATCTCTTCCAGAGCACAGATATCCAACCAGTTCATGCGTTCACCTCATCCAGCTGCTGTACCGCAATACGGCGGAATTCCTGCTTCAACTCTTCCTTCTCGATGCGCTCCTTCCACGGGTCCTGCTCGAACGACAGCGAGAACAACAGCCGCTCATGCAGCGCCTTGCGCCGCTCCGGATCGGCCAGCACACCCTGCTTGATGTGCTCCATACCGACGCGGTGCAGATAATGCACCGTACGCTCCAGGTAGAAGGCCTCTTCACGGTAGAGTTGCAGGAACGCCAGCGAATATTCCATCACCTCGTCCTCGGTTTTTACCTTGACGAAGAACTCACCGGCCTCGGTCTTGATCCCGCCGTTACCGCCGATATAGAGTTCCCAGCCGGAATCCACGCCGATGATGCCGATATCCTTGATACCCGACTCGGCACAGTTGCGCGGGCAACCCGAGACCGCCAGCTTGACCTTGTGCGGCGACCACATATTGAACAAGGCATGCTCCAGATCGATACCCATCTGCGTCGAATTTTGTGTACCGAAGCGGCAGAACTCGCTACCCACACAGGTTTTGACCGTGCGGATCGACTTGCCATAGGCATGCCCGGAAGGCATATCCAGATCCTTCCACACGCTGGGCAGGTCTTCCTTCTTGATACCCAACAGGTCGATACGCTGGCCCCCGGTCACCTTGACCATGGGCACCTGGTACTTGTCGGCCACATCGGCAATCCGGCGCAGCTCGGACGCATTGGTGACTCCACCCCACATGCGCGGCACCACCGAATAGGTGCCATCTTTCTGGATGTTCGCGTGCGCCCGTTCATTGATAAAGCGCGACTGCGGATCATCCTTGGCCTCGCCGGGCCAGGTGGAAATCAGGTAGTAGTTGATCGCCGGGCGGCAGGTCGCACAGCCGTTGGGCGTGCGCCACTCCATAAAGGCCATGGCCTCGGGAATGCTGGTCAGATGGTTTTCGCGGATGGCCTTGCGCACCTGGCCATGGTTCAGATCAGTGCAACCACACACCGGACGGTCGCTCTTCGGCTTCACATCCGCCGCACCACCCACGGTATTCAGCACAATCTGCTCGACCAGTCCGACGCAGGAGCCGCAGGAGCTACCCGCCTTGGTGTGCTGTTTGACATCATCAACACTGAACAACCCGTGTTCCTGAATGGTTTTAACGATGGTGCCTTTGCACACCCCGTTACAGCCACAGACTTCCATGTCATCGGGCATGTTGGCGGCCTTGTTCTGGCCCTGGTGACCCGTATCGCCGATGGCATTTTCCCCGAACATCAGATGATCACGGATCTCGCTGACATTCTGGTTGTTCTTGATCATGCGGAAATACCAGCCGCCATCGGCAGTATCGCCATACATGCAGGCGCCAACCAGCACGTTGTCCCGAATCACCAGTTTCTTGTAGACACCGCCAATGGGGTCGGAGAGGGTGATCTCCTCACTGTCTTCATCACCCATAAAGTCGCCGGCAGAAAACAGGTCGACGCCGGTTACCTTCAACTTGGTCGAGGTGACCGAGCCTTCGTAGCGACCATAGCCGAGCATGGCCAGATGATTGGCACAGACCTTGGCTTGCTCAAACAAGGGGGCAACCAGCCCGTAGGCGATACCCCGGTGGCTGGCGCATTCGCCGATGGCGTAGATTTTTGGATCAAAGGTCTGCAGCGTATCGCTGACCAGAATGCCGCGGTTGCAGGCAAGCCCCGCACTTTCCGCCAGTTCGGTATTGGGCCGGATGCCGGCAGCCATGACCACCAGATCTGCCGGTACTTCGCTACCATCCTTGAAACGTACGGCCTTGACCCGGCCCTTGCCGTCATCCAGCAGCTCGCTGGTGAATTGCGGCAGCATGAACTTCAGGCCGCGCTCTTCCAGCGATTGTTGCAGGAGTTCACCTGAAGTGCGGTCGAGCTGGCGTTCCAGCAGCCATTCCCCGATATGCACGACGGTCACATCCATGCCACGCAGCATCAGCCCATTCGCCGCCTCCAGACCGAGCAGGCCACCACCGATGACTACCGCGTGCTTGTGCGTCTTGGCGGTGTTCATCATCTGTTGGGTATCGGCAATATCACGGTAACCGATTACACCCTCCAGGTCGTTGCCGGGGATCGGCAGCATAAAGGGGTTGGAGCCGGTCGCCAGCAACAAGCGGTCGTATTCCGCTTCAGAGCCGTCATCGGCAATCACCTTGCAGTTGCGGCGGTCGATTTTTACAATCTTGCGGCCTGTGTGCAGGGTAATGCCATTGTCGGCATACCAGTCCAGCGGGTTGAGGATAATGTCCTCGAAATTCTGCTCGCCAGCCAGTACCGGCGAAAGCAGGATGCGGTTGTAGTTCGGGTGCGGTTCAGCCCCGAACACCGTGATGTCGTACATATCGGGCGTCAGCTTGAGCAATTCTTCCAGGGTACGAACCCCGGCCATGCCGTTGCCTACCATCACCAATTTGAGCTTTTGCATCCTGAGCTCCATAGTCTTGAGCGCATAACAAAAAAGGCGTCCCCACCGCTCTCGCGGTAAGGACGCCTTTGTCCGGTTCCTGATCAAGTCAGGAGTGCACTGTCGCCGTTGACAATGGCACTGTATGTAATAGCTGCCTTAGCTGAGTGTACTAATGCAGACTTTGTGCCAACTTCAAAGCTCTGATTATTCAAGGGTTTGCATGGCCAGTCAGCGAGTTTGTCGCACCCTGATGAAGCAGTCCGCACCGCGCTGGTGCGGCTGCCCGGTTCAATACAGCCAGACGATGGCTGCGAGCAGATTGATGCTCAGCGAAACCAGCGCCAGCGTTCGCCAGACCAGCAGCGGTTCACGCTCGATCAGCGGTTTTTTTGGTGTCAGCAGGTCTTCGCCACGTGCCAGCGCCAATAGCCATTCCTCGGCGGTTTCGTAGCGGTCTTCAGGGTCTTTCGCCAGCGCTTTCAGTAGCCAGTTGTCCACCCAGTTGGGCAGGTCCGGACGGTAGCGGCTGGGTGGGGTGGGGCGGCCAAAGCGTGGACGCTGGAAGGCTTCGATCTCACCGTAGGGAAAGTGACCGGTCAGTTGGTAATACAGGGTGACACCGGTGCTGTAGATATCCTGCTGCGGGTCGGGTTCGGCACCCTGAAACACCTCGGGCGCCATATAGCTCGGCGTGCCGGCGGGCAAGCCAGGCTGCCAATCGGTCAGCCCAGGACACCAGGCCAGACCAAAATCCAGCAGTCGCAGGGTGCCATCGCTATCGATGTGCACATTGTCTGGCTTGATGTCACGATGGATCAGGTTGCGTCGGTGCAATAGTCCCATGGCATGGATCAGGGCCGGGGCCCGCTGCTGCAGTTGTGCCAGCGACCAGAGCCCTTCGCTGGCCCGTGCTTCCGCCAGGGTGCGACCGGAATAATCACGCATTACCAGATAGAGGTGCTTGCGTTCGGGCAACGGATGCAGCTCGGGTACCGACTGGCTGGCAACCCGGCGCAAGAACCATTCCTCCTGCAGAAGTTCACGACCGGCCTTGGTGTTATCGGCTTGACTGGGCGGTAACGTCTTCAACAGCCAGGGCTGGTCCGCGGTATCCGAGACCTGATAACACAGTGATTGCTGTGAGCTGTGTGCCAATCCCTGGACCTGCCAGCCTTCAAAGGTCTGGCCGGCTTTCAGCCTGGGTGGCACGGCATAGTCATCCACTGGCCCCAGCACATCGTCCAGGTTGGCTGTTGGCAGGGCGTCAAGGCTGACCAGCAAGGCGCTGGCATTGTCTTCACTGCCGGCCGCATAAGCGCTATTGACCAGCTCCTTGCAGGGTTCACTGTGGTGCAGGCAGGACAGAATGTCACTGTCACTGAGGTGTCCCCAGACGCCGTCACTGAGCAACAGGAAGCAATCACCGGCTTCCAGCTCACCTTCCAGATAATCAATCAGCGGGTACTCATCCAGACCCATCGCGCGCTTGAGCACATGCTGCATGTCCGGCTGCTCCCATACGTGCTCCTGGGTCAGGCGCTGCAGCCGTCCATCACGCAGCAGGTAGACCCGGCAATCACCGATGTGCGCCAGGGTATAGCGCCGGCCACGCAGAATCAGGCAGCTCAGGGTGGTCAGCAGGGGCTGGCCACCGCCGTTGGCACGCAGCCAGCGATTGTGGGCATTCAGCAGGCGTTCCAGTGACTGGGTAACCGACCAGGTCTCCGGTGTTGAATAGTAATCCAGCGCCAGGGCCTGCAGCGTTGCCCGCGCGGCCAGGCCGCCATCGCGACACTGGCTGACACCGTCGGCGAGTGCCGCCAGATGCCCCTTGCTGGTTGCCAGCGCAGGCGCTGGCGTAGCCACGCGCAGGGCGTCCTGATTGTCCTTGCGCGGGCCGGCGGCGCTGGCTTCGTCTGTGCGGATCTGCAGGCCCATATCAGACCCTTGCCGAGGTCGCTGAGGACGAACCCCAGGTGGTGCGCCAGCGACGTTTGATATTGCTCAGGCCAATCAGCGCCAGAATACCCAGGGCCGCAAACAACCACAGCCCGAGCTGATATTCTCCCGTGTGTTCCTTGATGGCCCCAAGGCCGGCAGCCAGAACGAATCCACCAACCCCGCCGGCCATACCGATCAGGCCGGTCATCACGCCGATTTCACGGTAGAAGCGTTGCGGAACCAGTTGGAACACAGCACCGTTGCCGGCACCCAGGCCAAGCATGGCAATCACGAACAGTGACAGGGCCGCATAGGAGCTGTTCAGATTCAAGCCAACCAGCGCAATGCAGAACGCTGCGACTGCGTACATGTACAGCAGTGAGCGAATACCACCGATACGGTCAGCCAGTGCGCCACCCAGTGGTCGCATAAAACTACCGGCCATCACGCAGGCTGCGGTGTAATAACCGGCAATCACCGGGTTCAGGCCGTACTGGTCATTGAAATATCCGGGCAGGGCGCTGGCCAAACCAATAAAACCACCAAAGGTCACGCTGTAGAAAAACATGAACCACCAGCTGTCGCGGTCGTTCAATGCCAGCAGATAATCCTTGGCTGCCTTGGGCTTGGGGCGTTGTGGCGCGTTGCGTGCAACCAGGATGAAAATGATCAGGGTGGCCACCAGTGGAATCAGCGCCAGACCGAAGACATTTTGCCAGCCGAACAGGTAGGCCAGGCCGGGCGCAAACAAAGCGGCCAGCACGGTGCCGGAATTGCCGGCGCCAGCGATGCCCATGGCTTTGCCCTGGTGTTCAGCGGGGTACCACTGTGAAGCCAGCGGCAGGGCTACGGCAAAGGCGGCGCCGGCAAAGCCGAGGCCGAGGCCGAGCAGAAGCGCCTGGTGGTAACTGTTGATACCGAGTATCCAGGTGGCCAGCAGTGCAACAATGACCACGACCTGACCAAAGATACCGGCGGTTTTGGGTGAGGTGCGGTCTGCAAGAAAGCCAAGCAACAAACGCAGTATGGCGCCAGCGAGGATGGGCGTGGCGACCATCATGCCCCGTTCTTGTGCGCTCAGATCCAGATCGGTAGCGATCTGCACCGCAAGAGGGCCGAGTAAATACCAGACCATAAAACTCAGGTCGAAGTAGAGAAAGGCGGCGAACAAGGTCGGGGTATGGCCGGCCTGCCAGAAACTTTTGTTCATTCAAGATCCCTCAAAGTACGAAATGTCGGGGTTTCAGCCATTTTTGCCAGTGAAACTGCGGCAAAAAAAAACGCCACCCCCCTCCCCGGAACTGGTCCGGGTCAGGGAGTGACGTCGTTGTCTGGTCAGCAACCGCCGTTGGCTGCCTGACATAAGTAAAGCAGGAAGCATGCCATTAACAGCATGGGTGGCAGGACGCTTGCTGCGCTACGCGTCGCTGCCTCCCAGCAGCTCCTGCATGGCAATGATTTGCTCGGCGACATCAATCAGTTTCTGTTGGCGGCTCATTGCCTGCCGGCGCATGAGGGTGTACGCCTCGGGTTCTGTGCATTGTTTCATGTTCATCAACAGGCCCTTGGCTTGTTCGATGCGTTTGCGTTCATGCAATTGCTGTTCTCGGGCCTGAATTTCCGCGCGGTACTGCTGGTCGGTTTCAAAGCGTGCCATGGCCACATCCAGAATGGGCTGCAAGCGAGCGCTGTTGACCCCTTCAACAATATAGGCGCTGACTCCGGAACTGATTGCCTGGCGCATCACCCCGGGATCATGGTCATCGGTAAACAACACAATCGGGCGGGGTTGGTCTCGAGTCAGCAGGCAGACCTGCTCCATCACGTCACGGCCAGGTGAATCACTATCAATCAGTACCACGTCTGGCGTGCAGGCGGCTACTCGCGCGGGCAGGTCAATGGCCAGACCTGATTCTGCGACGACATCGAAGCCGGCTTCGGTCAGTGCGGTTTTCAGATGACCGACTTTTTTCTCGGTATCATTGATCAGCAGAATACGCATTGCTTAATCCTGCTCCGGTCTGGTCGACGGGGTGCGAGCATGCAGGGCAAAGCTGTCGGCATAGGCGGCCGGGTCCGCTCCATTCCAGAGGCTGCCATCGAACAACCGGCTTTCGCGCAGGGGGCTGGGGGGCAGGGATATATCCAGTGCGCTGGCCGCTGCACGGTAAAGATCCAATTGCTGTACCTGTTGCGCAACAGCCAGGTAGTCCGGATCCTCCTTGAGCAAGCCCCAACGGCGGAACTGGGTAAGGAACCACAGCCCATCTGACAGGTAGGGCGGGTTGACCTCGCCCTGAGCAAAAAACCGCAACGCATGTTGATCAGTCCATCGTTGACCACGCCCATCGGCATAATCACCCTGGAATCGCGGCAGCAAGGTGGCTACCGGTGTGTCCAGAAACGCATTGCCGCTGATCAATTGCGCTGTGCTCTCGCGGTTGGCGGCATCGGCATCGATAAAACGGCTGGCATCCAGAACGGCCATGATCAGGGCGCGGGCTGTGTTCGGATACTGGTCGACGAAAGTCTGCGTGCAGGTAAGCACCTTTTCCGGATGATCCGGCCAGATAGCCTGGCTGCTGGCAACGGTAAAGCCTAGTTCTTCGCTGACCGCCTGGGCACCCCAGGGTTCACCCGCGCAGAAACCGTCGATGCGGCCGGCTCGCATGTGCTCGACCATTCTTGCCGGTGGCACAACCTGCATGTCTACATCGCGCAGGGGGTGAATGCCATGTGCTGCCAGCCAGTAATACAGCCACATGGCGTGGGTGCCACCGGGAAAGGTATGTGCCAGGGTCAGCCGGTGTGGCGATTGCCGGATATGCCGCGCAAGTGAGGCACCATCGGTAACGCCAGCATCCAGCAAGGCCTGTGATAGCTGAATGCTCTGTCCGTTCTGGTTGAGTCCCATGAGCACCGCCATGGGTGTTTGCTGAGCGGTCAGCCCCAGATGTATCCCATATGACAACCCGTAGAGACCCTGAGCAGCATCCAGTGCCCCACTGAGCAAACGGTCGCGCAAAGCTGACCAGGATGACTGGCGACGCAATTGCAGGCTCAGCCCGTAGGGCTGGCCAAAACCCTGAGTGGCAGCCACGATCAGCGAAGCAGAGTCGGTCAATGGCATAAAGCCGATATTCAGCAGGCTCTTTTCCGGAGCATCGCTGCCGTCGACCCAGGCGAGATTGGCGGGTAGGGTTTGGTGGTGATCAGTCATGGGTTTCCATCAATAAAAAACGCCGCGTCCGCCAGTCCGGAGACTGGCAGAGAGCGACGCCATTGTCGTCAATTCATGTTGTGAGCCGGATGATACCCCACTCACCGGGGGGTGCGCACGATCATCACCGATTGCGGTGCCTGTTGCACTACTCGCATGGCATTGGTACCCAGCAACATGCGCTCCAGTTTTGGCCGTTTGTGCGAGGCCATGATAATCAGATCCACGCCGAGCTTGTCTGCACTGCCCAGGATCGCTTCCCAGACCTTGCCATCGGCAACCAGAAAATCACTCTGCAAGTCGGCTGGTAAGTGGTTTTCGACAAATACCTGCAGACGGTCGTGCAGGGCTTTTCGCGTTTCTTCGGCGAAATCTTTGGGGAAATAGCCGGCTACCAGTGTGGTACCGAAATTCGGTGTGACACTCAGTAGTGTCAGTCGGGCGTGATTCTGTCTTGCCAGAGAAATGGCCGTGGGTAGGGCAGTTTCCCAGGAACTGGGGTGCTGCAGATCAATGGGGAGCAGCAAATGATTGAGCATGAGAATCTCCTTGCCTGGTCAGGCGGCGACGTTTCCATTGTAGCCCAGCCACCAGGGCCAGGAGTGCCAGACCGGGTAGCCACATCCATTCCTTGCGCCAGCGATCGACGGGGGCAAGCAGTTGAACGATTTCCTGGTCCCAGTCAAAGCCCAATTCTTCCCCCAGGCTGCCGAAGCGCACCTGGTCGACGATGATGCGGCCATCGTCTTCAATCAGTTCCAGCCCCAGGTTGTGCATACGCTCGGGGCCACTATTGCCGTCGGGGACGGGGACCAGCAAAAAGAACTGTAGCGGATCACCAAATTCATCTACGCCAGCAATTTCCATCCGCAGGTAATTGTCACGATCTATCCGGTCCATGACCGCGGACAGTTCGCTGGGTGGCACTTCACGATAAGGGTCATGAATCAGATCCATCCAGTAGCCAGGCCGGAACAGGGTGAAGGCAACCAGCAGAAGCAGGAGGCTCTCGTACCAGCGGCTGCGTACCAGAAACCAGCCTTGTGTGGCCGCCGCGAAAATCAACATGGCCGCAGTGGCAACGATAAAAATCATTATGCCGTGTAGCCAACTGACATCGATCAGCAACAGGTCGGTATTGAAAATAAACAGGAAGGGCAGGGCAGCGGTACGCAGGCTGTAATAGAAGGCCTGAAAACCGGTACGCAGCGGGTCGCCGCCGGACACCGCCGAGGCGGCGAAGGAGGCCAGCCCGACCGGTGGCGTCACATCCGCCATGATACCGAAATAGAACACGAACAGGTGCACGGCTATCAGGGGTACCAGCAAGCCGTTCTGTTGCCCCAGGGTGACAATGACCGGGGCAAGCAGGGCCGAGACGACAATGTAGTTGGCCGTGGTTGGCAGGCCCATACCGAGGATCAGGCTGAGGATGGCGGTGAGCAGCAGCATTAACAGCAGATGCCCCATGGACAGCCATTCCACCACTTCGGCCAGAACCAGACCAATGCCGGTCTGGGCGACGGCGCCGACGATGATGCCGGCCGTTGCCGTGGCAATCCCGATGCCGATCATATTGCGTGCGCCGGTCACCAGACCCTGGAAAAAATCATCCAGTCCCTGACGCACGGCTGCCCGACATGGCCGGTCACCGCGAAACAGCGCGGTCAGTGGCCGCTGGGTCAGAATGATACCTATCATGAATACCGTGGCCCAAAAGGCCGAGAGGCCGGGCGACAGGCGTTCAACCATCAGGCACCAGACCAGTACCACGACCGGCAGCAAAAAATGCAACCCGGCCAATACTGTGGGTCGGGTTTGTGGCAATTCATCAATCGGACTGTTCGGATCGTCCAGGGTCAGCTCGGGAACCTGCGCGGCCAGGCGCAACAAGCCGATATAGGCCAGCGCCAGAGCGGCGGCCACGACCCAGCCGGCATGGGCGCCAAGCAAGGGTTTGAGCCAACCCAGGCCGTAATACACCGCAAAAGACAAGGCCATCAGCAACAGCAGGCCGGTCAGAAAACCAATCAGTTTGCGTATCAGGGGGCGCGGCGGATTGCTGCTGGGAATGCCCTGCATGCCGGCCTTGAGGGCTTCAAGGTGGACGATATAGATCAGCGCGATATAGGAGATCAGCGCCGGCAAGAAGGCATGGCGGATGACCTCGACATAACTGATGCCGACGAACTCGACCATCAGGAAGGCCGCCGCCCCCATCACCGGGGGCATGATCTGGCCATTGACCGAGGAGGCCACCTCGACCGCACCGGCCTTTTCCGCACTGAAGCCGACCCGCTTCATCAAGGGAATGGTGAAGGTACCGGTGGTGACCGTGTTGGCGATCGAGGAACCGGAGATCAGGCCGGTCATGCCGGAGGCTACGACGGCCGCTTTGGCCGGGCCGCCGCGATAATGCCCGAGCAGGGAAAACGCCACCTTGATGAAATAATTCCCGGCGCCGGCCTTTTCCAGCAGGGCGCCAAAGAGCACGAAGAGAAATACGAAACTGGTGGATACACCCAGGGCGATACCGAACACGCCCTGGGTAGTCAGCCAGTGGTGGTTGGCCAGCGACTCCCAGCCAACGCCACGGTGGGCCAGAATGCCCGGCATATGCGGTCCCAGCAGGGAGTAGAACAGAAATACCAGGGCAACCAGCATCAGTGGCGGGCCCAGGGTGCGCCGGGTGGCTTCCAGCAACAACAACAGGCCGGTCAGGGCGACGACGACATCAAGGGTGGTCGGTGCGCCGGGGCGTTGGGCCAGTTGCTGATAGAACAGATAGAGATAGGCGGCGCAGAAGCTGGCAACCAGGGCCAGCAGCCAGTCGGTCAGCGGGATGTGCTGACGTGGTGAACGGCGCAACGCCGGAAAGGCAATAAAACCGAGAAATACGGCAAAGGCGAGATGGATCGAGCGCGCTTCGGTACTGTTGAACACGCCGATACTGAACACGTAGGGCAGGGGTGAGGCAATCCAGAGCTGGAACAGTGACCAGACGGCGGCTACGGTCAACAAAATGGCTTTGCCGAGCCCGGCGGGCTGTCGCGGCCCTGACTCGACGCTGGCGACCAGCGCATCCAGTTCAGCCTGACGCGTGCTGTCGGTTTTGGCCATGGGTCAGATAATCCCGGTCAGAGTCTGCGCCAGTGTTTCAGGCTGGCGCAGAGGGGCGTAAAGCATCTTGCCGGCTACTTACATCCAGCCGCGTTCCTTGTAGTAGCGTACGGCACCGTCATGCAGGGGTGCGCTCAGGCCATCTTTGATCATGCTTTCCGGCTCCAGGTTGGCAAAGGCATCATGCAGACGACGGAAACGATCAAAGTCCTCGAACACGGCCTTGACGATCTGGTAGACGGTTTCATCGTCAGTGGCAGTAGTCGTTACCAGGGTGGCACTGACGCCGAAGGTGTCGACATCGTCATCATTGCCGCGGTACATGCCGCCGGGGATGGTTGCGCGCGAGTAGTAAGGGTAATTCTCCACCAGCTGGTCGATGGCCTCACCCGTCACATTGACCAGATTGGCATCGACGGTTGTGGTGGCTTCCTGAATCGAGCCGTTGGGGTGGCCAACCACATAGACCATGGCATCGATATTGTTGTCACCCAACGCTGCAGCCTGTTCATTGGCCGTCAACTCGGAGGCCAGAGCAAAGTCATCGGTGGTCCAGTCAAGGTACTGCATCACCACGTCCATGGTGTTGCGCTGACCCGATCCGGGGTTGCCGATATTCACTCGCTTGCCTTTAAGGTCGGCCAGCTCGTTGATGTTCGCACTCTTGCGTGCGACCACGGTCAGCGGCTCACCGTGCAGTGAGAACAGGGCACGCATTTCTTCCATCGGACCTTGTTGCTCGAAATTGCCGACGCCCTGTGATGCCTGGTATTGCACATCCGACTGCACCACACCCAGATACATGCTTTCATTGCGCATGGTATTCACGTTGGCAACCGAACCGCCGGTTGACGGTGCATTGCAGCGCAGGCCATGCTCGCTGGCACCACGGTTGACCAGGCGGCAAACACTCTGGCCGACCCGGTAATAAACACCTTGCTGGCCACCGGTGCCGATAGTGACGAACTTCTGGTCGGCGACAGCCGGGGTTGAACTCAGCAGGGCGCCACCCAGCAGGGCGGAAAAAACAGCGGCGAGGGTTGTGCGTTTCATCAGTGAGGCTCCTTGTTCAATGGGTGGGGCTGGCCCGGTAGCGAGCACGAGCCCTCATTGCACCCTAGTGAACATAAACCCCAGTTGCGGATCAGGCAAGTTGCCGGAGGCAATCAGTCCAGCGGCCAACCACCCATCTCGCGCCAACGGTTGACGATGGCGCAGAAGAGCTCGGCGGTCTTCTCCGTGTCATAGCGAGCCGAATGGGCTTCGTGACCGTCAAAGTCGATACCCGCAGCAGCACAGGCCTTGGCCAGCACGGTCTGCCCATAGGCCAGGCCACCCAGGGTAGCGGTATCAAAGCAGGAAAACGGATGGAAGGGATTGCGCTTGATCTCGCAGCGTTCGACCGCCGCATTGAGAAAACCCAGATCGAAAAAGGCATTGTGACCAACCAGCACGGCACGCTTGCATCCGGCGGATTTGACCGCCTTGCGTACCTGCTTGAAGATCTCGCCGAGTGCTTCCTGTTCGCTGACGGCCATGCGTAGCGGGTGGTCCAGCTTGATCCCGGTAAACTCCAGTGCAGCGGCTTCGATGTTCGCGCCGGCAAAGGGTTCCACACGGAAGAAGCTGGTGTCGTCCGGGTAGACCATGCCCTCGTCATCCATCAGTATGGGCGTGGCGGCAATTTCCAGCAGGGCGTCGGTCGCTGCATTGAAGCCGCCGGTTTCCACGTCCACCACCACCGGCAAAAAACCACGAAAGCGATAGGCCATCGGCGGCTTGGGTTTGCCAGGCTCGTGGGCGGGTGGTTCAGCTTCAAAGTCAAACGCAGTCACAGATATTCCTCAAACGGGGTTCAGGCTGTCAGCACACGCCAATGGATGGATTCACCGGCGCGCAAGGGCACCACGTTTTGTTCGCCCAAAGGCAGGCTGCCCGGCACCATCCAGGCATCGCGGACCAGGGTGATCTGATCGCGGTTGCGCGGTAGCTGGTAGAAGTCCGGGCCATGGAAGCTGGCAAAGCCTTCCAGCTTGTCCAGTGCGCCAAGCTGGTCAAAGACCTCGGCATACAACTCGATCGCTGCGTGCGCACTGTAGCAGCCGGCACAGCCGCAGGCGGCTTCCTTGGCGTGACGGGCATGGGGTGCCGAATCGGTACCGAGGAAGAACTTGTTCGAGCCGGATACAACCGCATCACAGAGTGCCTGTTGGTGGCGCTGGCGCTTGAGAATCGGCAGGCAATAGTAATGCGGGCGGATGCCACCAACCAGCATATGGTTGCGGTTGAACAGCAGGTGGTGGGCCGTGATGGTTGCTGCCACCCGTTCCGGAGCCTGACGCACGAAATCCACGGCGTCGGCGGTTGTAATATGCTCGAACACCACGCGCAGGGTCCGATGGCGCTCGACTACCTGCACCAGATGACGGTCGATAAAGGCTTTTTCCCGGTCGAAAATGTCCACATCACTGTGTGTGACTTCGCCGTGCACCAGCAGCGGCATACCCACGTCGGCCATGGCTTCCAGCGCCGGCTGGATATTGTCCAGCGAGGTAACCCCGGACTGCGAATTGGTGGTCGCCCCGGCAGGGTAGAGCTTGGCTGCTACTGCCTGGCCCTGCAATTTGGCCTGTCGAATGATCTCGGGGGTGGTCTGGTCGGTAAGATACAGCACCATCAGTGGGTCAAAGCCTGACCCCTGGGGGCGTGCGGCCAGAATACGCGCCTTGTAGGCGTCCGCTTCGACACCATCGCGAACCGGTGGCACCAGGTTCGGCATGATAATGGCGCGGGAAAATACCCGGGCAGCATCGCGCACGGTATGCGGCAACAGGTCGCCATCGCGCAGGTGAATATGCCAGTCATCCGGGCGAGTCAGGGTGATGCGGTCAGTCATGGGCAGGTCCGAGCGATTGAACTGGCGCCCATGCTACCGGAAAAGGCTTGTATTTGACATGCCGGAGCAGCCGTCGGACAGCTCGGGCTAAAGATTTCTTCGGATGGGCCGATGAACTGCTGTAAGCCGGTATTGCTAACGTTACCGGCCCCGTTGACCCATGGAGTATACCGGTGAATCGATGGTTTTCCCTGCTGATATGCAGTCTGGCGTTACCGGTCCAGGCGCTGACATTCCAGACCCGCATGGAAGATGTGCAATGGTCGGTGGACGGTGATCAGTTTGCCTGCCGTCTGGCACAAACTGTCAGTGGCTATGGCGAAGCCGTGTTTGTTCGACGTGCCGGCGAGCGCCCCGTATTTGAATTGAACGCCTGGAGCAACCTTCTGCGTCCGGGGCGCGTGCACGTCTACAATCAACCGCCGCAGTGGCGACCTGATGCGCGCAGTCAGGCCCTGGGACATGCCCAGGTTGCTGATAACCAGCCGGTAGTGCGGGTTCCGCAACAACAGGCCGGACAGATGCTTGCCGGGCTGGCGCAAGGCATGCAGCCGACCATCCTGGGTGATAGTTGGGCCAATGCCACCCAGCCTTTGCAAGTCGTTGTGTCCAATGTGGGTTACGCTGCTGCCTGGACGGAGTTTCAGGATTGCATTACCGGTCTGCTGCCGATGAACTTCGAACAGGCATCCAATACCACCATCAGCTTTGCCGCTGGTGGTACGGCTCTGTCCGGCGACGCGCGCGAGGTGCTGGATACCGTGTTGGTCTATCTGTTGGCCGATGAAGACATCAGTGGCATTCAACTGGATGGCCATTCGGACAATGTCGGCAACCGCCTGGATAACCGTGAATTGTCACGTCAGCGGGTCTTGATCGTGCGCGATTACCTGACTGAACGCGGCGTCAACGAAGACCTGTTCAATCTGCGCTTTCATGGGGAGCGCTACCCGGTAGCCAGCAATCAGAGCGCTGTCGGGCGGGCGGCCAATCGCCGGGTCAGCCTCAAACTGGAAAAGTAGTTGCCCTGTGAATCTTGCCCTTTCGGCGCTAGAATAGCGCCTTTGATCACTGGCCTCCGGCTGGCCAGGACAACGATTCATCAAGGGAGCGCGCAATGTCAGATGTAAAGAAAGTCGTCCTCGCCTACTCGGGCGGTCTGGATACCTCGGTCATTCTCAAGTGGCTGGAAGATACCTACGGTTGTGAAGTGGTGACTTTCACTGCTGATCTGGGCCAGGGCGAGGAGCTGGAGCCGGCGCGTACCAAGGCTGAAGCCCTGGGAGTAAAGGAGATTTACATCGAAGACCTGCGCGAAGAGTTCGTCCGTGATTTCGTGTTCCCGATGTTCCGTGCCAATACCGTCTACGAAGGCGAGTATCTGTTGGGCACGTCGATTGCCCGGCCGCTGATTGCCAAGCGTCTGATTGAAATTGCCAATGAAACCGGTGCCGATGCCATTTCCCATGGTGCTACCGGCAAGGGTAACGATCAGGTGCGCTTCGAGCTGGGTGCCTATGCGCTCAAGCCGGGCGTCAAGGTGATCGCTCCGTGGCGCGAATGGGACTTGTTGTCGCGCGAGAAGCTGATGGACTATGCCGAGAAGCACAATATTCCGATTGAGCGTCACGGCAAGAAGAAATCACCGTATTCCATGGATGCCAACCTGCTGCACATTTCCTATGAAGGCGGCGTGCTGGAAGATACCTGGACCGAACATGAAGAAGACATGTGGCGTTGGACCAGGTCGCCGGAAACTGCGCCAGACACCCCGACATACCTTGAGCTGACCTACCGCCAGGGTGACATTGTCGCTATCGACGGCAAGGATCTGAGCCCGGCTCAGGTATTGGCAGAACTTAACCGTATAGGTGGCGAGAACGGTATCGGTCGTCTGGATATCGTCGAGAACCGTTTTGTCGGCATGAAGTCACGCGGTTGCTACGAAACGCCCGGCGGCACCATCATGCTGAAAGCGCACCGCGCCATCGAGTCGATTACCCTGGATCGCGAAGTCGCACACCTGAAAGACGAGCTGATGCCGCGCTATGCCGAGATTATCTACAACGGCTTCTGGTGGAGCCCTGAACGCGCCATGTTGCAGCAGATGATTGATGCATCACAGACCAGCGTCAACGGTGTAGTGCGTCTGAAACTGTACAAGGGTAATGTCATTGTTGTCGGTCGCAAGTCTGATGATTCACTGTTCGATGCAGCCATCGCCACCTTTGAGGATGACGCTGGTGCCTACGACCAGGCTGACGCAGCGGGCTTTATCAAGCTGAATGCACTGCGTATGCGGATTGCTGCCAGCAAGGGACGCAAGCTGCTGTAAACGTCGTAAAAATACTGAAGGCTTGAGGCTGAAAGACGGACCTTGTGCAGTACGGCAGGGAGGCTTTCAGCCTTGAGCCTTCAGCTTTCAGCCCTCCGAAGGAGGAAACATGCGTATTCTTCACACCATGCTTCGAGTCGGCGATCTGGAAAAATCCATCGCTTTCTATACCGAGGTGCTCGGTATGACCCTGTTACGCCGCAAGGATTATCCCGAAGGACGCTTTACGCTGGCTTTTGTCGGTTACGGCAATGAGGCCGAGCACGCGGTGCTGGAACTGACGCACAACTGGGATACCGAGCATTACGACCTGGGTAACGGCTACGGGCATATTGCTATCGAGGTGCTGGACGTTTATAAAGCTTGTGAACAGATTCGTGCGGCTGGCGGCAAGATAACCCGTGAAGCCGGGCCGATGAAACATGGTCAGCGAATTCTGGCATTCGTGGAAGACCCTGACGGGTACAAGATAGAGCTGCTCTCTGCACAACCTTGAGTGGCATCACCGAGGCCTGTGAATGAGTCCACTGTTGCTGCCAGTACTAGTCGTTGTTCTGTTGCTCGCCATTCTCTGGCATTACAGCCGGGTGCGGCGTCAGCGCGGAATCTGGCGTGAGCGCGAACGGGCGTTGGAGCAGATTCTGCTGTTGCGAGAATTGCTTGAACAGATGCAGCGCCATCGTGGGCTGATGTTCGGTGTCATGTCTGGTGAGCAAAGCCTGGCCAATCAGCGCTGGACCATCTACCAGCAAGTCGGGCAGCTGCTCAAACGGGCATTGGCGCACGAGTCTTCCTTGTTCTGGTATGCCTCCTGGCACCACATGCAAAGCCTGTGGGAAGACATTGACGTCGAACATGAGCACGCGACTGCGGAACAGGTCCTGACCTGGCATAACCGTTTGATTGTCCATCTGCTGGATACCATCACGGCGATTGCCGAGCGGCATGACCTGGTGCGCTTCGGACAACTGGCTGCCAATGGCGACGGCCACTGGTTTGAACTTCTGCAGAATACCGAGCTGCTCGGACGGGCCCGGGCCATTGGTACCGGGATTGCCGCGCGTCGACAGAATACCGCCATGCAGCGTGAAGAATTGCTGCGTCTGGGGCGACGCATCAGTGATGAGGCGTATCTGGTGCTGGCGCGTTTGCATGCTGAACCGGAGCTGCGGCTGTCAGTGGCCAGCGCAGTGCGCGAAGCCGAAGAGTCACTGGACCGGTTGGTCGCATTGATTGAAACCCTGTTGCAGGCAGACCATCACCTGAAATCATCCAGTTATTTTACTATCGCGACTCAGGCCATCAGTGCCCAGTACGCACTGGCGGATATCTTGCTTGAGCGACTGGCGCGGGAGTATGGTTTGCTCAAGACGCCCTCAGCCGGGCGTGATTCCGCGAATGCGTGAGGCCATATCTGCCGCATAAAGATCAGTCATGCCGGCAATAAAATCCACTACCCGCAGATAACAGCGATAGCGGCCCCAGTCCTCCCGGGGCGCATTGTTGCCCATCAGGTCCAGTATGCGGCGGTGCTTGAAACTCAGTGATTGCCCGGTATGCAGCTCATTGACGGCACCGCAGAAGGCATCCAGCAGGGTTTCCAGGGTGCTGTAGGCACCGATTTCATGCAGGGTTTTGCGCTTGTCCTGAAAAATCCGTTCCCGTGCCATCTGCTTCGCCGTCAGGACGCAATCACGTGCGGCGGGATGCATGTGCTCTACCAGGTCGCCCTGTAACTTGCCGGCCAATAAAGCCGGTTGCTGGATGATGAAAGCTTCGGCTGCGGCGTTGACCAGGTGTTCGATCGCTTTGCCGCGCAATATGGCCAGCTTGCGTCGGGTTGAATCGTCCGCTCCCAACTGGCGATAGGTTTCCGGCAAGTCGTCGCCCACCAGAGCCAGTAGCGGTTGCTCGACCTCGTGGTAATCCAGCAACTCCATTTCCAGGCCATCTTCCAGATCAATCAGGGCGTAACAGATATCGTCGGCAGCTTCCACCAGATAGACCAGGGGATGGCGAGCCCAGCACTGTTCTTCCTGCAAGGGCAGGCCGAGTTTGTCGGTGATTTGCTCAAGCAGAGGATATTCAGCCTGATAGCAGCCGAACTTGTGCTTCTTGTAGCCGGCACTGTCAGCATGTCTGGCAGTCCAGGGGTACTTCAGGTAGGCGCCCAGGGTTGCGTAGGTCAGGCGCATCCCCCCCTCAAACTGATGGTATTCCAGTTGTGTCAGTACCCTGAAGCCCTGCGCATTGCCTTCAAAGCTCATCAGGTCGGCGCGCTCGGCTTCGCTCAGTGGGTCCAGCCAGCCCTGGTTGGCGGCCTGTTTGAACCAGTGACGAATCGCATCTTCGCCGGAGTGGCCGTAGGGCGGGTTGCCAATGTCATGGGCGAGGCAGGCCGCCTGGACGATAACGCCAATATCGGCCGGTTGACACCAGTGCGGCAACTCATTGCGCAACATCTCGGCCACGCGCATTCCCAGAGAGCGTCCGACGCAGCCGACTTCCAGGCTGTGCGTCAGGCGAGTATGAATATGATCGTTACTGGATACCGGATGTACCTGGGTTTTCTTGCCCAGGCGGCGGAAAGCGCCGGAGAAAATGACCCGATCATGGTCCTTGTGAAAGGGGGTGCGGCCCAATTCGTCGGTGCTGGCGACCGGTTTGCCCAGGCGCTCGCGGCATAACAAGGTTTCCCAATCCATTTTGTTCCCTGAGAGTAACGTTAGTGCGACGAGTATGTGGCAAGTGGGGAAGGGTCGCAATCATGCCGGCAATGCGTTACAGCCAATGGTAAAATGCGCTCAGGCCCAGCGATGCGAGATATTTTCATGAGTGCTCCAGTTGTATTGACCTTGTA
The DNA here is from genome assembly GCF_900105655.1 of Halopseudomonas salegens. Taxonomy (NCBI): domain Bacteria; kingdom Pseudomonadati; phylum Pseudomonadota; class Gammaproteobacteria; order Pseudomonadales; family Pseudomonadaceae; genus Halopseudomonas; species Halopseudomonas salegens. Next base: position 1,337,139 of record NZ_LT629787.1, read on the forward strand.
CGGAACCTCAGCCTGCCACCTGTGTGACGCGGCCATGAGCGCGCTTGAGCCACTCAAGGGCAATGGTGTACACGTGCATGTCGTGGACATCAGTGAAGACCCGCTGCTGCTGGAACGCTATCAGCTGCGCATTCCGGTTCTGCAGCGTACCGATAATGGTGCCGAGCTAGATTTTCCGTTTGACTTGCCGCAGGTCATGGCCTGGCTTCAGGATATCCTGCAGGAAGGGCGCTGACATGGCAGACTTGACCCAACCCTTCTGGCAGCGCAAGACCCTGGACGAGATGGAGCCGGAGGAGTGGGAGGCACTGTGCGATGGTTGCGGCCTGTGTTGCCTGCAGAAACTCGAAGACGAGGATCAGCCCGGGGCCGTTTATTACACAGACATTGCATGCCAGTTGCTTGACCACAAGAGCTGCCAGTGCAGTGACTATCCCGGGCGCAAGGCCAAAGTACCGGACTGTGTACAGCTGACGCCGGCCGATGCTGCAGAGTTTGCCTGGTTGCCTCCCACCTGCGCCTACCGGCTGTTGGCAGAGGGCGACGAATTGCCGTTCTGGCATTACCTGCTCTGCGGTGACCCTCGCGAGGTGCATCGGCAGGGTATTTCTCGGGCTGGCCGTATGTTGGCGGAAAGCGCGATCGCGGACGATGACTGGGAAGAGCGCATCATTTTTCGCGTTGGCTGAGCGCGCAAGGAGTTGTTCAGAGGCTCCCTAGTTTCGCGTTTGCAGTTCCCGTAGCTTGATATACAGGTAACGCACCTGATCGTATTCGAAAGGGCTGTCCAGGGCGCCATAACGAAAACCGTTCTGCTTGCGCAGATCCAGGGCATAGAGCCCGTAAGGCCATGAGTGTTGGTTCATGGTGTCACGACTGCCAAGGTAATTGACCCGATCCTCAATCGACCAGTCAACGGCCAGGCCGCTGGTATCGCGCAGGGTTGATGGGCCCAGCAATGGCAATACCAGATATGGTCCTGGCGGCACGCCATAATTGGCCAGGGTCTGACCGAAATCCTCTTTCTCCTGCGGCAAGCCCATTTTCTCTGCCACGTCAAAAATACCCACTATGCCAAGTGTGCTGTTCAGCAACAATCTGGCGGTGGTCCGCATGGCTTTCTCGCCCTGACCCTGCAGCGTGCTGTTGGCCAGATGAGGAATATCGGCCAGATTGTTGAATACATTGGAGACACCCTGTCTGACGGGCCTGGGCGTGACCGTGCGATAGCCCTCCAGCGCAGGCAAATAGATGTACTCGTCGAAACGGGCATTGAACCGGTAGGTGCGGCGGTTGATGATTTCAAACGGGTCGTAAACATCCAGTGCGAGCAAGCTGGAACGTTCGAATTCCCAGTCGTTGGTGTTGTATTCGATATCCAGTTCCTGCAGAGGGTCGCGGAACGCGGGCGTGGTTGGCTCGGTGGGTTGTTGCTCGGCGACCAGACTGGCTGGCAGCAAGCCAAGGAGCAGCACAGCAATGCAGCAGAACCCGTTTGCTGTTCGTCTCATGGCGCTGTCTCCTGCAAGAAATCCACCACCCAGTCCACCACTTCGGCATGGTCAAGAATACCGCCATGACCGCCGCGTGGGTAAAACTGCCCGCGGTTGCCAAAGGTGTCGCGCAGAAAGTCGTAGTCTTCGCCACTGAGTATGAAGTCATCGGCACTGGTCATGACCCCGAAGCGGGGGTCTTCAAGCTCTGCGCTCAGTGAGCGCAGGTCGCTGAGGGCCGTCATTTGCTCAAAGCTGCTATCCGGGTGTCGCTGTTGCCACCAGGGCCACAGCAGATTATCGATGTAACAGCCGAAATCGCATTGCAATGCCCGACGCAAGTAGGGTGTCAACGACGTGCTGGCATTCAGTCCATCCATGGACGGGGCAAACATACCCTGACCGGCAATCAGGTCACTCATGTAGGTTATGTCGGCGGCGGAAAAGCGAAAAACAGCACCAACCAGCAATGCCAGCTCGGCGTCGGTCAGTGCATTTTTGCTGGCCTGGAACTCGTAGAACAGGCCGGTACCGATATCGGTACCACCGCCGTCGGCATAATAGGCGACCAGTTTCTCGAATACATGCTCAAAAAAGCTGTCATCACCATCAAGGTTGTCGAGGCGAACCCGAGCCATGCCATCGAGACGGCGAATGGAGGTCAACAGGTCAACGGGAGGATGTAAAAGCAGTACCCGCTGAAAATCAAACAACTGACCATGTTGCTGATCCCACTGCTGAACATAGGCGGCATTCATTGCCCCCAGACTGAAGCCGGCCAGGCGGAAATCGGTGATGGTCAGGCCGGTGCTTTGTTCGGCCTGCTCGACAGCCAGGCGCATGACCCGGTGCAGATCCTTGGCATCCTCCGGCCCCAAACCTGGCCGGCCATGCTCCGAGGCGGCGGCAATAAAGTCATAGTTGGTTGGTGATGACAGCAGAATTACGTGCATGCCGGCATGCCAGAGCGCCGTTTTCAGGGTTTCCAGACGAGGCGTATCGAAGCGTGAGCCGGTACCGGCAATCAGGAATACCAGGGGCGCGGCTTCATCCTGCCAGGCCAGGCGAACACTAAGGCTGTTCAGCTCGCGCATGAAGTAGGGCAGTTCACGCTCGGGCAAGGGACGCACATGCAAGTCGCGCTGGCGCACCTCGGGCAGCGCGGAAAAATCCGGCCTTTGCGCTTCCGGCGTTCCGGCAATACTGGCAATCAGCGCATTGCTCTCGGCAAAGCTGAAGTCTTCCGCCAGTGATGGGCCGGAACCGACCAGCAAGATCAGCAGCACCAGGCTGCGCACGTGCGTCACTGGATTTCCTCGGCGAGAAAGCCCCCGGACTGGCGTGCCCACAGGCGGGCATACAGGCCGTTGTGGGCGAGCAATTCGGCATGCGTGCCCTGTTCGATGATGCGCCCCTCGTCGAGTACGATCAGGCGGTCCATGGCGGCAATAGTCGACAGGCGGTGTGCTATGGCAATCACTGTTTTGCCCTCCATGAGCTGGTCAAGCGTGCCTTGAATGGCCGCTTCAACATCCGAGTCCAGAGCCGAGGTGGCTTCGTCGAGGATCAGTATGGGTGCATCCTTCAGCATTACCCGGGCAATTGCAATACGCTGGCGTTGACCGCCGGACAGCTTGACGCCACGTTCACCCACATGTGCCTCATAGCCTTCACGGTTGGCGGCATCGCGCAAATCGGGAATGAACTGATCAGCCTGGGCACGCCGGGCGGCTAGTTCGATCTGGGTCTGACTGGCCTCCGGGCGGCCGTAGGCAATGTTCTCGCGTACGGAGCGATGCAGGAGCGCGGTATCCTGGGTCACCATGCCGATATTTGCGCGCAAGGACTCCTGGGTAACCTGACTGATGTCCTGACCATCAATCAGGATGCGGCCACCTTCGAGATCATAGAAGCGCAGCAAGAGGTTGACCAGCGTTGATTTACCCGCGCCAGAGCGGCCGACCAGACCGATTTTTTCTCCGGGACGGATGTCCAGATCAAACTTTTCCAGTACCCCACTGCCTTTGCCGTAATGAAAATCAACCTGTTCGAAACGAATGGCACCCTGGCCAACCTTGAGCGGGCAGGCATTTTCTGCATCATCGACCAGATGCGGTTGCGAGATGGTATTGATGCCATCCTGAACGGTACCGATGTTTTCGAACAGGGCCGACAGCTCCCACATGATCCATTGCGACATACCCCACAGGCGCAAGACCAGGCCGACGGCTACGGCGACGGCACCCACGCTGACGGCCTCCTGCAACCACAACCAGATGGCCAGCCCGGTTACCGCTGCCAACAGCAAGGCGTTGAGGACGTAGAGCAGGGTGTACACCAGGGTAACCAGACGCATCTGTCGGTAAACGGTGTGCATGAAATCCTGCATGCCTTCACGGGCATAGCTCGACTCGCGCTGGGCATGGGAGAAGAGCTTGACGGTCTGGATATTGGTATAGCTATCGACGATGCGCCCGGTCATCAGCGAGCGAGCGTCTGCCTGGCGCTCGGCCACCTTGCCCAGCAAGGGCACAAAGTGCCGCATCAGCACAACATAACCAAACAACCAGACAAGCAGGGGCAGCATCAGACGCCAGTCGGCCAGCCCGACCACCAGCAAAGTGCCGATAAAATAGACACCGACGTAGTTTAGCACGTCGATCAGCTTGATCACGCACTCGCGCACCGCCAGCGCGGTTTGCATCAGTTTGGTGGCGATGCGACCGGCAAATTCGTCCTGGTAAAACCCCATCGACTGGCGCAACAGATAGCGGTGCACCAGCCAGCGGATACGCATCGGATAATTGCCCATCAGCGTCTGGTGGCTGAACAGAGCATTGAAGAGGATGAGCAAGGGCAACAGGCCAAGCACCACAAACCCCATCAGCCACAACATCCCGCCTTCATTCTGCAAGAAGGTTTCCCGGTTCTGCTCACTCAGCCAATCGACAATATTGCCGAGAAAACTGAATAGCCAGACTTCGATCAGTGCGATTGCAGCCATCAGCAAGGCGGCCATGATCAGTGCCGGCCAGGCTCCACGGGTGTAGTGCAGGCAAAAGGCTAACAGGGTGCGCGGTGGCTCGCCGGGTTCTCCAGCAGGGAAGGGGTCAAGGCGACGTTCAAACCAGCGGAACATGCAGGGTCACCGGGTGTCTTAGAAGGAATGGCATTATCCAGCCCCGACTGTGCAGGACTCAAGGGGTAAAGTGCGTCAGTGTGTTTTTTACCCAAAGTGCCAACTGGTTCACGGTACTTTGGCCAAATATGTCTTACACTCTCAAGTGGCGTGTATGCGTGATACGCGTCATGGTTGTTACGGCATTATTACCAGGTATGGAAAGCTCCGAGCAGGAGTGTCAGAGGAAATAGCATGAGTCAGCCAGGCCGGCCACTCACCGAAGCGGTCATGTTTTTCTCCCAATGGGGCATTTGCAAGCAGATGCTGTTTCCGGAATTCGAGGCCTTGCTGGATGGTATGGTCAGTACACCGGAATTTGCTGATGAAACCATGGACGCCGTTTTTTTGCAGATCAGCTCACGGCTGCATGTTCGCGGTGCGGTGTTTTTCACCATTGATTTTGATCAGGAAGGCATGATCAGCTCGCTGTGGAATCTGCCACTGCGCCTGATGGCTGACAAGGCCGGGCGCGGCCCCGACATGGGTGGCGGGCCGATTCGACTGGCCTGCGCCGGCTTTACCCGTCACCCGCAATACAAAGCCCACCTGTGGAAGCCCGGTCAACGTGGCGGGCGTTCTGATTTGCTGCACATCAAGGATGCAGTCACCCGTAACTCTCTGGGGATTCTTGGTGAGGATGACAATGCCGTGGCCATGTTGGCGGCCGGGCAACTGCATATGGCTGCAGAAGATGCCTGGTTTGGTGATCAGGAAGAGCGTGCGACCGAGTCCAGTTCGGAAGAATTGCTTGCCACGGAACGTGATCGTCACAGCCGTGAAGCAGACGAATTGCGCCAGAAAATCAATGCGTTGCAAACAGAACTTCAGATAGTGCAGCAGGCGCGCGAGAATGATATTGAAATGCTGCGGCAGTCCCATCGAGAGCATCTCGATGTGTTGCAGGGCGAAATGCTGGATATCAAGCAGTCCCTCGAAGAGCAGCAGCAACACAACCTGAACCTCAAGCGCGAGCTATCAAAATTGCAACAAAAACACCCGGTAGACCCTGGTTGATTTGCCTCCTTGCCTGTGCTGCGGAATAATCAGCTGTTTACAGCTGAGCCGTGCCATGTCGGTCAGCCAAAGCAGTCTAGCGAGGTGATATGGAGCAGTTTCGCAATATCGGCCTGATTGGTCGTCTCGGCAGCGGCAAGGTGGTGGATACCCTCAAGCGGCTGAAACGCTTTCTGCTCGACAGCGGGCACACCGTGATCCTTGAAGATGCGGTGGCCGAGCTGATGCCTGGCCACAACCTGCAGGTCTGCTCCCGCAAGATGATGGGCGAAATCTGTGATCTGGTGATTGTGGTTGGCGGTGACGGCAGCCTGCTCGGGGCAGCGCGGGCGCTGTGTCGTTACAATGTGCCGGTCTTGGGCGTCAACCGCGGTGGGCTCGGCTTTCTGACCGATATTTCACCGGATGAGCTGGAAGCCCGCGTTGGCCGGGTACTGGCTGGCGAATACATGATGGAAACCCGTTTTCTGCTGGATGCCATTGTGCGCCGTGACGAGGAGCAGTTGGGCAGCAGTGAAGCCCTGAATGATGTGGTACTGCATCCAGGCAAATCGGCACGGATGATCGAGTTCGAGCTGCATATCGATGGTCAGTTCGTATACAGCCAGAAATCCGATGGCCTGATTGTCGCCACTCCCACCGGCTCAACCGCTTATTCCCTGTCTGCCGGTGGGCCAATCATGCACCCCAAGCTGGAAGCCGTGGTACTGGTGCCGATGTTTCCGCATACCCTGTCCAGCCGGCCAATCGTGGTCGATAGCAACAGCGAGCTGAAAATCATCGTTTCCAAGCAAAGCGGCATCTACCCGCAGGTCAGTTGTGATGGTCAGGTGCACATCACCTGTGCACCCGGCGACAGCCTGACTATCCGCAAGAAGCCACACAAGCTGCGACTGCTGCATCCTCTGGATCACAATTTTTACGGTATCTGTCGGGAAAAACTGGGCTGGTCCAGTCGTTTGACGGAGGGCTGAACATGTCCTCTACGACAGCCGTCCAGGGTTACGACATCATTGGCGATGTACATGGTTGCGGGCAGACGCTGCAACGCTTGCTGGCACAAATGGGCTATCGTTGCCTGTCTGGAGTCTGGCAGCACCCCCAACGCAAGGCCTTGTTTCTGGGAGATATTATTGATCGCGGACCGCGTATTCGCGAGTCACTGCATCTGGTGCGCGATATGGTTGAAGCGGGGCATGCCCAGTGCATTATGGGCAACCATGAGTTCAATGCTCTGGCCTGGTCTACCCAGGCGCCACCAGGCAGTGGCCAGCAATTTGTCCGTGAGCACAATGAGCGCAATTACCGGCAGATTGGTGAAACGCTGCAACAGTTTGCCGCCTGGCCGGATGAATGGACCGAATTTCTCGACTGGTTCTACCAGCTGCCGCTGTTGCTTGATCTGGGCGATTTCCGGCTGGTCCATGCCTGTTGGGATCAGGGCTTGATAACCCCGTTCATCAACCAGTATCCGGATGCCTGTATCGATCGTGATTTTGTGCGCAATGCCGTCGAGGCCGACAGTTTTGCCGCTCAGGTGCTTGATCGCCTGTTGCGTGGTACCGACATGCGCCTGCCGCACGGCATGACCATGACCGGGAAAGATGGGTTTACCCGCGCTTTTTTCCGCACCAAATTCTGGGAGGAAGATCCGCAAACCTATGGTGATATCGTTTTTCAACCGGACGGGTTGCCGGAAGATATTGCGGCTAGACCCTTGAGCGCCACTCAAAAAGCCGAGCTTCTGGTCTACGGGGCTGACCAGCCGATTCTGTTCGTTGGACATTATTGGCAACAAGGCAAGCCGCACCCGATACGCCCCAATCTTGCCTGTCTGGATTACAGTGCAGTCAAATATGGCAAACTGGTCGCTTATCGCTGGCAGGGCGAGCAGCACCTGGAACGTGACCACTTTGTCTGGGTCGATGTGCCGCGACTGGCCTGATTCAAGGAGCCCGCATGATTCCTGCGCTAAAACGTCCGATTGAAGAAGATCTAAGCCAGTTGGCGCGTTTTCTGCGCAGCCGGGGGGTGGTGCACCGGATTGCCGAGGAGGGCACCCAACAGGTAGTCTGGGCTGTCGACGAGGCGGATGCCCAGATTATTCGCGCGCTCTACCAGGACGGCGTCCCCGAGGTGGCTGAGCAGGCTCCGGCTGCAAGGCGCGGTGCGACTGCATGGCAGCGAACGCTGCAACACATACCGATGACCCTGGGTGTGCTGGCTATCACCGCGCTGGTAGCGGTTCTCAGTCGCCTGGGAAGTGATGCCAGTGTGCTGATTCCGCTTACCTTTACGCCGGTGACGCCGGAGGGGTATCTCGCCGCCTACCCGGATATGACCCAGTGGTGGCGACTGATTACGCCGATCTTCATTCACTTCGGCATGTTGCATCTGGCCTTCAATGCGCTCTGGTACTGGGAGCTTGGTCGACGCATCGAGATTCGCTCCGGCAGCCTGTTCCTGCTCGGCGTGACCCTGCTGTTTGCGCTGGTATCCAATACCAGCCAGTGGCTGTTTGGCGCGCCGGGTCTGTTTGGCGGCCTGTCCGGCGTGCTCTACGGCTTGCTCGGGTATTGCTGGTTGTACCAGTGGCTGTGCCCGAACGTGCATTTTGATTTGCCCAAGGGCGTAGTGGTGCTGATGCTGGTGTGGTTGGTGCTCTGCCTCAGTGGCCTGGTTAGCATGCTCGGTTTTGGCGCCATCGCCAATGCGGCGCATGTGGGTGGCCTGGTTATCGGCGGACTGGCGGGCCTGGTTGCCGGCGGCCTGCAACGCCAGCGGCAATCGGGCTGACTTTCTTATCCTGTTGGTCGGTTTGCCGACCAATCGTTATCGCTTTTATCGGAGTATTGCCATGACGAGCTTTATCGACATGCTGCGCAACATTACCCCCGAGATTTATGCCAGCCTCAAGCAGGCGGTCGAGATCGGGAAATGGCCGGATGGCCGCAAGCTGACTGGTGAGCAAAAGGAATTGTGTTTGCAGGCAATGATTGCCTGGGAAACGGATAACCTGCCGGAAGAAGAGCGCACCGGCTATATGGGGCCGCAGGGCTGCAAATCGAAGGAAAAAGAGGTGCCCAATATTCTGTTTTCAACCGGTTCGGAAACCCTGCACTGATGGCCTTGTTGCAAGCCAGCGGCGCAGTTCGCAAGATGGTGGGGAGCCTGGCAGAGCCTGTGGCCTATCAGCTGCCGATTGGCGATGAACGGGTGCCAATGAACGAGTGGCTGGGCAAAACGGTCAGCCTCAGAGCGCTGGGCGACATTCATTGCGTGCACTGCGGCCGACGCACCAAAAAAAGTTTCAATCAGGGCTACTGCTACCCATGCTTCAAAAAGCTCGCCCAATGCGATACCTGCATCATGAGCCCGGAAAAGTGTCACTATGCCGAAGGTACCTGCCGTGAACCCGCCTGGGGCGAGCAGTTCTGCATGACCGAGCATATTGTGTATCTGGCCAACTCCTCCGGACTCAAGGTCGGCATTACCCGGGCCAGCCAGGTTCCCACGCGCTGGATCGATCAGGGCGCCAGCCAGGCCTTGCCGATTCTGCGTGTGGCAACGCGTCAGCAATCCGGCCTGGTCGAAGACCTGATACGTCAGCAGGTAGCTGACAAGACCAATTGGCGCACCCTGCTCAAGGGGGAACCACCGCAACTGGACATGCTGGCTGAGCGTGATCGCTTGCTGGGTCCGGCCGCAGAGGGTATTGCCGAGCTGCAACAGCGGTTCGGTTTGCAGGCAATCCAGCCGCTGCCGGATGCTGAAACACTGAATATCAATTACCCGGTGCTGGAATATGCCACCAAGCCGCAGTCGGCCAATCTGGACAAGGAACCGCTGCTGGAAGGCACCTTGCTCGGCATCAAGGGCCAGTATCTGTTGCTGGATACCGCTGTTATCAATATTCGCAAGTACACGGCCTACAGCCTGTCGGTCAGTGTCAGTTAAGGAATCATTATGCGCACCGAACAACCGAAGACCATCTACCTCAAGGATTACCGGCAGCCGGACTACTGGATCGCCGAGACGCACCTGACCTTCGAGCTGTTCGAGGATCATGCCCTGGTGCATAGCCGTTTGGCCGTTCAGCGTAACGCCGAGCAGGGCAAGAAGCTTCCACCGCTGGTGTTGGATGGCCAGCAGTTGCAGTTGATCAGCCTGGCACTGGACGATGTCGAACTGAGCGAGGACAGTTATCAGCTGGATGCCGACCACCTGACACTGCATCCCGGAAGCGCCGAGTTCGAGCTGGCTATCACAACCCGCATCGAGCCGCAGAACAATACTGCGCTGGAGGGTCTGTACAAGTCCGGCGGCATGTTCTGTACCCAATGCGAAGCCGAAGGGTTCCGCAAGATTACCTACTATCTGGATCGTCCGGATGTAATGAGTCGCTTCACCACCACGGTCATTGCCGATCGGGGTGATTATCCTGTTTTGCTGTCCAACGGCAACCCGGTTGCCTCCGGCGAACATGAGGCTGGGCGGCATTGGGCGACCTGGGAAGACCCCTTCCCGAAGCCGGCCTACCTGTTTGCACTGGTGGCGGGTGACCTGGTGCTGATCCAGGACAGCTTTACCACCATGAGTGGGCGCGACATCGATCTGCGCATCTATGTCGAACCGGAAAACCGCGAGCAGTGCGGCCATGCCATGGACAGCCTGAAACGCTCAATGCGCTGGGACGAGGAGGTGTATGGTCGCGAATACGATCTGGATATCTTCATGATCGTGGCGGTCAATGACTTCAATATGGGCGCAATGGAAAACAAGGGGCTGAATATCTTCAACTCCAGTTGTGTGCTGGCGCACCCGGATACGGCAACCGACCTGGCCTTCCAGCGTGTCGAGTCAGTGGTGGCGCATGAGTATTTCCACAACTGGTCGGGTAACCGGGTCACTTGCCGAGACTGGTTTCAATTGTCATTGAAAGAAGGGTTTACCGTATTCCGCGATTCACAGTTCAGCGGCGACATGAACTCGGCCACGGTCAAGCGTATCGAGGATGTCACCTTCCTGCGCGCCAACCAGTTTGCCGAGGATGCCGGCCCGATGGCACATCCGGTGCGTCCGGACTCGTTTATCGAGATTGCCAACTTTTACACCCTGACGGTGTATGAAAAGGGATCGGAAGTGGTCGGCATGCTGCATACGCTCTGTGGCGCCGACGGTTTCCGCAAGGGGACCGACCTGTATTTCGAGCGTCACGATGGTCAGGCTGTAACCTGCGATGATTTCGTCAAGGCGCTGGAGGATGCCAATGGGCTGGATTTGACCCGGTTCAAGCGCTGGTACAGTCAGGCTGGTACACCGCGCCTGGAAATGAATGGTCACTGGGATGCCAATGCTGGCGAATTTCGTTTGCTCTGTCGGCAGAGCTGCCCTCCGACACCGGGGCAGACAGACAAGCAGCCGCTGGTCATTCCTTTGCGCATGGCATTGCTGGATAGTCAGGGCGCGGAAATGTCCCTTCAGCTGGCTGATGAAACCGGGTCACGCGGGACCGAGACGGTACTGGCCATTACCGAAGCCGAACAGCTGTTCGTGTTTACCGGGCTGCGTGAAGAGCCGCTTCCCTCATTGCTGCGCGGCTTTTCTGCGCCGGTAAAAATGACCTATCCCTATAGCCGCGATGACCGGGTATTTCTGGCCAAGCATGACCCCGACGGATTCAATCGCTGGGAAGCAGCGCAAGCTCTGGCGGTCGAGGTGATGCAGGGGCTGGTAACCATGGCCCAGGCCGGTCGGCCATTGATGCTGGATCAGCGCATGGTGGATGTCTATCGCAGCGTGCTGAACAATCCGGAGCTGGACCCGGCCATGGTCGCTGAAATCATCCGCTTGCCCTCTGAAGCTTACATGGTCGAGCTGGCTGAGCAGGCGGATATCGATGCTATTCACAAGGTGCGTGAAACCCTGCGCGCTGAACTGGCGCAGGCTCTGCATGATGACATGCTGGCCGTTTGGCAACGCCTGTCAGTGCCCCAGCCGTATACTCCGGATGCCGCCTCAGTGGCGCGCCGCAGCCTGAAAAACACGCTGCTCGGCTATCTGATGCTCAGTGAGTCAGAGGAAATTGTGGCTGCATGCGTGCGACAGTTTATCGAGGCCAACAACATGACGGATCGGCAGGCGGCCCTGGTGGCGCTGGTCAATTCGCCCTTTGAGGAGCAGAAGCAGGCGGCATTGGCAGAGTTTGCCAGGCAGTGGCAGGACTATCCGCTGGTCATGGATCAGTGGTTCAGCGTGCAGGCGGCCTCTGGTCAGCCTGGCGGTCTGGAGCGGGTACAGGCGCTGATGCAGCACCCGGCCTTCAATCTGCGCAACCCGAACAAGGTGCGTGCGGTGGTCGGAGCCTTTGCCAACCAGAATCTGGTCAATTTCCATCGCCTGGACGGCGCAGGCTATGGTTTCCTGGCCGATCAGATCATCACCCTGAACAGCCTGAATCCGCAGATTGCTGCGCGACTGATGACGCCGCTGACGCGCTGGCGCAAATATGATCCGGCACGTCAGGCCCTGATGCAGGAACAGCTACAGCGCATCATGGCCACCGACGATTTGTCCGCTGACGTCTACGAAGTGGTCAGCAAATCGCTGGCCTGAAGCGGCCGCTGCTTGCACCAATCAATCTGCTGATTGGTGCAAGATAAGGCGATGACGTTGGCAGGTGGTGCAAAACCCCGTTACTATTAGCAAGCCTCTGCTTGACTGAGACTATTTTGTCTTTGCCCTTGCGGTCATTGAGGTATTAGCGTCCTGCCCGGCAGGGCAGGTATTCATAAGAATAAAGGGGGAATGGTGTATGCGTGAGCCGATCGAGCGGCACGCTCCATCCTTTAGCCAGGCAACAAGCTTGTCCGGCAAGGGTCGCAAATTATCTCTGACACGTCAGGTTCTGACTGCCTTGGGCCTGACCACTGCTCTGGCATGTATGCCGCTTGCTTTCGCCCAGACCGTTGAAGCGCCGAGTGTCGAGCCCGCCATGGAAACTGACATGGCGCATCAAACCTTGCTGCTGGATGTTGCCGAGGTAGGTGATCGCCTGGTGGCAGTGGGTGCACGAGGCCATATCATTTATTCTGACGATCTGGGGCAAACCTGGACGCAGGCATCGTCACCGGTACGTCAGGTGCTGACAGCGGTTCATTTTGTTGATGAAACCCACGGTTGGGCCGTAGGGCATGATTCACTGATTCTGCACAGTAGCGATCGTGGTGAAAGCTGGGAAATGCAGTACCGGGACCCGGCGCTGGACCAGCCCGTTGACGAGTTCGGTCTGCTGGAAAAACCACTGATGGATGTCTGGTTCCGTGATACGCAAACGGGCTTCGCCATGGGTGGTTACGGTTTGTTCATGCGAACCGATGATGGTGGCGAGACCTGGGAAGATCGGACTGACGATATCGACAACGAATTCGGCTTCCATTACAGCGCGATTTCCGAGATCAAAGGCGGCGGTCTGTTCATGGTGGCGGAAATGGGTACCATGTTCCGTTCCTTTGACTATGGCGACACCTGGGAAACCTTGCCGGAAGACGAACAGCCCTATCAGGGTTCACTGTTTGGCGTAACCGGTACTGACAAATTCGGTGAAGTGCTGACCTGGGGCCTGCGTGGCAACATGTTCCGTTCCACTGATTTTGGCGACACCTGGGAACAGGTTGAGCTGATGACGGCCAACAATGGTCCGCTGGAAGCTACCTTGCTGGGTGGCCACAAGACCGATGACGGGCGACTGGTGGTTACCGGCCTGGGCGGCACCGTGGTAACCAGTCTGGATGGAGGCGACAGCTTTCAGATCATGACGCGCCCGGATCGTGCCAATCTGGCTACCGGCCGTCCCTTGCCCGATGGCTCTTTCCTGCTGCTGGGTCAGCGTGGAAGTGTTCGCATGGACTCAGTCGTCATGCCCGACGTCCTCCAATAATAATGACTACGCGCCAGGAGATACTGGATGTCTAAGCATCATCAGGAAACCGCCCCCTTTATCGAGCGGGTGATTTTCAACAACCGTTTGATCGTGTTGTTGGCGTTTGTCTTGCTGACTCTGTTCTTTGGCTATCAAGCCACCCAGGTCAAGCCGGATGCCAGCTTCGAAAAAATGATTCCGGTTAACCATCCCTATGTCGTCAACATGCTTGAGCATCAGGATGATATGCCCAATCTGGGCAACCGGGTACGTATTGCCGTAGCGATTGAAGACGGTGATATCTTCTCAACCGAGTACATGGAAACCCTCAAACGCATCAATGATGAGGTGTTCTTCCTGCCCGGCGTTGACCGTTCGGGCATGCGCTCGTTGTGGACGCCGAATGTGCGTTGGACGGCAGTTACCGAGTTCGGTTTTGATGGCGGGCCGGTAGCCAACTTCCCTTCGTACCATGACGAGCACCAGCTGGAAGAGCTGCGTGAGAACGTCCTGCGTTCCGGTGAGATCGGCCGTCTGGTTGCCAACAACTTCAAGTCGACAATCATTGAAGTGCCGCTGCAAGAGAGCTACCCCAATCCGGATAACCCGAGTGATCTGGTTCGTCTGGACTACGGCGAGTTCTCCCGTCTGCTGGAAGAAAAAATCCGCAGTTTTCAGGACGAGAACGACAATATCAGCATTCACATTACCGGTTTTGCCAAGATCGTCGGTGATCTGATCGAAGGTATTATCGGTGTGGTGATGTTCTTTGGCGTCGCGCTGCTGATCACCTTCTTCCTGCTGCTGATGTTTACCCGCTGTCTGAAGAGCTCGTTCATCACTCTGGTCTGTTCGGTGATTGCGGTGATCTGGCAGTTGGGCCTGCTGCGCACCATGGGCTTTGGTCTCGATCCCTATTCGATTCTGGTGCCTTTCCTGGTCTTTGCCATTGGTATTTCGCATGGCGTTCAGATCATCAACGCCATGGCGCTCGAATCGGTCAATACGGACGCCTCACTGACGGCGGCCCGTCGTGCCTTCCGCTCTTTGTATATTCCGGGTATCGTCGCGTTGATCTCGGATGGCGTGGGCTTCATGACCCTGCTGCTGATCGAAATTGCAGTCATTCGAGAGCTGGGTATCGCGGCATCGGTAGGTGTGGCAGTCATCATTCTGACCAACCTGATTCTGCTGCCGATCCTGATGTCCTACATCGGTATCAGCAAAAAGGCTATCGCGCGCAAGCGTGAGCTGTCCGAGCGTCCGCAGAAGATGTGGCTGACCATCGCCAAGTTCTCGCATCCGAGTGTGGCACCGATTTCGGTGGTACTGGCGATCATTGCCTTTGGTTTTGGTATCTACCATGGCCAGAAGGTGCAGATTGGTGACCTGGATCCGGGTGCGCCTGAACTGCGACCTGACTCACGCTACAACCTGGATAATGACTTCATTATCAGCAACTACTCGACCAGTTCCGATGTGTTGGTAGTCATGGTGAAAACCCCGAATGAAGGGTGTTCGATGTTTGAAACCATGGATGCCATTGATCAGTTGGAATGGCGGATGTTGAACCTGGATGGCGTTCAGTCTGCGGTTTCTCTGGTCACCGTGGCGAAGCAGGTGATCATGGGCAACAACGAGGGCAACCTCAAGTGGCTCGGGCTGTCGCGCAACCAGGACAACCTGAACACGGCTATCAGCCGCGCCGAAGGCATGTTCAACCAGGACTGCTCGCTGGCTCCGGTAATGATCTTCCTCAACGACCACAAGGCTGACACCCTGATTCGGGCGACTGCCGAAGTGGAAGCCTTTGCCGAGGAATACAACACCGAGGATCTGCAGTTCTTGCTGGCTGCGGGCAACGCCGGTATTGAAGCTGCGACCAATGAAGTGATCCAGACCTCGCAGCTGAAAATGCTGTTGACGGTTTACGCCGTAGTTATCTTCATGTGTCTGGTTACCTTCCGCTCGGTTCGTGCGGTCATCTGCATCATTGTGCCGCTGGCGCTGACTTCCGTACTGGCCAATGCGTTGATGGCCTTCATGGACATCGGTGTCAAGGTTGCAACCTTGCCAGTGATTGCGCTGGGTGTGGGTATCGGGGTCGACTACGGGATTTATATCTACAGTCGACTGGAAACCTACCTGCGTCAGGGTCTGCCGCTGCAGGAAGCCTATTATGAAACGCTGAAAACCACAGGTAAGGCGGTAACCTTTACCGGCTTCACTCTGGCCATTGGCGTTGCTACCTGGATCTTCTCTGATATCAAGTTCCAGGCCGATATGGGTATCCTGTTGACCTTCATGTTCCTGTGGAACATGTTCGGTGCCCTCTGGCTGTTGCCAGCCCTTGCCCGCTTCCTGATTCGTCCGGACAAGCTGCGCAAGTAAGGCATTTGCGGTAAATCAGAAAAGGCCACCTTAGGGTGGCCTTTTTGCTTTCTGTGGCTCAGGCCTGATATTGCCTGGGTCACTGCTCCCGGCGTTTCCCCTCTTGCACCTGTTCGGTTGCGTGCTGGCGTTCGTCTGGATTGGCCGACGGTGCGTCATGCTCCGTTGCTCGGCTGGGCCGGTAACAGAGAGTCGCAATAATCGGGAAATGGTCAGAACCGAAATCCTTCAGCCGGTGCATCCTGCTCAACGTGAAGTGCTCGGTCGTAAATACATGATCCAGCGGCCAGCGTAAAAACCAGTAGTGGGCATGAAAACTGTTGAACATACCGCGCCCCCGGCGTGGATCCAGCATGCCGCTGATACGTCGGAACAGCCGGCTGGTGCGTGACCAGGCAACATCATTGAGGTCGCCAGCGACGATGGCCGGATAGTCGCCTTGATGGATTTTCTTGCCGATCAGCAAGAGTTCCGCATCGCGCCAGAGCGATTCTTCGCTCTCATTGGGCGCCGGTGGCCGGGGATGCAGGGCGTGAAGGTAGATGCATTCGCCGCAAGGCAGGCGTATCCAGGTATGAATCGAAGGGATATCATCCTGAATGAGAAAGCTCACCTGTGTTTCTTCCAGAGCCAGACGGGAATACAGGTGCATACCGTAGAGGTTGTCCTGTGGTACACAGACGCTGTGTGGCCAGTCACCCAAGGCTTCGTCCAGTTGCGCCTGCCACCAGGCATCTGATTCCAGGGTCAGCAGAATATCCGGTTGTTGGGCATGAACCTGCTCGATCAATGCATCGCTGTTGTGGTTGCTGGTCAGTACATTGGCCACCATGATGGTGATCTTGCGGTCTGCTTGACCTGTATCCGCGGTTTGCATCTGCACGGGCCAGAGTGCTGTCCAGGGCAGGATGCGGGCAACTTGTTTGATGATCACCAAACTGCAGATCAGCGGTATGAGCCATTGTCCGGGTGGGGGAGTGAGGAAAGCGCCCAGCAGGGCGACCGGAAGCGCCAGGCAGACAATCTGCAGGCGAGGGAACTCGCATACCCGTGCCCACCAGTCATGAATGGGCAGCCTGCCCAGAAGGGTGACGGCTGCAAGCATGACGGTCAGCAGGGCCAATAAAATGGTCACAGAAACATCTCCATGTCGTTTGGGAAGGTTCAGTCTGGCCTATAATGCGCCTGGCGAGGTATTTAGTCGGACGTTTTACGCGTCTGTTATGCTTTGACCATGAAAAAACTGATTGTTCTGGCAGGTATCCTACTTGTTGTCTTGCTGGCCGGCATTGGGCTGGCAATGTCTCTGGTCGACCGTGAAGCGATGACTGCGCAGCTGCAGGATGAGTTGGGCTCGGCACTGGGTCTTGAGATCGACTTCGCCAAGCCATTGCATGTCAGTGTCTGGCCGGCGCCGCAGATACAGGTCAACGACGTCTCTGTACACCAGCAAGATGAGCGGGTGGCCAGTGCGCGACAAGCGATAGTGCGCTTTGACTGGTGGCCCTTGTTGTGGGGTGACGTTCAGCCGCAAGCGGTATTGATCGATGGGCTTGAGCTGCGTATCGAGAGGATTGAACAGGGTGCCTTCAGTCCTGCGTGGACCGGAAGTCGTGAAGGAGACGAGACGCCATCGCTGCGATTGCCGCCCATCAGCCTGAGCGACGCCGATCTGCGTTATATCGATCAGCCCTCTGAGCGTCAGTGGTTGTTGCAGGGCTGTGACCTCGAGGTCGAGGAGCTGCAGCATTCCGGTGGCAGCCGGGACGAGTGGCTGGCCAGCCTGGCTGTGCAAGGCATGGCGCACTGCGAGCGGGTGGAAGAGGACCGTTTGCTGGTCACCGACGTGCGCCTTGAGGTGACCGGTCGTGCTGGCGAACTGGTGTTCGAGTCCCTCGAGGGCTCAGCTTTTGCTGGCGAGTTGAACGGGCGTCTTGATCTGGACCTGAATCACCAGCCTCTTCAGTACAGCCTGAACGCGGGACTGGATGATTTCTCGCTCAACGAATTCGTGACACTCATGCAGGATGGCCAGCAGGCGTCCGGGCGCATGACGCTATCCGTGGAGTTGACGGGTGAGGGGCGCGACTGGTTGCAGTGGCGGCAGTCGGCGCGCGGTGAGCTGCTTTTGCAGGCCGATGACGTGGTTTTGCACGGGGTCGATCTTGATGCGGAACTGGATGACTACATCGCCACTCAGCGCTTCAATCTGATTGATGTTGGCGCGGTCTTCCTGGCCGGCCCGGTGGGCTTGGCGGCCAGCCGTGGCTACTCGTTCACCGGGCTGTTGCAATCCAGCGGCGAGCGGACCCCGATTGATGCCATGGCCTCGGACTGGTCCATTGCCGATGGTCAGGCCAGGGCCAGAGACGTCGCGTTGCGCACCGAGAAAAGTCGCCTGGCGGTAACCGGCGCACTGGATTTCATTGACTACCGTTTTGCCGATTTGCGCGTGGCAGTCATCGATGTCGATGGCTGCGCCATTGTTGAGCAGCGTATCAATGGTAGTTTCGATGATCCCGACTTGTCACGCCCCAATGTGCTGGTTACCGCTATGGGGCCCATTCTGGATCTGATGGAGCGGGGCTTGCAGGCGCTGGATGCCGAAGCAGATTGTGAGGTTGTTTATTCCGGACGGATTGATCATCCGTAGTCAGGTATTGTGGCGTCAGCCCGTTGCGGCAGAGGTCAGGTGAGACCGGTCAGCATGCGACTGACCGGCACGTCAGCTCAGCGGTATTCGCAAAAATAGGCCGTGTCACGCGCAACCTTTACCTGAAAACGGCTATTGGCTGGCACGGTAAATGTCTCACCGTTGCAGAAACTCTGCCATTCATCACTGTCCGGCAGCTTGATGGTCAGGTTGCCGTCCACCACGTGCATGATTTCCAGTTGCTGGGTACCGAATTCGTAATCACCGGCGGCCATTACGCCAACCGTGGCGGTGCCTTCAGGTTGTTGCAATGCGATTGATGCGACCTTGCCGTCGAAATACTGGTTAACCTTGAACATGCTGCACTCCTGGGGTGGGTAATTGAAACGCGTGCTGGATTATGCCGAGGGAGCTGCAACAGGGCAATATGGAGCGTTTAAATCGGTTCCCCGGCTGCTGAAGGCGTCCCTTGTCAGTTACCGCCAATTCGCACCCGGGTATTGAGTTCGAGAGTGACGGGCCGGTCCCATTGATTTTCCAGGCGCGAGCGCAATGCGCGCAGATCGGCCATCAGAATGGGTTGCTCGGCTACCAGATCACCCTGTATCACCACACCGCGTCCCTGGCGTGACACCTGCGGCGCCTGCATGGTCATCAGTTTGCCGTGAACTTCCAGTGGCGCGTCGGTCAGGTCGCGCTCCAGTTGCCAGCGCTGGTTGATGTCGACAAAGGCGAAGGTCAGCGGAATGGCCACGGTCGCCAGCAAAACAGCAGAAATCGTCAGCCCACGTTTGGCCTTGATCAGCGGGGCAAAACCCAGAATCAGAAAGGTCAGCGCTGCGGCCAGGGCAATACCGACCAGGTTGGTGAGAAACAGCAGCATGGCCCCGGCAAAAACATCCCACTGCCACCAGCCAATCCCGATGCCGGCTACTGACAGCGGTGGCACCAGGGCGACGGCAATAGCGACGCCGGGCAAGCTTTTTATGACGCTTTCACGCGCATGGGCATAGCCGCCGGCAATACCCGAAGCAATCGCTACGCCCAGATCAAGCAGGTTCGGATGCAGGCGACCAGACATTTCCGGAGTAATGCGATTGATCGGAATAATCAGGGCCAGCAAGGCTGCGGTCAACAGGGCCAGACCCACTCCCAGGGCTATGGTCAGCGAGGACCTTTGCAGCAGCGCCCGGTCACCGCGCAACAGCGCCATGGAGAGGGAAATGATCGGCGACATCAAAGGCGCCAGTACCATGGCGCCGATAATCACGGCGGCACTGGACAAATACAGCCCAAGGCTGGCGACGATAACGCTGAGCACCATCAGGGCGATATAGTGGGGATGAGCCTGGGCATTCTCGCGCAACTGCAGGAACAGGTCCTTGAACTCATCTTCCAGGGCGCGGGTGAACAGGGGCAAGTGCGTCTGAATCATGTTCAGCCGGTCCTGGTTGACCGGAAGGCTGTCGATTTTCATCGTATCCTTGCCATTGCGCTGGCTCGGCTGGCTGACCTGCTGGATTTCACCGACATTGATGCGTACGGCTTCCGGATACAGGTGCAGCTCGATGCTCGCGGCTTCCCGGCGCCGGCCATCAACAAAGTACACCAGGGGCTTACTGGCATCGATGCGCAGATACTGGCTTTTGATATAGCTGACCGTCGGCGGCAGTCGTTTGACCTGCTGTTCGCCCCTGAACAGGCTGGCAAGCAGGAAAGACAGGTATTCCTTGACCGATTTCGGCGCTATCAGGATGGTTGAAACTTTCCCGTCCTGGGCGGAAAGGGTGGTGTTTATCAGCCGGGCAGCAGCGCTGTTGATGTCATTTTCGATCGCGACCATACCGGTAATGGCTGTGCGGATGGTGACATCCTTGCCGGTGGTCAGGGATACGGCAAAGGGTTTGATCGCCATCAGGTTGCGCAAACTGGTCCAGACCAGCGCCAGCCAGTAGATCAGGTGTTCATAGGCTGATGCCTGGCGGTTCTGATAGGTTTTGCTGCGCTGGTCAAGAAAGGGTGTTTCTCCCAGCATGACCATTCCCAGTACGACTTCATCGTTGCAGCGCGCAACGTCCAGAGCCGTACTTTGCTCGGCAAAGGCCAGTGCAATGGCATCCTCTGTTCTGGCCGGAATGCCGAACCATTTGTGCAAACGACTTTTCGCCTTGAGTGGAATGATCCCCAGCGAGAAGTTGAGCGTTTTTGCCTGATTGACGTACTCACTGAAGTCTTCCTCATCGCTCAGCACAATCACGTGCTGGGCATGGTCGAGACAACGGCCGGGTTCGGCAAGAAAGTCAGCGCTGGTGAATTCGTACAGCCTGATATTGGCCGCTTCGGCAAAACGGCGCACAGCTTCCAGATGTTGGGCTTGTTCGGCGGGGTACACCACCAGTGCCTGAGTATGCAGGGTCACAGTCATTTCCTTGGCAACAGACCCTCTATTCTGGCATGAATTACCAGCTTGCTGACAAGCGTCTGGTGCGTTATCGACCGACTTCAAGCAAACGCATGAAATCGTCTTCCGCAACTGCCGGGCTGTACAGGAAACCCTGGTAGGCATGACAGTTAAGCTTTACCAGGAAGTCGAGTTGCTCCTGCTGCTCCACGCCTTCGGCGATCAGCTTCAAGTGCAGGTTCAATCCAAGGGCAACAATGGTGCGAATGATTTCCGCATCGTTGGGGTCCTGGGTGCAGTCGCGGACAAAGGATTGGTCGATTTTCAGCGTATCCAGTGGCAGGCGCTTGAGATAGCTCAGGGACGAGTAGCCGGTGCCGAAGTCATCAATTGCAAAAGAAACCCCCAGAGCGCGCAATTGCTGCATTTTCGCAATGGTATCGTTGATGTCCTGAATGACAATGCTTTCGGTAATTTCCAGTACCAGGTAACTGGCCGGAATGGCGCTGTCGCGGATAGCCTGCTCAATCTGCTCGACAAAGTCCTGCTGGCGGAACTGGCGCGGGCTGATATTCACCGACAAACGGAAATTCTCCGTCAGCATATGGCCGTCCAACAGACGGCGAATGTGCTGACAGGCCTCGGTAACCACCCACTGACCAGCCGACAGGATCATGCCGCTTTCTTCCAGTACCGGAATAAAGCTGGCCGGGCTGATCATGCCGCGCTCCGGGTGTTGCCACCGAATCAATGCTTCAGCACCAACAATGCGGTGGTTGTCGGCCTGAATCTGGGGCTGATAATGCAGCTGGAATTGTCCCTGGGTAATGGCCTGGCGCAATTCGGATTCGATCGTCAGGCGTTCACTGGCCGCCAGTTGCATGGCCTGTTCAAAGAATGCGATGCCATTGCGACCACTCTCCTTGACCCGGTAAAGCGCGATATCCGCGCGTTTGAGCAGGTCTTCCGGATTGTCACCGTGTTCCGGCAACACCGCGATGCCTATGCTGACACTGAGTTCCAGGGCATGGCCTTCGATGTGCATGGGTTGCGCCAGCGCCTTGCGCAGCTTTTCGGCGGTGCCTCGGATATGCAGCAAACACTGGTCGTGATCGGCTTCCAGACCACTGAGCAAGACGACAAATTCGTCGCCACCCAGGCGCGCAACGGTGTCCTGTTTGCGCACAGTCGCCAGCAGGCGCTGGGTCACTGTTTGCAGTACCGCATCACCGCAGGAGTGGCCCAGCGAATCGTTGATGTTCTTGAAGTGGTCCAGATCGAAAAACATCAAGGCCCCGCGCAGATTGACGCGCTTGTACAGGCTGATGCTCTGCTTCAGACGGTCGGCCAGCAGGGTACGGTTGGGCAGGTCGGTCAGCGCATCATGGTAGGCCAGATGCTTGATTCGCGCTTCGATCAGCTTTTGCTCGGTAATATCACGGGCAGTAATCAGCATGCAGTTCTGGCCGTCCAGGAGTAAGGGTTGTACCGAAACAGATGCCAACAACTCCTGCCCGAACTTGCCCCTGGCACGCATTTCCCGATCGCGGACCTGACCTTTCTCGTTCAATTCGGCGACCATGTCCGCCCGCTGTTGATAATCGGCCCAGATACCCAGGTCCTGAGCGGTTTTGCCAATGACTTCGTCAGCGCTGTAGCCGGTCAGACCGGTGAAGCCTTCATTGACTTCGATATACCGGCCACTGTCACGCTCGGTCAGGCTGATCGAGTCCGGACTGGCTTTGAAAGCAAGGGCAAACTTCTGTTCTGAAGCGCGCAGGGCCCGTTCCGCCTTCTTGCGAGCAGACACATCCTTGAAACTGATCAGCAGGCAGGGCAGTCGATTAATGGTCAGCAAGGCCGTCGATAGCTCACAGGTCATATTGTGGCCCTGCCTGTGTTTCACAATCAGCTCGTGACCCTTCAGGTTCTGATCGCTCTTGGCGGCTTCGAGCAGCGCCCGGGTGCGTGCCTTGTCATGCCAGAGGCCGGCTTGCTCCGGCGTCTGACCGAGCACAGGTTCCGGCTGATAGCCCAGCTGTTCGGTAAAGCTGTGATTGATCTCGATAATGCTCAACGTGTCGCGATCAATCAGGCAGTAAGGTTCCGGCGCCCCTTGAAACAGGGTCGCAAACTTGAGTTCGCTCTCGATCAGGGCCTGCTCATTGCGCCGTCGGTCGGTAATGTCTTTCAGCGTCCCGACCATGCGCAAAGGGTTGCCATCGGTATCGCGGTGCAGGGTGGCTGTGGCTTCCAGCCAGCGAGTCTGACGGTTATGGCCGAGCTGGCGGTAATTAAGCCGGTAGCGCCGTTGTTCACCCCGGCAGATGGCAACAAAGGCACGACGCATCGCGGTACGGTCCTGCGGATGAATGCTGCGGGTGAAAAAACTCAGCGGCCCTTCCCAGGGGTAAGCATGGAAACCATGCATGAAAGCGGCACGGGCTGAACAGTGCAGGGTGCGGCTGTGCAAGTCCAGATCCCAGATACCCATCTGGCTGGCATTCAGCGCCATGTGCAGCCGTTCCTGACTTTTTTTCAGTTCGGCATCAAAGCGTTTTTGTTCGGTAATGTCGTAAGCCATGGACAATCGGCACAGCATGCCGTCCAGCTCGATATATTCCACCGAAACCAGACAAGTCTTCAACTGGCCGTCACGGCATAACAGTTCGGCTTCGAAGTGATCCATGCTGCCGTGCTGATGAAAATGCTCGAGCATTGATTCGCGCTGCCGCTTGCTGTGCCACAAGGGGAATTCGTGGCCGGTGTCGCGGCCCAGTGATTGTTGGCGGTCCCAGCCGAAGAGTTTCTGAAAGGCCGGGTTGATATCAATCACGCAGCCATTGGACGCATCCACCAGCATGCTGGCAACCGGCATGCGGAAGAAAAGGCGCCTGAACGCCGCATCCTTGTCGGAAGGGGCCATTGACGCTGGCAGGTTGTCTTGTTGCCCCATTATCGCTACCTCATGGAGGCTACTACGGGCTGGCACTACGACATCTTGTCTACTCAACATAGCCGTTGATATCAGGGGCGACAAGTGAATTGTCGGGCGTTACTGCGCGAATGGTGCAGCCCGGATTGGCAAAGCCTCAAGCACGGGTTTCACGCTCCTGTTGCAAAATATCAATAAAGGCCTGTGCAGCGTTGGACAATGTTCGCCCGGTGTGGCGGACATAGCCAAGCTCGCGTTGCAGGCTGGCCGCTTTGACTGGCAGGCTGCGGACCTGGTCATCCAGCATTGTGTTCGGTAGTACACTCCAGGCGAGGCCGATGGATACCAGCATTTTCAGGGTTTCCATGTAGTTGGTCGTCATGCTGATGCGAGGCGTCAGAGCATGCTGGGCAAACAGTTCGCTGACTATTCGGTGGGTTACCGTATGACTGTCCGGCAATACCGCCGGATGCTCGGCCAGTTGCGCCAGGGTGACGGTCGACTGATTGGCCAGTGGGTGGTCCGGGGCGACGACGACGGCCAGCGGGTCTTGCCAGATGCGTTCGCTGCGCATCGGCGGTTCGCTGTGTGGCGGCAGGGTGACAACGGCCAGTTCGATGGCTCCCTGCAAGACCTGCTCGTGAGCCACCTCGGAATCCAGAAAGCGGATATCCAGCGCCACGCCGGGAAACGCCTTGCTGAAGCGCCGCAGCACCTGTGGCAGACGGTGCAGGCCTATATGGTGGCTGGTGGCAATGCTCAGCTGGCCTTGCACCCGGCTGGACAGGTTGCCAAGGGCGCGGCGGGTGTCGTGGAGCAGGTTGAGCAGGTGCTCGGCGCGGGGTTTCAATGCTCGGCCGGCTTCGGTCAGCGCAATATGTCGGCCAATGCGATCGAATAACAGGCAGTCCAGTTGCTGTTCCAGTGCAGCAATACGTTTGCTGACGGCCGGTTGCGTCAGGTGCAACTGTTCGGCTGCCCGGGAGAAAGAGCCCGTATGCACTACGGCGAGGAAGGCCTGCAGGTTCGCGGTGTCCATATTCATTCCAATTGGTTATGCGATGAATGAATATTATGAATTTGTTTTATCAATTGCCAGTAGATATGCTCATTGCACTTGAATAGCCCTTGCAGGAGTTGACGCATGTCCGGCAAAACCCTTTATGACAAGTTGTGGGATAACCACCTGGTCAAACAGCGCGATGATGGTTCTGCGCTTATCTACATTGATCGTCACCTGTTGCACGAAGTGACCTCGCCGCAGGCCTTCGAAGGGCTGCGCCTGGCTGGTCGGCAACCCTGGCGGATCGATGCCAATCTGGCCACCCCGGATCATAACGTGCCGACGACCAACCGTAGTGCAGGTGTTGAAGGCATTGAAGATCTGGTGTCCAAGTTGCAGGTGGTTACCCTGGATGACAATTGCCGTGATTTCGGCATTCTGGAATTCCAGATGACCGACCGCCGGCAGGGGATCGTGCATGTGGTGGGTCCGGAGCAGGGCGCCACCTTGCCGGGCATGACTGTGGTCTGTGGTGACTCGCATACGGCAACTCATGGCGCCTTTGCCGCGCTGGCACATGGTATCGGTACCTCGGAAGTCGAGCATGTACTGGCGACCCAGTGCCTGGTGGCCAAAAAGATGAAGAACATGCTGGTGCAGGTGGATGGTCAGCTCGGTTTTGGCGTCACCGCCAAGGATATTGTGCTGGCCGTCATCGGCAAGATCGGCACGGCGGGCGGTAACGGCCATGCCATCGAGTTTGCTGGTTCGGCGATTCGCGATCTGTCGATCGAAGGGCGCATGACCATCTGCAACATGGCGATTGAAGCCGGCGCCCGGGTTGGTCTGGTCGCCTGTGACGAGAAAACCATCGCCTATGTGAAAGATCGCCCCTATGCGCCCAAGGGTGTTGACTGGGAGCAGGCCGTGAGTGCCTGGCAGGATCTGCAGTCCGATGCCGACGCACAGTTTGATACCGTGGTTGAGCTGGACGCCGCGTCGATCAAGCCGCAGGTGTCCTGGGGCACGTCGCCGGAAATGGTCGTAGCCGTGGATGCCTCGGTGCCTGATCCGGCTGCGGAAACCGATGCGGTCAAGCGCAGTGGCTATCAGCGCGCATTGCAGTACATGGGGCTGGAAGCCAATCAACCGATTACTTCGATCAAGCTGGATCGCGTCTTTATCGGTTCCTGCACCAACTCGCGGATTGAAGACTTGCGCGCCGCAGCTGCCGTTGCCAAGGGTCGCTCGGTTGCGCCCAGCGTCAAACAGGCGATGGTGGTGCCCGGTTCCGGCCTGGTCAAGGAACAGGCCGAGCGAGAGGGCCTGGACGCTATCTTCAAGGCTGCAGGTTTCGAGTGGCGTGATCCGGGGTGTTCCATGTGTCTGGCGATGAACCCGGACCGCCTGCAGTCCGGTGAGCACTGCGCCTCGACCTCGAACCGCAATTTCGAGGGTCGCCAGGGCAATGGCGGGCGTACCCACCTGGTCAGCCCGGCGATGGCGGCCGCAGCAGCGATTGCCGGTCACTTTGTCGATGTTCGCGAGATGCTCAATCAGGAGGCCCACGCATGAAGCCATTTACCCAGCATACCGGTTTGGCGGCACCACTTGATCGTGCCAATGTGGATACTGATCTGATTATCCCCAAGCAGTTTCTCAAGTCGATCAAGCGCACCGGTTTCGGGCAGAACCTGTTTGACGAGCTGCGTTATCTGGACGAGGGTCTGCCTGGCCAGGATTGCTCGACACGACCGCTGAACCCGGATTTCGTGCTCAATCAGCCCCGTTATCAGGGTGCCAGTGTCTTGCTCGCGCGCAAGAATTTCGGCTGCGGTTCCAGCCGTGAGCACGCGCCATGGGCGCTGGAAGAGTACGGCTTTCGCAGCGTGATTGCACCGAGCTTTGCTGATATTTTCTTCAACAATAGCTTCAAGAATGGCTTGTTACCTATTGTTTTGACTGAAGAAGAAGTTGATGATTTGTTCCGGCAGGCTGAAGCGGAAGAGGGCTATCAATTGACCATTGATCTGCCGGCGCAGACGGTCACCCGTCCGGATGGCAAGGCGTACAGCTTCGAAGTCGATGCCTTCCGCAAGCATTGCCTGTTGAACGGTCTGGATGACATCGGCCTGACGCTGGAAGACGCTGACGCTATCCGCAGCTTCGAAGAAACCCACCGCCAGAAGCAGCCCTGGCTGTTCGGCGCGATCAAATAATTCGACGCCTGCGGCGTCAGGCTGAACGCCAAAGGCTAGAGGCTTGAAGGTCGAGATCTTCCAGCCTTCGGCTTTCGGCCTTCAGCCATTTCACCTGGTTTTGGAGTAACGCAGAGAATGAAAAACATACTTATCCTCCCCGGCGATGGTATCGGTCCGGAAATCGTTGCCGAGGCGGTCAAGGTGCTGGAACTGGCGAATGACAAGTTTGCCCTCGATGTGCAGCTGAGCCACGATGAGCTGGGCGGTGCTGCCTATGACAAGTATGGCGTGCCGCTGGCTGACGAAACCCTCGACCGTGCCCGTGCCGCAGATGCCATTTTGCTCGGCGCTGTGGGCGGTCCCAAGTGGGACACCATTGATCCGGCCCTGCGGCCTGAGCGTGGCCTGTTGAAAATCCGCTCCGAGCTGGGCCTGTTTGGCAACTTGCGCCCGGCCTTGCTGTATCCGCAGCTGGCGGAGTCTTCCACGTTGAAGCCGGAGGTGGTCTCGGGGCTGGATATTCTGATCGTGCGCGAGCTTACCGGTGGTATCTATTTCGGCCAGCCACGTGAGCGGCTGGTGAAAGACGGCGAGCGCATGGCCTATGACACCCTGCCGTACAGTGAAAGTGAAGTGCGCCGTATCGCCAAAGTCGGTTTTGACATGGCCATGGTGCGCAACAGGAAACTGTGTTCGGTCGATAAGGCCAATGTGTTGGCGTCCAGCCAGCTCTGGCGTGAAGTGGTTGAAGAGGTCGCGCGCGACTATCCCGAGGTGGAACTGTCACACATGTATGTCGACAACGCCGCCATGCAGCTGGTGCGTGCGCCAAAACAGTTTGACGTGATAGTGACGGACAACATGTTTGGTGACATTTTGTCCGATCAGGCGTCCATGCTCACAGGGTCAATCGGTATGTTGCCCTCAGCGTCACTGGATGCCAATAACAAGGGCATGTATGAGCCGTGCCACGGCAGCGCGCCGGATATCGCCGGGCAGGGCATTGCCAACCCGCTGGCGACCATTCTGTCGGTTTCCATGCTGCTCCGTTACAGCTTCAATGAGGTCAAGGCAGCCGATGCGATTGAGCAGGCAGTCAGCCAGGTATTGGACCAGGGCCTGCGTACCGGCGACATCATGGCCGCAGGCTGCCGCAAGGTCAGTACCGCAGAAATGGGTGCGGCCGTGGTAGCGGCGCTGAAAAACCTGTAGTCTGTACTGCTATTTTGCGACGCCCGACTATATGTTGGGCGTTGCTGTCTTTGAATCTGTTCACCCTATGGGGTTGTTGTCATGAAAAAAGTAGGTTTGGTTGGCTGGCGTGGCATGGTCGGTTCAGTGCTGATGCAGCGCATGCGTGAAGAAAATGACTTTGCTGCCATTGAGCCGGTATTTTTCACCACCTCCAATGTGGGCGGTCAGGGCCCCGACGTCGGTAAAGACACGCCGCCGCTGCAGGATGCTTTTGATCTGGAGGCGCTCAAGCCGCTGGACGTTATCATTACCTGCCAGGGCGGTGAGTATACTCAGGCTGTTTACGGCAAGCTGCGTGAAGCGGGCTGGAAAGGCTACTGGATTGACGCTGCATCGAGCTTGCGCATGGAAGATGATGCCCTGATCGTGCTGGACCCGGTCAATCGCCGCAATATTGACCAGGCCCTGCGTGATGGCATCAAGACCTACGTGGGCGGCAACTGCACTGTCAGTCTGATGCTCATGGGCCTGGGCGGCCTGTTCGAGCAGGGGCTGGTCGAGTGGGCCAGTGCCATGACCTATCAGGCTGCCAGTGGGGCTGGCGCGCAGAATATGCGTGAGCTGATCAACCAGATGGGCGCCATTCAGCAGTCGGTAGCGCCTGAGTTGGCTGATCCTTCCAGTGCCATTCTCGAGCTGGACCGCAAAGTCGTCGAGGCCATGCGCAGCGACAGCTTCCCGGTCGATCAATTCGGCGTGCCCCTGGCTGGCAGTCTGATCCCCTGGATCGACAAGCAGCTGAGCAACGGCCAGAGCCGTGAAGAGTGGAAAGCCCAGGCCGAAACCAACAAGATTATTGGTCGTAGCGGCCGGCCTATCCCGGTTGACGGTATCTGCGTACGCATTGGTGCCATGCGTTGTCACAGTCAGGCATTGACCATCAAGCTGAACAAGGATGTGCCGATCGCTGACATCGAAGCCATGCTGGATGAGCACAATGCCTGGTCGAAAGTGGTGCCCAACGAGAAAGACGTCACTCTGACCGATCTGACTCCCACGGCAGTGACCGGTACCCTGACTGTTCCGGTCGGGCGCTTGCGCAAGCTGAATATGGGCTCGCAATACCTGTCGGCCTTTACTGTGGGTGACCAGCTGTTGTGGGGCGCAGCCGAGCCGCTGCGCCGCATGCTGCGTATTCTGCAGGAAAGTTGAGTGGTTCGACGGCATGCCCCGTGACGGCATGACCAAAGGGCACCGGGGTGAAACCCGGTGCCCTTTGTGCTTCAGACAGATCGGCATTCTGACGTGGGGTGCCTCTATCGCCGACTTGTGTCGGCATCAGGCAAGGATTCAGATCGATGGCAACATCAGCAGCATGGGCAATAGTGGGCGTCAACAGCATGGTTGGCGAAAACCTGGTGGCGTTACTCGACGAGCACAGTTTCGGTTATAGCGAGCTGGCACTGTTCGAAACAGCGGAAGACGCGGGTGGGCGCCTGTTGATTGCCGGCGAGAGCCGCCGCGTCGAGCCGCTGGAGAAGGCCGACTTCAGTCGCTATGCCGTGGTGATTTTTGCCACTGAAGCGGCGGTCAGTGCGGAATGGGCTCCGCGTGCGGTGGCTGCCGGCTGCTGGGTCATCGATACCAGCGAGCAGTGGCAGGACGATACCCAGGTGCCGATGCTGGTTGCAGACGTCAACGCTGCCAGTGTTCTGGCCGGCTTGCCACGTGGCTTGCTGGTCAGTCCGGACAGTCAGGTAGTGCAGGCAGCTCTGGTGTTGCAACCCTTGCTTGGCAAAGGGTTGCGTGCAGCCACCATCAGCACCTACCAGTCACTCTCTACCCAGGGACGCAGTGCGCTGGAGGCCATGGCATTGCAAACCGGCAAGTTGCTCAATGGGCAGCCGGTAGAAGGCGGAAGTTTCGAAAAGCAGGCTGCTTTCAACCTGTTGCCGCGTATTGGTGCAGCGCAGGACGATGGCAGCAGTGCCGCTGAAGCACGCCTGGTTTCCGGTTTGCGCCGGGTTTTGCCGTTGACCGAGGTACCCTTGAGCGTCACCGCCGTGTTGGTGCCGGTCTTCTATGGCAGCGGCCACAGTCTGCAGTTGGAGCTGGAACAGCCCGTTGACCGTAAAGCGCTTGCCAGCCTGCTGCGCAAGGGCCCGGCAATCAAGATTCTCGACAAACCGGCAGCGGGCGGCTTTCCGACACCAGTTACCGAAGCTGCCGGCGATGAGCATCTTTGGGTTGGCCGTATCAGGCAGGACAGCATCGATCCAAAACGTGTCAGTTTGTGGTCAGTTGCAGACAATTTACGTGTCGGCGTGGCGAGAAATACCTTGCAAGTTGCTGAGTTGTTGATAAAAGACTATTTGTAACCGATACTTGCTGCAGGTTTGTAGTAAAGGGCGCAAGTCTGTGGGTCGACACAATTGGTATATTGAGTAGTATGCGCCAAGGGTTTGCAGTGACAGTCACGCGCCAGCGTGCTGTAAACGGAGTCAGAGGTAGAAAAGGCAAGGCTGCCGGATGGGGGCAACACAAAGACCGGCAAGAGACTTCGGAGCTGTAGGCGCAAAAGAAAAACGATAAGGCAAAGGATCTTCGCAAATGGTACGCAAACTGGTTATCGCTGTAGCCGCAGCAAGCGCTTTGATGTCAGGCAATATGGCTCATGCCCTGGGCGTAGGGGATATCAACCTGCGTTCGGCCTTGAATCAGCCGCTGGATGCCGAGATTCAATTGCTCCAGGTCCGTGACCTGGAAAGTACCGAGATTATTCCCCGCCTGGCCTCGCCAGACGACTTTGGTCGCGCCGGTATTGAACGGCCGTTTTTTCTTACCGATCTGACTTTTACCCCGGTAGTGGGGGAGGATGGTCGAGCCTTCATCCGGGTCACCTCCAATCAGCCGGTGCGCGAGCCCTTTGTCAACTTCCTGCTTGAAGTGCGCTGGCCGTCGGGTCGGGTGCTGCGTGAGTTTACCCTGCTGATCGACCCGCCGACCTATCAGGCCCGCCCGGTCACCAGTCCGTCAGTTACTCCGGCGTCCGCCAGTGCGCCAGCTTCGGCCCCGCGTGCTGAACAGCCGTCCCGGCGTACAGATGCCTCGCCAGCGCGTCAGGCATCGACCCGATCCTCTGTGCCAGAGCAGCCGGGAATGGTCACGGTCGGCCAGAACGATACCTTGTGGGTGTTGGCTCAACGCAATCGTCCACAGAATGCTTCCGTACATCAGACCATGCTGGCCATTCAGGATCTGAATCCGGATGCCTTTATCGATAACAATATCAACCGTCTGCGCAACAATCAGCGTCTGCAGATGCCCGATACTCAGCAGGCCACTCAACGCAGCCAGGGCGAGGCAATCGCCGCCGTGGCACAACAGAACGCTGACTGGCAATCTGCACGGCAAGCGGCCAGTCAGCGGCAGCTGGATGCGCGTCAGCGCGATACGGCCGCCCCGGCCCCGGCCGAGTCTGACGGTGGCGATACGCTGCGTCTGGTAGCTGGCAATGATCAGTCTGCTGCCTCAGCGACCGACAGTGGTGACGGTGACAATCAACAGCCCTTGCGAGATCAGCTTGATCAGGCCAAGGAGCAGCTGGATGCGGCCGAGCGTGAAAGAGCAGAAATGGATGATCGCTTGAGCGAAATCCAGGGCCAGCTGGAAACTGCGCAGCGGCTGTTGGAGCTGAAAGACGCCCAGTTGGCTGCCTTGCAGGAAGAGCTTGGTGCTACGCCGGAAACCCCGGATATTCTGCCGGAAGTGGATGCTGAGCTGGCTGATGTGGAAGCGGAAGCCAGCGAGCTGGACCTGACTGCAGTGCAAACCCTGGATGATCCGCGTACATCAGCGATTGGGCCCGAAAACGAGCAGGTCGTCACTGATGAAATGACAGCGCCGGAAGTTTTTGTCGAAGAACAAACGCCTGCTGCTGAACCTGCAGCGGAGCCGGCCGATGTGGTTGCTGCCGATGAACCGGCGGCACCGCCGGCCGAAACGACCCCCGAAACCAGTGAGGGCGGCGCAGATGCCATGTTGCAGCGTCTGCTGCAGAATCCTGTGGTTCTTTACACGGGCGCCGGTCTGGCTCTGATTGTGTTGTTGTTGATCCTGATGGCTCTGTCGCGCCGCAATGCTCGTCGCGAAGAAGAGATGGCCGACAACTTTATCGCTCAGGCCAGTCGTGAACAGGCGGCAGAAGCCGAGCAGGATGATGATTTCAATGTTGCTCTGGCATCCTTTGATGAAGAGGCAGAGGATGACGGGGAGGATGCGCTGGTAGCTGCTGAAGGTTTGCTGGCTTATGGCAAGCTCGACGAGGCGCGGGATCTCCTGGTCAGAGCACTTGAGCAAGAACCTGATCGCAGTGATCTGCGACTCAAGTTGATGGAAGTGGAAGCATTGCGTGAAAACGCTGCCGGCTACGCCGAGCAGGGCACGGCTCTGCGCGCCGAAGGTGGCAACGAACCGTCACTGAATGCCCTTGATCAGCGGTTCCCGGCCGTTGCCGCTGCGGCAGCCGCTCTGGCTGGTGCCGGAGCAGTAGCCGCAGAAACCGATGCCGATAATGATCTGGCTGATGCCGACTTCTTCTCGACCGACGACCAGGCAGGCGCGTCCTCGGAGAGCGACGAGCTGGATGCCGAGTTTGATCTGGGTGAGCTCGCTGGTGAGGATGAACTGAGCAGTCTGGCCGACAGTGGCGACAATGCCAGCGCCGACGAACTGGACCTTGATTTTGATCTGGAAGACGGGCTGGGCGACGAGCTCTCGCGCACCGAGCCGGATGCCGAATCAGTTGGAATCGATCTGGAAGCTGATGACCTGGCAGCCGAGCTTGACGGCACCCTCGACACCGCTGGCACACAAGATGATGTCAAAACTGACCAGCAAGCGCCGGCAGACAGCAACCTTGACAGCCTGGATGCCGACTTTGACCTGTCGCTCACGGATGACCTGCCGGAGGAAGACCTTGAGCTGTCGCTTGGCTCCAATGATGAAACGGCCACCGATGAGGTTGACGAGTTGTCCTTGCCGGAAAGTGATGATCTGATGCTGGATTGGTCGCTGGACGATGATGCCGTTGAAGGGACGGACAGCCCGGTAACTGCCCCGGATACACTGGAGACAGCCCGCGCTGAGACCGGCGATAACGATAGTCTTTCCGATGATGAATTGCTGGATTTTGAATCCGAGTTCAATGCGGCCATGTCAGAGGATGATGCCAGTACCAGTCTGGATGCCGAGGAAACCGCTGAATCAACTGCCGATGCATTGGAGGCAACACCAGAGCAGCCGGTTGATGCACAGACTCAAACCAATGTGGAGAAGCCTGCCGACATGGATGCCAGCATGGATGACGATGATGACTTTGATTTCCTTTCCGGTACCGACGAGACTGCGACCAAGCTGGATCTGGCGCGAGCCTATGTTGAAATGGGCGATCAGGAAGGTGCCCGCGATATTCTCAACGAAGTCGTAGACGAAGGCAGCGAGCAGCAGCAGCAGGAAGCGCGTGGCTTGCTGGAGCAGTTGGACAACTGATACGAATGACGAAAGATGTTGTTGTAGCGGCCGCCCCTGAGGCGGCCGCTGTTGTTTCCAGAGTTGCCGCCTGCGTTGAATACCGTGGCACTGCCTACCGTGGCTGGCAGCGCCAGCAGCCCGGAGTGCCGAGCGTTCAGGAAGCAGTGGAAAAGGCCTTGAGCCGGGTGGCTGATCATCCGGTGAACCTGTTTTGTGCCGGTCGAACGGATGCCGGAGTGCATGCGTCCGGTCAGGTTATCCATTTTGACAGTCATGCCCGGCGTGAACCACGCAACTGGATCCACGGTGCCAATGCCAATCTGCCGCCGGATATTAGCCTCAGTTGGGTCAAATACGTCCCCGAGGATTTTCACGCGCGATTTTCCGCCAGCGCGCGACGTTATCGTTACGTCATTTACAACGATCCGATTCGACCTGCACACCTGGCCCATGAGGTGACCTGGAATTATCGCCCGCTGGATCTGACACGCATGCAACAAGCCGCTCGAGCGTTGTTGGGTCAGCATGATTTCAGCGCCTACCGTGCCGTGGCTTGCCAGGCGAAATCACCGATCAAGACCATTCATCACCTGGAACTGGTGCGTTTCGGCCAGTTCATTGTTCTGGATATTCGTGCCAATGCCTTCTTGCATCACATGGTGCGCAATATCGCCGGCGTATTGATGCAGATCGGTTGCGGTGACAAACCGGTAGCTTGGGCGGAGGAGGTGCTGGACGGCCAGGATCGTCGTCACGGTGGGCTGACTGCGCCGGGCTATGGTTTGTATCTGGTCGACGTTACTTATCCGCAGCATTTTGCCTTGCCTGAGCGTTATCTCGGTCCGCACTTTCTCTCCGGGCTGAATGAACGCCTGCCGCGCATCTGTTAAACTGTTGTTTTTATCCAGGTAATCACTGTTATGCCGGTGCGAATCAAGATTTGTGGCATTACCCGCGTGGAGGATGCGCTGGCGGCAGCCGAGGCGGGTGCCGATGCCATTGGTCTGGTGTTTTATGCGCCCAGTCCGCGCGCTGTCAGTGCTGCGCAGGCGGCTGCCATTGTGCAGGCGCTGCCGCCTTTCGTCACCACGGTTGGCCTGTTCGTCAATGCTGCGGCCGATGAGGTGAAAGCTGTTCTGGCCGAGGTGCCGCTGGATCTGTTGCAGTTTCACGGCGACGAGCCGGACGCCTATTGCGGTCAGTTTCAGCGTCCCTACATGAAGGCGCTGCGTGTGCGCCCCGGTGATGACCTGAATCAGCTGGCTGCCCAGTGGCCCGGTGCTGCGGGTATTTTGCTGGACAGCTACAAGGCCGGCGTCCCCGGTGGTACCGGAGAAACCTTCGACTGGTCGTCAATTCCGGCGCATAGAGACTGGGCCCTGGTCCTTGCAGGGGGGCTGGACGCCAACAATGTCGCGGCGTCGATTACTGCAAGCCATCCTTGGGCGGTTGACGTCAGCGGCGGGGTGGAAGCAGCCAAAGGCATCAAGGACAGTGAAAAAATTCAAGCATTTGTTCATGAGGTGAAGCGTGTCTGAGACAACTCCGATCAATTTTGCAGCGGTACCGGATGCGCGTGGCCATTTTGGCCCCTACGGTGGTCGCTTTGTGTCTGAAACCCTGATGGATGCGATGGAGGAGCTGGAGGCCTTATACAATAAGCTTTCCGCGGATCCCGCTTTTCAGGCTGAATTTGATTATGACCTGGCGCACTATGTCGGTCGTCCGTCCCCGCTGTATCTGGCCGAGCGTCTGACCGCCAAGGTCGGTGGCGCGCAGATCTGGCTGAAGCGCGAAGACCTCAACCATACGGGCGCGCACAAGGTGAACAACACCATCGGGCAGGCCTTGCTGGCCAAGCACATGGGCAAGCCGCGAGTGATTGCCGAGACGGGCGCCGGCCAGCATGGTGTGGCAACAGCCACTGTCGCTGCGCGCTTGGGGCTCAAATGCCAGGTCTACATGGGGGCGGAAGACGTCAAGCGGCAGTCGCTGAATGTCTATCGCATGAAGCTGCTGGGTGCGGAAGTGATTCCGGTGACCTCCGGCTCGAAAACCCTGAAAGATGCCATGAACGAAGCCATGCGCGACTGGGTGACCAATATCGATGACACCTTTTACATCATCGGAACTGTGGCCGGTCCGCATCCCTATCCCAAGCTGGTGCGTGATTTCCAGTGCGTGATTGGCCGTGAAGCCCGTGCCCAGATGCTGGCCCAGGCCGGCTGCCTGCCGGATGCTCTGGTGGCCTGTGTGGGTGGCGGCTCAAACGCCATCGGCCTGTTCCACCCCTTCCTGGATGACGCCGATGTCGCCATGTATGGCGTCGAGGCGGGCGGTCTGGGGATTGCCACCGGGCAACATGCCGCGCCGCTGAGCGCCGGGCGCCCTGGCGTGCTGCATGGTAATCGTACCTACCTGATGGAAGACGATGCCGGGCAGATCATTGAGACCCATTCGGTGTCCGCCGGTCTCGATTATCCCGGTGTCGGTCCGGAGCACAGCTGGCTCAAGGACAATGGTCGGGTCAGTTATGTCGATGCAACTGACGAGGAGGCCCTGACAGCCTTCCGTGAGTTGACTCGGGTCGAAGGCATCATGCCAGCGCTGGAATCCAGCCATGCGGTGGCCTACGCCATGAAACTGGCCGCCACCATGCGCCCTGATCAGCATATCGTCATCAACCTGTCCGGGCGTGGCGACAAGGATATCCATACCGTTGCCGGCATTGACGGCATCAGCATCTGAAGAGTTGAACATGAGTCGAATTGAAGCCTGTTTCACCGCCCTGCATGCCCAGAGTCGCAAGGCCCTGATACCTTACGTCACGGCTGGTGACCCCAATCCGGATATGACCCTGCCGTTGATGCA
Organism: Halopseudomonas salegens; assembly: GCF_900105655.1. Lineage (NCBI taxonomy): Bacteria > Pseudomonadati > Pseudomonadota > Gammaproteobacteria > Pseudomonadales > Pseudomonadaceae > Halopseudomonas > Halopseudomonas salegens. The sequence goes on from NZ_LT629787.1 coordinate 1,373,929, forward strand.
TGATCTGGTCAGCGCCGGTGCTGACATCATTGAGCTGGGAATCCCTTTTTCCGATCCCATGGCTGATGGCCCGGTTATCCAGCAAGCCATGGAGCGTGCTCTGGCACACCATGTCAGCCTGACCCAGGTGCTGGACATGGTCCGTGAGTTTCGCCGCAGCAATGACACCACTCCGGTCGTGTTGATGGGTTACCTCAACCCCGTCGAGCGTATGGGGTATGCTGAATTTGCCGAGGCTGCATCAGCTGCAGGCGTGGATGCGGTATTGACTGTGGACCTGCCGCCGGAAGAAGCCGATGAAGTCACCGAGCTGTTTCGCGCCAAGGGCCTGGACTGTATTTTTCTGCTGTCGCCAACCACTACTATGGATCGCGCGCGCAAGATTTGCACTCACGCCAGCGGCTACGTGTACTATGTTTCACTGAAAGGTGTGACCGGTTCCAGTACTTTGAACGTCACCGAAGTAGCAAACAAGCTCGAACAGCTGCGTACCGTGACCGATTTGCCCATTGGGGTCGGCTTTGGTATCCGTGACGGCGAGTCGGCAGCAGCCGTTGCGGCCGTGGCAGATGGTGTTGTGGTTGGCTCGGTACTGGTTAACCAGATTGCCGCCAATGAGCAAGCGCCTGAGCAGGTACGAAGTGCGATCAGCGCTATTATTGCGGATATGCGCGCGGCCATGGACCGCTGAAACGAGCATTTTATCGGTAACCCGGACAACGAAAAGGAATGGCAATGAGCAACTGGCTGGTGGACAAACTGATTCCCTCGATTGTGCGCTCGGAAGCACAGAAGAGCAGCGTGCCGGAAGGTCTGTGGCGCAAGTGCCCATCCTGCGATGCAGTTCTTTATCGACCTGAACTCGAGAAAAATCTCGACGTCTGCATGAAGTGCGATCATCACCTGCGCATCGATGCTCGCCGTCGCCTTGATCTGTTCCTTGATCCGGAAGGGCGCAAGGAAATAGCGGGTGAGCTCGAGCCCATCGACAAGCTCAAGTTCCGGGATACCAAGAAGTACAAGGACCGTTTGAGCGCAGCGCAAAAGAGCACCGGCGAGAAAGATGCCCTGGTGGTCATGCAGGGCGCGCTCAAGAGTATGCCGGTGGTTGCCAGCGCATTTGAATTCAACTTTATGGGCGGCTCCATGGGTAGCGTCGTTGGTGCACGCTTTGTCCGTGGCGCCGAAGCCGCGCTGGAACAGCGTATTCCTTATGTCTGTTTCTCCGCTTCTGGCGGTGCGCGTATGCAGGAAGCGCTGTTTTCGTTGATGCAGATGGCTAAAACCAGTGCTGCGCTGGCCCGCTTGCGTGAAGAAGGTATCCCGTTTATTTCGGTGATGACTGACCCGGTTTACGGTGGTGTATCAGCCAGTCTGGCCATGCTGGGTGATCTCAATGTAGCCGAGCCCAACGCTTTGATCGGCTTTGCCGGCCCGCGGGTGATTGAGCAAACGGTAAGGGAAAAACTCCCTGCCGGTTTTCAACGCAGTGAGTTCCTCCTTGATCACGGTGCACTGGACCTGATTGTGCCGCGCTATGAAATGCGCGATCGGCTGGCCAGTGCGCTGGCTATGCTGACAGCGCAACCGGCCCCGCAAGAGGATGTTGTTGCTGAAGACGCCGTGGAGAGCGCTGCCCCCTGATGCCACCGAGCACATTGGCGGATTGGCTGGCCCGGCTTGAACAGCTGCACCCCAAGGAGATCGATATGGGGTTGCAGCGCGTCAGTCAGGTTGCCCGGCGTTTGGGCGTGTTGCAGCCAGCACCGCTGGTAGTGACCGTGAGCGGTACAAATGGCAAGGGGTCCACCTGTGCTGCGGTGCATGCCCTGCTACAGGCTGCCGGCCAGCACGCCGGCTGCTACTCCTCTCCGCACCTGATTCACTATAACGAGCGCGTACGCATTGGTGATCAATTTGCCAGTGACGAGCAGTTGTGCGCCGCCTTCGCTTCCATCGAAGCTGTACGTGGTGACGTTTCCCTGACCTATTTTGAGTTTGGCACCCTGGCCGCGCTTTTGCTGTTTCAGCGTGCCGAGCTGGATGCGGTGGTACTGGAGGTTGGACTGGGTGGACGGCTGGATGCGGTCAACGTGGTCGATGCGGACATCGCCATCGTCACCAGTATCGGGTTGGATCACCAGCAGTACCTGGGTGACAGCCGGGATTCAGTCGGTTACGAGAAGGCCGGCATTGCGCGTGCCGGTCGGCCGCTGATCTGCGGTGAAACCGATTTGCCATCGCGCTTCATCAGTACGTTGTCAGATATCGGCCCCCGGGTTTACCAGCGCGGCAGGGAGCTTGACTGGCAGCCCCAGGGTGACGAGGGTGACTGGCAGGTGCGGGTTCAGGATCGAGATGGCGCTGAGCACACAATCGGGCCCTTGCCGCCTGTCGACTTGCCACGCGACAACCTGCTGCTGGCGATTCAGGCCAGCGTCCTGGCTGGCTGCCGGCTGTCGACGCTGCAAATCAGTCAGGCTCTGCAGCCATTGCGGCTGCCCGGACGGATGGACTGGCATGTCCTGGAGTGGCGCGACCAGCCACGTCGGTTATGCCTGGATGTCGGGCATAACCCGCACGCCGCTGCCTGGCTGGCCAAGACCCTGGCACGCCATCAGCACCCCGTGCGTGCGGTGTTTTCCGCGCTGGATGACAAAGACGTAGTGGGTATCGTGCGGGCTCTGCGCGGTTGTTTTGTCGATTGGGCATTGGCTCCATTGCCTTCCCCGAGAAGTCGCAGTCCCGGTGAATTGCAGCAATTGCTGGACGGCCAGGGTGAAACGGCCCATTGTCATGTCAGTGTGGTTGCGGCGATCAGTGCTCAACTTGACGCTGACGACCAGAGTGCGATCATGGTTTTCGGCTCTTTTTATACCGTCGCGGCAGCCCTTGAATGGCTCGCTTCAGAGGAGAAAAACAATGGATAGCGGACTCAAGCAGCGTGTTATCGGTGCTCTGGTGCTTATAGTGGCAGCGGTTATTTTTCTGCCCATGCTGCTCACCGGGCAGGATGAAACAGTTGAAGTCGAGATCGAGGTGCCTGAGCCGGCCAGTATGCCCGCTCCCGAAGTGGCCGCTCCCCCCGCTATCGAGCCGCGTGAGCCTGAGCCGGTGGCGGAAATGCCTTTGCGTGAACCTGAGCCAATTGAATCAACCCCGGTACCCGCTGTGGAGCAGGACCCTGAACCGGCTGAGCCGCAACCGCCGTCAGGTCCACTGGTGACTGCGCCATCGGAACCGGCCAGCGTGACTGCCGAGGTTACCGGCGACTGGGTCATTCAGTTGGGCAGCTTCGCCAACGCCGATAATGCACGCGGTTTCGTCAGTACGCTTAACGAACGCGGATACAACGCCTATGCGCGCAGTGCTGAAACTGATGGCCGCAGCATTACCCGCGTATTTGTCGGGCCGTTGCAGAACCGGGCCGCTGCGGAGCGTTTGCGTGACGAGCTCAAACGCAACCATGAGGTTGAAGGGTTGGTTGTCGCCCATGATGATGATTCACGCCGACCCTGAACATTGTGTTTCGACCAGGCCAGCGGCTCTGATAGAATAATGCACTTTTCCAGCAGGCAGGGGTGCTAGCCGTGGCGTTTGAGTGGGTTGACTGGGCTATTATTGCCATCATCGCGGTGTCTGCGTTGATCAGCCTCGCTCGCGGCTTCGTCAAGGAAGCACTGTCGCTGGTTACCTGGTTATTGGCTGGCCTGGTTGCCTGGATGTTCGGCGGCGCACTGGCCGAACACTTCGCACCCTGGATTGAAACACCGTCGGTACGGGTTGTGGTGGCCTGCGTGCTGCTGTTCGTATTGACCCTTATTATTGGTGGGCTGATCAATTACATGATCGGTCAATTGGTCGTTTTTACTGGCCTCAGTGGCACGGATCGCTTTCTCGGTATGGTTTTTGGCGCTGCACGCGGTGCCTTGCTGGTGGTGGTAGCGGTTGGCCTGCTCAGTCTGGGCCCGGTTGAAGCCGATGACTGGTGGCGCCAGTCGACGCTTATTCCGCATTTTCTCCTGGTTGCCGACTGGTCGAAAGCCACGGCTCTGGGTTATTTCGAGTAGCTGGTTGCGCACGTGTGGCGTGTGGCCGGATCGACGACAAAAGGTGTAAGTCATGTGTGGCATTGTTGGCATAGTGGGCAAGTCGAACGTCAATCAGGCGCTCTATGATGCCCTGACCGTCCTGCAGCATCGCGGCCAGGACGCCGCCGGCATAGTAACCTGTGACCGTGGCCGTCTGTTTTTGCGCAAGGACAATGGCCTGGTACGGGATGTGTTCCACCAGCGGCACATGCAGCGTCTGGTGGGCAGCATGGGCATCGGTCACGTACGTTACCCGACTGCAGGCTCATCCAGCTCGGCCGAGGCGCAGCCTTTCTATGTCAATTCGCCCTATGGCATTACCCTTGCGCATAACGGCAATCTGACCAACGTCGAGCAGTTGTCACGGGAAATCTACGAATCCGATCTGCGGCATGTGAACACCAATTCGGATTCTGAAGTCCTGCTCAATGTATTCGCCCACGAACTGGCGCTGGGCGGCAAGCTGCAGCCCACGGAAGAAGATATTTTCAAAGCCGTTCGTGCCGTACACAAGCGCTGCCGGGGCGGCTATGCCGCTGTGGCCATGATCACCGGTTACGGTGTCGTCGGTTTCCGTGATCCGCGTGCCATCCGTCCGATCGTCTTCGGCAAACGCGAAACCGAGCATGGCACCGAGTACATGGTTGCCTCGGAAAGCGTAGCCCTGGACGTGCTGGGGTTTGATCTGATTCGTGATCTGGAACCGGGTGAAGCGGTCTATATCACCGAAAAAGGTGCCATGCACACCCGTCAGTGTGCCGAAAACCCCGAGTCTTCACCTTGCATCTTCGAACATGTCTATCTGGCCCGACCTGACTCGATGATCGACAAGGTGCTGGTCTACAAGGCACGCCTGCGCATGGGCGAAAAGCTGGCGGAAAAAATTCTCCGCGAACGTCCACAGCATGATATCGACGTGGTGATTCCGATTCCGGACACCAGCCGTACGTCGGCGGTCGAGCTGGCCAATCATCTCGGCGTGAAATTCCGTGAAGGTTTCGTCAAGAATCGGTATATCGGGCGTACTTTCATCATGCCGGGTCAGGCCGCACGCAAGAAGTCGGTGCGCCAGAAGCTGAACGCGATCGAACTGGAGTTTCGCGGCAAGAATGTCATGTTGGTGGATGATTCGATTGTGCGCGGTACCACCTGCAAACAGATCATTCAGATGGCCCGTGAAGCCGGGGCAAAAAATGTGTACTTCTGCTCGGCAGCACCGGCCGTGCGTTACCCCAATGTATACGGCATCGACATGCCCAGCGCCCATGAGCTGATTGCTCATGGGCGGACCACAGAAGAAGTGGCCGAACTGATCGGTGCTGATTGGCTGCTCTACCAGGATCTGGAAGATCTGGTTGAGGCAGTCAGCGAAGGCAACCCGGACATTCACCATTACGACTGCTCGGTTTTCACCGGCGAGTATGTCACTGGCGATGTCAATGAAGCCTATCTCGGCAAGATCGAACAGGCGCGTAATGATTCTGCCAAAGCAATGGCTGACGTCGGCAATGCAGTGATTGAGCTGCACAATAACTGATCGACAGACTGCAGCGCTTGGCAACACTGACTGATTGCACCGGATCACCATGTGGCAGCACCTTGCCTGGGTGATCCGGATGCCGTCGGTCAGTGCCAATTCAGAGGTTTTTTATGAGTCACGAATGGGATGCCGGGCGGCTGGACAGTGAGCTGCAAAACGCCGGTTTTGATACTCTGGCGGTGCGCGCCGGGCAACGCCGCGGGCCTGAAGCCGAGCATGGTGAAGCACTGTTTCTGACCTCCAGCTACGTGTTTCGCAGTGCGGCCGATGCTGCCGCCTGTTTTGCCGGTGACGCTCCAGGCAACGTTTACTCGCGGTACATGAATCCGACGGTGCGCACATTTGAAGAGCGCATTGCCGCGCTGGAAGGCGCCGAACAGGCAGTAGCTACCTCATCCGGCATGGCCGCCATTCTGGCCATGGTCATGAGCCTGTGTTCGGCGGGCGATCATATTCTGGTCTCGCGCAGTGTCTTTGGCGCTACCGTCACTCTCTTCGAGAAGTACTTCAAACGCTTCGGCGTCGAGGTCGATTACGTCACCCTGGCTGATACGCAGGCCTGGCAGGCTGCCTGTAAACCCAATACCCGACTCTTCTTTGTCGAGTCGCCGTCCAACCCACTGGCGGAACTGGTCGATATCGCTGCATTGGCCGAGGTTGCCCATCAGCAGGGTGCCTTGCTGGCAGTGGATAACTGTTTCTGCACCCCGGCCCTGCAAAAGCCTGTGGAGCTGGGCGCGGATATCGTTATCCACTCCGCGACCAAATACATTGATGGTCAGGGCCGTTGTCTGGGTGGTGTGGTGGCCGGGCGCAGCGAGCAAATGAAAGAGGTGGTCGGTTTTCTGCGTACCGCCGGCCCGACCCTGAGTCCGTTCAATGCCTGGGTCTTTCTCAAGGGCCTGGAAACCCTGCGCTTGCGCATGCAGGCGCATTGCGCCAGTGCGCTGCAACTGGCGACCTGGCTGGAGCAGCAGGACGGTATCGAAAAGGTCTATTACGCGGGCTTGCCCACGCATCCACAGCATGAATTGGCCAAACAGCAGCAAACCGGCTTTGGTGCCGTGGTCAGTTTTGAAGTCAGTGGCGGCAAGGCGGCGGCCTGGCGTTTTATTGATGCCACTCGCCTGATGTCGATTACCGCCAACCTGGGGGATGCCAAGACCACTATCACGCACCCGGCGACCACCACTCATGGCCGCTGGACACCGGAAGCCCGTGCTGAAGCCGGCATCCAGGACAACCTGATTCGGGTTGCCGTGGGGCTGGAAGAGGTTGCGGATATCCAGACTGACCTGGCTCTGGGGCTGGCGGCGGTGCGTCCCTGATGCAGGAACTCTTGCTGCATTGCCGGCCCGGTTTCGAGGGCGAAGTGGCTGCCGAGATGCAGCAGCGGGCAGGTGAACTGGGTATTGCCGGCTATCCGGTGGCTAAAACCGGCGAAGCCCTGGTGCGCTTTGTTTGCCCCCAGCCCGGCGATGCCGAGCGGCTGATACGCAAGCTGGATTTCCGCTCACTGATTTTCGTTCGTCAGTGGGCGCTGGGCAGTTGGCTGGACGTGCCGGCCGAGGACCGCATCAGTCCGATTATTACGGCCTGCGCAGCGGGCCCTCTGGCGTCAGAGCTCTGGCTGGAAACTGCCGATACCAACGATGGCAAGGCCATGGCGGCGCTGCTGAAAAAGCTGCGCGCGCCCTTGCAGTCGTCACTGGAAAAGACCCGTTTCTTGCGTCCGAAAAAAACGGATTTGCCGCGTCTGCATCTGTGCTTTGAAAGTGGGCAGCGGGTATTCGTCGGCTGGTCCTGGGCTGAGAACGCAGCGCCCTGGCCCATGGGAATCCCTCGTTTGCGCGTTCCCAAAGGGGCGCCCAGTCGCTCGACACTGAAACTGGAAGAGGCCTGGCATCACTTTATTCCGCGTGATGATTGGGATAGCCGGCTGGCTGCCGGCATGACGGCGGTTGACCTGGGTGCCGCTCCCGGCGGCTGGACCTGGCAACTGGTCAACCGGCTGATGAAGGTCACGGCGATTGATAATGGCCCGATGGCGCAGAGTCTGATGGACAGTGGACAGGTTGAGCATATTCAGGCCGATGGCTATATGTACAAGCCCAAGCGTCCGGTGAACTGGATGGTCTGCGACATCGTCGACAAGCCAGCGCGCAGCAGTGCGCTACTGGCAAGATGGTTGAGTCGTGGCTGGTGTCACGAGGCGGTGATCAACTTCAAATTGCCGATGAAGCGCCGCTATGAAGAAGTCATTCAGTGCATGGAGCACGTACAGAAGGCACTGGATGCTGCCGGCGTGGAGGCTTCTCTGGCGTGCAAACAGCTATACAGTGATCGCGAAGAAGTCACCTGTCACGCCCGCGTCAAGCGCTGACGGGCCCGCGTAGCAGCCCGTCAGTCCATCATCTGAAACCGATTCAGAGATTCAAATAGGCTCCAGCAGGGTAATGCGCTCTTCCTGTTGCAAAATAGCGGAAAAGGCTCCGATGCTTTCCTTGCGCGCGGCGGAGTTTTCCCAGCGCTCCCAGGAATGTCGGTTCTGCCAGGTCACCACAATAACGCGGTGATTCGGCCGCTCCAGATCCTGAAACGATTCCCCGGAGATGAAACCTGGCGACTGGATGGCTTTTTGCAGCATATTGCGGGCGATTTCTTCGTAGGGGTGTTCGAGACCTTCGGCGATGATGCGCTCGATCAGGACTTTGATCATGCTGATTCCTTAACTCATGCTATGGGGTGTACACCTTGATTATAGGCCTTGTACGCAGCCTTTTGCGCGGGTAGACAAGGATTTTTTCCAGCAATCGATGCTGGCCGTCGTGTCCGGCTTTGGGGATAATACCCGGACACCTGCAAGTGGATTGATGTTAGCCAATGACTGATCAACAACTGGATACCCGTGGTTTATTGTGCCCTGAGCCGGTCATGCTGCTGCACAATGCCGTGCGTGATATTCAACCCGGTGAGCGTCTGCAGGTGTTGGCCACAGACCCTTCAACCCAGCGTGATATTCCGCGTTTTTGCCAATTCCTCGGTCACCAGCTGTTGTCGCAAAGCGAGGTAGACGGCGAGTTTCATTATCTGATCGAGAAGGGCGAGATCTAAAGCTCTCTGTAATGGGTGCCGCGTTGGGCAACGCTGAGCCAATAGATACGTATTTTCAGTCAGGGTTTGATGCCTGCCCCGGCTGCATCCCGCAACGCCCCAACACCTCCAGCCAGGCATTATTGTGTGCCTGCAAACTCGCCTGATAGCTGTCCCATAGTGCTGTTTCCGTGCCCTGCAGGCTGGCAAGGTAGGCAGCGCCGGCCTGCGTCTGGCCGGGTACCTGTTGCAGATCGGCGAGGGCCGATTGCCAGGGCTGACCCAGGCGCTGGATCTGGGCCAGATAGGGCTGGATGTCTGCCGCGTAAATGTTGCGGAAAACGTTGTGCAGAATGCGTGCGCGCTGGGTTACTGCCCCTTGCGGGCAGAGCAGGGCGGTGCCTTCACTGGTCAGCATGCGTGTTGCCTGTTTCAGGCTGTGCCGTGTTAGCGCCAGGCTGTGAATAAGCTCGCTGCCATGCTTGCTGCGGCGCAAGGCATCAAACAGCGGATCAATCTGCGCCCGTTCAGGTGGCAATTGTTCGGGCAGTGAGCTGCCTATATATGCCAGCTGTTCCAGGGCAGACACCGCAGCATGGTCGCCTAACGGTTCCGCACTGGGTGGCAAGGGCTGGTCGGCAAACCGCAGGTAGTACTCATATTCACTGCTGCCATTCAATGCGTTCCAGAATACCTTCGGCAGCTCACGGCGCTTGATTGCAGCCAGTTCGATCAACTGTTCGCGCATGGCATCGTGATCCGGGTTATCGGCAATCTGCAGCAGACAGGCATCGATTTCATGCAGCAGGGCAGCATCATGGCTGAGCAGGTGGCTGCTGGGCATTACCCGGCCCAGGCTGCTGTTGCGTTCGCTGATCAGATGCTGCAGTGACTGGCAGTGGCGGGTTTGAATCAGCAGGGTGAACAACCCCATACGCTGTTCATCGAGTGCCTGCATGCGCAAGCGTCGATCCGGCATGCGGTATTGACTCAGGCTGTTGTGGTCAAAGGGCTGCCAGTCCTGATCCAGTACCCTGGCCAGGCGTTGCAGATAATCGTCCAGTTGCCGCTGGGCTGGCGGTTGGCGCTCGCACCCACTCAGTATCAGGCACAGAGCCAGCAGCAGGCAGCCGCCAAGTCGCCACATGGCTTGTCTCCATCCGGGTTCAGAACAAAGTATGGCAGATTGCCGCGCAGCGGAAAGCGCATAGCCGTTACCGGAGTTTTCGGCTTTCTGCTTGCCGGCGGGCGCTGCTGACGCTGAATAGCCGCAGGCCGAGAAACAGCGCCGCAGCGGTCAAGCCGATGATAAGACCGATCCAGAAACCGGCGGCACCTCGCGCCGGGCCCCAGAGATCGGTCAGCGCCAGGATGTACCCGCTGGGTAGCCCGATCAGCCAGTAGGCAATCAGCGTCAGCAGCATCGGCATGCGGGTATCCTGGTAGCCGCGCAGGGCGCCTGCACAAGCGACCTGAATGGCATCGGATACCTGATAAAGCGCAGCATAGACGAACAGACTGCTGGCCATGGCAATCACCTGGGCGTCATTGGTATAAATGGTAGGAATGGCATCGGCGGCGATCAGTACCAGTGTGGCGGCCAACAGGGCAAACATCAGCGCCACCAGCATGCCGGCCTTGGCCGCAAACAGCCCGGCGCGAGCGCCATTCAGGCCCAGGTTGTGGCCCACGCGCACGGTAATCGCCAGGCCGAGACTGAAAGGCACCATGAAAATCAGCGAGGTGAAATTCAAGGCCAACTGGTGGCTGGCCACCACCAGCGTACCCAGCCGCCCCAGAAGCAGGGCAATGACGCAGAACATGCTGGTTTCCGCGAACAGGGCAATACCGATGGGCAGTCCAAGGCCAAGCAGTTCGCGCTGCTGGCCCCACAGCGGGCGGTCAAAACGGCTAAACAACTGGCAGGCACGAAAGATCGGGCTGCGCTTGAGGTAAAGGAGCATGCATAGCAGCATCAGCCACATAACCAGGGCGGTGGCGATACCGCAGCCAATCGCGCCAAAGGCGGGCAGGCCCAGTTTTCCGTAGACCAGTACATAGTTGGCAGGAACATTCACCAGCAGACCGAGAAAACCGATCAGCATGGTTGGGCGGGTACGTGACAGCCCGTCACTCAGCCCGCGCAGGGCTTGATACAGAGCTACCGCCGGAAAGCCGCAGGCAACCGCGATCAGATAGCCGATGGTCAAGGGGATCAGCTCGGCCTCCACCTGCATCCAGTACAAAACCGGCTCCACCAGCAGCAGGCCGCCAGCGCAGAACAGTCCGATCCAGAGCCCGAGCCATAAACCCTGACGCACCAGTGGTCCGGTCTCGTCCAGTTTGCCGGCGCCATTGAGCGTCGCCACCTTGGAGGTGACAATCATCAGCACCCCGGTCAGAAACAGATATGCCGGAATCCAGAAGGCGTTGCCCAGCGCTACCGCAGCCAGGTCCTGGGGGCTGACCCGGCCAGCCATCGCGGTATCCACAAAACCGAGCAGGGTGTGGGCCATTTGCGCGGCAATAATCGGCAACGCCAGCCAGATCAGCGCACGCAGTTCTGTTACACTGCGACGCAAGCGCGACGGGCGCGGATCATGGTGGCTAAGGCTTGCTGGCATGGGTTCGGTCCGCTGAAAAGCGCTCCATCCTATCAACTTGCCCCGACTTGTCCACCGAACCATGACGCACGACTTTGCTGACCTGATTCGCCTGTTTGCCGATTGTTTTGCCGAGACCTACCAGACGGTACTGGTAGCCGGTGATGGCGAGCCTGAATATCTTCCGGCTGATGCCGGGCACCCGCAGCATCGCATTCTGTTTGCCCATGGTTTTTTCCGCAGCGCCTTGCACGAAGTGGCGCACTGGTGTGTCGCCGGCCCGGAACGCCGCTTGCTCCCTGATTTTGGCTACTGGTACGCCCCCGACGGACGTTCAGCCGAGCAGCAACATGCCTTTGAACAGGTCGAAATCAGACCCCAGGCCTACGAGTGGCTGTTCTGTCAGGCAGCAGGTCACCCCTTTTGCGTCAGTCTGGATAACCTGAATGGCGAAGCCGGTGATGCCACCTTGTTCCGGCAACGGGTCTATGCTCAGGTACAAACGCTGTTTGCACAGGGAATTCCCGAGCGTCCGGCCTGTTATATTCAGGCCCTGCTGGATTTTTATCGCCCCGGTGCACGCCTGCAGCCGGCTGATTTCTCACTGGCGGAGTTGAAATAGCTCATGCGAATTCTGGCTGACGAGAATATTCCCCTGCTCGATGCGTTTTTTGCCGATCAGGGTTCGATTACGCGGTTGCCGGGACGTGCGATTGATGCTGCCGCCATGGCCAGTGCCGATGCTCTTTTGCTGCGTTCGGTAACCCGGGTTACCGCTGACATGCTGCAGGACTCGCCGGTGCGCTTTATTGGCACGTGTACCATAGGTACCGATCATCTGGATTTGCCCGGTTTGGCCGCAGCAGGTGTGCATGTGGCCAGCGCTCCGGGGTGCAATGCCCGCGGCGTAGTCGAGTATGTCCTCAGCGCCTTGCTGACCCTGAGTGAACGCACAGGCCTGGATTGGCGGCAGCGTTGTGTCGGGATTGTCGGTGTCGGTGAGGTGGGCGGCCGGCTGGCTGCCACCTTGCGCAATCTGGGGCTGCGTGTGCTCTGCTGTGATCCACCCAGGAAAGAGCAGGGCGCAGCCGACATGGTCAGCCTGGAGACCCTGCTGGCCGAGGCTGACATCATCAGTTGCCATGTGCCGCTGACCCGGCAAGGCTCGCACGCCACCTGGCACCTGTTCAACCAGGCGCGGTTGCAGGCCCTGCGTCCAGGCACCTGGCTGATCAACAGCAGTCGCGGCCCGGTGGTGGATAATAGCGCTTTGAATGCGGTCCTGACTGAGCGCAATGATGTGCACGTGGTGCTGGATGTCTGGGAGCATGAACCCGCGCTGGAGCCGCAACTGGTAAGCCGCTGCGCCCTGGCGACACCGCATATTGCCGGTTACAGCCTGGATGGCAAATTGCGTGGCACGGAAATGATTTATCAGGCCTGGTGCTCATTCAACGGGCAGCCGGTTCAGCGGCAGTTGAGTGAGTTTGCCCCCACAGCCGGGTGTAATTACTTGCAACTGGACCCCGGCGCGCCGGCCGACTGGCAGCTGAGCCATGCGTTGCGCTGGGTGTATGACGTGCGTGATGATGATGCCCGCTTGCGGGCCATGCTGGCTCGAACTGCGGATCAGGCAGCTATCCACAGTGGTTTTGATCGTTTGCGCAAAGACTACCCGTTACGCCGTGAAACGCCTTGTGTACGAATCAGTGGCGTTGAGCGAACAAGCGCAGTGCTGTTGAAGGCGGCCGGGTTCAGCGTTCTGGGCCAGTAATATCACCGCCGCCATTGCCCGGTGCAGTGGCGGTACAGACAGGCCTGCGGCGGCTGGCCCGTTAACGTGCTCCTACACTCAAATCGTCGAGTTGGCGACAGGCCTGCTGTACCATGTGTTCGGTAATAGCGACTTCGCGACCCTCAGCGTCAATGACAAAACCACCGCAGAACTGGGCCGGATGGCGGCGCACTTTGCTGATTGGAGGTTTGCGGCTGGGAGTAATGCTGCTCAGGGGGCGGGCGTTGACGATCATGCGCTTTTCCTCGAATCGCTTGGCTGACAAGGCGCAGCTTAGGGAAGGATTATGACCGGCAGATGACAACGAACGGAAATGCAATGAGAGACAGATTTCGCCTTGGCTTGTTGATCAATCCTCTTGCCGGCCTGGGCGGTGAAACCGCACTCAAGGGCTCGGATGGCGTTGCTGCCCAGGCGCTGAAACAGGGCGCCACCCCACGCGCGCCCCAGCGTGTGCGGCAAACACTGGAAGCGCTGCTCGACCTGCGCGAACAACTGCTGTTGCGTGCGGCCCCCGGCCCCATGGGGGCGGATCTGGCCCGTGAGCTCGGCTTTGCCGTTGAAGAGGTCGGTCAGCTGTCCAGTACCGAGACTCAGGCGGCTGACACGGAAGCCTGTGCGGCAGCTCTGGCCGCAGCCGGTGTGGATCTGCTGCTGTTTGCCGGCGGCGATGGCACCGCGCGGAATATCTGCAACAGTGTCCCTGACAACCAGCTGGTGTTGGGGGTGCCTGCAGGAGTAAAGATTCATTCTGCTGTTTACGCAGTAAATCCCAGGGCTGCCGCAGAAGTACTGCGCCTGTTATTGACCGGTGATCTGGTGCGCCTGACGCAGGCAGATGTTCGTGATATCGACGAAGTTGCCTTCCGTCAGGGGCAGGTTCGCACCCGATTGTATGGCGAGCTGCAAGTGCCGGAAGAAGGGCGCTTTGTGCAGCAGGTCAAACAGGGTGGCCGTGAGCAGGAAACGCTGGTGCTGGATGATATCGCGGCCTGGTTGCAGGAAGAGCAGGATGGCGATACCGGTTGGATTCTTGGTCCGGGGTCAAGCAACTACGGCATCCTCGAAGCCATGGGGCTGGAAGGCACGCTGCTGGGGGTGGATGTGCTGCGTGATGGTGAATTGATCTGTCGTGATGCCACGGAAGCGCAGTTGTGGGACCTGCAGCAACAGGGCGGGGAGTGGCGCATACTGGTGTCGGCAATAGGCGGCCAGGGGCATATTCTCGGTCGTGGCAACCAGCAGATATCGCCGCGGATCGTGAGGGCCGCCGGGCTGGACAATGTGCTGGTGGTAGCGACCAAGAGCAAACTGAAAACCCTGGCAGGCAGGCCCTTTTTGCTCGACAGCGGCGACCCCGAACTGGATCAGGCGCTGACCGGTTTGCGTCGCGTGATCAGTGGGTATCGGGAAGAAATGCTCTATCCTGCCAGCTGGCATGGAGGGGCAGAGCCGACACCTTCAGACGCTTGCTGATTGTTTATATTCGGAATAGTTCCCCTGCAGCAAAAGATTTGGTCCGGCAGGCAAAAGTCGGGATCCATATCGTCAATAGAATGCTGTATAGATTTGTAATAGAATTCTTCGGGCCTCTGCATTGGGGGTGGAGTGCTTTTCAGCTCCACTATCTGCAAGGCAGGAGTGACACTTTTCGAACGTGCATCAAGGCGGAGTGAAGAACCAATGACAGCAGGATTTTCAGGAACAAGGGAACGGGGTTTTTCATTCTTCAGGGGGTTGGCGCAAAGCGTCCCGGGAAAGAAACTGTTAACGTCACTGCTGGCAGCACCAATGCTGATGCTGGTAGCGGGATTTGCTTCGGCCCAGAGCGTCGACCTGGTGCTCAATCATGGTCAGGATCTGCCGACGATCAACGCGACAGATACCGTCACCTTTACCGTCACCGTTGACAACTCCGACCCCGGCTTCACCGCTGATGCCGCCAACGTTGTGCTGGATTACCAGATCAGCCCGACTGATACCCTGGTTTCAGTAACGCCGTCTACCGGCTGTTCGGCGCCGGACGCCAGCAATGCCTTCAGTTGTAATCTGGGCACCCTGCTGCACGGTACTGACACCAGCCTTGATATCGTTGTTCGTGGCACTGGCACGGGCGTCAGCAACTTCCCCTATGTCATGCAGACCACGGCAACCGTGTCTACCAGCAATAACGATATCGACCCGAGCAACAACACCGAACAACGGAATGTGACGGTCAATGCGGGTACTGACTTGGGGGTGGTTCTCAACAGCAGTCCGGGTATGACGCCTTCAGGCGGCGCCTGGACGCATGACATCGTGGTCGACAACTACGGCCCCATCGATGCGACAAATGCGGTCATTCATCTTGATTTGCCGGTGGGCGTGGTTGTTCAGTCAGTGCCGGCCGGCTGCAGTGTGGCAGCGCCCGGTGTGGTGTGTCAGGTTGGTGCTCTGAGTGTGGGTGATTCCTTGCCGCTGGGCTCTATTGTGACCCAGGTGGCTGTAGCTTCGGGCAGCAACCTCAGCGCAACGGCGTTGATTGACAGCCTCGATCAATACGATGGCAACAGCATCAACCAGCAGTCAACCCGCCAGGTCGAGGTTACGCCGGGCAGTGATTTGTCGGTTGGCCTGAGTCATACGGCGGGTACCATTCTTGAAGGCCAGCCGTTCAATTTGACGGCAAGCCCCGCTTATACCGGCGAAGTACCGGATATTCCGGCGCTGGTCATTGACGTAGACCCTGGTCTGCAGATACTCAGCCCGGCCAACTTCAGCCAGAACGGCTGGAGCTGCTCGGTAACCGGGCAGCAGGTCAGCTGTAGCGGCCTGGATGTCGGCAGCATGGTGCCTGGCAGCAGTCAGTCACTGGGTGATGTCAGTGTGCAGGTCAGCGGAGCAACAGCCGGCAGCTTTGCGGCCAACCAGGCGCAAATCAGTGCAGATTACAGCGTCAAGCCTGATTCTGACCTGAGTAACAATGTAGCGGGCACGACACCGGTGATTGAGAGCGCCAACCTGAATGTCGGCATCAACAAGTCACCGCCTAATCGCAATCTGAGAACCATCGGTGCGGCTTACCCGTTTGATTATCAGATCCGGGTTCGCAATAACGGCAATATCGCTTTCTGGGGTGATCTGACCTGGTCAGACAATGTACCTGCTGGTTTGACAGTAACCGCAATCAATGGTCCGGCAGGTTGGTCGTGCAGTCCTGCGCTACCGGTTACTGGTGCTGCCACAATTGACTGTGTGCGCACTTACACGGAAGGTGCACCCCTTGCAGTCAATGCCACACAGGATTTCACCGTTACCGCATACGCCAATGGAGCCATCAGCGGAAATATCACCAACCAGGCTTGCCTGACTCAAATCGATCACGATCTGGCCTTTCTGGATAACGTTGACCCCGCACCCTGCAATGGCGCTACCATCAACGCTCAGGCATTGAATGACAGTGCAGATTTGCGGGTAGTCAAGACTGCCAGCGCGGCTACCGTCAACGCTGGCGAAGCGCTGACATACACGCTGCGCATCGTCAATGATGGTCCGGCTACGGCATCTGATGTCGACCTGACAGATGCCTTTTCCGCGTTGTTTACTGGCTCTGCCGGTAACAGCTTCCAGGGTGCAACGGTGACCAATGCTACTGCCAGTGGTGGTACCTGTGGCACCAGCGGTCTGGCCGGTAATGTGGGGTCCAGAACCCTCTCGTGCAACTTTGCCAGTATTCCTGTGTGCTCCGGTACCGACTGTCCCAGCATCGAAGTGACTGTCTTGCCGCTCGGCAACACCAGCAGTGGTGTTCCCCTGGTGCGGAACAATACGGCGTCCGCCTACTCCAATGAGACGGCAGACCCCGATTACGGCAATAACCCCGGCAGTGTCAGCACGACGATCAACCCGCTGACAGATCTGTTGGTCAGCAAGGATGTCACCGTCTGGAGTGGCAACCTCGGGACTCCGCTGGAATATCGTCTGCAGATCGAGAATATCGGCGCATCCGGTGCCAGCGGCTTGAGTCTTGAAGACGTGCTGCCACATGACCTGACGTATCTTTCGACTGATCCCGGGGCTAGCGCCAGCTGTGCTACAGAGCCAGGCGCCAACACCACAACAACCACTGGCAACGATGAAATTGCCTGCACCCGTTCAACCCTGCCTCGCAATGCCACCTGGACTGTGACGGTCAATACCCGGCCAAACCACGGCATTCCGGCCGGCACAACACTGGTGAACTCCGTTGACGCTGAAACGGATACGCCGGAAACAGACCTGAGCAATAACGCAGATACAGCCGATGCAGAGGTTGGTGAAGCGGTGGTCGATCTGGCCGTCATCAAGGCAGACACTCCGGATCCGGTCTTTGTGGGTGATCGCGTTACCTATTCGTTGCGCATCATCAACAACGGACCCTCAGTGGCTACTGATGCAACCATTTATGACTATCTGCCGTCGGCCGGCCTGCGCTATGTTGAAAACTCGATTCGTTTCTACGATGTAGTTGGCACCAATCTGGTAGAAATTGATCCGGGTGATCTGGCTGGCCTGGGTATCAGTTGCAGCAAGGAGCCAAACAACAATGACCTGGGTACTGGTTACCCGGCACAGTCTCTGGATAACAGTTACCTCTGGCCCATGGATACGGGCGTCAATCCAGGGTATCTGAACGGTGTCTGGGATCCGGCTCAGGGCAACCTCGTCGCTGATGCCGACCTGATCTGCAACATGGGTTTGTTGCTGGATGGCCAGTCGCGGGCCATTACCTATGAGCTGGAAGCGGATACCCGCGGAGTCTATTTCAACTATGCCATCAGCCGCTCACGTGAACACCGTGAAAACGGGGTTGATGGTCCTGATGTCGTTCCCGGTAATGATGTGACCCGTGAAAGGACAACAGTGCGCAGTGTGCCTAATGTTGGTTTGAGCAAAGTCTCCAGTGCCGAACAGGTCTCATTGCTTGAGCCTTTCGACTTCATTATCACGGCCAGCAACCTGCATACCGACGAGTTGGCTTATTTTCCGGAAGTCCGTGACACCTTGCCGGCGGGAATGGAGCTGACCGCACCGCCGGTGTTGGAGTCTGGTGCGCCGGTCGGTTCGAGCTGTACCGGCGTTGCCGGAGACAGTGATTTCATCTGTAGCTTGGGTGACGGCATCCCGCCGCAGGCCGAGGTTGTGATCAGAGTGCCGGTGCGTGTTGTTGCCGGTGGAGCGCAAACGCTGATAAACGAGGCCTTTTTGCATCTGGATACGGACCTGGAGTTTGACGAAGAGCCGCCAGCTGCGGCTGAAGATGATGATGACGTGGTTGTGGTGGTATCCAGCCTGGCCGGCCGGGTCTACCACGATAATGATCGCAGTGGTGCCTATACGTCAGGTAACCCACCGATTGCCGGAGTCACTCTGACGCTTACCGGTACCTCTTTGGCGGGTGACAGCATCACGCGTACAACGGTTACTGAGCCCGATGGCACCTACCTGTTCGAGGAGTTGCCCGCAGGCTCCTACAGTGTGACGCAAACCCAGCCTGGTGGATGGATTGATGGCCCGGTAACTCAGGGTAGCGAAGGGGGCAGTCCGTCGGTGAACCTGGTTGACAATGTTCAGTTGCCGCCGGATACCGCCGCCGTTCAGTATGACTTTGGTGAGTATCTGGCTGATGACCTCGATGAGCTGGCTTCTATCAGCGGCCATGTCTATTTTGATGTCAACGACAATGGTCAGATGAATGATTCAGAGCCCGGTATTGCTGACGTGGTCGTCAATCTGTGGCGCGATGGGGCGTTGATTGCTACCCAGCGGACTGATGACGATGGGGTTTATTTCTTCGAGAATCTGGCGCCGGGTACCTACCGTGTCACGGAAAGTCAGCCGGCAGAATGGATTGATGCACGGGAATCAGTCGGGCAAGGTGCAACCAGCCCCGGTAGCTCACCACAGAATGATGTATTTGACGGGGTTGAGCTTCTGGGTGGCGATGTGGCAATTAATTACAACTTCGGTGAATTGCGCAACGTGCCCCCCATTCCAACGATCGGCGTCTATGGGCTGATGTTGTTGGTGCTGATGATGACCGGTTTGGCGCAACGCAAAAGACGAAGCTTGAGCTAAGCCGGTATAAGGTGTTTTTACAGGCAGCCCTGGTATTGTTCAGGGCTGCTTTTTTTATGCTTGCTCAACCCGTAAATGATCTTTTACGTGAACCAGTTGGCAAATCGGCAATAGCCGGCTTTTCTTTCTTTCCATAGTTGCATAAGCTTTCTCCGTCGCAAGGAGTGCGATGGGAATCCGGGTAGTTGCCCAGCGTGCGGCATTTGTTCAAACCCCAAACAACAAGGAATCGTTATGAAACAAGTAATGTCAGCTATTGCCCTCTGCAGCGCCCTGATCTTTTCCTCCCTGAGCCTGGCAGAACAGGCGTCCCTGGTAAGCGTCAATGTCAACGAAGCCAGTGCCGGTGAAATTGCCGAAGTTCTGCAAGGTGTAGGGCAGGCCAAGGCCGAGGCAATTGTCGCGTATCGCGATGAGCATGGGCCTTTTACCGATGCAGAGTCTCTGGCTGCGGTAAGTGGCGTAGGACCAGCGACTATCGACAATAATCGCGCGCGTATCAAAGTCGACTGACACGACAGGCAGTAAAGCCATGAAGCAGTAAAAAGGCCCCTTACAGCAATCTGTACGGGGCCTTTTTAAATCCGGTCAACGTCCCGTCCTGTAACCGACGTTTGAATTACTGACCGGGCACGGGGAAGTCGGGCATCGCCGCTTCGGTTTGTTGCAGGCTGCGTTGATGGGCCGGGCGCTGTTCCAGGCGTTGCCAGTATTGCTTGAACTCGGGACGCGGGTCGATGGTACCGAATTGCATGCCCCAACCGATGTGCGAACCGACGTAGACATCCGCTGCCGAGAAGCGCTCCCCGGCGATGAACTCTCGATCACGCACCGCTGCAGCAAGCACGTCCAGTACCCGTTCAGGGCGCCCACAACCCAGTTCCAGCTCCTGTTCGGGTGTCATCTCGATACCGCAACTGCGCAGGCCGAAACTGGCTTCCCAGGGGCCGGAAACAAAGAAGAGCCAGCGGTAATAATCGCCTCGCTCAGTCGTGGGGGGTGCCAGCTTCGCCTCGGGGAAAGCGTCGGCCAGGTAGGCGCAAATAGCTGCTGCCTCGGTCACCACGACCGATCCATGTTTGATCGCGGGTACTTTCCCCATCGGATTGATGGCCAGATAGTCCGGCGTTTTCATGGCATCGCCGTAGGCGAGGTTTTCAACCTTGTAAGGCACGCCAACCTCTTCCAGCATCCAGTGCACGATGCCGCCACGCGAGAAGGGATTGGTATAGAAAGTGATGTCCTGTTGCATGTTGCCTCCTGAGTTCCATTTTTAGAAAACTCAGCATAGTCGAGACTGCTGTCAGATTATGTCAGCAGTGAAGCGGATTGCATCAACAATTCGTCTCATCCAGCGTGGTCAGCCATTGCTGCCGCAATGCATGACGTCGCTGCGGATAGTGTTCAGCCAGTATTGTCGCTTCCGCAATGCGGTCAGTACGGAAATGCCGGAATGCCTGGCGCAGTTCACACCAGCCAGCGAGTATCCGGGCGGACTCGAAGAAAACCAGACTGATGGGCCAGATCACCCGGTTCGATGTGCGACCGGCTTCATCGCGGTAATCCAGCAGCAACTTGCGTTCTTCGCTTATTGCCTGGCGTAACTCGCTCAGTGCCACCCTGTGCGCTTTGTCCCAGCCGGGTCCAATCAGCATGGTCTGATCATTCAGGCGGGCGCAGAGCTCACGCGGCAAGACGGCAGACACTTTGGCCAGCACTTCGGTAGCCGCACTGGCCAGTTGCTCGTCCGCACGCTCTTCAACCCAGTTCAGGCCCAGGGTCAGGGCTGCCACTTCGTCGGCAGAGAACATCAAGGGCGGGAGCAGGAAGTCTGGTTGCAGCAGGTAACCCAGGCCGGGTTCCCCCTGAATATGTGCGCCGATGGCTTTGAGTTCGGCGATATCCCGATACAGAGTGCGCAGTGAAACACCGAGCTCGCCGGCCAAAACATCGCCGCTGACCGCACGTCGATGACGGCGAAGAATCTGCATCAGATCAAACAGGCGGGTTGTGCGGGTCATGGTCGTGAATTGTTCAGGCGTCGGCGGCAGTAAAGACCCTCCGCAGGGTGGCGGAGGGTCAATCATGGCTGTGACTATTTCAGTACGGCAAGCGCGGCCTGGTAATCAGGCTCCTGGCCGATTTCCGGCACCAGCTCACTGTGCAGAACCTTGTCGTTCTCATCCAGCACAACGACGGCGCGTGCGGTAAGGCCTGCCATTGGGCCTTCAGCGAGGGAAACACCGTAGTTTTCCTTGAACTCACTACCGCGCAATGTGGAGAGGGTCATGACATTGTTCAGGTCTTCTGCACCGCAGAAGCGAGACTGGGCGAAGGGCAGGTCAGCGGAAATACACAGCACGGCGGTGTTGTCCAGATTGCTGGCATCCTTGTTGAACGTACGGATGGATGCGGCACAAACCGGGGTGTCAACGCTGGGAAAGATGTTGAGAATTTTGCGCTTGCCAGCCAGGCTGGACAAGGTAACGTCAGCCATTTCCTGATTGACCAGGGAAAAATCCGGGGCTTTTTCGCCTTTTTGGGGCAGTTGGCCGGAAACGGCCACGGGGTTACCACGCAGGGTTACGCTGGACATAATGACTCCTGTTTTTGATCAAAGGGTGGCAGTTGCCACCAGTAGGTTAGACAGATTCAAGGTAGTGGATTAACGGGCTGCTGGCAAATGTCTTGCGCGCAAACTTATGTCGGGGTGTGCCTGCCGTCGTCGCTTTAGTCTGCCTGTCTCAATGGGGGTTGCCGGTTATGGCATCGGCTTGCTGCTCAATGGCTGGCAGGCGGTCTGCTCCCCAGCTTCTGCGGATGTAGCCCATGACCTGATCCATATCTTCACGGTTGACGTTGGCCAGTTCACCGCGTTCCAGTGGATCATAATGGTAAATATACAGGCGTGAGAGAAATTGCTCGAAGGGCAGGGAGGCTTCACCAAAACGTTCGCCATGCCCGGCGGTGCTGACGGTCACCCCGTCCCCCCAGTTCTGACCACTGTCATTATTGGGGTTGTAAAAGTACACGCGCATGCATTCCTGCGGATCCAGCGATATGCGCAGGATGGTGATGGCGTGCCAGCCAATAAAGCGCGCAGCACTATCGGTTACCGCAATACCCGCTGGTTGTGGATGAATCAGCGGTTGGTTGCCATTGTAGTAGGGGTGATAGGTGGCGTAGAAATGCCCGATGAAGTCATCCAGATCAACCAGGTCACCGGTGGCAACATCGACGTTGATACGGAAGCCGCGACCGGACCACCAGCCATGAAACTCCGGATTGACCCAACGGTGCGGATCGCCTTCACGGCCAATGCAGCGGCGGCCCATTTCCGCATAGATACGGTCCAGGTGCGGTACCACCAGCAAGGATACCGGATCGAGATCGATCGGCGCCGATGTGGCCACTCCGCTGAGGCTTTCACGCGAAGAGATTGGCTGACCTTCGAAGTGCATGACGATCTCGTCATCACGTGCTGCCCAGGCCACCATCTGCAACATGTAGTCAGGATCGTTGTAGGCCCACATGGACAGTGCGCGGGCTGACTGGCAAGTCGGATTGTTGCCCTGGCCCACGCCAAGGGGCAAGCCGAGCATGCACAGCACACCTTCCAGCAGATGGGCTTCGGCACTGATGCCGGTACCGAAAGCCAGCTGCAAGCGTTCGCGCGCGGCGGGTGCCAAGGGCAAACCGAGTTGACGCCACATCGCCGGAGCGACGGGCGGTTGGTAGAGAATGCCGCGTTCGAGCAACAGCGCCAGACCATAGACTCCCTGGCTGGTCGCCGGAAATATACTGCCGCGAATCAGTTCATTGACCAGCTCGCGATAGCACACCAGACAATCACGGCCGGTGGATGACAGACCGAAGGCTTCCGCCAGCAACTGTTCACAGTTATCGAGCAAATGGCGTACCAGCACGCTGTGATAGGGCGAGACCAGGCCAGTGTCGTGCATGGCACGCGCCATGCCGGTCGCTTCGCTCTGCAGGGCGCTGGTATCCATGTAGTCCAGGCGTTGCTGGTACAGCTCGACACCGGGATCTTCACGGCAGGCCTGGGTCGGGCCGAACAGACTGCCGACCAGGCGGTCGGCGCCCTGACCACTGTGTCCCAGATCAATCTCGGGATTGGATTGGCAGATGGCAATCTGGGTGATCATGCGTTTGACTGCATCAACCTGGATCGGCCGTTGTTGCAGGATGCGCCATATTTCGCCGATCAACTGATCGATGATGTGCTCATAACCTACATTGCCGGCAAGGTGTTCCAGCAAGCGATGTGGCAACTCGGCCAGACGCCCCATCTGTTCGCGCTCGGCTTCCCCGGGTGGGCTGAACAGCAGGGCCAGATTGACGGCCAATACCTGCGTCAGGAAGTGATGCGCCTGCTCGGCGGAAATCAGCGGATGTTGATAGTCGCCCTGGGAGACTGCCAGCAAACGCAGCTGACTGATGATTTCAATCACCAGCGTATCCCCGTTGGGAGTGCGCAGGGTGTTGGCAGTCAGCGCCGGCAAGAGGTTCTGGGGTTCAGCCCAATCGGTACCCTCAAACAGGCCGGCCTCTTCGATAGCTTGTGCGCGACGCTGCAGCTCCAGACAACCGCCGTCAAGGCGGATAATCCGCCGAGCCGTCTCGAAGACACGCGGCAGTTTACCCATTTTGGCGAAGGCCGGCGCCTGGTGCAGGGCAGTTACGGCACTGTCCAGGCGGCTCAGAAGCAACGCCAGTTTGTCATTGCTGCTATCAACGTGTTGTACCACACATACTCCGGGTCGGGCTTACGGATGCGAACCATTATACATAATAGTCGAGTTCTTCCTGACGCTTGAGTAGCTCGTGCAGTTTGTGCGGATCTTCACCAACGAAATACACCAGCCCCCAGTGGGTACCGAATGCCGTTCGCTTGGTCACGATCTCTTCCATTGGCGCAGTCAGTTCATGCGATTCGAAGTAAGGGTGATCTTCGGTCTCTTCCGGAATCTCCAGTTGGCTGACGACCCGGCGACGGGGATAAACGCCAAAACAGCCGGCGTAGCCGGTAGCATCTTCGACTTCTTTCGGGAAGTAGTCCTTGATTTCCTGTTCAGTGGTTTTCGGGTCGAACACCATGAAGGTGGCCTGGTAGGCATTGAAGCCGGGATACACCCGCTCCAGCAGCTCGAACACCTTGAAGCCCGGTGGGCGGTAGGCCACTTCACCAAAGTACATTTCACCATCGCTGGTGACAAAGTATTCGGGATGAATCATGCCGAATTCGATATCAAAGGTCTTGATCAGCTTGTTGATCTGCTCGGTAATCTGCGGACGGTACTTTTCCAGCTCCGGCGTCGCAGGTACATGTACCGAGTAACCCAGGGTGACGTATTCGGATATGTTCAGGAAGCAGATCTTGCCATTGTGCACCCAGGCTTCTACGGCGAACTCCCAGCCGTCGAGGTGGGATTCCATCAATGCAGGGAATTCATCATCCGGAATCCCGTCGACTTCATCCGGCGTGCGGATAACCCGGTGACCCAGGCAGCCGGCCTTGTCGAAGGCCTTGAAATGGATAGGGTCGTTCGGGTCGCCATCCAGTTTGAGCAGCGTCTGGTTGACTCGCTTAAGAAAGCGGATAACGTCTTCACGGTCATGTGCTTCTTCAAAAATCCCGACCCGGATACCGCCCAGCTGGGCACGGCGCTTCATCAACGACTTGTCGCGCATCAGCATGGAATGACCCAGCAGACGCGGATTGTCGAGCAGTACCGAGTTGATAGCTCCGGCCCATTCAACCGTTTCTTCAAACAGGGGAATAGCGACATCGACACCCATGTCTTTCAGCGTCTGGGCAATTTCCATCGAGCGATCATTCAGGCGCTCGAAGTTCCACGGCACATAAGGGATCTTGTGGTTTTCACAGTATTCCTGCGCCCAGTCCGGCGCCACGACGACATAGCGGCGGTCGAATTTTTCGGCGGCTTCGACGGCGTTGGGTGCCCAGCCGAGGAGGGCGATAAAGCCCTTGTTGGAATCTTTCTGCATGTGTTGCCTCCAGATGGTGGCGAATGGGATCATGAGCGCTGCCGACGATGGCATGAACAGGTCAGGTTGGGATGCCGGCAAGGCTGACTGAAAGGCATTGCTTCAGTCAGCGGGCCAAGCGAACCTGGACCCTGAGGAACAACGTGAAGAGCACTGCAAGCGCAGCCTCATGATCGCGAATAATCACCACCTACCATACACGATAGGGCCTCCTGCGGCTAATCGCGGGCTCTCTGTCGTGCGCTGGTTGTCTACAGGAAGTGACTGATGACCCCCGCCATAGACGCTGCCGAGAAAGCCGGCATTGAATACCGCACACACAGCTACAGCCATGATCCGGCTGCCGACTCCTATGGTCTGGAAGCGGCGGATAAGTTGCAACTTGAACCCGCACAGGTATTCAAGACCCTGGTCGTCAAACTGGATGGCAGGCAACTGGTTACTGCGGTCTTGCCGGTAAGCTGCAAGCTCAATCTCAAGCGCCTGGCCAAGGCAGCCGGGGGCAAGAAAGCGGTAATGGCGGAGCCGGCAGAAGTCATGCGCAGCAGTGGTTATGTGCTGGGCGGCGTCAGCCCCCTGGGTCAGAAACGGGCGCTGCCCACGGTTATCCATCAAAGCGGCCGTGCATTAGCCCGGCTCTACGTCAGCGCCGGTCGGCGTGGGCTGGAAATTGAGCTGAATCCGGATGACTTGCTGTGTTTGACGCAGGGACGGTGGGCAGATGTTGCGGATTAGCCGGCTGACGGTGCCAGGGACAGGTGGTGGGCAACACGGTTGCACCCGTGCAGCCGTTGTTGGTCTTTTGGGCTTGCATCAGTGAATACTCCGGTTATTATTAGCAGTATGACTACGACACAGCCCCACACTCGCCCAGAATCAATTGCCCGAATGCAACCGGTGGCAGTTGCTGCGCTGTGGGCCTGGTTTGGCTTTGGCTTTTATTATCGCCAGAGTTCGGGCCGCCTGTGTTTTAGTTAAACCTGTTTGACAGGATGGCAGCCCGGACTCACCAGGCTGCCACCGGAGTGAAAAAGCCCCGACTGGTAGCCCAGCCGGGGCTTTTTGATTTCGGACCCAAGGAAAAACGTATGACCGCAATGAGCGCAAAGGTACTGGAGCCAACGGATGCCAGCACCCATCTGAAACAACCAGAGCAGACCCGAACCAGTCAGCCGCTGCCCAGCGCTGCCAGCCTGCGCCAGCAATTGCCGCTGATGCCTGCCCTGGCAACGCAAATTCAGCAGCAACGTCAGCAGGTACGGGATATCTTGCACGGCAAGGATGATCGACTGTTACTGGTGGTCGGCCCTTGTTCGATCCATGATGAACATGCCGCACTGACTTATGCCGAACGCCTGTCAGTGCTGGCTGAAGCGGTGGCCGATGAATTGCTGCTGGTGATGCGTGCCTACGTGGAAAAGCCGCGCACCACCGTAGGCTGGAAGGGCTTGCTGTATGATCCGGAACGCAATGGCAGTGGCGATATGGCGCAAGGCGTGCAGCGCTCGCGGCAGTTGTTGCTGGAACTGGCCGCCATGGGCTTGCCCGTGGCAACGGAAGCCCTGAACCCGTTGGCCATGCATTACCTGGATGACCTGGTCAGCTGGACCGCCGTTGGTGCGCGTACTACCGAATCACAAATTCATCGTGAAATGGTCAGTGGCCTGCCCATGCCAACGGGGTTCAAGAACGGCACCGACGGCAGCATACAGACCGCGATTCACGCCATGCAGTCGGCGGCGCACAGCCATCATCACCTGGGGCTGTGTGCCGACGGGCAGCCGGCCATGCTGCTGTCACCGGGCAACCCCGATACCCACCTGGTGCTGCGCGGTGGCCGAGGCATCACCAATTACGATGCGGCCAGTATAGAGGCGGCCGTAGCTGCTCTGCATGCTGCCGGGGTGAATCCTGCGGTGATGGTGGACTGCAGCCATGACAACGCACAGAAGCAACACGAACGACAGATCAGCATAGCTGAGCAGGTTGCCGGTCAGCGGCATGCCGGGAATCGGTCTATTCGGGGTTTGATGCTGGAGAGTTTCTTGCTGCCGGGGCGACAGGCTGATAGCGGTGAGTTGATGTTTGGCTGTTCGCTGACTGATCCCTGCCTGGGATGGGACGATACTGCCAGCCTGATTCGCCGCCTGGCCGGGTGAGTGCACACGGGCCGCTATGGCGGCCCGTGAAAACCTCAGTGTTTGGCGTCTTTGGCGTCTTTGGCTTCCTGTTGCTCGCGCTTGTTGTTGCGCTGCACTTGCTGCGACAGCTCGATGATCTGTTCGCGCATCCAGCGGTTGGCTGGGTCCTGGTCCGTGCTTTCATGCCAGAACAGATGAGTTTCAATGGCGGGTACGTCGTCGATCGGCAAGCTGACCCAGTGCAGATTGTGGCGGCGGGCAAAACGCTCGTGCACCGTCATGACCATATCGGTCGATTCCAGTACCAGCGGGGCCATCTGGTAGTGCTGCGAGCGCAGCATGACGCGGCGCTGCAAGCCCATCTTGCCCAGGGCCAGGTCAACGTGGCCAAGGCCGTTGCGGCGGCTGGAAATATGAATGTGCGATTGCGCCAGATACTCGTCCAGGCTGATGCTGTCCTTGTTGGCCAGCGGATGATCCTTGCGCATGACGCAGACGTGGCGATCTTCGAACAGTTTGACGTGGCGGACCTGGGTGTCAGTATTCAGCGGCGCGTCAATGGCAAAGTCGAGACGGCCAGCGGCCAGTTCCTTGGTGGTTTCCCGTCGTTTGGTCAGAAAGCTGTCGATATTGATACCGGGCGCCTGCCGACGAATGCGTGACACCAGATGCGGCAGGATCACTGCTTCGGTCAGGTCGGTCATGCTGATGCGATAGGTTTTGGTTGCCTGTTCAGGCACGAAACTGCGGCTTTCCTGGACGGAGACACGCAGCAACTGCAAGGCATTGCGCACCGGGGTGATGATGTTCTGCGCCATCGGAGTGGGCACCATGCCCTGTGCCGTACGCACGAACAGCGGATCGTTGAAGGTTTCGCGCAAACGTGCCAGCGCGTTGCTGACCGCTGGCTGGGTGATGCCGACAATCTGTCCGGCGCGGGTCAGGTTGGCCTCGGTATAGATCGCATCAAAAACAATAAACAGGTTGAGGTCCACTTTACTGAGGTTCATCGCAACTTCCTTAACGGGGTAGCAAGCAGCCAAGTATATATCGCTTATGAATCTTTATACACGTCAAAAATAGGTTAGATAAATCGGGGTCGCTCATCTAGAGTTTACCTTGACGATGTAAAGACACGTTGTACCACTTGTAAGACACTCAAAAAAGGCAGTCATCATGGATTTCGGATATTCCCCTAAAGTCAAAGAATTGCGCGAGCGCGTTGATGCGTTCATGCAGGAGCACGTGTTCCCCAACGAGCACGTGTTCGAGCAACAGGTTGCCGAAGGTGATCGCTGGCAGCCCACTGCCATTGTTGAAGAACTGAAGGAAAAGGCCAAGGCAGCCGGCCTGTGGAACCTGTTCCTGCCCGAGTCCGAGCTGGGCGCTGGCCTGACCAACGTTGAGTACGCGCCGCTGGCTGAACTCATGGGCCGTTCGCATATCGGTTCTGAAGTCTTCAACTGCAGCGCGCCGGATACCGGCAATATGGAAGTGCTGGTGCGTTACGGCACCGAAGAGCACAAGGAAAAGTGGCTCAAGCCGCTGCTGGCCGGTGAAATTCGTTCCTGCTTCGGCATGACCGAGCCGGGCGTAGCCTCGTCTGACGCTACCAACATGCAGGCCCGCGCCGTGCGTGAAGGCGACGAGTGGGTCATCAATGGCAGCAAGTGGTGGACCTCCGGTGCCTGTGATCCGCGTTGCAAGATCATGATCTTCATGGGTCTGACCAATCCGGACGCCCCGCGTCACCAGCAGCATTCGATGATTCTGGTGCCGATGGATGCCCCTGGCCTGAAAGTGGTACGTCCGCTGCCGGTATTCGGTTATGACGATGCGCCGCACGGCCACGCTGAAGTGACCTTTGAGAACGTGCGCGTACCTTACAGCAACGTATTGCTGGGCGAGGGTCGCGGCTTTGAAATTGCTCAGGGTCGACTCGGGCCAGGCCGGATTCACCACTGCATGCGTTCCATCGGTTGCGCCGAGCGTGCATTGGCACTGATGTGCAAACGCTCCACCGAGCGTGAAGCCTTCGGTCGTCCGATTGCTCGTCTGGGTGGCAACATTGACCACATCGCTGATTCACGGATTGAAATCAACCAGGCGCGTCTGCTGACGCTGAACGCTGCCTACATGATGGATACCGTGGGCAACAAGGTGGCCAAGAGTGAAATTGCCCAGATCAAGGTTGTCGCGCCGAATGTGGCATTGCGCGTGATCGATCGGGCGATTCAGATGCATGGTGGTGCCGGGGTCTCGGAAGATTTCCCGCTGGCC
Organism: Halopseudomonas salegens; assembly: GCF_900105655.1. NCBI lineage: Bacteria > Pseudomonadati > Pseudomonadota > Gammaproteobacteria > Pseudomonadales > Pseudomonadaceae > Halopseudomonas > Halopseudomonas salegens. Next base: position 1,403,598 of record NZ_LT629787.1, read on the forward strand.
TACATGTACGCCATGCAGCGCACCCTGCGACTGGCTGATGGTCCGGATGAAGTGCATCGCGCGTCTATCGGCAAGATCGAGCTGGGCCGCATGCTGCCGCCGCGCAGCTGAGTTTCAGGCACGACGAAAAGCCCGCTCCCGCTGAGCGGGTTTTTTGTGGGCGGAATTCAGGAAGCAGGGCAGGGGATACGGGCAGTCAGGCTGCCCACAAGCACGAGGGATCAGCGAGCGCGGTAAGTGATGCGGCCCTTGGTCAGGTCGTAAGGCGTCAATTCAACACGTACCTTGTCACCGGTCAGGATGCGGATATAGTTCTTGCGCATTTTGCCGGAGATATGAGCAGTCACGACATGGCCGTTTTCCAGCTCGACACGGAACATGGTGTTCGGCAGTGTGTCGATGATGGTGCCTTCCATTTCAATGCTGTCTTCTTTTGCCATTAAGCAGAAACCTCAAGTCAATTCAATCAAGTGGCGGGTTGCTCAGGGCCGGAAAAAGGGCCATTTGCAGTCTTTACCCGCGAAAAAGGTGAGCAATTGTGCCTGAAAAGCAGCTAAACGCCAAGTTTGAATGCGTATTCAGCGTCAAATCCGGCGTGACAGGTGATATCAGACGGTGATTGGCTGGGCTTTTCAGACAATTCAGTGCTTTTACCGCAGCAACCCCTTGCCTTCAACGGTGTCGGACGAACTCAATCCAGCGGATCGGCTTGTTGCGTCAGTCCAGTCTCTTCGGCCCATAATGTCCACGCGTGTGTGTCCCAGTCACCCAGCACAATGCGTTCAGCTGGCTCGCCGTCGATGACCAGGGGGTGTCGGTCGGGGCGGTGAGTATGACCATGGATCAGCCGTTTGACGCCATGCTGACGCATGACCTCGGCAACCTTGCCGGGATTGACGTCAGTGATTTCGCTGGACTTCATACGGGTACGCGCGCTGCTTTCGCTGCGGAGTTTGTGGCCGATCTTTTTCCGTGTACCGCGTGGCAGACTGCGCAGGATGAAGCGGCTGAGCGGATTGCGCAGCAGGCGACGCATGCGCATGTAGTCGATATCGTCGATGCACAGACTGTCGCCGTGCATCAACAGGACTTTCTCGTTGTGCAGGTCAATCACGCAAGGGTCGGGCAGCAGTGTGCAACGCGCGCGCCGGCAGAAATGCTTACCGAGCAGAAAGTCGCGGTTGCCATGCATGATAAAGGTCTGCTTGCCCCGTGCGGCGCGGGCGGCGAGGGCGCTGATCACGCTTTCTGCCAGCTCGTCGGTGGCATCGTCACCCAGCCAGACTTCAAAGAAATCACCCAGAATATACAAGTGATCGGCTGCTTCGGCCGGGCCCGCCAGCAAGTGCAAAAACGCCCGGGTAATGTCCGGGCGTTTCTGTTCCAGGTGCAGATCCGAGATAAACAGACTGCGCATGGGCTGGATTACTCGCTCAGCTCGGCACGCTCGATGATCACATCTTCAGCGGGCACATCCTGGTGACCGGCGCGGCTGGTGGTCTCGACCGCCTTGATCTTCTCGATCACCTCTATGCCATCAACGACGCGACCGAAAACAGCATAACCCCAGCCTTGCATGGTCGGTGAGCTGTGGTTGAGAAAGTCATTGTCGCTGACGTTGATAAAGAACTGGGCGCTGGCGGAATGCGGATCACTGGTGCGTGCCATGGCAACGGTGCCGATCTTGTTGGCCAGGCCGTTGTCGGCTTCGTTTTCAATCGGATCACGGGTGTCTTTCTGTTTCATACCCGGTTCGAAGCCGCCACCCTGAATCATGAAGTTGCTGATCACACGGTGAAAAATAGTGTTGTCGTAGTGACCGTCACGGACGTATTGCTTGAAGTTTTCTACGGTTTTGGGCGCTTTTTCCGCGTCCAGTTCCAGGGTGATGACACCAAAGTTGGTATGCAGCTTGACCATTACAGAGTCCTTGCGTTGTGGGTGAACCTGATTCGTTGATGTGTTGGCCGTAGATTCAGGCACTTGACACTTTAGGGTATGATAAGCGTTTTGGCCGACCAGACCTAGGGCTGCGCGCAAATCCCTTGCCCGCCCGGGTTCACCCTTTTGTAGACAAAGCGAGTTTGCAGACCTCATGAGCAAAACGGATACCACACCTCCCGCCCATTTTTTGCGCCAGATCGTCAAGGCTGACCAGGACAGCGGCAAACACAGCAAGATCGTTACCCGCTTCCCACCGGAGCCCAATGGTTATCTGCATATTGGCCATGCCAAGTCGATCTGTCTGAACTTTGGCCTGGCGCAGGAGTTTGGCGGGGAGTGTCATCTGCGTTTTGACGATACCAACCCGGCCAAGGAAGAGCAGGAGTATATCGATGCCATTCTGCAGGACGTTGAATGGCTGGGTTTCCAGTGGGCGGGCAAGGTGCGCCATGCCTCGGATTACTTCGATCAGCTGCATGCCTGGGCCATCGACCTGATCAAGGCGGGCAAGGCTTACGTGTGCGAGTTGACGCCGGAACAGGCGCGCGAGTATCGCGGCACCCTGACCGAGCCGGGCAAGAACAGCCCCTTCCGTGAGCGCAGCGTGGACGAGAACCTTGACCAGTTCGCACGCATGACGGCCGGTGAATTCCCCGACGGCACCAAGGTACTGCGTGCGATGATCGATATGTCCGCACCCAACATGAACCTGCGTGATCCGATCATTTACCGCATTCGCCACGCCCAGCACCACCAGACCGGTGACAAGTGGTGCGTGTATCCGAGCTATGACTTTACCCATGGCCAGTCGGATGCCATCGAAGGCATTACCCATTCGATCTGCACCCTGGAGTTCGAGGATCACCGCCCGCTGTATGACTGGTTTCTGCAGAACTTGCCGGTACCGTGCCAGCCGCGTCAGTACGAATTTGCCCGGCTGAACCTGAATTACACGGTGACCAGCAAGCGCAAGCTCAAGCAACTGGTTGATGAAGGGCATGTCAGCGGCTGGGATGATCCGCGCATGTCGACCCTGAGCGCCTTCCGTCGCCGTGGTTACACGCCGGCGTCCATCCGCGAGTTCTGTGAACGCATCGGCGTGACCCGTTCTGACGGTGTGGTCGATATGGGCATGCTCGAGTTCTGTATCCGCGATGATCTGGACGCCCATGCACCACGGGCCATGTGTGTGCTCAAACCGATCAAGGTGGTGATTACCAACTACCCGGAAGGGCAGGTGGAGAACCTCGCGTTGCCGCGTCACCCGAAGCAGGATATCGGCACCCGCACGCTGCCGTTCAGTCGTGAGATTTACATTGATGCCGGCGATTACATGGTCGACCCGCCCAAAGGCTACAAGCGTCTGGTGCCGGGTGGTGAAGTGCGCCTGCGCGGCAGCTATGTGATCCGCGCTGACGAAGCAGTCACCGATGATGCCGGCAACGTGGTTGAGCTGCGCTGCAGCTATGACCCCGACACCCTGGGCAAGAACCCCGAGGGCCGCAAGGTCAAGGGTGTGATTCACTGGGTGCCGGCAGCGGAGAGCATTGAATGCGAAGTGCGCCTGTACGACCGGTTGTTTACCGCGCCGAATCCGGACAAGAGCGACACCGGTGGTGGCTTCCTGGATAACATCAATCCGCAATCGCTGATTACCCTGACCGGCTGCCGTGCCGAGCCGTCACTGGCCAGTGCCAGCCTGGATGACCGCTTCCAGTTTGAACGTGAGGGTTACTTCTGTCTCGACAGCAAGGACAGCACTGCCGAGCGTCCGGTATTCAACCGGACGGTGACTTTACGTGATTCCTGGGGGCAATAAATGGCACTGTCGATCTACAACACCCTGACCAAGCAGAAAGCACCGCTCAAGCCGCTGGAAGGCAACCATATCCGCATGTATGTCTGCGGCATGACGGTCTATGACTTCTGCCATATCGGTCACGCGCGGGTGATGGTCGCCTTTGATGTGATCGCTCGCTGGTTGCGTCACAGCGGTTACGAGCTGACCTATATCCGTAACGTCACCGATATCGACGACAAGATCATCAAGCGTGCGCAGGAGAACGGCGAAACCTTTCAGGTGCTGACCGAGCGCATGATTGCCGCCATGCACGAAGACGAACGCAAGCTGGCCGTGCTGCCACCCGATCAGGAACCGCGTGCCAGCGAGCACGTCGAGGGCATGCACCGGATGATCCAGACCCTGATCGACAAGGGCTATGCCTACGCGCCGGGTAATGGCGATGTCTATTACCGGGTCGGCAAGTTCGAGGGCTATGGCAAGCTGTCGCGCAAGAAGATCGAAGACCTGCGTATCGGTGCGCGGATCGAGGTAGACGAATCGAAAGAAGACCCGCTCGATTTCGTACTGTGGAAGGGCGTCAAACCCGGTGAGCCCAGCTGGGCATCGCCCTGGGGTGATGGCCGTCCCGGTTGGCATATCGAGTGCTCGGTCATGTCCACCTGCTGCCTGGGGGATACCTTCGACATTCACGGCGGCGGCCCGGATCTGGTTTTCCCGCACCATGAAAACGAGATCGCGCAGAGTGAAGCGGCGACCGGCAAACCCTATGCTGCCGCCTGGATGCACGCCGGTGCGGTACGCGTGGATGGCGAAAAAATGTCCAAGAGCCTGGGCAATTTCTTCACCATTCGCGATGTGCTGGAGAAGTATCACCCGGAAGTGGTGCGCTATCTGCTGGTTGCCAGCCATTACCGCAGTTCGATCAATTACTCCGAAGACAACCTGCGTGAAGCCAAGTCTGCGCTGGAGCGTTTTTACAACGGTCTCAAGGGGTTGCCTGTGGTTCCTGCGAACGGAGGTGAAGAATTTTCCGCCCGTTTTGCAACCGCAATGGATGATGACTTCAACACCCCGGAAGCCTGTGCAGTGCTGTTCGACATGGTCCGCGAGGTCAACCGCCTGCGTGAGAGCGATCTGAATGCCGCTGCTGCTCTGGCTGCGCGTCTGCGCGAACTGGCCGAGGTGCTGGGTATTCTGCAGCTGGAGGCAGATGCCTTCCTGCAAGCCGGCAGCGAGGTGGATGCCGAGCAGATCGAAGCCCTGATCGCCGCGCGCAAGCAGGCGAGGGCAGACAAGGATTGGGCCGAGTCCGATCGTATTCGTGATGAGCTGCAGGCGATGGGTGTGGTGCTGGAAGACAAGCAGGGTGTGACTACGTGGCGGTTGGGGTGAGGCCTGGCCTTTTCCCCCCTCACCGATACGTCGGACCGCCCCAACCCCTCTCCCGCAAGGGGAGAGGGGTGACTCCCTGCTGATTAGCGAGACGTTGCAGAGATGTTTTGCTCTCGTTCAGCTTGCACTAGCTAGCCCCTCTCCCCTGGTGGGAGAGGGGTTGGGGAGAGGGGGAAGCCCCGCTGACAACACCAAACACAGAGACACCCCATGCTGGTTATTGAAGCCCTGATCCCCATCTTTGTTCTGGTTCTGCTGGGCTATGTGTTGGCCTGGCGGCAGTGGTTGCCGACTGACGCTGGTACTGCGCTGGCGGCGATCACGTTCAAGGTGTTTATTCCGGTATTGCTGTTTACCGCGCTGGCGCGGGCAGACCTGCGTCAGGGGTTGTCGCCCTTGCTGTTGCTGGCCTATTTCGGTCCGGCCTTGCTGCTGTTTGCCGGTGTCAATTTCATCGCCCATCGGCGGCTGAAAAGGCCGACCACCCTGGGCCTGGCGGCCAGTTACTCCAACAACGTACTGGTCGGTATTCCGCTGATTACCGTGCTGCTGGGCTCCGCTGCCCTGGTGCACCTGTTTACCATTCTGGTATTTCACAGCCTTGTTCTGTTTACCGCACAAAGCCTGTATCGCGACACCTTCAGCGGCAGTGGCAGAAGCGCTGGCTGGGCCGCTCTGCTGAAAAGCCTGGCCAATCCGTTGATTATTGCCTTGCTGCTTGGCGCCGCCTTCAATCTGCTGGGTGTGTGGTTGCCCGATGCGCTCTGGCGTGCGGGTGACTGGCTGGCAGCAGCGGCCTTGCCCAGCGCCTTGATGGTGCTGGGGATGAGTCTCTCGCGCTACCGGCTGCAACCTTCTGCCAGCATCTTGTCCGTTACCCTGGTAAAACTACTGCTGTTCCCGGTGCTGGTGTTTGTCGCAGCCACGGCTGTTGGTCTGAGCAATGAAGCGCGCACGGTGCTGACCATCATGGCGGCATGCCCGACCGGGGTGAATGTCCTGGCCTTTGCGCTGGGACATGAAGATACCCGTATCATCGGCTCGGTAGTGTTTCTGTCGACACTGGTTGCGACGATCAGCTTGACGTTGTGGTTGATGTGGCTGGGGGTGTGATCAGTACTGCAGCGGGTTTGCCCGGGAATTCCGGGTAGTCACCGACGGCTCTTTTGCGGCACAATCCGCTTTTAATGAAGCCGTAATCGGAGATCAGTACCATGAAAGGCAATCAGGATGTTATCAACTGTCTGATTACGTTGCTGCGAGGCGAGCTCGGGGCTCGCGATCAGTATTTTCTGCATTCTCGCCTGTATGAAGACATGGGCTACGGCAAGCTGTATGAACGCATAAATCACGAGATGGAAGAGGAAACGCAGCATGCCGATGCGATCCTCAAGCGTATTCTGTTTCTGGAAGGCAAGCCGGATATGACGCCGACGACAATCTATCCCGCCTTCACTGTTCCGGACATGCTGGCGGCTGATCTCAAACTGGAATATGAGGTGCGTGACAACCTGGCCAATGCCATCGCCCTGTGCGAACAGCGCAATGACTTCCAGACCCGGGAGATGCTGCTGTTGCAACTCAAAGATACAGAAGAAGACCATGCCTACTGGCTGGAGCAGCAACTGCGTCTGATACAGATGGTGGGGCTGCAGAACTATCTGCAATCACAGGCGTGAAGTGATGCTGGCCGAAGTGCAGCCGCTTTATCCCAGGGATGCCAGCGCACTGCCCAGGGATTCTGTCAGGTGTTGGGGATGGGCTTTGGCCAAAGACACCGAATCACATTGCTGAAAATCACGGAACTGCTCGATGGCGTCCAGAAAAGCAGTAATGACTGACTCTTCAGCAAAATCATGTGGTTCCAGATGCAGGTATCTGATTTCCAGATGACGCGTTTTCCGGTGGGCTTTGCAATCCATCCTGCCGATAAATGCATCGCGAAAAAGTAGTGGCAGGCAAAAGTAACCATACTGACGCTTGGCTTCGGGTACGTAGCACTCCAGTTGATAGTCGTACTGAAACAATGCCTTGAGCCGCTCTCGCTGAATGACGCTGTTGTCAAACGGCGAGAGAATCAGCAATCGGTCTTTCACGCGGGGCAGTGCCTGTTCGAGTGCACCCGTCTTCACAAAGAAAACGTCACCACTGCTCGTCTGGACTTGTTCCAGCCGGCCAGCCGCCAAGCGTTCATTCACCATTTTTTTCACCGCGTTGCGGAGTTCAGTATTGCGCCGCTGGTAGGTCAGGCCTTTGAGTGACACCAGCCCGTGGCAGCGCAGCTGCTGATCCAGGATGTGCGTCGCGAACTCTTCCAGCGTCGGCATTCGCGTATCAACCCAGGAGGGCAGTACCCGTTCGGTCAGATCATATGTTTTCTGAAAACCTTCACGGTCACTGACCATCAGATCGCCTTGCATATACAGCTGTTCCAGTGCCTTTTTGGCAGGTTTCCAGTCCCACCAGCCAGAACGTTTTACGCTGTCAGTTTCCAGGTCGCGCGAACGCAGCGGGCCGTCTGACCCTATTCGAGCCATCAGCTCGCCCATGAGCTTCTCGTCACAGTTTCTATACCAGCGGGTCCGGCCACTTTTAATGGCATCTTTGTAGGGCAGTGAAAAACGAAAATCGCTGATGGGTAGAAAAGCCGCAGCATGCGCCCAATATTCGAAAATATCACCATCGCGCAGCATTTGGTTGCTCATGGCAGGCTTGAACTGAGGCACCCTGGCGTGGAAGACATGATGATGTGCGCGCTCCACCACCGAGATGGTGTCAACCTGCACATAGCCCAGATGGTTAATCGCCTTGCGTGCGCCCGCCAAACCACGGCCAAAGGGCTGCGTCTGCAGCAAGCCCTGTGCAGCCAAAGCCAGGCGGCGCAAGCGCGCCTGAGTCGAGAAGTCATGCATGGTTTCTTTGACCAAACCTGTTCTGGACAAAATCAGCAAAGGGTAATTTTACAAATCGGGGCAAGGTGTGATGCTGCTTTCTCAACGTAACGAAAATCCACTTGTGCTCCCAGATATTCAACACCGCAGCCACGTCGTACAGGGGCGGAACGACCACAGTGACCTGTTTGCCTACCCGTTGCAGTTCGGCATAGAAAGCGTCAGGGTCATCGACATGTTCTATGGTATGAGAGCATAAAACTGAATCGAATTCGCCGGTCTTGAAGGGCAGATTGTAAATGCTGCTTATCAAGGTGAATCTCGGCAGGTCCTGGTGTTGAACGATATCCGCGTTTACTCCACCACCATCGGTTTTACCGCAGCAGATATTCAACCCCCATTTTTGTTGATTCAAAATTCGCTTTTTGCCTAGTTGGTAACTGGCGAAATGAGCACAAGCCAGATACATCGTGATTAATGCCACCACAATCATTGAATCAACCAGCATGGACGCCTCTTGGCAATTATTGTTGAGGCCGACAGTTTACCTGCCCGCCAATACAACAATATGTCAGTTGACTACCGTACTCGCATCGATAGACAGCTGAGCCCTGCTCAACTACTTCGACGCGCCACTATCAGGCCGCCGGACAGCAGCAATGCTGACAGCAAAAGCAACAGAGCGAACACATTATCCAGGCCGCCCGCTGCGTAGTTCAGGGAGAAATAACCCGTTGTCGTTGGTCTGATCTGCCAAGCGCAGGGAAGTGGTCTTTTCTATCAAAGCGCCTCAAGCCATTGACGTATGGTCGCTATGGCGTCCGGACTGACGACCAGCCCCAGGTGCGACACGCCTTCTACCGTGATGATGTCGGCATGGGGAACAAGAGGGCGGATCGTAGGCTCGAACTTTTCCGCAAAGAAGGCGTTGTCTTCAGCACCGGTAATGACGAGAACCGGAACCTCCATGGCGCCGAGCTCTTTGCGGAAGTTGGACGGATTGAAACCGCTCATTAATCGATACGAGTAAGTCAGCGTTTCCGAACCGTCGCGGTACTCCGCAGGCATGTTGAATCGAAGTACCTGCGCATCGTTGAACCGGGTAACCCCGAGTTCGTTCAGCAGCGAGAGACCAATGATCTTGGCAATACTGGGATTGGCCCAGCCACCCGAATCACGGCGAACGGTAGGTGCATCGTATCCAAGGTAGGGGGCAAGCAGGAGATACCCTGAGGCAAGATCTCCGTGCTTTCCACCGGCAAAGCGCATCGCCAGGCCTCCGCCCGCTGAGTGGCCCCCGACAATGACTCTGGCCAGGCCAGTGTCGGTCGTTTTGATGTGGGCGATGAGATCAGCCAGATCATCTTCAAGCTGCTCAATGTAATCGATGTCGCCGCGATTGGCCGGGGAGGGGCCATGCCCGCGAATATCAGGTGTGTAGACGGTAGCAGCGCCTGACTCGGCAATCTCGTGGGCAAGCGTCGCCAGGTACTGGCTATGAGATCCCGATCCGTGCAAGAGCACCAGTGCAGTCCGGGATTCACCCGGGTAGTGCCGATACGCCAGGGTTGCTCCGTCTCGCGCTGTAAAGGCCTGACGTTCGGGTATGGGGCGATTGTCCTGTGCGCCCGATAACAGGGCCTCAAAATCCATGTTTGTTGCGTTTGCGCCTGCAGACATCGCAATGAAGACTCCGAAAACAATCAACAAGAACTTTTGCACTTGCTTCTCCAGAAAGGCATATCGCTGAGGTGAGTGCCACGCACATCGAGTCTGACGGCATTGCGTGTGTGCAATCAGACGGTTACTCACAGATTCTCGCACACTCGAGACAGATCGCCACACTGACTCATCCGAAGAAAACGAAGTCGCCTGACAAGCTGCCATCAACACGCGGTCACAAACGAGCAGCGATGCTGCCCGTTGTACTAGTGAGTCCAGCCTGACGGGCCTTGTTGGTCTGGTTGGCTATTCTCGATGTCTTTTATCCGCGCGCGGATAGCGTCCGCATCGATAAATGGCCTGGTGTATTCAAGATTGTGCGTGCTGCCGGCAATAATGTTTGCCATCGCCATAAACACGATGCCGATGATTAATGACAGGCCGGCAAGCACCTGATACAGGTTTGGCGGGTCCAGATAGAGCAGCGTTGCCGTGACCACAAAAAAGAGCGTTGCCAGTATATACGCCTGGATTTTATCCTTTTTCTTTGCCTTGACGTCATCCTCGGGGCCGCCGCTCCATTTCAGAAACTCCCTGAGTACTTTCTCTTCCGTTTCGAGCCGGTTGCTATTCATTGTCTTCCCTGGTTTGTCGATGTTATGCATTCTTTGACAGGTATTCATCAAAAGAGCGGTACTTCGTTACATTGCCCGCTTCGCTGCATGACAAATACAGGCCCTGGCTGCCCAGCAATGCATATACAAGCATGTTGCTGTGCTCCCGGGGCAAAACCGTGTTGAGCACAGAGATACATTGACGCTTTGATGTCATCACATAGTGACACTCGCGATCATCATGCGTACTCAAGGTACCGTATTCAGGCAAAAAAACGTCACACTCAACAATGCCAATATCTCCTTCCGCTTCGAGGAGTTCAATCAGGCTGCCAACACTGTCCACGGGCGGCAATTCTTTTTCTGTCGCCCATCCATACTTCCGGTAACGCGTTGCCCCCAGGCTGATGATAGATAACTCGGCGCTCTCGTCGAATACGGACAGCCCGTCCAGCGTCGAATATTCGCCAAGGTAGAGTTCAAAGCCTCTGTTGGTTTCCTGGTACCGGTATACGGCTGGTTTCATTTCTCTGTGCATGGCTGTCATGCCCACCGCTCTGTGATTGATGCCTTGCCAGACAAGAAGGTACCACCAGAAAGCCTGCCGATGGGCGATTCTGCGTTAGGCTTGTGATTGTCTCGATGAATGAATCTATGGGGTAAATATGTCTGTGACTGATGAACTGGTGCTTGCCGAACAGCGTGGGGCAACCTGTGTGCTGACCCTGAATCAACCGGGAAAGCGTAATGCCCTGATTACCGAAACCTACCAGGTAATGAGTGCCCACCTGGATCGGGTGTTGGACGATCCTCAGGTGGCGAACGTGGTATTGACCGGTGCGGGTGACTTCTTTTGTTCCGGGGGTGATTTGCTGTCGCTGGAAACCCGAGCAGCTTTGCCTCTGGCGGAGCGGGAAGAGCGTATTGAGCATTTGCATGCCCTGGTGCGCAAACTGAAGTTTTTCCCCAAGCCGGTGATTGCCGCCATAGAAGGTGGCGCGGCGGGCGCAGGAGCCTCCTTGGTGTTTGCCGCAGATCTGGTGTTGGCTGCCGAGGGCAGCTATATCTCGCTGGCCTATGTCAAAGCCGGCCTGGTGCCGGATGGTGGCGGCTCGGGTTTCCTGGCGTTGTCTTTGCCGCATCAGTTGGCGGCGGAGATTGCCTTGCTGGGCGGGCGTTTGCCGGTTGAACGCTTTGCCGCGGCGGGGGTGGTCAATCGGGTTGTTCAGCCGGGTAGTGCCTTGACCGAGGCATTGGCACTGGGGGCCAGCCTGGCCGAAGGCGCGCGAGAAGCCCAGGCGACAATTCTCACCCTGCTGGATGCGCCACACCGTGAAGCCTTTGAGCAGCAGCTGGAGCGGGAGAAGCGCGCGATATCATTGGCGCTGGGTGGCGCGGAGGCGGCTGAAGGTATTGCTGCGTTCAAGCAAAAACGCGCACCGTGCTTTCCGCTACCGGCAACCGAATGAATCAGGCGGGTTGAGGCCGGGGTGTATTGCATATTGCACGATGCATTTAAGGCCTATTGGGTGAATTGCATGGTTGGTTAAACAGTCTGTTTTTCCAAGCAATTGAAATTAAAGGGTTAATGGCTTTCCGGAAAGTTGGCACGCTGGCTGCAACCTTTACAGTGACCCTGCAGCAAAGAGGTTGCAGACCAACTGGAAAGAAAGGAGTTAGATCCATGAAACAGTTAACTAAAGGTTTCGCTATCGCCACTGTCGCTGCTACCGCTTTGGGCTTGTCTGCAATGTCGTCCGTTGCTGTAGCGGACGATCATGACATGAGCGACAAGACTGAGAGCACGATGGAATCAGCTGCTCAGGCAACGTCCGATACCTGGATCACCAGCAAGGTGCTCGCCAGCTTCGCGGCCGATGCTCATGTCAGTGTTTTTGATCTGGATGCTGACACCAAAGAAGGTGTCGTCACCTTGACTGGTGAGGTCAACACCAGTGCTGAACGCGCGCTGGCCAAATTGATCGCTAAAGGTATTGATGGCGTCAAGGACGTGGATGCTGACGGCGTGACGGTTGCCGAGGAATAACGCCATAACTGGCTCGCGGCAATCAGCCCGTGAGCCAGGTAACGACTTTTTAACCAATGCTAAGGAAAATACCATGAAAATGTTGACCAAGAATTTTGCGATTGCAACGATTGCCGCTACTGCGCTGGGCTTGTCTGCGCTGTCATCTGCTGTGTTGGCAGACGACCACGGCATGGGTGACAAGGCTGAAGATGCTGCCGAAACCGCGGGCCAGGCTACCTCTGATACCTGGATCACCAGCAAGGTACGCGCCAGCTTTGTCGCGGAAAGCGAGCTGAGTGCCCTGGATATCGGGGTGGAAACCAATGAAGGCGTGGTTACCCTGACCGGCGAAGTCAATACGGATGCTCAACGCGAGCTGGCCATCAAGGTTGTTGAAGACATTGAAGGCGTCAAAGAAGTCGCTGCTGATGGTCTCCAATCTCACGAGTAACTCTCTGTAGTGTTCACAGCCGGGTGGCAACACCCGGCTATCACTCAGCAATAGGGGGAAAGATGATGAATGACGATATTCTCAAGGGCAAATGGAAGCAATTGCGCGGTCGCGTCAAGGAGCGTTGGGGCAACCTGACGGATGATGATCTGGACGTGATCGACGGCCACTCCGAGCACTTGGCCGGCAAGCTGCAAGAGAAGTATGGCTGGTCGAAAGAAAAGGCCCAGCAAGAGCTGCGTGATTTCAACGACAACTTGTAATCAATGCCCGCAGGCTTCCGGAAAAGCCCCGTAGATTTCGATCTGCGGGGCTTTTTTAATGGATGGCTTTGTAGTTGCAATGCACCTTTATGCTGATATTATCTGGCTATAAAGCGGTCTGCCCTTGTTGCGAATAGTTCCGTGATTTGGCCCTTCTACCGCATGCTTTCCACGCCTCTGAGTTCATGCCCATGCCATGCGGAACCCGCGCTTCATCCTTTAACCGCGCCGTGATGCGCGGTACGCTTTTTCTCTTGCTGCAACTCCCGTTGCTATCGATGGCTGCCGAGATTCATGTTGATCAATCGGCGACCGGAGGCAATAACGGCTCCACCTGGGCTGATGCCTATACCGACCTGCAGGACGCGCTGAGCCTTGCTTTGCCGGGTGACGAGATCTGGGTTGCCGCTGGTGTCTATACACCCACCAGCGATCCGGCACAGCGCACGGTCGCCTTCCAGCTGCGCAATGGCGTAGGGATGTATGGTGGCTTCTCCGGTACTGAGTCCCTGCGTGCCGATCGGGATTGGCAAACCAACACGACCATCCTGAGTGGTGATATTGAAAACAATGACGCCAGCTCGGGCGGTGTAGTGACCGACACGAGTCAGATCCAGGGTGCCAACAGCCTGCATGTGCTGTCCGGTACTAACGTGGATGCCAGCACCGTACTCGATGGATTTACGATCACTGCGGGCTACGCCGATGGTTCTTCCAATAATGGTTCCGGCGCGGGGCTGATTCTGGTCTTTGGCAGCCCGACACTGAATAATCTCCAATTCAGCGGCAACTTCGCCAGCATCTATGGCGGCGCCATATACAGCTATGACGGCGCTCCAGTGTTTAATGACGTCACTTTCCTGAACAACCGGAGCAGTCAATTAGGCGGGGCGATCGCCAGCATCGGTGATCCGGCCAAGCTGAGCAACATACCACCGATTCTGACCGTGCCGGAATTTGACAACGTCATTTTCATGGGCAACCGGGCAGCCCAGGGCGGGGCAATGTTCAACAGCTTCGGCATGAGCCCGGCGCTAACCAACACGGTTTTCTTTGGCAATATCGCTGACAACGACGGTGGCGCGATCTACAACCGTTCGCAAAGCAGCCCGACACTGATCAATACCACCCTCAGCGGCAACAGTGCGGCCGTCGGTGGTGGCCTGTACAACGTTATCGAGAGCGTTCCGACACTGGTAAACAGTATTGCCTGGGGGAATACTGCAACCGCCGTGGGTGCCCAAATTCATAACGCTGATGTTGATTCCGGGGTAACTGCGACCTACAGCCTGGTCGAGGGGCAGCAACCACTCGGCGACGCCAATCTTGATGGTACTGACCCGGCCAGTAATCCCTTGTTTGTCGATCAGGGTAGCGGCGATCTGCGCTTGCAGGCTGATTCACCGGCCGTCGATGCGGGCAGCAATGCGGCGATTCCCGCCGGCGTAACCAGTGATCTGTCGGGTGGCCCCCGTATTCTGCCCGCAGTGGACGGGGTGGTGGATCTGGGCGCCTTCGAAACCGCCTATTTCCTGGTCACACCTGATGCCGGCGCCGGCGGGCAACTCGATCCAGCCAGCACGCAGCGGGTTGCACCAGGGGGAAGCCTTGCGCTCGGGATCATTCCGGATACGGATTATCGTCTCGATACGGTGAATGGGTGCAACGGCACTCTGGTCGATGCCACCTACACGACCGACGGGCTGGCTGCGGACTGCACGGTAACGGCCAGTTTTGTGCGCGTTGCCGCAGCGGACGCTTCACCGACCGGAAGTGGCCCCATCAACGTTCAGCTTGATGGTGGTGGCACCGGTTGCGGTTTCGTTCGCAGCGACTTTGTATCTGCGGATACCTTTCCGCCGACCAGTGTAGAGACGCGCTTTCCCCATGGCTTGTTCGATTTTGAACTGAGTGGGTGCGACACCGGGAGCACCGTCACGCTCACCATGACCTACCCGACGCCCTTGCCGAGTGGTGCGCAGTACTGGAAGTTCGGACCCACCGCCGACAACCCCGCGCCGCATTGGTATGTCATGCCTGCCAGCTTCAATGGTGCTGACGTGTCTTTCAGCATTACCGATGGCGGAATGGGGGATGGGGATCTGACCGCCAATGGCAGTATCGTCGATCCGGGTGGGCCGGGGCTGTTTGCAGGTTCCGCAGCACCCATACCCAGCCTGCAGAGCTGGAGCATTGCACTATTGGCCCTGTTGCTGGGCTGGTTCGGCGTGCGCCGGCGCGTCTGACCTTACTGGGCCGGGAGACGCGTGGTCGCGCGCAGGAAAAGATCGACGGCTGATTCAATGCGCAGCTGTCGCTCGGCCTGATCAGGCAGCGGGCGACCATTCATCAGCAAGCCATTGAGCATGCAGCCCTTCCACATGCCAACCAGTTGCTCGGCCGCCATGGCCGGGTCGTCTACGCTGATTTGACCCTGTTCGACGGCGTGGCGCAGGCACTCTTCGGCGCGACGCACGAAGGCAATGGGCCCATCCTGATAGATCATCTGTCCGTGAGCGCCATGGCGAGCACCATGCGCAATCACGGCGCGCATGATCTTGATGCCTTCTTCACTGGCGAGAAAGTCCAGCAGCTGATGTCCCAGGTTGAGCAGTTGCTCGCGCAAGCCCTCCAACGAAGAAAAGGGCTCGGGACCATTACCCACCAGGGCGCGATGCTGGCGCTCGAGTACCGCTTTGAGCAAGCCGTCGGCATTATCGAAATGCCGGTACAGGGTGCTTTTTGCGACGCCGGCGCGGCGTGCCACCGACTCCATGCCGAATTGCAAATCGCCTTCGGCAATGCTTTGCAGGGCATGGTCCAGAATACGCTCGATCTTTTCCGGATCGACCGGCCGCCCCGGACGTGGGTGGCTACTGGGTTTGGGCATGATTCCACTCCATTCAAAGCACATAGACAACGGCGAAAAACTATTTACGGTACGTTTTCGTTCTGTAATTATATCGGTACGTTCAACATATCGGTACTTACACAATAAGGCTACCAAAATGCGCCGTGCACTTTTCTCCCTGCTGGGTCTGGCTCTGCTGGCGGGTTGTGGCAATGAGTCCGCATCGCAGTCCAACGTTGATAATCCGCCCAAAGTCCGCGTTGTGCAATTACAGCCGGCCAGTCCTCCGGAATGGACCTTGAGTGGCAATGTGCAAGCCCGGCATCAGGTCGAGCTGGGCTTTCGTCTGGCTGGTGAAATCAATCAGCGCCGGGTTCAGGCCGGGCAGCGGGTCGACGCTGATGATGTGTTGCTGACGCTGGACCCGCGGGATGTCACCCAGCAGCTGGCTTCAGCCCGCGCGGCACTGACGGCGGCGCGCTTGCAGGCGCAGAATGCCGAATCCAGCCGGCAGCGCCTGCAAAGCCTGCGCGAGCGCGATCTGGTCCCGGTGCAGAATTACGATGATGCCGTAACCGCTGCCGATGCCGCGCAGCAAAGTGTTCGCAGTGCCCAGGCGCAACTGGCCCAGGCCGAAACGGCGCTGGAATACGTGGAGTTGCGGGCGCCGACTGACGGTGTGCTGATTGAAGTCAGCGGCGAGGTCGGTCAGGTCGTTGCTCCGGGGCAGGTTGTCGCGGTACTGGCCTCTGAAGGCGAGCATGAAGTTGAAGTATTTGTGCCGGAACGCCGCCGCCGTGGCTTGCCGGAACAGGGGCAGGTTGTGCTCTTTGGCGGCCAGCAGCGGGCACCTGCCAGTTTGCGAGAAGTCGCCGGTGCGGCAGACCCGATGACGCGCAGCTGGCGGGCGCGTTTTGCCATTGAGGATGACCCGGCCAATTGGCCGTTGGGCAGCAGCGTGACGCTGCAACTGAATGGCAATGGCGATGAACGTGACGGTATGCAGCAGTTGCCGCTCAGTGCGCTGATCGACAAGGGGCAGGGCACAGGCGTGTGGCACGTACGGGACGGCAAGGTCGAGTTCGTTTCCGTCGAGCTGGTCAGCACGCGCAAGGAGCTGGCCTGGATTCGCAGTGGCTTGCCGGCCGGCACACCCGTCGTTGCGCTGGGTGTGCATCTGCTCGAGGCGGGGCAGGCGGTTGAGGTGCTGCCATGAGCATGGACCCCTTGCGTTTCAACCTGTCCGCTCATGCGGTACGCGAACGCTCGATGACGCTGTTTTTCCTGCTGGTGACGGCTGTCGTCGGCGTGTATTCCTTCTTTGCCCTGGGGCGGGCAGAGGACCCCAACTTTACCGTCCGCGTGGTGATGGTCAGCGCAGTATGGCCGGGTGCAACCGCATCACAGATGGAGCTGCAGGTCGCCGAGCCGCTGGAAAAGCGTCTGCAGGAAGTGCGTTTTTTCGACAAGATCGAAACCACCGCGCGGCCTGGCCGGGTTGATATGAAAGTAACGTTCGAGGATTTCACCCCATCGGACACCCTGCCGGAACTCTTCTACCAGGTACGCAAGCGGATGCAGGACGCAGCACCCGGTTTGCCGCCCGGCGTGCAGGGGCCTTTTGTCAATGACGACTTTGCCGATGTGTATTTTTCTTTGTATGCCCTGACGGCTCCGGGTTTGCCGCCTCGGGAACTGGTGCGCGAAGCGGAGACCTTGCGCGATCGTTTCAGCCGGGTTGATGGCGTACAAAAGGTACAGATTCTGGGTGAGCGCCCGGAGCGCGTCTTCGTTGACGTTGACCCGCAACAACTGGCCCAGCTGGGTATCGGCCCGCAGCAGATCGCCGAAGCACTGGATGCCTGGAATCGCCTGTTGCCGGCCGGCCTGGTGGAAACCAGCGGGCCGCGCCTGTACTGGCGGGTGGATGCCGACCTGGCCGATCTGGACGCCATTGCCAATGTGCCGCTGCAAGTGGGCGAGCGCCTGATTCGCCTGGGCGATATTGCCGAGGTGCGGCGCGGCTATGAAGATCCGCCGGGCTATATGATTCGTGCCTTCGCCGAAGAGGCGGTATTGATTGGCGTGGTGCTCGAACGGGGCCGCAACGGTCTGGATGTGGGGGCAGAGCTGGCCGAACTGCACACGGAGCTGAGTGCCGGTTTGCCGCTGGGCATGGAGTTCCGCCAGATCACCAACCAACGCGAAGCCATTACCCGTTCCGTGGAACTGTTCCAGTACAAGTTTTTGCTCGCTGTGCTGGTGGTCATGCTGGTCAGCTTCGCCAGTATCGGCTTTCGCCCCGGCCTGATTGTCGGTATCGCAGTGCCGCTGACCCTGTGCCTGACCTTTCTGCTGATGCTGATGCGCGGAATGAACTTTGACCGCATTACCCTGGGCGCCTTGATCATCGCGCTGGGTTTGCTGGTTGACGACGCCATTATCGCTATCGAGATGATGCTGGTGAAAATGGAGGAGGGCTGGGACCGGCTCAGGGCGGCGGCCCATGCCTGGACGGTGACGGCAGCGCCCATGTTGTCAGGCACCCTGGTCACGGTGATCGGTTTTGTGCCGATCGGTTTTGCCCGCTCGGGCGTGGGTGAGTATACCGGCAATATTTTCTGGGTCCTGGCCTTTGCCTTGCTCGCCTCCTGGCTGGTGGCCGTGATCTTTACGCCCTATCTCGGCGTATTGCTGCTCAAGGACGTACCCCGGGACCAGCTGGCGGAGAAGCATGGCGCGCAGTATCAGACGCCCAATTACCAGCGTTTCCGCCGCTTGATCCAGCGCTGCGTGCAGTTCCGCAAAACGGTGGTTTTGGCAACTGTCGGGCTCTTTGTGCTGTCGATTGTCGGCATGCAGACCCTGGTACAAAAGCAGTTCTTCCCGTCTTCCGACCGTCCTGAAGTGCTGGTCGATGTGCATTTGCCGGAAGGCAGCAGTATCGGCGCAACCGATGCCCTGACCCGGCGGATCGAAGCGCAATTGCGCGACCATCCGGATGTGGTGTCGCTCTCCAGTTACCTGGGGGCCGGGGCACCGCGTTTCTTTATCTCGCTGAACCCGGAACAGCCCAGCAGCAACTTTGCCAAGGTGGTCGCGATTGCGCAGGATGAACACGGTCGCAACCGCATCATGGCTGATTTGCAGGCTGCCGTGGATGCCGGCGCCTACCCGGAAGCCCGCGTGCGTGTACACCGCTTGTTGTTCGGGCCGCCGGTGGTATTCCCGGTGGAGTTCCGTGTGGTGGGTGATGATCCGGCGGTATTGCGCGAACAGGCCAGCCGCCTGCGTGAGTTGATCAGTGGCCACCCGAACGTTGTTGAACCGCACCTGGACTGGGGTGATCGGGTGCCGGTGGTGCGCTTGCGGCTGGATCCGGAACGGTTGCGTGCAATCGGTTTGACCGCGAGTGACTTGTCGAATCAATTGCAGCTGCAGTGGGGCGGCATGCCGGTAACCGTGCTGCGTCAGGATATTCGCAGCGTGCAATTGCTGGTGCGCGGCGAAGGGTCCGAGCTGGACAACTTTGCCGATCTGCCCCTGCGGACCGCGGATGGCCGCACCATTACCCTGTCTCAGGCCGGCCTGATCGAAGTGGCCAGTGAAGAGCCGGTGCTCAAGCGCTACAACCGCGAACCCTATATAACCGTGCAAGCGGATATTCAGGGCGCGCAGCCGCCGAATGTGACCATGAGCCTGTGGCAGCAGATGGCGGATTTCCGTGCCCAGTTGCCGCCGGGCTATCGCGTGGATATTGGCGGTGCGGTAGAGCAGTCAGCCAAGGGGCAGGACTCCATCGCCAAAGTACAGCCGATCATGCTGGCCTTGATGCTGGTAGTCATCATGCTGCAAATGCGCACCTTCTCCGGCACCTTGATGGTGCTGGCGACAGCGCCGCTGGGAGTGATTGGCGCGACCCTGGCGCTGTTGCTGGGCAATCAGCCGTTCGGTTTTGTGGCTCTGCTGGGGCTGACCGGTCTGGCGGGGATTCTGATGCGCAACACACTGATTCTGACCAAACAGATCGACGACAACCTGGAGGCCGGCATGCAGCGCAATGAAGCCCTGGTCGAAGCCACTGTGCAGCGCACGCGGCCCGTGTTGCTGACTGCACTGGCAGCAGTGTTGGCCTTCGTTCCCCTGACTTTTGATGCTTTCTGGGGCCCGATGGCCTATGTGCTGATTGGCGGCACCCTGGTGGGCAGTCTGATCACGCTGCTGTTCCTGCCGGGTTTGTACGCGCTCTGGTTCCGCGTCAAACCGGTCAGTGCAGCGCACTGATCAGCGCCGGATCCATGTTGTAGGGGTCGGGCAGAAAGCGCAGTTGCCCGTCCTCTACTTCAGCGGTCCAGTAGGCGAGTATCAGCTGGATGCCCGTCGGCAGATTGATTTCCCGCGTGCGTCCACTGGCCAGCTGCTGCTCGATCTGGGTTCGGCGTTCCGCCGGCAGAGTGGCAAACACGGCTTCAGCCAGCTCGGCGGCGCGTTGCACCCGAACACAGCCCGAACTCACACTGCGGTTGGACAGCTGGAAAATATGCTGGCTGGGCGTGTCGTGCAAATACACATGGAAGGGGTTGGGAAAGCGGAAAGCCATGCGCCCGAGCGGGTTGAGCGGCCCGGGGTCCTGGCGCAGCATAATGCCCTGCGGATGTTGCCAGTCGACCTCGGCCGGGTCCAGCTGTCGGCCCTGAAAGTCCAGTACGCGCAGGTGTTCACGCGCAAGAAAATCCGGGTCATTGCGAATGCCCGGCAGTTTGTCCTCGCGCAGAATGGTCGGTGGAATGGTCCAGCTCGGGTTCAAGGTAACCCGATTCAGGGTCGATACCAACAAGGGCGTGCGTCGGCTCAGTCGCCCGGTCTGCGCACGTGCTTCCCATTGGCGTTCCCCCTTTTTGTAGAGCCGGATATCACCGCCGGCAATGTTGACGACCAGTTGATCAGGCTGAAAGAAGTGCTCCAGCCACCGCTGGCGTTCCAGGTTGATGCGCAGCTGTTGCAGGCGATCTTCGCGTGAAACGTTCAGCGCTTCGATGGTTGCCGCCCCCACGATACCGTCCACCGTCAGCCCGTAGCGGGACTGCATGCTGCGCACGGCCGTTTCCAGGCCGGAGTCATAATGCTCGGGGCGTTCCGGGTCGGTAGCTGCGGTAATCAGGTCAAGATGCGATAGCCGTTGGCGCAGCGGGGGAATGCGCTCGCTGCTGCTTTCTGGCCGCAGGTTGGGGCCAGTGTCCAGCGTATCCCAGTCTGGCCGGTGATCGCGTAACTGCCGATAGGCCATTCGCAGCTGCTGATAATGGGGGCTGTCAGGCCGGGCAGCGTTGATGGCGGCAGTCGGCTCCGGGAGCAGGGCAATGTGATCCGCCAGCCACTGCGTGAAAACCGGGCGCGCGCCGGTTTCGTGTTGCCAATAGCCTTCCTGCACATCGGCGGGCAGGCTGCCGAGCAGCAAGTGTTCCAGTGCCAACAGATAGCGGCTGCTGATCAGTATGTCATCACACAGGCGGCGATACAGGCTGTCCTTGTCGACTGTATTGCTCTGCCAGGTGGCCCGGTAACGCTCGGGATCAAGGCCGTCGTCCTGCAGGGTTTGCACGGCGTGGGTCAGCGCCGAGCGTTGCTCCGGGTTCTGCCACAGCGGGCGAAAGCCAGCGTGAGAGTAGAGTAAATGCAGCGCGGCAGGGTTGCTGTGGGCATCCGTCGGGCACAAAGGGGTCAGGTCGGGGTCGAGCTCCGCGGTGATCAGCAGGGGCAGATCGTCGGCCAACAGGGTGCTGGACAGCAGCAAGCCCAGCGATAAGGCGACGAACTGTTGTGTACATTTAATGAACAAAAGGTATCCTTTCCGTGACAATTTATATGACATCAACTATTTGTCATTCCAGATTATAGACCTTGGAGTGCTCCATCCTGGTGATGGAAGGGGATTTAATGACGCGCAAAAGTGCAGCCATGGGGCTGCTGTTGGCTTTGTGCGGCCTGTTGGCAATGCCCGTTCAGGCCGAACAACAAAAAGAACTGATCAATACATTGGCCCTGCAGGCCCCGGACATCGACCGGACAGTGCTGGGCAAGGCCGTCGGCGCCATGCAGTGTGCAGTCCGTCACGGTGCCGATCCTTCAGCGCGCCTGGCTGTCATTGATTTTTCCTTGCCATCCTCCGAGCCCCGTCTCTGGGTGTTCGATATCAAGGAAAAATCTCTGCTGCTGCATGAGCTGGTTGCGCATGGTCAGAATACCGGCAACAACTATGCCGAACACTTCTCGAACATTCTCGGCAGTTATCAATCGAGTATCGGGCTGTTCCGCACCCAGGAAAGCTATGTGGGCCGGCATGGTTACTCGTTGCGCATGGATGGTCTGGAGCCGGGCATCAATGATCTGGCCCGTGAACGGGCCATCGTTATTCATGCGGCAGACTATGTCGACCCGGCGTGGGTGGAGCGTCAGGGAAGGATAGGGCGCAGCCAGGGTTGCCCGGCCGTTCGACCTGAAGTGGCCGATCTGGTGGTCGATAGCCTGAAAGACGGCCAATACATGTTTGCCTACTACCCCGACCAGCAATGGCTGGATGAATCCCTGTACCTGAACTGCGACGGGCCGGAAAACAGCGAGCGCCTGGCCATGTTGCAATTGCCCCGTTAATCGGCAGATCGAATCATGATCCGCTAGCGGCCAAGCTGGACGACTGCACTGACCCTGGGGCGGCAAACTGTTACCATCTGCCGCCGCCAACGACCATTTTCCGACTCAAGGCTGATCAGATGAACATCGTAATACGTTATTTCTTTCGCTTCGTACGCCTGGTACTGACCCCGGTGATATTGCTGATGGAGAAACTCTCCACGCCCAAGGCACTGTCACGGTCAGCTGAAGCCCAGGCAGACGTTGATAACGCCTGCAAAGACCTGGCTCTGTACCAGTTTCAGGCGTGCCCGTTCTGCGTCAAAGTGCGCAAGGAAATTGCCCGGCTGGGCCTGAATATCGACCTGCGCGACGCGCGGAATGATGCAGACCACCGCGCCGAACTGGAAAGCGGCGGCGGGCGCATCAAAGTACCCTGCCTGCGCGTAACGCAAAGCGATGGGCAGCAGACGTGGCTGTATGAATCCGGCGAAATCAATCAGTGGCTGAGAGAGCGGTTTGAGCCAGCGGTCGAAGACGCAGCCAAGGTCTGAGCGAGCGGGAA
This sequence comes from Halopseudomonas salegens, assembly GCF_900105655.1. Classification (NCBI taxonomy): domain Bacteria; kingdom Pseudomonadati; phylum Pseudomonadota; class Gammaproteobacteria; order Pseudomonadales; family Pseudomonadaceae; genus Halopseudomonas; species Halopseudomonas salegens. The sequence continues at coordinate 1,426,694 of NZ_LT629787.1, forward strand.
AGACTTGGGGTCAAATCTTGGGCCTGTTAGCAACTAGTAGACATTGTTTGTGGCTGAATGGTGGCCTCTGTAAAAACGCTGTAGGCGGACAACGATCGGATATGCTGATCATTGCTTAATCGGGTAAGCCCGAGAATTGCGGCACTTTGCCGTAATCCGCATCATCCCAATCTGCCGTCCGGGTGGTGAAAATATGTGCGGTTGGCAGCATGTTTACTTTGGTGTCCAGGCAACCAGCGGGCACAAGGACTGCATCTGCAAGCTGCTCGTTTGGCAATGCTGAACCACACCGGCTGCAAAAGCTTTTGTTGTGGAGAGTACCGGGAAGAGTAAATGCGGTTACAGCTTCCGCACCTGTCAACCATATCAAGTTCGCTGTTTGAGCAAATAAATTTGCTGCATGGGCAGACCCAGTATCTTTCTGGCAATACCGACAATGGCAGATGTAAAAATTGTCGAAATGGCCAAGTACTTTAAATTTCACGGTGCCACAGAGGCAAGAGCCAAGATGTTCGGACATTGTTCTTACCTCTGATGTTGCTCATTGGAGCCTGTGTCATCGCTCAAGTATTTTCTACACGCTGTACTTGTTTCAATGCCAGCATGCCAATGATACCTGCCAGCAACATTATGACCCATTGGGATAGTGTGGGGATCGGAGCGAGATCCGCAGCTAATAACGCCGGGCCGCCCGGATCGTCGATGATGCCGTTGACGTTCAGGTCGCTGTCGCCGGCGCCGCCATCGGTCAGGGTCAGGGTGATGGTGTTGCCACTGATCACCGCGCCGGGGTAGGCATACCAGTGGTCAGCAGGATTGTCCGCCGTTGGGCCGTATTTGTAGTAGCGCGTCCCGGCAGGTAGATCAAACGGGTACGTCAGCTCAACAGTCGCATTGCTGCCCGGCGTGCCATCCGTCAGACGCAGGCTCACAGCCCCGTGCGGTAGGGTCACCCCCGGTGGCAAGGCGGTAGCCAGGCTTGCAACTGTCAGGCTCTGCGCGGCATCAATATGCCACTCGCTGCCTGTAACAGCCAGGTCCAGCGTATCTCCACTATGCGGGCCTTCGGCCAGGGGTATGGCGATTGCCGTACGTGCGGCAAAGCTTGCTGTGACCGTGCAGGACGCCATGATTGCGCCTGTGGTGTAACTGCTGCCACTCCAGCTTCCGGCCGGGCAGGTACCGCTGATGACAGCGCTGTAGTTAGCTGGTGGCGTGACCGCAAAGCTTGCCGTTTGTCCTGCCGTGACCAGCTGCATGCTGGACGGTGCGATGCTGCCATTGGCCCCGGCTGACGGCGTCACCTCATATTGGCGCGGGGCGCTGCATTGCCCGGAATCGGCGCCGCCATACTGACCCAGACAAGTCCAGGTGAAGGCGGTTGCGCTGCCATCCACCGCGCTGGCCGTACCGACGCTGCACAGGTTGGAGCTCGGTGCGGCCAGTGTAACCACCCCGTCTGCTGTGCCGCAGGCTCCTGCTACGCTAAGCGCTTCAATACGAACGGTCGCTTCATCACACACCTGAGGGGTGCCTGCGTCGCACACCTGGTAACGAAAGCTGTCGGTGCCACTGAAGCCACTGTCACGCAAGTAGCTGCAGCCGTTCGAGTCACAACCGGCTGTTCCATTTTCAGCGGGGTAACTGAGAACAAGACTGGCAGGATCAAGACCGGGGCCACCGGGGCTGTCCGCGTCGTTTGCAAGCACATTGATATCGATTGATGATCCGTTCAGCGTCACATCATCATCAACCAGCAACAATGTATTACTGACTCGCACCGATGCCATGGATCTGTTATTTGTTGGCAGTCGATCACTCTGTGGCTGTAACAGGTTCCACTCTGTTTCAAGAACCGTATTGGGTGCAACAGCAGGATCAACGCGAGTTGTGACTGCAAGGGTGTGGCTGGCGGTGTCAACCAGCCCCGAGGCTGTGCAGAGCACGCTCCCTGACGAGCCCACTGTCGGCGTTGTACAACTGAATATTGGGTCTGCCGTCACTGATATGAACTGTAGATTAGCGGGCAAAGAAAACGTCATTTCCACATTGGGCAGTGCATCGCCGGGTACCAAGGTATTTCCGTCTACTGTGGCAGACCAGGTCAGTTGGTCAGCGGGTGCCACGACGGAGTGCGATACCGTTGAACTCAGGGAAAAGTCATAATCAGCACAGTCGGGTTGACCGGTAACCCAGTTTGAGCGAGTACCAACGAGGCTGAATCCTGAAAGCGAACCCGGGTTACTGCCAATCAAGTCCGGCAATGTATTCAAGCCTGCATTATCTGCTCCTGCAGTACCAACTTCAAAGTCGTAGACATGGAGTGGGCTACTAGGACCCAGGCAGTAATTATTGGCAATATTGCCAATACTGACGGCATCCAACGCAGAACCCCAGATGCGGACATTATCCAGTACTCCATTGAATACCTGTCGGCCGTCCGTGCGTGCGCCGAGTGTAAAGGTAGCGTTATTCCCCCAGGATGTTGTGCCAGAAGTTGCTGGATTCGTAGTATTTTGACCATCGGTCCAGATGGTCACACCACTGTCGCCAGGCTCCCAGCGAAAGGCAAGATTGTGCCAGGTGTTTCTTTCCAGTGCGGATTGGCTGGATCTTGAATAGGAAATACCGTCACGTTGCATATAAAAATAAACAACTCCAAGGTAGTTAACCATGGCAGTGGCAAAGTTGGCACTATCCTGTTGAATAAAAAACAGACGTTGTGGAGAGCCGTAACTTTTAGGCTGAGCTTGAAGGGTTATGCTGAAACCGTTATCGAGCAGGTCCGACCATTGCTGCGGCAAGCTGGATAGGGTCACGTAATCATTCTGACCGTCGAAATCCAGTGCGACGCTTTGAGCCCATCCCGCAGTGGCAAACATGCTTCCAAACAGCAGGACGAGCGCCTGCACCTTGAGCCTGGATAGTGCGATACAGAACCTGCGGATGACGCTGTTTTCAAGTTTAAACATCTGTTTTTTCCATGTGTAGCAATGGCAACAAACCAACTAAATCCGTCATGCCAAGCCAAGCCAAGCCAAGCCAAGCCAAGCACCCACTGAGCGCTACACGTGTTCAAAAGTGCAGCGCTCGAGGAAGGGGGAGCGGTGCTGATGCTCAGGTGTTGTGCATCCACCGCACTCTGTTCAATGCCAGCAGGCCAATGATCCCTGCCAGCAACAGCATGGCCCATTGAGACAGCGTGGGGATCGGGGCGAGATCCGCTGCCAGCAACACCGGGCCACCCGGATCGTCGATGATGCCGTTGACACTCAGGTCGCTGTCGCCGGCGCCGCCATCGGTGAGGGTCAGGGTGATGGTGTTGCCACTGATCACGGCGCCATCGTAGGGGTACCAGTGGTCGGCGGGGTTATCCGCCGTGGGGCCGTATTTGTAGTAGCGCGTCCCGGCGGGCAGAGCGAACGGGTAGGTCAGTACTATCGTGGAGCTACTGCCCGGCGTACCCTCGGTCAGGCGCAGGCTCAGGGCGCCGTGGGGCAGCATCACACCCTGTGGCAAGGCGGTTCCCAGGCTGGCAGCGGTCAAGGTTTGCGCTGCATCCAGGTTCCATTCGCTGTCCGTGACCGCCAGGTGCAGCATTTTGCCGCTGTGTGGCCCCTCGGACAGTGGCAGTTCCATCTCGGTGCGTCGCGGAGGGGCCTCTACGCCCCGCCCCTGGAGAGTGAAGCTGAACAGGTCGCCACTTGCACCGGAACAGCTGAGCGTATCGGTATACTCGCCTGGCGTGACCGGGTTGAAGGTTACGTTCAGCGTGGCACTGCTGTTGGCAGGTATCGTCATTGGCATGGCATTGACCGAAAAGACACTGCCGCCATTCAAACTGCAGCTCAGTGATTCATCAGCCGGTGCGTGGTTCTGGAAGCTGATGGCGGCGTTTGTTGCCCGCGTCAACTCTTCACCGGCCGGGGCAGAGGTGGCCTCTGGGTCGATACTGACATCCGGCAGATTGATTGTGCTGCCACTGCGGGGCGATGACGTTAGCGTGTAGAACGCTGAAGCCTTGAGGGTGTATTCAATTATTTCGGCCGTCTCATAGCCGATGCCTTCGTGCAGTATCCAACAGTCGAGAGTGGTGGTGTAGTCTCCCGCAGTGGCGCTGTCAAACTCGACATCGAACCTTTTCTCCCCCCCAAGAGGCAGCATTTCCAATGTTTGTGTATAGCCGACAAAAGGCGGGGTTAACAAGTGGGTCGTGCAGGCAAAGTAAAATCCATCGACCACATTCTCAAGGTTGCTGAGCGTAAACGAGGCTGACGTTGGTGCAGTGCCCACGCGCTGTGGTGGCAGAATCACATTGCTGTTTTTAGCTGGTGTAGCGTTGATCGGCATCAGCGCATTGGCACGAAAGTAATGGGTCCACTGCTGTCCTGTCTCGTCTCCACAGTCCAGCCTGGCAAGGGTTTCGAGGGCCGGCGCATCGGATCGGTAGGTGACCGTGACATCGACCATGCCTCCGGCTGCAACCTGGCCCGGAACAGGCTCAAGGGTAAAGCCACTGTCGTCCGATGCCAGTTGGCAACTGAATCCGAGAGAGCTGACGTTCACATTCTCGAACGACAGGGTTCTCTGTAACGCTGATTGCAGTGGATAGACGTACCCCATATCAAGCGCCCCATTGACAGAGCCCGGCACAATGGGTTGAGCCACCAGGGGCGTGATGGTCTCGCCCGAGAGGTCATAGACATAGGCGCCGCCAACATCGCTGGAGCAGTTCAGGGTGCCGTCAAAGATACCGGCATTGGCTGAGTCAAGGTTTACCCTCAGGTTGGCATTGCCGCTGGCGGGTACGGTCAGGCTGTCGGCAGCGGAAAACACGCCGTTAATGTCGCTGATGCTGCAAGACACATTGGCCGGCGTCAGATTCGGGTTTTGGAAGTTGATGGTCTGATAAGTGGCACCGGTGGCAGGCCACTGGGTTGGCAGCACAACGAGTGATCCGCTGGCGGGTGTCGCGGTGACGGGAGTGACATAATTGCCCTCCAGGGAATAAACGAACTCACCGTTATTGCTGTCGCTGCAGCGTAATGTATCGGTGTACTGTCCAGCTACAGCGGCAGAGAAATTCACGGTGACTTCGGCTGTTTCATCCGATTGCAGGCTGACATTGACATCACCACCGCTGAGAGAAAACGCCTGCCCGTTATCAAGTGTGCACTGCAAACTGACGGGTTTGAGATTTAGATGGTTATGGAAGCTAAATACCTTTTGACTAACAGTATTGACCGGCAAATGGGGAAGTGGTGTATCCCCGGGTTTTATCGAGGCAATCAATGGCATGGGGCCACCGATAAAATGACCTACAGCCCCCCCTCCATTGCTGATCTGCAATTTTTCTTGCGTGAAGGGCCAATCTTCGACCCATTGGTAAGATACTTTATACAACTCCCCATGGTTTGTATAAACAAATAACTGGTCCTTACTTGGGTGTGCGTCAAGGTTTATGGGGATTGCAGTATTTATTGGGAACTCAATGGTCGCTCCCGACCGGAGCACAGTTTGGCCGGCTTGAAAGACATGAATGGCTGCATATTTATTATCGATATTGCCTCTGTATGTATTTAGAAAGGTATTCCTTCCATCGTAAGAATTGGCAATCCTTGTATAAACAGTGTTGAATCCGTCGGGCAATTCAGCGCTGGACATCAGAATAGTATTTACATCGTATCTGCCGTCTTCAGATCGTTGGTCTGAACTCACAACACAAGTGGAATAACCTTTAATACTATCTGTACCGCATGAGAAGTATTGATGCGTTACCAGTGTGCCGTTTATATCTCTGCTGGGTCTTGGGTTAGCGCGAACACTCTTGACCCCACTACCATGAAATGGGTAGTTTCCACCGCCGATATCGGCATAACTTTGAGTGTCATAAAAAACAAAACGGCCTTGGTATGCCACCATAACAGCACTGTTATCAGCCAGAACATCAATGTCACTAACATCACCCAGTAAGTATTCAGGGTCGTCTATCTGTACGCTATGTAATATGTCGTGGGTCTGTGCGTCGATAAAATAAAGGTAATTTTTATTATCAATGGCATAAATTCTTGTGCCATCCGGGCTGGAGGTTACCTGTAGCAAAAAAGCACCCAAGATGCTCTCAGGTATTTTGATAGCTGGTTTGACTGAATAGTCATGGATATCAATGACGGTAATCTCTCGATCTTTTGGATCATAAGCCCCGATTGTATTTCTGGCTCCGATGACGCCATATACATAATTTCCCCCCGGGCGTACATCTAAGTGACCTAACCTTCGACCAACATTGATTCGTTGAACCTCGGTCATGGTTTCCACATCAACCACAGCCACAGAGTTCCCCGCATTCAGATAGGCGTAAGGCGCTGCATTGGCCGTATTGATTACCAGCAACAGTAGCAGGCTGCAGTATCCAAAGAAGATATTTTTCATGTTAAGTTCCATCTCGCGTAATGGCGGTACGATACCAAAAGCCGTAAAACCAAGCGTCCACTGAGCGCTACACATGTTCAAAAGTGCAGCGCTCTAGGAAGGGGGGCGCGCGCGGTGATGATCCTCAGGTGTTGTGCATCCACCGCACTTTGCTCAATGCCAGCAGGCCAATGATCCCTGCCAGCAGCAGCATGGCCCATTGGGACAGCGTGGGGATCGGGGCGAGATCCGTTGCCAACAAGGCCGGGCCGCCCGGATCGTCGATAATGCCGTTGACGCTCAGGTCGCTGTCGCCTGCGCCGCCATCGGTCAGGGTCAGGGTGATGGTGTTGCCACTGATCACGGCCCCATCGTAGGGGTACCAGTGGTCGGCGGGGTTATCCGCCGTTGGGCCGTATTTGTAGTAGCGCGTCCCGGCGGGCAGCTCTTCCGGGTAGGTCAGTACAACAGTGGCGGTGCTGCCCGGCGTGCCATCGGTCAGACGCAAACTTACGGCACCGTGCGGCAGGGTCACCCCCGGTGGCAAGGCGGCTCCCAGGCTGGCAGCGGTCAAGGTTTGCGCTGCATCCAGGTTCCATTCGCTGTCTGTGACAGACAAATTCATCGTTTCGCCGCTGTCAGGGCCTTCGGGCAGTTGCAGTGATAGATCGGTTACTCGGGAAAGCGCGGTAAAACTGGCGCTGGTTTCCTGCAGGGCGGTGGCTTCATTGCCGCCATTGCTTGCATTGTCTCTGGTGCCGGTGGTCTGGCCGCTACGCAGGGTGAAGGTAACGGTACGGCTACCGGAGTCCGGGGCGTTGAAACGCACGGTGATCTGGTCGCCGCTTTTGACAATGGCTTGTTGTACCCAGTCGCCGGTGCCGTTGAGCTGGAATTCGGGGTTGCCATCACCACTGATGCGCGCACCGCCCCAGGCCTGGCCAGCGGGCACGCTGGGCGCAAGGGTGAAAGCGGGGAAGGTGGCGGAGTCTCCGGCGCTGACGGTCTGCGCGCTGGGGGACGTCAGAGCGGCAAAAGACTGTCCGCCGCGCACGAGACGAACGCGCTGGTTGTTGCTTCGGTTGGAGGTGCCGATGCCAAAACCGCCGAAGGACACCCGAAACGCGCTGTTCGAATTGATGGCACTGGGAGACCCAGACCAGAAATACGAAGACGGGGTATCGGGAAATACCCTGCGGTTGACTCTGGGGTTGGTGCCGCAGTTTTCGGTAATCTTGTGCAACTCGTTCATGTACGCCATGCGCCAGCCGCCGCTCTCCAGCAGGTTCTGGCTGAGGCCGGCCCCGATGCCCCAGTTGGTTTGATTCGCGAAGGATTTGGGCAGCAGGCGGTCCGCTTCGGCCCAGTTGTTCCAGTCTTTCGTCTGTGCAGTGCCGGTACATTGGCCGCTCTCGAACGTCTGGCCCTCGCTGCAGCGCTTCCACACCAGCCCGGTGGGCCAGTGCATGGCGCTGGCGGTGCCATCGGCCTCGCCCAGAATGTATTGATCGTCCGTGTTATCGCCCGTGGGGCAGTTCTGCGCCTGTGCCAGCAGGGGTGCGGCGCAGGCGCCCAACAGGGTAAGCCAACGCGCCAGCGAGAGAGCTCTGTGGCTGAAAAGTCGGCTTTTGGTCGTCAGGGTTCTGTACTCGGGGGCTGGCATGTTGTTGTCTCCGCTTTGATCTGGCGAAGACTAACAAAAGCCGTCAATCCAGGCGTCCACTGAGCGCTACACATGTTCAAAAGTGCAGCGCTCAAGGAAGGGGGCGGTGCTGATGCTCAGGTGTTGGGCATCCACCGCATTCTTTGCATGGCCAGCAGGCCCATGATCCCCGCCAGCAGCAGCATGGCCCATTGGGACAGCGTGGGGATTGGAGCGAGATCCGCTGCCAGCAACACCGGGCCGCCCGGATCGTCGATGATGCCGTTGACGTTCAGGTCGCTGTCGCCGGCGCCGCCATCGGTCAGGGTCAGGGTGATGGTGTTGCCACTGATCACGGCGCCATCGTAGGGGTACCAGTGGTCGGCGGGGTTATCCGCTGTAGGGCCATATTTGTAGTAGCGCGTCCCGGCAGGTAGATCAAACGGGTAGGTCAGTACTATCGTGGAGCTACTGCCCGGCGTACCCTCGGTCAGGCGCAGGCTCAGGGCGCCGTGCGGCAGCATCACACCCTGTGGCAAGGCAGCTCCCAGGCTGGCAGCGGTCAAGGTCTGCGCTGCATCCAGGTTCCATTCGCTGTCTGTGACCGCCAGGTGCAGCATTTTGCCGCTGTGTGGCCCCTCGGACAGTGGCAGTTCCATCTCGGTGCGTCGCGGAGGCACTTCAACGCCCTGCCCCTGGAGAGTGAAGCTGAACAGGTCGCCACTTGCCCCGGAACAGCTGAGCGTATCGGTATATTCGCCTGGCGTGACCGGGTTGAAGGTTACGGTCAAAGAGGCACTGCTGTTGGCAGGGATCGTCATTGGCATGGCATTGATCGAAAAGACACTGCCATCATTCAAACTGCAGCTCAGTGACTCATCAGCCGGTGCGTGGTTCTGGAAGCTGATGGTGGCGTTTGTTGCCCGCGTCAACTCTTCACCGGCCGGGGCTGAAGTGGCCTCTGGGTCGATAGTGACATCCGGCAGGTTGATTGTGCTGCCGCTGCGGGGCGATGACGTTAGCGCGTAGAACGTGGAAGCGTTGAGGGTGTATTCGATTTGCTCAACCAGTCCTTCGCCAATGTCATTTTGCAGTACATAACAGGTCAGTGCGGTGCTGAAGTTACCCGCAGTGCTGCTGTTAAACTCGACACTGAAGCTTTTCTCTTCCCCGGTGGGAAGTGTGTGAAATCCGTCCAGGTTTTTAATGACAAAAGAGGGTGTTGATGGGCTCATTTGGCAGTAAAAGAACAATCCCTCGATCAGATTCTCAGGATTCCTGAATGTAAAGGTGGCTGCCGTTGGTGCAGTACCCACGCGCTGCGGCGGCAGTATGATGTCGCTGTTCTTGGCCGGTGTGGCGTTGATCGGCATCAGCGCACTGGCACGAAAGTTATGGGACCACTGCTGACCTGTCTCGTCCTCACAGTCCAGCCGAGCAAGGGTTTCGAGGGCCGGCGCATCGGATCGGTAGGTGACCGTGACATCGACCATGCCGCCGGCTGCAACCTGGCCTGGAACAGGCTCAAGCATAAAGCCACTGTCGTCCGATGTCAGTTGGCAACTGAATCCTAGCGGGCTGGCGTTTGCATTCTCGAATGACAGGGTTCTCTGCAGCTCGGATTGCAGCGGATAGATGTACCCCATTTCAAGCGCTCCCCTGGAAGGGAGGGGCCAAATGGGCTGAGCCACCAGGGGCGTGATGGTCTCGCCCGAGAGGTCATAGACATATGAGCCGCCAACATCGCTGGAGCAGCTCAGGGTGCCATTAAAGGTGCCGCTATTGGCTGAATCCAGGTTTACCCTCAGGTTGGCATTGCCGCTGGCGGGCACGGTCAGATTACTGGCGACGGAAAGCTCTCCGGTACTGCCGCTGATGCTGCAAGACACATTGGCCGGCGTCAGGTTCGGGTTCTGGAAGTTGATGGTCTGAGAAGTGGCACCGGTGGCAGGCCACTGGGTTGGCAGCACAATGGTCGATCCGCTGGCGGGTGTCGCGGTGACGGGGGCGACATAATTGCCCTCCAGGGAATAAATGAACTCACCGTTATTGCTGTCGCTGCAGCGCAATGTATCGGTGTATTGCCCAGCTACAGCGGAAGAGAAATTCACTGTGACTTCAATCGTTTCATCCGGTTGCAGGCTGACATTGACATCACCACCGCTGAGAGAAAACGCCTGCCCGTTATCCAGGCTGCACTGAAGTGCGACCGGTTTTTGATTCAAACGGTTATGGAAGCTGAATACCTTTTGACTGGATGGCGTGAGCGGCAAGTAAGGAAATCTTACTGCACCGGTTTGGATGGATGCGGTCAGCGGCATGGGCCCGCCGACAAATTGGCCTGTGGCAATGCCACCACCGCTGATATGAATAAAATCCCGCGTAGGCGTCAGTGGGTCAGAACGCTCATAAGTCAATCTGTACAGATCCGCTTTACCCGTGTAGAGAAACAGCTCATCCCTGCCAGGATGGGCATCAAGATTTATGGGTTGCGTATCGTTGATAGGAACAACATAACTTCCAACTGCCCCAGGGGCGTTCGCCGTCGCGACATGGATGCGAGCAAGCGTCGTAAAGTTATCCCCACCGGCAAACTCACTGATAAAGGCAAGCTCTCCATCGTACGAAAATGTGAGGCTGGTATAAAAACTGTTGCCCGGTGTTGTAAAAAAAGCATACGCCCTACTATCCAAGTATTCGTAATTCCCGGAATAGTATTCGTTCGTTTCTTCAGAGTAAGGGAGCGAGCTCAGGATGCAACTAGGGTATAGATAAGAGCCCGGAAAGAGATCTAATCTACCACAGGCCCGAAAGAGGTGGCCGTGCAGCCCATCGGCGGCAGTACGACGGGGATAAGGGTTTGCGCGAATATTTCTGAAAGATATGCTGCCATCTATAAGCGGTCGGACTTGACCTATAGAAGCGTAAGTTTGTGCATCATAAAACCGGTAGCCAGCCCGGGAGCCAGTGCGGCCCACGGAAAGCATGATGTGCTTGCTGTCATGCGAAACATCAATATCCTCAACATCGCTGCTAATCACTGGAGTGAAGGGATCATCATGCTCTATTATTTCAAGGGAATGTAAAAGCTCGTGCGTTTCGGCATCGATGAAGTACAGATAGTTATGGTGATCAACGGCATAAATTCGTTTGCCATCGGGGCTTGAGGTGACGAATTTCAGGCCTGCTCGTGTAGCCACCTCGAAATGTGTTGCCACAGTATGGCTGGTGGTATCGATAACGGTAATATAGTCCTGATATGGATGATAAAGCTGTGAGGACGAAACGCCGTAGAGATACTTTCCACCGGGGCGTACATGAAGATAGCCCAGGTTTCTGCCAACATCGATCCGTTGAATCTCGGTCATGGTTTCCACATCAACCACAGCCACGGAGTTTCCCGCATTCAGATAGGCGAAGGGCGCTGCATTGGCCGTATTGATTACCAGCAACAGTAGCAGGCTGCAGTATCCAAAGAAGATATTTTTCATGTTAAGTTCCATCTCGCGTAATGGCGGTACGATACCAAAAGCCTTCAATCCAGGCGTCCACTGAGCGCTACACATGTTCAAAAGTGCAGCGCTCGCGGAAGGGGGGGCGGTGCTGATGCTCAGGTGTTGGGCATCCACCGCACTCTGTTCAATGCCAGCAGGCCAATGATCCCTGCCAGCAACATCATGGCCCATTGAGACAGCGTGGGGATCGGGGCGAGATCCGCTGCTAATAACGCCGGGCCGCCCGGATCGTCGATGATGCCGTTGACACTCAGGTCGCTGTCGCCGGCGCCGCCATCGGTGAGGGTCAGGGTGATGGTATTGCCACTGATCACGGCGCCATCGTAGGGGTACCAGTGGTCAGCGGGGTTATCCGCCGTAGGGCCGTATTTGTAGTAGCGCGTCCCGGCAGGTAGATCAAACGGGTACGTCAGCTCAACAGTCGCATTGCTGCCCGGCGTGCCATCGGTCAGACGCAGGCTCAGGGCGCCATGTGGCAGGGTCACCCCCGGTGGCAAGGCGGTAGCCAGGCTGGCCGCTGTCAGGCTCTGCGCTGAATCCAGGTGCCACTCGCTGCCTGCAACGGCCAGATCCAGCGCTTCGCCACTATGCGGGCCTTCGGCCAGGGGTATGGCGATTGCCGTACGTGCGGCAAAGTTTGCTGTGACCGTGCAGGACGCCATGATTGCGCCTGTGGTGTAACTGCTACCACTCCAGCTTCCGGCCGGGCAGGTACCGCTGATGGCGGGGCTGTAGTTGGCTGGCGGCGTGACCATGAAGCTTGTCGTCTGACCTGCTGTGATCAGCTGCATGCTGGACGGTGCGATGCTGCCATTGGCCCCGGCTGACGGCGTCACCTCATATTGGCGAGGGGCACTGCATTGCCCCGAATCGGCACCACCATACTGACCCTGGCAAGCCCAGATGAAGGCGTCCACTGCGCTGCCATCCACCGCGCTGGCCGTACCGGTGCTACACAGGTTGGCACTGGGTGCGGCCAGCGTGGCCACCCCGTTTGCCGTGCCGCAAACACCCGCTACGGGGATAAAGGCGTTCACGGTAAAGCTGGCGCTGGTTTCCTGCAGGGCTGTGGCTTCATTGCCGCCATTGCTGGCATTGGCGCTGGTGAAGGTGGTCTGGCCGCTGCGCAGGGTGAAGGTGGCCGTATGACTGTCGCCCACCGTGCCTGGGGCCGTGAGTCGCACAGTGATTTGATCGCCACTTTTGACGATGGCTTCCTGCACCCAGTCGCCGGCACCGTTGAGCTGGAATTCGGGGTTGCCGTCGCCACTGATGCGCGCACCGCCCCAGGATTGACCATCAGGCAGGCTAGTCGAGATGGGAGATGTCGGAGTCGATAGGGTAAATGCCGGAAAGGATGCGGTGTTGCCTGGCGCGGCATCCTGCGCAGGGGGAGTGGTCAAAGGGTCAAAAGACTCTCCGCCGCGAACGAGCCGAACGTGATAGTTGTAGCTGCGGCCGAAGTAGCTGGCGTAGCCATGGTAGGGGTCCACGAAGAACGCGAAGTCATAATCGCTAAAATGCGGCGAACCCGACCAGATAGGCCAAGACGGTGTGTCAGGAAAAACGATGCGGTTGACCTTGGGGGCGATGGTGTCGCAGGGTTCGGTGATCTTCCGCAATTCGTATCGATACGCCATACGCCAGCCACCGCTCTCCAGCAGGTTCTGGCGGAAGCCGGCCCCGATGCCCCAGTTGGTTTGATTGTTGAAGGATCTGGGCAGCAGGCGGTCGGCTTCGGCCCAGGTGTTCCAGTCTTTCGTCTGTGCAGTGCCAGTACATTGGCCGTTCTCGAACGTTTGGCCTTCACTGCAGCGCTTCCACACTAAGCCGGTGGGCCAGTGCATGGCGCTGGCGGTGCCATCGGCCTCGCCCAGTATGTATTGATCGTCCGTGTTATCGCCCGAGGGGCAGCTCTGCGCCTGAGCCAGCAGGGGTGCGACGCAGGCGCCCAACAGGGTAAGCCAACGCGTCAGCGAGAGAGCTCTGTGGCTGAAAAGTCGGCTTTTTTTGATGGGGGTTCCGTACTCGGGGGCTGGCATGTTGTTGTCTCCGCTTTGATCTGGCGAAGACTAACAAAAAGTGGGAGACATCAGCGTCCACTGAGCGCTACAACACTCGGATATGGCTGCTACAACGGCAGCATTTACGGGTGCTTGGCTGCTCTGTATCAGATATTACTGGCTCTGATATCAGATGGATTGAGTTCATAAAATCGTTTGAATGCGCGGTAAAACCAAGACAGGTTGTTAAAGCCCGCATCGTAGGCAATGTTGGCGATGGTACAGCTGTAGTAGGCGGGGTTGTTCAATCGGGCAAATACGCGTTGCAGCCGTTGTTCAAGCAAAAAGTCCGAAAAGCTTTGTCCGTTGCGTTCAAACATGGCACGCACATAACTGGGCGATACGCCATGGCGCCTGGCTATCCAGCCAAGGTTGAGGTCACCACGCCATGCGTACGCCCGAATATCGGCTTTGATTGCTCTAAGGCGTGCAAGGGCAAGGCCTCTTTGGCTTGCCTGTATGGCGCAATCACCCCGTGCACCGGTTGCGAGGGTAGCGAGATCGAGCAGGTAATTGGTTTCATCAACGGGGTTGTTCGCCAGTGTAGCGTCAGTTCGAGTGAGTTCGAGCGCGCGTCTTACCAGATGCCTCAAGGGGTCATGGACCAGACGGGAAGGGGTTTTGGCGCTTTCCAGGTCGAATACCAGCTGGCCCAGCAATGCTCGGGAAAAGGTGAGATTGAGCATATGTGTGGTTGTGGAAGGGAAAATGATTTTCCCCGGTCGGTCATTGAATGCAAAGCAACCTGTACCGGGGTCACCCTTTAACTCGCCCACGCGGGGCAGGTCAGATATCCAGTGAGAATGGCTTGCCGGATTTATTAACAGAGAAAAGTCATCGTTTCCGTCCTGAATCTCTGGCTTGCGCCGGTGCACGATCAGGGAGGATGTTTTCACCAGTGCAATGGACACGCCCGGCAGTAGCCGAATACGTGTTTCAATTGAGGGTATTTGGTCCTTTGCTATATCAACGTCGATGTTGGCCATCGCGGCATACACATCTTTTGAGGCTTCAAGGCGCTCATGCTCGGCGTAATCGTTTGAGGAAAATGTGATTAATGCCATTGACTTATCCGTGTGCTCAAGCTTTAAACGAGCTATTTTAGCGTTTTTGCACTGGGGATGGTACAGCTCTATTCATGTGATCAAGTTTGAATTCAGTCGAGCACTCAGTTTGTGCACAATTCCCTTGGTTATTTGTTGCAACAGCCCTTTGGGTTGATTCAGTTCGGGGGGAGGATGGCGAGTTTGCCGGCAGTAAGCTCTGTGCGTACTGCGGAAAGGCCTGCGCCTTGGCGCTCACATTTCTCGCCCTGTAGTGCAGAACACGCTGGCCTCGGTCACGACAAGCTGAGCCAAGATAATCCGTTTGTCCGACGTATCCAAAGGCACCCAATTTTCCTCCGGCAGCGACAGCGATTCAGGATCGAGGGTTTCGGGATCGCCAGCTATCTCTGCGCGAAGCTCAGACTGTGTCTTGATGCAGTTTTCCACGTTTTCAGTGATGTTCGTCGCTTCTTTCATTCCCACCAGGAAATGGTCCAGCTCGGCGCGGGTAAGCTTGCCGTCTGCATCAAAGGGTGAGTCAGTGAACAGTTGATCACAGGCACTGATGAATAATGCAAAAGACGTTAGCAAGAGAGCACGCCTAAATCTCAAATCTTTTTTCATCTTTTTGGGTCCCATGTAGGTGATGACAACTTTCTCGGCCAGCGCCAAAGCTTCCTTACGGAACTCAGGCGAGTAATGCTTCCGGGTGGCTTTCCGGGGTAGGGGGTGTGCTTTTGCTGCGGGCTAAACATAATCAGGCCGGCTATTGAGCCGGCCTGATGGGTCGTGCATCTATGTGCTGGTTACTTGGGGTTGTAACCGAACATGGATTTGATTTCGAGGAAGTCTTCGAAGCCGTGGTGGCCCCATTCGCGGCCGTTGCCGGATTCCTTGTAACCACCAAAGGGTGCCTTGTTGTCGCCGGCAGCGCCGTTGATGTGAATCATGCCGGTGCGCATGCGGCGGGCAACTTTCCGCGCGCGATCAAGGTCACCGGATGAGACGTAACCGGAGAGGCCGTAGCGGGTATCGTTGGCAATGCGTACTGCATCGTCTTCATCGGCGTAACCGATGATCGACAGTACCGGCCCGAAGATTTCTTCGCGGGCGATGGTCATGTCATTGGTAACGTGAGTGAACACGGTCGGCTTGACGTAGAAACCGGTCTCCAGGCCTTCCGGCTTGCCCGGGCCGCCAGCCAACAGCTTCGCGCCTTCATCGATACCGGCCTGAATCAGGTCCTGAATCTTGCTCCACTGCGCTTTGGAGGCGACCGGGCCCATGACGGTGTCTTCCGCTTTTGGATGACCGGGTTTGACCTTGGCGCACACCTTGGCGGCCATGTCGGCAACCGCATCCATCTGGTCATTGGGGACCAGCAGGCGTGTTGGTGCGTTACAGGATTGCCCGGTGTTGTTCATGCAGCTGAACACGGCGTGTTTGACGGATTTTTCGAAATCGACGTCATCCAGCAGGATGTTGGCTGATTTGCCACCCAGCTCAAGCGCAACACGCTTGATGGTGTCGGCACCGGACTTCATGACCAGACGGCCGGCAGCGGTGGAACCGGTGAACGACATCATGTCGATATCCGGATGGGCCGACATGGCAGCGCCGACGGTGGGGCCGTCGCCATTGACCATGTTGAACACGCCTGCGGGAACGCCGGCTTCATCGAGAATTTCGGCCAGCACCAGGGCAGACAGCGGGGCCACTTCGGACGGTTTCAGTACCATGGTGCAGCCGGTGGCCAGGGCGGGGGCGACCTTGCAGGTCAACTGGTTCATCGGCCAGTTCCACGGGGTGATCAGGCCGCAGACGCCGATCGGCTCCTTGGTGACCAGCGTGGTGCCGATTTCTTCGTCGAATTCGTATTCCTTGAGGACTTCCAGAGCGGTGGCAAAATGCCCGAGGCCGGAGGCTGCCTGGGCTACTTTGGCCAGCTTGCTGGGCGCGCCCATTTCGGTGGAGATGGCTTCAGCAACGTCGTTCATGCGTTTCTTGAAGACTTCGATGATGCGTTCCAGCAGGGCGATGCGTTCCTCGCGGCTGGCTTGCGAGTAACTGTCGAAAGCCTCTCTGGCAGCAGCTACAGCCAGATCAACGTCTTCATGATTGCCCAGAGCGATAGTTGCGGCGACGCTTTCGTCAGCCGGGTTGATCACGTCCAGGGTCTTGTCGCCCTTGGGCGAAACCCACTGACCGTTGATATAGAACTGCTTCTCGTGACTCATCGCTTGGTGACTCCTTAATGGTCTATTTCTCAAAGTGGTTCACACAATAGCATTTGCCGGCTGTTTGCATCACCCCCCCCCGAAAGGGGCTTTGCAGCAACTGTGGCCTGCGGCAGAAAGGCTCTCATACGGCGCATACAGCCTTGTCAGCGGTGCCGATACACGCCGGGTGCCAGCTCAGTTCTCGTCGGTTGGGCGCGCCTTTTTACTGCTTCGCTCAAGTACCCCAAGCAGAAAATGCAGAATGAACAGCGCCAAAAGGGTTGCCAGTACCGCTGTTGCTTCATGGCCAAGCCCTACGGCTACGCCGATGGCGGCGGTCAACCAGATGCCGGCTGCTGTTGTCAGCCCTCTGACTTCGGTGAGGTTGTCGGCTTTCAGGATAGTGCCGGCACATAGAAAGCCTACGCCGGCAACAACCCCTTGAATAACCCGGCTCATGGCGTCATCCATGGCGCCTGCCTGATCAGGCGCAAGAACAAACAGGGCGGCACCCAGGCAGACCAGCATGTGCGTGCGCACCCCGGCAGCCTTGCCGAGGGATTCGCGTTCATAGCCCAGAACACCACCGAGAAATGCCGCCAGCACCAGGCGCAGCGTTACTCGCGTGGCTTGTTCGACATCGGATAAATCGGAAAATTCATTGGTCAGGGTGGCGAGAATCACTTCCCATGTGGACATGCTTTGGCTCCCATGAACAGCCGCTCTGAGTGGTCTGTCCGGAGCATAAAGGGTTTTTGCTGCAACCACCAAATACCCATAGAATACCCATGGCTTTGAGTGGGCAGGGTTAATAGTTGACTGTTTTGGTTGGATATTGCATCATAAACCCTGAAATCAATAGCTTGGATTATCCTATGCGCTTGACAACCAAAGGTCGTTACGCCGTCACCGCCATGCTGGATCTGGCGCTGCACGAGAGTCAGGGACCGATAACGCTGGCAGACATCTCCCAACGTCAGGGCGTGTCCATTTCCTATCTGGAACAACTGTTTGCCAAGCTGCGGCGTAACCAGCTGGTCGAGAGTGTTCGCGGGCCGGGCGGTGGTTACCGGCTGTCCGGCGGTGCCGCCAATATCAGCGTGGCGCAGATCGTGGAGGCGGTAAACGATTCCATGGATGCTACGCGCTGTCGCGGCAAGGGTGACTGTCAGAGCGGGGATGTCTGCCTGACGCACCACCTGTGGAGTGATCTGAGCGACCGTTTGCGCGAGTTTCTGGATGACATCAGCCTGGCCGAGCTGGTCGCCCGCAAGGAAATTCGTCGTGTCAGTGACCGTCAGGACCAACTTGGCTGCAGCCGTTCGGTTCCGATCGAGCCGCTGGAACGCATAATCTGAGATAATGCGTGACTGGTGCATGACGTCGCTGCGCGTAACCCTTTCCAAGTGGCCGACAGAGCCACGCCACGGCAGCCTGAGCTGCCAGCCTGATACGAAGTAGCGGTGCCCCCGGGGTGCCGCGCAATTGAGGTGATACCGTGACTGATCAAGTCGAAAGCCTTATCCGCAAGGACTACGCGGCCGGGTTCCATTCCGCTATTGAGTCGGACACCCTGCCACCTGGTCTGAACGAAGATGTGGTGCGTTTTATTTCTGCCAAGAAAGAAGAGCCGGAATGGATGCTCGAGTGGCGTCTGAAGGCGTTTCGTGCCTGGCAGGAAATGGACGAACCCACCTGGGCCCATGTGCATTACCCGGACATCGATTTTCAGGCGGCGTCCTACTATTCTGCGCCGAAAAGCATGGCGGACAAGCCGCAAAGCCTGGATGAAGTCGATCCGGAGCTGCTGGCAACCTATGAAAAGCTGGGTATTCCGCTGCATGAGCAGGAAATGCTCGCCGGGGTAGCGGTGGACGCGGTATTCGACTCGGTCTCGGTCGTGACCACCTTCCGCAAGAAGCTGCATGAGGCGGGCGTGATCTTCTGCCCGATCAGTGAGGCGATCAAGGATTACCCGGATCTGGTCCAGAAGTATCTGGGCAGTGTGGTGCCGCAAAAAGACAACTACTACGCCGCGCTCAACTCGGCGGTGTTTTCCGATGGTTCGTTCGTCTACATTCCCAAAGGCGTGCGCTGCCCGATGGAGCTGTCGACCTATTTCCGCATCAATGAAATGAACACCGGGCAGTTCGAACGCACGCTGATCATTGCCGAGGAAGGCAGCCACGTCAGTTATCTGGAAGGCTGCACGGCGCCGATGCGTGATGAAAACCAGCTGCACGCCGCAGTGGTTGAGCTGGTTGCGCTGGACAACGCCAATATCAAGTATTCCACGGTACAGAACTGGTATCCGGGTGACGCGGAAGGCAAGGGCGGTATCTACAACTTCGTGACCAAGCGCGGCATTTGCCATACCAACGCGAAGATTTCCTGGACCCAGGTCGAAACCGGTTCAGCGGTCACCTGGAAGTACCCCAGCTGCATCCTCAAAGGCGACAACAGTGTGGGTGAGTTCTATTCGGTGGCGCTGACCAACAATTATCAGCAGGCCGATACCGGCACCAAGATGATTCACCTGGGCAAGAACACCCGCTCAACCATTATCGCCAAGGGGATTTCCGCCGGGCACAGCAACAGCTCCTACCGGGGGCTGGTGCGCATCAACCCGGGTGCGGAAGGCGCGCGCAACTTTACCCAGTGCGACTCACTGTTGATTGGTGACCAGTGCGGGGCGCATACCTTCCCCTATATCGAAAGCAAGAACCCGAGCGCCGTCGTGGAGCACGAGGCGACGACGTCCAAGGTCAGCGATGATCAGTTGTTCCTGTGTCAGCAACGCGGGCTGGACGCCGAAAAGGCGATCTCGATGATCGTCAACGGCTTCTGCCGTGAGGTATTCAAAGAGCTGCCGATGGAGTTTGCAGTGGAAGCCGGCAAGTTGCTCGAAGTCAGTCTGGAAGGTTCGGTCGGTTGATCCGACGCTTTTCAGAGCTACGACCAATACAGAATTCAGGTAAAAAGATGCTTAATATCAAGGGTTTGTTCGCCAACGTTGAAGAGAAAGAGATCATCACCGGGCTGGATCTGGAGATCAAGCCGGGTGAGGTGCATGCCATCATGGGCCCCAATGGCGCCGGCAAGAGCACACTGGGTAACGTGCTGGCTGCACGCCCAGGCTATGAAGCCACTGCCGGGTCCATCCAGTTCAAGGGCAAAGACCTGTTGGAGATGGACACCGAAGAGCGTGCCCGCGAAGGCCTGTTCCTGGCGTTTCAGTACCCGGTGGAAATTCCCGGTGTCAGCAATATGGAGTTTCTCAAGGCGTCGGTGGATGCCAAGCGCAAACACCACGGCCAGCCCGAGTTGTCCGCTGTCGAGTTCATGAAGCTGGCACGGGAAACCAGCAAGAAGGTGGATCTGGATGCGGCTTTTCTCAAGCGCGGCGTTAACGAAGGTTTCTCCGGTGGTGAAAAGAAGCGCAACGAGCTGATGCAGATGATGCTGCTGGAGCCTGAACTGTGCATCCTTGATGAAACCGATTCCGGCCTGGATATTGATGCCTTGCAGGTGGTCGCCGATGGCGTCAACGCCATGCGTGATGGCAACCGCAGCTTTATTGTCGTTACCCATTATCAGCGCCTGCTGGACTATATCGTGCCGGATTACGTTCATGTGTTGGCCAACGGCCGTATCGTCAAGTCGGGCGACAAGAGCCTGGCACTTGAGCTGGAAGCCAAGGGCTACGGCTGGCTGGAAGAAGAGGTAGCCTGAGACCATGAGTGACTTTCAACAGATTGCCCTGAAACTGGCTGCCGATCAGCAGGGGCTCGCCTGGCTGGGCGCTTTGCGTCAGCAGGGTGAGCAAGCCTGGTCCGCTGCGGCCTGGCCGGGGCGCAAGACCGAGCTGTGGAAATATACCCCCTTGGCCCCCCTGCAGCAGGATGCCCCCAGCCAGTGGGCGACAAGCGAACTGAGCAATTGGCAGCAAGAGGTTGAGGCGATCGAATTCGATGCCACCCGCCTGGTGTTCATCAACGGCCGCTTTTCGGCGGCTGATTCGTCACCCTTGCCTGCCGGCGTGGTGCAGTTTGCCGATGCCGATGCACAAGAGCAGATTCTGATTCAGCAGCACCTGGGCAAGGTGGTCGATACGGATCGGCACCTGTTTGCTGCGCTGAGCAATGCCTGGCTGGCCGATGGCTTGCTGGTGCATGTGCCGCGCAACCAGACCCTGGAAAAGCCGGTTTACGTGTTGAATATTTCCACCCCCGAAGCCACCCCGAGCGTGGCCCAGCAACGGTTGCTGGTGGTGCTGGAAGATAACGCTGAAGCGGAAGTGATTGAGCACTACGTGTCGGATAGCGCTGAGCAGAATGGTTTCGTCAATAGCCTGACCGAGGTGGTGGTTGGTGCCAACGCCCAGTTGCAGCACTACCGCATCAACCTGGAGCAGGAAGGCCTGCTGCATGTGGGTGGTGTGCATGTAAACCTGCTGCGTGATGCGCGCTTCCTCGGTTTTACCCTGGCCCAGGGCAGCCGCCTCAAGCGCATTGACTACCAGTGCAATATGCGCGGTGAAGGGGCCCATATGGCGCTGAACGGCGTGTATTTGCCGCGCAACAAGCAGTTGATCGATTACCACACCAATGTCGAGCATTGCGTACCCCATTGCACCAGCAATGAGGTGTTTCGCGGCATCATTGGTGATTCCGCCAAGGCGGTATTCAACGGGCGTATCCATATTCACCCGCAGGCGCAGAAGACCCTGGCAGAGCTGAGCAACAAGAATCTGCTGACGTCACCCAGGGCGGAAGTGAATACCAAGCCGGAGCTGGAAATTTACGCCGACGACGTGAAATGTGCCCATGGTGCAACCATTGCGCAGCTGGACAAGACGTCCATGTTCTATCTGATGAGCCGGGGCGTCAGCGAATCCGATGCACGCACCATGTTGAGTTTCGGCTTTATCAACGAGCTGATCAATCAGGTGCCGGAGCCGGCTATCCGCGATTATTTGCGCCCGCGTCTGACTGCGCTCTTTGGTGAGGCCAGCGAGCAAGTGGGGCAATTGAGCTATGAATGACATGGCGACCGTAAGCCCGGTCGGCTTTGATGCCGAGCGCGTACGTGCCGATTTTCCGATTCTGCAGCAGCAGGTCAATGGTCATCCGCTGGTCTATCTGGACAACGCGGCGACCACGCAAAAGCCTGAGGTTGTGATTCAGGCAATTGTCGACTATTACCGTGAAGACAACAGCAATGTGCACCGTGGTGCGCATACGCTGGCTGACCGTGCGACGGCCAAGTTCGAAGCGGCGCGCGGCAAGGTGCGTGATCTGATTCATGCCGCTCACGCGCACGAAATCATCTGGACTCGCGGCACCACGGAAAGCATCAACCTGGTCGCCAACAGCTGGGGCCGCGGTAATCTGCAACCGGGGGATCGCGTCCTGGTGTCGGCGATGGAGCATCACGCCAATATCGTGCCCTGGCAGATGGTTGCGGCCGATTGCGGGGCCAGTGTCGAGCCCATCCCTGTTGATGAATCGGGCACGCTGGATATGCAGGCGCTGCGCTTCATGCTGGACGATGGCCGGGTGAAAATGGTTGCCTGCGGGCATGTGTCCAATGCCTTGGGCAGCATCAATCCAGTCGAAGAAATTGTGCAACTGGCGCATGCCGCCGGTGCTCTGTGTTTGCTGGATGGTGCCCAGGCCATTGGCCACTTCAATGTCGATATGCAGGCGTTGGATTGCGATTTTTACGTGTTTTCCGCACACAAGCTGTTTGGCCCTACCGGGGTTGGCGTGCTCTATGGCAAGTCGGCCCTGCTGGAAGCCATGCAGCCCTGGGTGGGTGGTGGCGAGATGATTGAAACCGTCAGCTTTGCCGGCAGCACCTGGAATCAGTTGCCGTGGAAATTTGAAGCCGGTACGCCGGATATTGCCGGGGTCATCGGTTTTGGTGCGGCGATCGATTATGTGCAGGGCCTTGATCGTGTTGCGGCCGAGGCGCATGAGCTGGAGTTGTTACACTATGCGGAAAGCCGTGCCCGTGAGGTGCCGGGTATGCGCTTGATCGGCACTGCAGCCAACAAGATTGCCGTCATGAGTTTTCTGCTCGAGGGCGCGCATCCGGCGGATGTCGGGACCTTGCTTGATCAGCAGGGTGTTGCCGTACGTACCGGGCACCACTGTGCCCAGCCGATCATGGATCAGTACGCAATACCCGGCACCGTGCGTGCCAGTTTCAGTATCTACAATACGCGGGCAGATGTTGATCGGCTGTTCGTCGCACTGGAAAAAGTGCGTCAGTTTCTCTAGGAGGCCAGCATGAACGTTGAATCTTTTGATCCGCAAGCTCAGGCCGTCTCGGTAACCCCGGCGGCGAAGGCGCACTTTCAGCGCCAGCTGGCCAGTCAGCCAGGCCGCGCCGTGCGCGTCAGCGTGAAGAAAAGCGGCTGCACGGGCTTTATGTACGTGATCGATATGGTCGAGCAGGGCGAAGCGGATGATCTGGAATACACGATCGACCCGGATATTCGCCTGCTGATCGCCCGGGACAGCCTGGGGGTACTCAACGGTGCCCAGATCGACCTGGTGCGCGAAGGCATCAACCAGCAGATAAAATTTATCAACCCCAACGTGACCGATGAGTGCGGTTGCGGTGAAAGCTTCAGCGTGAATTGAGCCGATAATGGAAAGACGTATGGTAGTAGCGCAGGCCGATTGCCCTGCGCGTCGGGTTCCGGACGGCACACCGCTGACCATCCCCAAGGATACTTTTGTCACCATCACCCAGGCCCTCGGGGGCAATTACACCCTGACTTATAACGGTCAGATGGTGCGAGTGGATGGTACTGATGCCGACAAGCTCGGTCTGGAAGCGGAAATTCTCGAATTTCCCGAACCCAGTGATGACCAGATCAGTGAAGAGCAGGTCTGGACGGCACTGAAGACTGTCTTTGATCCGGAAATTCCGGTGGATCTGGTCAATCTCGGCCTGATCTACGCGGTTGAGATTGATCAGGCGGCCAAGCGGGTGGATATCCAGATGACCCTGACGGCGCCCGCCTGCGGCATGGGGCCAGTATTGGTCGGTGATGTCGAGTACCGCGTGCGGCTGGTACCCAATGTCGAGACGGTGGTGGTGGATCTGGTGTTTGATCCTCCGTGGAACCGCGAGATGATGAGTGAAGAGGCGCAGCTTGAAACCGGTATGTTCTTTTAGAAGCCTCTGAAAAACGACCTGCGTTGCCTCGGCTGCGCTTTCAGAGGCTTCCTGGGCCTTTTTTGCATTAAGGATTTGTATGAGCCAGTTCGGTACCGAAATCACAACTGACGATATTGTCGATACCCTCAGCTTTTTCGACAGCTGGGAAGATCGCTACAAATACATCATTGATTTGGGGCGCGAGCTGCCCGAGCTGGATGCTGCCTCGCGCACCGAGCACAACCTGGTGCGTGGCTGCCAGAGTCAGGTGTGGCTGGTCAGCCGGGAAGAGGGCAACAAGCTGTTTTTTGATGCTGACAGCGATGCTTTTATCGTCAAGGGACTGTTGGCGGTGGTATTGGCGGCCTATAACGGCAAAACCCGGGAAGAGATCCTGGAGTTCCCGATTGAGGACTATTTCGAGCAGCTCAACCTGCTCAAGCACCTGAGCCCGACCCGGGGTAACGGCCTCAAGGCCATGGTGTCACGCATTCAGGCCACTGCTGCCTGAGGTTGCGGCTGCCTCGCCCGGGTCTTTCAGCGGCTATCGGGTGGATGTATTGTGGTTTGATCGGATGAGTGGTGGCCATTTGACACCTCTTGTCGCTTGTCAGTGACCAGAAGTAGGCGTACAGTTCCAGTATTGACTTGAAGCGCCAATGTGGTGCTCTGCAAGGACAAAAACAATACATTGAGACTGTGAATGGCTGAGTTCTGGAATCGCCTGAAACACGACTTTCAGCTATCGATCGTTATGCTGGTAGGCCTGTGCGCCTTCATCGGCATCACGCCCTATGCCATTTATCGTTTGCTCGAGGGCAATTACCTGGTCGGAATCGTGGATTCGGTTCTGGTCATCTGTACGCTGGGCGCCGTGCGTTGGGCCTGGGTAACCGGTGACACCATTCGCCCGGGGCAGTTTCTGGCGGTGATCTTTTCAGTCGGCACGGTCATGGTGGCCAACAATCTGGGCGTGAATGGACTGTTCTGGTTCTATACCCTGATTCTGTTCAACTTCTTTGTAGTACCTCCCCGGCAAAGCATAGTGGCGACCAGCCTCGCGCTGGTGGCGATCTGTGTGCTCGGTTTGCAGCCGGGGGCTCAGGTGTTCGAAAGTTACTACCAGATGATGTCCTTTATCGTCACCAGCAGCATTGCCAGCTTTTTCGCCTTTGTTTTCGCCTTTCGTGGCCGTCGGCAGCGTGAACAGCTGAATACGCTGGCCACTCTGGACCCGCTGACCTCTACCGGCAACCGCCGTACCATGGAGCGTGAGTTGACCATAGCCATGGCAGAGCATCGGCGCTACGGCAAAGAGTACGGTTTGTTGATGCTGGATCTGGATCATTTCAAGCGGGTCAATGATCTCTATGGGCACAAAGCCGGTGATCAGGTACTGGTGGCCGTTGCCGATTTGCTGGAAAGCGCCAGTCGCGAGTCAGACCGCCTGTTTCGGCTCGGTGGCGAAGAATTTGTGCTGCTGTTGCCGCTGGTGGATATGCTGGGACTGGAGCGAGCAGCGCAGCACTTGTGCACAGCGGTGGCTGAGCAGGTTCGCAGCCCGGGTGGGCCGGTGACCGTGTCCATTGGCGGGGCAGCCCTGGGGCGACAGGAAAACTGGCAGGCCTGGTTGCATGAAGCGGATGAGTGTTTGTACCGGGCCAAACATGCGGGGCGCAATGGCTACATGATAAGCGGGCTGGATTCTCCAGCCCGGGTGCTGACGGTGGTCAGTGGTACTGATTGACCACTCGGGTGCTGCCGTCGGCTTCGAGTCCGATGACCTCGTACGAGTCCTTGCGGTCTCCCATTTCCATCCCCGGAGAGCCAATCGGCATCCGCGGAACGGCCAGGCCGAGCAGGTCAGACTGGTCCTGCAAACCCAGGATATCCCTTGCCGGGACATGCCCTTCAATGAACTGGCCATTGATCACGCCGGTATGGCAGGACGACAACTCTGGAGGAACACCCTGTTCAATTTTTACCGCCGTCATGTCATCGACAACATGGTCATTCACTGTGAAGCCATTGTCCTTCAGGTGATCAACCCAGGCCACGCAGCAACCGCAATTGGCATCCCGGTAGACGTCAATCAGGCGTTCATCGGCAAGCAAGCCGGCGCTCTGGCCGAGAGCCAGAACCAGGGTGGGGGCAAGCACGAGGCGTTGGAATAATGTACGCATGAAAAATCTCCATCACGGGTATTTACCCCATTAGAACAGATTGCCCGGCAGCGAGGAAATAGTCTGCGGCGCTGGGTCACAGGGAGGCTTTGTAATCGGTATACTCCGTGGCAATTCATGGCTGTTGAGTCTTGCGAGGTCGCTTTTGTTGCATCGTTTGCTTGTATTGCTGGGTTGTTTGCTGGCGTTGCCGTTATCGGCCGCGCCGAGTGTCGTCTTCATCAATCCGGGAAAGGCGGATGAGCCCTTCTGGCGTGATGCCGCTGATGCCATGCAACTGGCCGCAGACAGTCTCGGCATGCAACTGGAAGTGCTGTATGCCGAGCGAGACTATCTGGCGCAAATCAGCCTGACCCGGGAGGTAGCTGAGCGTGCGGCCGAGCTGCAGCCGGACTATATGGTGATCGCCGCCGACAAGCGCACCTTGCCGCAACAGCTGAGCCTGATTCAGGCGGCGGGCATCAAGACGCTGTCTGCGTACAATGCGGTACAGGGCGATGAGCGACCACTGGTTGGCTATCCGCGTGAGCATTTCACCCACTGGCTTGGCAGCGTGGTGCCGCGGGCCGAGGATGCCGGCGTGCTGACCGCGCGGGCATTGATGGCTGAGGCGGAGCAGCGTGGCTGGTTATCGGCCGAGCAAACCCTGGACGTCATCGCGATTTCCGGTGACCGTTCCACCGACAGCTCGGTTCGACGCAATCAGGGAATGCTGGATGCCTTTGCAGCCCGGCCCCAGGTCAGGGTCCGCCAGGTGGTGCATGGTGACTGGCAACGCGACAAGGCGGCACAGCAGGCGTTGCATCTGTTCCGGCGCTATCCGGATGTTCGCGCGATCTGGACCGGCAGTGACCTGATGGCCTTTGGCGCCATGCAGGCGTTGCGCGAGCAGGGTGTCGAGCCGGGCAGGGATATGCTCTATTCGGCCGTCAATGCATCCGAGCAGGGCATGCAAAAGGTGATCGACGGGCAACTCACGGCCCTGGCGGGTGGTCACCATATGGCGGGCGCATGGGCGCTGGTCATGCTCTATGACTATCACCACGGCGTAGATTTTGCGGACAGTGAAGGCACCGAACTGGTGCAGCCGATGTTTACCCTGTTTACCCCGCAGTTGGCCCAGCGCTATATCGCGTTACTGCAACCGGGGGCGGCGCCGACTGATTTCTGTACTTTCAGCAAAGCCTGCAATCCTCAGCGTGATGACTACGACTTCACCATTGGTACCTGGCTGGAGTTGGGCTATGAATGATAACCACAAGGTATTTGCACCGCTGAGCAAGCGTTTGCTGCAGCGGCTGGCATTGCTCGCCGTGCTGAGCATTCTGTTCGGCTCGCTGGTACACAGTTTGTTGATCTATCGCGCAGAGCAGCAGCAATTCAGCCGTCTGGTTGACCAACTGACGGCGAACCATCTGCCCTTGCTGCAGGTGGCGTTGTGGGATATCGAGGTGGATGCGCTGCGGCAGCAGGTGACCATGATCGCCGATCGTGAAGAGGTGGCGACAGTCATTCTCAGCTCGCCCACCGGCTTGCACCTGCAGGCCGGTGCCGCGGTTGCGGATGACTATCAAGCGGATGCGCGAGTTGCCATTTCGCCCCCCAATGGCGGTGCCCATGCGCTGGGCGAGCTGCAGATTTATTACCAGCGGGAGCGACTGAACAAGGCCATTGTGGCGGCCGTAGCCATGCGATTTTTCGAGTTGTCACTGTTCACCTTGCTGGTTTGCCTGGTGATTTTCCGTTTCCTGCGGCGGGATCTGGTGCGGCCGTTGAACAGTATCAATCGGTACGTCGCCGAATTGTTGCCGCAACGCCACCCGCCACGCCTGAAGCTCGATCGTCCGCCACGGCCGTGGGAGGATGAAATCGACCGGGTTGCGGCGGGTTTCGATACCCTGCGCGAGGGTATCCGGCATTATGCCGAGCAGCATGAAAACGCGTTGCAGGCGCTGGAAACCGAACGCGACAGTCTGGATAGTCGCGTTGCTGCACGTACGCGGGAACTGGCCTTCGTCAATGGCTACCAGGAGCTGACGTCGCGCTCGATTCAGGGCTTTATGCAGGCTCGGCCTGCCGAGTATCCGGATTATTTGCGCCGGGTGTTGCAGGACCTGGCCGAATACCTGGGGCTTGATGCCTGTGCCTTGCTGGATCGTCGTCACAGCCGCCCCTGGGTAACGCGGGTGGCCTGGTTTGTTCACGATGATTGGCCGTGGCTTGAGCGCGTCCTGACCCATGGCTGTGAGGTCAGTGTGGAAGAGGGGTGGAGTCAGTATTTTCTGACGGGCGCGCCGAACACGCTGCTGGTGCGCTTTTCCGGTCGCGAGCAAAGTTTTGTGCTTGCCGTGCGAACCAGCGAGGAGGCTGCCGGCCCGTTGCAGCAGGATATGCTGGAAAGCAGCGGCAAGTGGCTGCTCAGTCTGTTGCAACGCTGGGATCACATGGCCGATCTCGACAGTGCGCGCCAGGAACTGCTGGAGATGTCACGCAGTGACCACCTGACAGGCCTGGCCAATCGCCGACACTTTGATGCCTACAAGATAGATGAGGCGAGGCGGGCGTTGCGAATGGGTGCGCCGGTGGCTTTGTTGATGATCGATGTTGACCATTTCAAGGACTTCAATGATCTGTATGGGCATAGCCGCGGGGACCAGTGCCTGGTGGCGCTTGCCGAACAGATGCAGTGGCGTTTCAAACGGGCAGCGGACTTGCCGGCCCGGCTGGGTGGCGAAGAGTTTGCGATTCTGCTGCCCGGCTACAACAGTTTGCAGGCGCAGGAAGCGGCAGAGGGTTTGCGACAATCGATTTTTGATCTGGCGATTACCCATCGCGGTTCGCCGTTCGGCTTTGTCAGCGTCAGCATCGGTTGTGTCTGGTGGCCAGGGCAACATGGCCAGGCCAACCCGGTCGAATTGATGAATGATCTGGTCAATCAAGCGGATGCGGCCCTCTATCAGGCTAAAGGAGAAGGCCGCAACCGGGTGGTGTATGCCGAGTTCAGTGATTTGAACTCGCCCGCTCAGAACTCATAGGTGGCTGACAACCACAGGCGGCGACCTTCTTCCAGGGTGCCGTCGGTGGAGCGGCCAGACTGAATGTAATCGGATGTCCAGCTGTCGTTGCCTGCAGCATCAAGGTAGTCAGTGCCCTTGGTGAAGTCCTTGTCCATCAGGTTATACACCACTGCACTCAGGCTCAGGTTGTCACTGGCGCGGTAGTTGGCGCCAAGATGAAAGACCTCATAGGCCTTGAGGTTGCCGGCAGCATCCAGTAGCGCCTGGTTGTTGCCGTTGAGGTTCTCGTAACGGTCAGTAAAGCGCTCGCGCTCGCTACGGTATTCGCCGCGCAGCCACAGGTTCAGTGTCGGCGTCGCCGCCCAGTTGAGCCGCGCAAACAGCAGGTGTTCAGGGGTGTTGGTCAAGGGGGCGCCCTTGTTGGAACCACTGCGCTGCTCACTGTCCGACCAGGTGTAGTGGGTATGCAGACTCCAGGCTGGGGCAACATCCCAGCGACTGCCCAGCTCGATGCCACGGGTCATGGCCCGGCCAATATTGGTGCTTTGGGCAAAACTGTCCTGCGTGAAGCCGCTGCCAAAGCTGATGCAACCGGGCTGGTTCGGGTTGCTTGCAGCAAAACAGTTGGGCAGCGCTGTGCCGCCGTCAATCTTGTCCTTGAACTGATTGTAGAACAGGGTGATGTTGGCGCTGAAGTCGCTGAGGTTGTCGAAGTACACGCCAAATTCAGTGTTGGTGGTGATTTCCGGATCCAGGCCTGGCGTACCAATGGTCAGGGTCGATCCTTGCCCGGTAATGCCGCTGATGCCGCCATGCAGGTCATTCAGGCTGGGGGTTTTGTAGCCACGGCTGACGCCGCCTTTCAGCGTCCACTGATCGGTGGTATTCCAGACCAGGTAGGCGCGCGGGCTGATATGTCCGCCAAAGGCATCATGCCGCTCATAGCGGCCGCCCAGGGTCAGGGCCAGGTCGGGGCGCATGCGCCATTCATTCTCGGCAAAGAGTGCCCAGCTGGTTTGTTCAAACTGTTCGCTGGCAATGCCATCGCTGACCTTGGCATCCCACCATTGGCCACCGACGGTGGTGATATGGTTGTCGCCCAGGGGCATGACCAGCTTGCTGTCGGCAATCAGGTCAGTGGATTTCAGCGTGCGGTCGGCGCCGATGACAATAGCCGGAAAACCGGTATAGGAGTCGCCAATCGGGTTGCCGGGAATGGTCCGGCCCATGGTTTCGGTAACGTTGCGGCTGATGCTGTTGGACCAGCGACCGATTGTCAGGGCGGCATCATGGGTCACCGCCACCTGCGTGCGCTCGAAGCGCAATTCATCCTGGTAGCCGTTGGCGCGCAAAGGGGCGTCAGTGCTGCAGCCACTGGCAGCGTTGCCGCCGGACTTGCCATCCAGATTGCCCAGTTGGCAATCATCGTTGTTGTAGTTCTGTACGCTGCGGTCCAGCTCTAGACCCAGATCGTGCTGGTCATTGATGCGTAGATTCAAGGCTGTACCAAGGCTGTAGACCCGGCCTTCAACGGGGGCGGCACCACGGCGACTGACGGTGCTGCCGTCACTGAAACTGAGGTCGGATGCGTCGCGGTCATACAGGCTGCCGCGCAGACTGAGCCCGAGGCGATCGGCAATCAGCGGGCCGCTGGCGTAAACATTCGTGCGGCTGGCGTTGCCGTAATCGGTATTCTCCTGGAGGGTGTGATCCAGCGTTACCGAGGCACCCCATTCGTTGCTGATCTTTTTGGTAATGATATTGACCACGCCGCCCATGGCGTCAGAGCCATAGAGGGTGGACATTGGGCCGCGAATGACTTCGATGCGTTCAATGGCCGACATGGGCGGGATGAAGCTGGTGCTGATTTCATTGAAGCCATTGGGTGTGACATTTCCCGCGCTGTTCTGGCGCCGACCATCAATCAGGATCAACGTGTATTGGCTGGGCAGGCCGCGAATGCTGATATTCAGTCCGCCGGTTTTGCCGGTGCCCTGACGGATATCCAGCCCTTCCACGCCATCCAGCGCCTGAGCCAGGTTTGCATAGCTGTTCTGGCGCAATTGCTCGTTGCCGATAACGGTAATACTGGCGGGGGCTTCAGTGATTTTTTGTTCAAAACCCGAGGCGGTGATCACAGTATCAGCCAGTCGAACCTGCTCCTGTGCGGTGGCAACCTGGACAGCCAGTAATGACAGGGAAAACAGACCAAGACCGGATAGCCGGCAAGACAGCGATGGACCCATGCAATACTCCACTTGATAATAAGAATAATTAACAGGTGCGAATAGTGGAGGTTTGCGTGGGTGTGCGAAAGACCAAAGTGTGGAACAATGCGTTCCCGTAAATGATAATTGTTTTTATTTGAGCCGGCGTTCGATACCCATTTCGACCAGAATCTTGGCGGAAATCTCTTCCACGGAGAAGTGCGTGGAGTTGATGTAGGGAATGTTGAGCTTGCGATACAGTTTTTCCACCTCGCGCACTTCGAAGTCGCACTGGGGGAAGCTGGCATAGCGGCTGTTCGGCCGACGCTCATGGCGAATGCTGGCCAGGCGGTCCGGCTCAATGGTCAGGCCGAACAGCTTGCCTTTGTGCGGCAGCAGGGCCTTGGGCAGACGCAGGCCTTCCATGTCTTCATCTGTCAGTGGGTAGTTGGCTGCGCGAATGCCGTATTGCAGGGCCATGTACAGGCAAGTCGGGGTTTTACCGCAGCGCGATACGCCAACCAGAATGATGTCGGCGGTTTCGTAGTGATGGGTACGTGCGCCATCATCGTTGTCCATGGCATAGTGCACGGCATCGATACGGTCCTTGTAATGACCGTTGTGGCTGATCGAGTGGGATTTGCCCACCGAGTAGGACGAACCATCGCCCAGTTCCTGCTCCAGTGGCGACAGGAAGGTGGAAAAGATATCCACCATGTAGCCATTGCAGGTTGCCAGCTCGGCGCGGATTTCAGCGTTCACGACCGTATCAAAAATAATCGGCCGCTGACCGTCTCGCTCGGCAGCTGCATTGATTTGTTGTACCATGTCTCGCGCTTTTTCAACTGTGTCTACATAGGGACGCAGCAGCTTGGTGAAGCGGATGTTCTCGAACTGCGAGAGCAGACTCTGCCCCAGCGTTTCTGCTGTGATACCAGTTCCATCAGAAATGAAAAAAGCAGTGCGGTTCATGCGCGTGGCCTTGCTTGAATGTGTAGGGCGATTTCGTCGGGGCACAACCTCGGGTTATGCTTGCGGCATTGTGGCGTATTTATAGCGGTCATGCCATACGGGTTGTGGCCGTAACCGATTCACAGATTGACGGAGAGATCACCTTGGTAGAGTACGTAGTGTCCTTCGAGCACCTGGGCGTGGATGATGTTGAGCGGGTAGGCGGCAAGAACGCTTCGCTTGGCGAGATGATCTCCAACCTGGCCCATGCTGGCGTGTCCGTGCCCGGTGGCTTTGCCACCACTGCGCAGGCCTATCGTGATTTTCTCGAGCAGAGCGGGCTGAATGAGCGCATTCACGCGGCGCTTGATGCACTGGATGTGGACGATGTGACCGCACTGGCGGAAACCGGTGCGCAGATTCGCCAGTGGGTCATGGATGCACCCTTTCCCGCCGAGCTGGATCAGGCCATCCGAGTCGCCTTTGCCGAGCTCTCTGCCGGTAATGACAATCTGGCGGTAGCCGTGCGCTCTTCGGCCACCGCGGAAGACCTCCCGGATGCCTCGTTTGCCGGTCAGCAGGAAACCTTCCTGAATATACGCGGTGTGGACAACGTCATTCTGGCGGCGAAAGAGGTGTTTGCCTCCCTGTTCAATGATCGCGCCATTGCCTACCGGGTACACCAGGGCTTCGATCACAAACTGGTCGCTCTGTCTGCCGGTGTGCAGCGTATGGTGCGCTCCGAAACCGGCACTGCCGGGGTCATGTTTACGCTGGATACCGAATCCGGTTTTCGCGACGTGGTTTTCATTACCGGCGCCTATGGTCTGGGCGAGACGGTGGTGCAGGGTGCGGTCAACCCGGATGAGTTTTACGTGCACAAGCCCACCCTGGAAGCCGGGCGTCCCGCGATTCTGCGTCGCAATCTGGGCAGCAAGGCCATCAAGATGGTTTATGGCGAGGAAGCTGCTGCCGGCCGTTCGGTGAAAACCGTTGACGTTGAAGCGGCTGAGCGCAGCCGTTTCTGTATTACTGATGACGAGGTCAGCAACCTGTCCCGTCAGGCATTGATCATTGAAAAACACTATGGCCGCCCGATGGATATCGAGTGGGCCAAAGACGGTGATGACGGGCAGCTGTATATCGTTCAGGCGCGTCCCGAAACCGTTAAAAGCCGCAGTAGCGCCAATGTCATGGAGCGTTACTTGCTCAAGGAAAAAGGGCAGGTTCTGGTGGAAGGCCGCGCTATCGGGCAGCGCATCGGTGCTGGCCCGGTCAAGGTGATTCACGATGTATCCGAAATGAGCAAGGTTCAGCCTGGCGACGTTCTGGTGTCTGACATGACTGATCCGGACTGGGAGCCGGTGATGAAGCGTGCCAGCGCCATCGTTACCAACCGTGGCGGACGTACCTGTCACGCGGCGATCATTGCGCGCGAGCTGGGTATCCCGGCGGTAGTCGGTTGTGGCAACGCGACCGACCTGCTGAGCGACGGACAGGAAGTCACGGTTTCCTGTGCCGAAGGTGACACCGGGATGATTTATGCCGGTCAGCTATCCTTCGATGTGCGCACCAATAGTGTCGATGCCATGCCGCCCTTGCCGTTCAAGATCATGATGAACGTGGGTAATCCGGACCGGGCGTTCGATTTTGCCAATCTGCCCAATGAAGGGGTAGGTCTGGCGCGACTGGAGTTCATCATCAACCGCATGATCGGTGTTCACCCCAAGGCGCTGCTGAACTTCGACAGCCTGCCTGCGGATGTGAAAGACAGTGTGGAAAAACGCATTGCCGGCTATACCGATCCGGTTGGTTTCTATGTCGACAAGCTGGTAGAAGGCGTGAGTACCCTGGCCGCGGCTTTCTGGCCGAAAAAGGTCATTGTGCGCCTCTCCGATTTCAAGTCGAACGAATACGCGAACCTGATCGGTGGCCGCCTGTACGAGCCGGAAGAAGAAAATCCGATGCTGGGTTTCCGCGGTGCATCGCGTTACATCAGCGATTCCTTCCGCGACTGCTTTGAGCTTGAATGCCGGGCCATGAAGCGCGTGCGTGACGAAATGGGCCTGACCAATGTGGAAATCATGGTGCCTTTCGTGCGTACCGTGGGCGAAGCTCAGCAGGTGGTCGAGCTGTTGGCGGAAAACGGCCTGAAACGTGGTGAGAATGACCTGCGCCTGATCATGATGTGCGAGCTGCCGGCCAACGCCTTGCTGGCCGAAGAGTTCCTCGAGCATTTTGACGGTTTCTCGATAGGCTCCAATGACCTGACTCAGCTCACCCTGGGCCTGGATCGTGATTCCGGCATCATCGCTCATCTGTTTGACGAGCGTAACGCCGCGGTCAAGAAGCTGCTGTCCTATGCCATTCAGGCCTGTCGCAAGGCTGACAAGTACATCGGTATTTGCGGTCAGGGGCCGTCTGATCATCCGGACCTGGCCAAGTGGCTGATGGAGCAGGGCATTGAAAGTGTATCCCTGAATCCGGATTCGGTGATGGATACCTGGTTCTTCCTGGCGGAAGTGCAGCCCGAGTAGCGCGTTTTACCAGCAAGTTTACGGATAACCCGAGGGAGAAGCCCATGCAGCATTATGTTACGCCGGATCTGTGTGACAAGTACCCGGACGTCGCCGTCGTTGAGCCGATGTTCAGCAACTTTGGCGGTCACGATTCCTTTGGCGGTCAGATCGTCACCATCAAATGCTTCGAGGACAACTCGATCGTCAAGGAGCAGGTGGATCAGGATGGCCGAGGCAAGGTCATGGTAGTCGATGGTGGTGGTTCGCTGCGTCGCGCGATGCTGGGCGACATGCTGGCGGAAAAGGCGGCGAAGAACGGCTGGGAAGGGATCATCATCTATGGCTGTGTTCGCGATGTCGATGTGTTGATACAGACGCCGCTGGGCATTCAGGCGCTGGCCAGTCACCCGATGAAGACCGACAAGCGTGGCGTCGGTGATCTGAACGTACCGGTCACCTTTGCTGGCGTTACATTTCGCCCCGGTGAATACGTGTATGCCGACAACAATGGCATTATCGTGTCGCCAACAGCGCTGAGCATGCCGGAGTAAGTGTTGCCATAACCGACAAGGCGGCTTCCCGCGGGGGCCGCCTTTTGTCTGTCTGAAGCCCGGGCGTGACACAGGCCCACTGGCTGTCGTCAATACGGATAAACTGGCAGATCAGGAGGCCCCATGAGTGATCCCCTTGAACAACGCTTGAAAGCCTTGATGCAACAGGCGGGTGAAGAGAATGACGCCCATGAGGATGAACGCCTCGACCGTGTGCTGCATCAGGCACACCTGCGCGGCGGCATATTTGATCTGTTGAACCTGTTTGCCCGTTGGGGCTGGGTGGTTTCCGAAGGGGGCGCGCGCGGATTGCGCCATGCCCGCCCGGTAAGCCGTGCCAACCCTGATTCCTCCGGGACTTCCGACCCCTCTGCAGAGTGAGCTTGAACATGGAACTTGAAACCTGGAGTCAGAGTTTTCTCACCGCCCTGACGGGTTTGTGGCAAACCGTGGCATCTTTTATTCCTGACCTGGTAGCGGCTCTGGTCATTGTGCTGCTGGGCTTTGTCGTCGCCAAAATTGTCGATGCCGTGCTGAGCAAGGGCCTGGCCAAGCTGGGCCTGGATCGCTTGATGCAGGGTGCCGGTGTGCCCAAGTTGCTCAACCGTATTGGTGTGCGCAAGCCGGTATCAACGCTGGTCGGCAAGATTATCTACTGGTTTGTGGTGCTGACTTTCATTGTGTCGGCAGCCGAGACCTTGGGCCTGGCGCGGGTGTCATCGACACTGGATGCCTTTGCCCTCTATTTGCCCAAGGTGTTTGGTGCCGCGTTGATCCTGCTTGCCGGCCTGCTGTTGTCGCACCTGGTCAATGGGGTGGTTCGCGGCGCAGCGGAAAGTGTCGGCATCGATTATGCCAGCGGCCTGGGGCGCTTTGTTCAGGGGCTGCTGGTGATCATCACGGTGTCCCTGGCAATCGGTCAGTTGCAGATCGAAACGGCGCTGCTGAACACGGTCATCGCTATTGTGCTGGTCAGTTTTGGCGCTGCAGCCGCCCTGGCGCTGGGGTTGGGCAGCCGGCAACTGGTCAGCGAGATCATCGCCGGTATCTATGTGCGTGAGCTTTATCATATCGGCGATGACATTGTTCTCGGCGATATCGCCGGCACGATCGAAGAAATCGGCACGGTCAAGACAGTGATTCTGGACGAAACACAAACGTTGATTTCCGTCGCCAACCGCCAACTGCTGGAGCAACGGGTGGATCGGCGTGTTTAAGTCGACTACCTGTTGACGGACGCGTGCCTTTGACCACCTCGGCTCCGCCATACTCGCGCTATGTTCCTGCTGACCTCAGTGATGAGGCGCTGGTCGACCGTGCACGGGTGGAACTTTTGCATTCCACGGTGGCGTATGAAGAGTTGATGCGTCGTTATCAGCGGACGGTATTCAATGTATGCGCCCGGTATCTCGGTAATGAACGTGACGCCGATGATGTGTGCCAGGAAGTTATGTTGAAAGTTTTACACGGTCTCAAGCAATTTGAGGGTAAAGCCAAGTTCAAGACCTGGCTGTACAGTATTACTTACAATGAATGCATTACCCAGTACCGCAAGGATAAACGTCGACGACGACTCTATGATGCGCTCAGCCTCGACCCGCAGGAAGAGGCGGTGCCTGACCCGGCGCCACTGGACCCCGGGCACGCCAGTCTTGATCGCGTCCTGATTCACGTTAACCCGGTTGACCGCGAAATACTTGTATTGCGTTTTGTTGCTGAACTGGAGTTTCAGGAAATTGCCCAGATTATGCACCTGGGTTTGAGTGCAACGAAAATGCGCTATAAACGCGCGCTGGAAAAGCTGCGCAATCAGTTGGACAACCCCTTCTAGTTAAATACTGGCACTTTGGCAGTTGCCGCATTACTGCGCAGGCATGCAACTTTGTTCTATATCCCTGTAGGTTTTATATAGGCATGCTATAATTCTTGCGACGTCTGCTATCAACCTAAACGTCCTAATGGAATACATGGGG
The DNA here is from genome assembly GCF_900105655.1 of Halopseudomonas salegens. Taxonomy (NCBI): domain Bacteria; kingdom Pseudomonadati; phylum Pseudomonadota; class Gammaproteobacteria; order Pseudomonadales; family Pseudomonadaceae; genus Halopseudomonas; species Halopseudomonas salegens. Next base: position 1,464,164 of record NZ_LT629787.1, read on the forward strand.
ATTCAAAGATGAAATTGAAAAATACTGTCGGTATCCTGGTAAGCGCTGCTCTGGCTGTGTCTGCTGCACCAGCCATGGCTCAATATGCAGGTTCTGTCGAAGCATCTGCTTTTGCCAAGCGTTACGACGGCTCCAGCTCGCGTGATCTGGATCACGGCGGTCTGATCGGCGGTTCGCTGGGTTACTACGTTAACGACAACGTTCTGCTGAACCTGGGTCTGGGTACTTACAACAACCTGACTCATTCACCCTCCGGTTTTACGCCTGATGACGCTGATGGCCGTCTGGCACAGATCGAAGCGGTTTATCACTTCGGTCAAAGCAACATTCGCCCCTACCTGTCTGGTGGCTTTGCTCATCAAGAGCTCGATCAGGCCAGCAGCAGCTCCCGTGATCGTACTACCTACGCCATGATTGGCGGTGGTGTGAAAAACTACCTGAACGAGAACTTCTTCGTCAGCGCTGGTGTTGATCTGATGCACGGTATCGACCATGGTCATACCGAGTGGATGGCAGGTGTTGGTCTTGGTTTGAACTTTGGTGCCAAGTCCGCTCCTGTTGCTGAAGCTGCTCCGGCTCCAGCTCCGGCGCCAGCTCCGGCTCCGGAACCCGCTCCGGACATGCAATCTGTCCGTGTCGAGCTGGACGTCAAGTTTGACTTTGACCGCGACAGCATCCGTCCTGAGTTCCGTGATGACATCCGTAGCCTGGCTGAGTTCATGAAAACCTATCCTTCGGTAACAACTACCGTCGAAGGTCATACTGACTCCATCGGCAGTGAGTCTTACAACAAGGGTCTGTCAGAGCGTCGTGCCAGCTCTGTGCGTCAGGCACTGGTTGATGAAGGCGTCGAAGGTTCACGCATCCGTTCTGCGGGATATGGCGAAGAGCGTCCGATTGCTGACAACAGCACCAACGAAGGTCGCGCCATGAACCGTCGTGTTGAAGCTGAAGTTGAAGCGCAGGTTGAAGCTCGCTAAACCGCGTTGCAGCATAAAAAAACCCGGCTTCGGCCGGGTTTTTTTGTGTCCGTCAGTTCATCAGCGAGACGGGCAGACCTGCGTCAATCGATGCTGTTGACGCCGGGGAAACGAATGCGAAAGTCATCCGGCATCGGCACGACAGTCTTGCTGCGGAAGTGATAAAAGACAAAACCGGATTTCGCCAGTGCCACCAGCTCACCGCCAACGGCCTTGGTGATGCGGAAGGTGATGTCGCCACCGTATTTGTTCAGATCCATCAGGCCCACTTCAAACACCAGGCGATCACGGGCAAAGGCTTCGCGCTTATAGGTGGTCGCCAGGTCGGTCACGATAATTCCCGTGTCATTTTCACTGACTTCCTCAATACCGAACTGGTACAGGAAGCGTGCTCTGGCTTCGGAAATCATCGAAATCATCGAATCATTGGCCAGGTGACGACCGGAGTTGATGTCAGTAATACGCACGGTCAGTTGGGTAGTGAAATAAAACTGGTTCTCGGGAAAATCGAGTTGCAGACGAGCCATGGTGAAAGAAAACCTGCTTGCTGGGCTGTGGGTAAAATAGCCCGGTGAGGGGGAGGGCGACGAAACTGCGGCGCATTTTACGCCAAATGGGGGATGGAAAAAAGCAAAAAGGCCACCCGTGGGTGGCCTTTTCGACACCAACCGGACCGAAGGTCCGGTGAGTCAGTCAGCTATTAACCGAACTGGTTCATGGTGTTGTCTTTGCCGCCAGCCTTCAGAGCAGCTTCGCCAGCGAAGTACTCTTTGTGGTTGTCGCCAATGTCGGAGCCAGCCATGTTCTGGTGCTTGACGCAGGCGATGCCCTGACGGATTTCTTCACGCTGAACACCTTTCACGTAAGCCAGCATGCCTTGCTCGGCAAAGTAGCCCTTGGCCAGGTTGTCGGTAGACAGGGCCGCAGTGTGGTAGGTGGGCAGAGTGATCAGGTGGTGGAAGATACCCGCTTCACGTGCAGCGTCTTTCTGGAAGGTACGGATCTTCTCGTCAGCGATCTGAGCCAGCTCGGTTTCGTCATACTCGACGCTCATCAGCTTGGCGCGGTCGTAGGCAGATACGTCTTTGCCTTCTTCCTGCATGGCATCAAACACTTGCTGACGGAAGTTCAGAGTCCAGTTGAAGGACGGGCTGTTGTTGTAGACCAGCTTGGCGTTCGGTACCACTTCACGGATACGGTTAACCATGGCAGCGATCTGACCAACGTGCGGCTTCTCGGTTTCAATCCACAGCAGGTCGGCACCGTTCTGCAGCGAGGTGATGCAGTCCAGAACAACGCGATCTTCGCCAGTGCCCTTGCGGAATTCAAACAGGCCGGAAGCCAGACGCTTGGGACGCAGCAGCTTGCCATTGGCCTTGACCACAACGTCACCGTTGTTGATGTCGGCAGCGCTGTCGATGTATTCGCCATCGAGGAAGCTGTTGTACTGGTCGCCCAGGTCGCCCGGCTCGTTGGTAACGGCGATCTGCTTGGTCAGGCCGGCGCCCAGGGAGTCGGTACGGGCAACGATAACACCGTTGTCTACGCCCAGCTCGAGGAAGGCGTAACGTACGGCGCGGATCTTGGCCAGGAACTCTTCATGGGGAACAGTTACCTTGCCGTCCTGGTGACCGCACTGCTTCTCGTCAGACACCTGGTTTTCGATCTGGATGCAGCAAGCACCGGCTTCGATCATCTGCTTGGCCAGCAGGTAGGTGGCTTCAGCATTACCGAAACCGGCGTCGATGTCGGCGATGATCGGCACAACGTGAGTTTCGTAGTTGTCGATCTGAGACTGGATGTCGGCAGCCTTGGCGTTGTCGCCAGCGTTGCGGGCGTCGTCCAGTGCTACAAACAGCAGGTCCAGTTCACGGGCATCAGCCTGGCGCAGGAAGGTGTACAGCTCTTCGATCAGGCCGGAAACCGAGGTCTTCTCGTGCATGGACTGGTCAGGCAGCGGACCGAAATCGGAGCGCAGGGCGGCAACCATCCAGCCGGACAGGTAGAGGTAACGCTTGTTGGTGGTTTTCAGGTGCTTCTTGATCGAAATCAGCTTCTGCTGACCGATGAAACCATGCCAGCAACCCAGAGACTGGGTGTATGCGGAGGTATCAGCATCGTACTCAGCCATATCTTTGCGCATGATGTCGGCGGTGTACTTGGCGATGTCCAGACCGGTTTTGAAACGGTTTTGCGCACGCATGCGAGCGGCGTATTCCGGGTTGATGGCGTTCCAGGGGCTGCCATTGGTCTCTTTCAGAGCGGCAACGGCCTTGATGTCGTTTTCGTAAGCTGACATGGTCAATCCTTCAAAGTTTGCGTTTGGTTGAGCGCGATAGTTCGACCCTGCTCACGCAGTAGCCGGCTCATGCCCGGGGCGGAAACGTCAAAGGGGGAGACAGGAAAGAAAAGGATGGTCCAAAAAACGGAGAGGTGAACGAACAGGATGTATGACTGTGCCGTTGGCGTTGTGTGCCGCAAGCTGGACCCGTCATGCAGGCTGATACGTTTGAATCGCTTCCCCGTCCCTCAGGACAACTTTCGTTCCAGTCGCCACCTTGTCGAACGGCCTGTTGGGCTGTTGAGACACGCCCCGGTCCTTTGGTGTCGGAACCGGGCCGGGTACCATGTTTCAGGCACCTGGCTAGCGGGAGCGGGGCAATGATGCGCCCTTCATGGGCTTAAGTCAATTAAAATGTAGTGAAGATCTCGACCGACTACACAGCAGCAACGCCTCAGGGTAGCCGCTCTACCATCAGGCGGATCTGATTGTTGCTGCTGTCGCGGGTACTCAGCCGGCTGGCGGTACCTCGATCCTGGCGCGAGTCGCTGTCACTCAAGTCGCCAATGGTGACCCATTCTCCAAGGGGCACGCTGACCTGGGTATCCGTCTGCTGGACATCAATCAGGCCGCTATCCGGGCGGTACTCATCCTGATGGTTGCTGATGCTGATCAGTGCGTTATCCCCACTCAACCGAACGGTGGCATAGAACCCCTGGGTGGCTGAGTGGTATCGGGTGCTCTGCTGGATTTGTCCATAGGGGCCGATGGTCGTGTCGGTGATCGGCACGTTCTGGCCACGTTCAATGAGCACCGGATAACCTTCTATGGCGCTGATCTGGCGCAGGCTGTCGCGCTCGGAGCGGGTCTGGCGATCAATGATTCTGGCTTGTGCGCCACCGCCGGGCGGTGGTTGACCAATAACCACTTCACCGTACTGCTGGCGAATGCGAGCACCAGCCTGTATGCCGCGCTGACTGTCGTTGTCAGCCCCGTCATTGGCGACCGTGATACGCAAGCGATTGGGTTGGCGATCCAGTTGCCGAATCAGGTCGCGCAGTTCCTCGACCCGGGCCGGGCTGGCGCGCAATATCAGTTGGTTGCCATAGGCTGCTACGCGCTCGTCTTCCTGCAGCATGGGTTGCAGCGCGGGTAGCAGGGCGTCTGCGGTGCTGTGTTGCAGATCTACGACTTCACTGCTGGCCGCCTGGCTGACGGGCGCGAACAGCAAGAGCAGGCTGAACAGCACAGACAGCAGCCTGGCTGATGGTGAGACTTTCATAGCTGAAACCTCCGCAGTTCTGATGGCGTGTGTCCGGATTCCCAGAGCTCCTGGAAGCGTCCTTGCCAACGCTTGACCTGGTCTCGGCTGTAGTATCGTATGAACCCCTGTTTTTTCTGCGGCTGCGGCAACATCATCAATCCGGTGCTGTCGGCCAGGCAATAGGCTTGCGGGTCGGATGCCAGTTCCGGATGTTGTTGCCGGATACTGACGCGACTGGGGAAGCGATGCATTAACTGTGCAAGGCTGTGGCCCTGCAGGAAGTTGCCCGGTAGTTGATCCAGCAATACCTGCAGGGCGAAACGTGGTTCGCTGGCAATGCGTTGTTCCAGGCAGTCAATCACTCTCTGGCGGTGGCACAGCCAGAGCATCAGGTCGGCGTGATACACGCGCAGGCTGTGGCGGGTCTGCAAAATCAGGTGGCACAGGTGGTCGCCTGCATTGTCTTCATCCAGCTCGACCAGTTCACTGTCAGTACCCAGCTGCTGAGGCAATTCACTGGTATAGCGGGCGCGTGTCGCCACGGGCGGATTGTGGACTTCAAAGCGTCCGGGGGAGGTGAAGTCGATCGGGGGCAGCTCTTTTTCTGCTGCCGGCCAACGCATTTCCCGGTGCGGTATGCCGGCTTCCATGTATTCTTCCGAACTGATGGCGAAGCCGAGCTTTGCGTAGAAAGGCAGTGCGTGCACCTGGGCTGAAAGAACCAATGGCGAAAGGCCCTGTGCCTCGGCATGGGCCATGATGTGCAGCATCAGACGTTCGCCAAGCCCTTGCCCGCGCCAGGGGGGCAGTATGGCCACCCGGCCGATATGTCCATCAGCCAGTAAACGGGCGGTTCCCGCCGGTTCATCGTCGACGAACAGTAAAAAGTGCGTTGCCTCGGCATCGTCGGCATCCCATTCGAGTTCTGCCGGTACCTGTTGCTCATCAACAAAGACCTGGTGGCGAATGCTTTTCAGCGCTTCGTTGCCGTCCCAGGCCACCTGGTTGATGCGAATGTCAGTCATCGTCCTCCTCCAGCAGGAGATCTCCCTTGCTCACCAGTTGTACCAGTAGCTGCCAGCCTTCGGTATCCGTCAGCCAGGGCAGCAAGGCTTCAGCGCTCAGGTAGTCTTCATTGCAGACTAGTTGAACCAGGGGCAATAGAGAAGCCGGAAGCACACAGTGTTCACCACTGGCAAAGAGCTTGATCTCCGTATCGCTCAGGCGATAGGCCAGGCGCGCGCCGGCGTTGCGCTGCAGGCCATATCCGGTTTGCACGGCATCCTGCAACTCGTTGTCGGCGATCTCTTCAGCGTTCAGCATCTCCGGGTAGCGAGGTTCGGTCATGAAACGGCCGAACCAGGTTGCCAGAGCCTCCTTGTTTTGGACATGCGTCAGCAGGATTTGTTGCAAGCGTTCAATGCTGGCGTCATCAATGGCTGCCGGCTGCTCGCTGGGGGTGATGCCCGAATCGTGGTAGCGCTGGTCATCATGTAGCTGTTGAGCCAGGTAATCGGTGAAATGCAGCAGGATGTCCTGGTAGCTGGGGGCGCGAAAGCCGATGGACCAGGTAATGCAGTCATCCTCGGCGATGCCGTAGTGGGCGACGCCGGGTGGCAGGTAAAGCATGTCGCCGGGAGCCAGCAGGTGCTCTTCCTGCTGCTCAAAGTCACGCAGAATGCGCAGGTCGTCATGGGGCAGCAGGGGGCTGTCGGCGGAGCACTGCTGGCCGATTTTCCAGTGTCTGTGGCCCTGAACCTGAAGCAGGAATACGTCGTAGTTGTCGTAGTGTGGTCCAACACTGCCGCCGGGAGCGGCAAAGCTGATCATGATGTCATCCAGGCGCCAGCTGGGCAGAAAACGGAAAAGATGCAGCAACTCGCGCACTTCCGGGATGAACTGATCGACCGCCTGCACCAGCAGGGTCCAGTCCCGCGCCGGCAATTGCTGAAAATCGGATTCGCTGAAGGGGCCGCGTCGCAACTCCCAGGGAGTATGGCCGTGTTCGAGAATCAGCCGAGACTCGATGTCGTCTTCCAGCGCCAGGCCGGCCAACTCATCACCACTCAAGGGGTTGTCGAAATCGGGCAGCGCCTGGCGGATCAGGCGTGGTTTCTGTTGCCAGTAGTCGCGCAGAAAGTCAGCGGGATCGAGTCCGCCGAGCAGTTGATTGGGGGTGGTCATTAATTGCCTGCCTGATTGGGTGGTGTGCCGAGGCGGGCATGATAGCAGGCAAAAGCCGTTTGCTTTAACTGGCAAGCCCGGCCGCTGGACAATAAAAGCCAGCGGCCGGGTGGATGCCAGTGAGCCACTGAATAACGCCTTGCATGCTCAGGCTTTCAGGCTGGCTCGTAATCAAGGCGGTGTTCAGACGCTCCCTAGATGCGGCGTGCCTGTTCGGCTGCATTGCCGATGTAGTTGGCCGGTGTCAGGGCCTTGAGCTCGTCGCGTGCGGCCTGGGGAATCTCCAGGGTATCGACGAAGGCCTGCAGGGCATCCGGGGTGATGCCTTTGCCGCGGGTCAGTTCTTTCAGTTTCTCGTAGGCTTCCGGTACTGCGTAGCGGCGCATCACCGTCTGGATCGGCTCGGCGAGCACTTCCCAGGTCGCATTCAAGTCATCAGAAATTCGTTGAGCATTAAGCTCCAACTTGCTGATTCCCTTGAGGGTTGATTCGTAGGCAATCACGCTGTGGGCAAAACCTACGCCCAGATTGCGCAGTACCGTGGAGTCGGTCAGATCGCGCTGCCAGCGCGAGATCGGCAGCTTGCTGGCCAGGTGCTGCATGATCGCATTGGCGATACCCAGGTTGCCTTCAGAGTTCTCGAAGTCGATCGGGTTGACCTTGTGCGGCATGGTTGAGGAGCCGATTTCCCCGGCAATGGTTTTCTGCTTGAAATAGCCGAGGGAAATATAGCCCCAGATATCGCGATCAAAGTCGATCAGGATGGTATTGAAGCGGGCAACGGCATCGAAGAGTTCGGCGATGTAGTCATGGGGTTCAATCTGCGTGGTGTAGGGATTGAAGTCCAGCCCCAGGATCTCTTCGATAAAGTCCTTGGCGTTGGCTTCCCAGTCAATCGACGGGTAGGCCGACAGGTGGGCGTTGTAGTTGCCTACCGCGCCATTGATCTTGCCCAGCAGCGGGATGGCTTCGATTTGCTGGATCTGGCGTTCCAGGCGGTAGACCACGTTGGCCATTTCCTTGCCCAGGGTGCTCGGCGAAGCCGGCTGACCATGGGTGCGCGAGAGCAGGGGAACGGCGGCATGCTCATGCGCCAGGCTGCGGATGCCGTCGGCAATCTTGCGCATCAGCGGCAGTACCACCTGATCACGGCCCTCGCGCAGCATAAGTGCGTGAGACAAGTTATTAATGTCTTCAGAAGTGCAGGCGAAGTGAATGAATTCATTCACTTTTTTCAGCTCAGGCAGGCTGTCCACCTGCTTCTTCAGCAGGTACTCAACAGCTTTGACGTCGTGGTTGGTGGTGCGCTCGATCTCTTTGACCTGCTCGGCATACTCCGGCTTGAAGTCATCGACCAGCTGATCCAGCAGGGCATTGGCTTCAGCGGAGAAAGGGCCGATCTCCGGAATCTGCTTGTGAGCAGCGAGACATTGCAGCCAGCGAACTTCGACCTGGACGCGGAAACGGATCAGTCCGTATTCGCTGAAAATAGGGCGCAGACTGGCGGTCTTGCTGCCATAACGGCCATCAACGGGTGAAACGGCGGTCAGGGAAGATAGTTGCATAGTCATTCTCGTCAAAGGTCGGATGCCGCCCGTTGGACGTCAGCGGGTGGCCGGCGGAAAAGAGGCGCATGATACACCAGCCGGGCGAGGGCGTCATGAGTCAGCGTTTATGGTTTGACCGCTGGGGCTCTGCCCGGCATCAGCACGCTGAGCATGGTTGAACCAAAAATCAGTGCGGCACCGAAGAAGGAGGCAAGTCCGGGTATTTCACCCCAGAGGAACCAGGCAAAAACACCGGAAAACACGATAGCCAGATAGCTCAGCGGTCCGATCTTGCCAGGGGGCGCCAGGGTATAGGCCTTGGACATGACGAACTGGCTGGTGGTCGCCAGCAAGCCAATGCTGACCAGTAGAATGATTTGCTGCTGATCCAGCGGCTGCCAGGCCCAGAGCATGGGGATCGCTGAAATCAGCGTGGAAAACGTGGTGAAATAGAACACCATCCGAATCGCCGGTTCGGTATTGCTCATGGCGCGGATCGAGACAAAGGCGCAGGCCGCCAGCAGGCTGGCCGCCACACCGGCCAGCGCCTTGACCTCGAAAATCGCGCCACTCGGCTTGGCCACCAGCAAGACGCCGACAAAGCCGATCAATACGGTAAACATGATGCGCGGGGTCAGCGATTCGCGCAGCCACCACCAGGCCAGCAGCGGGGTGAAAACCGGGGCAGAGTAGGTGAACAGCATGGCATCGGCCAGCGGCAGGTGGGCGATGGCATAAAAGAAGCAATACATGGCCGCCAGGCCATAAAAGGTGCGCATGAAATGACTGCCGATGCGTCGGGTCTTGAAGGGTGTCAGGCCTTTGAGCAGAAACAGCGGAAGAAAGAAGAAAATACCCACAAAGTTGCGAAAGAACACCACGGTTTCGTTGTTCACGCCGACCGAGACCTCGCGGATCATCACCCCCATGATGGCGAACAACAGGGCGGACAGGCCCAGCAAGAGCGCGCCTTGGCGCGGCTGATCCAGCCGGGTGATTTCAACCATGCCGGTCAGACATGTTTGACCGACCTGACGGCTTCCAGCAAGCGCTTGCGATAGACCAGCAAGTGCCAGCGGTGGCCACCCAGTTGACGCCACAGGCGTGCAGCACGAATGCCTGCCAGCAACAGGCCGCGAATGCGATTGGCCGTATCGGCCTGTTGCAGGTAACGCATGTCGCCCTGCACCTGAATGCGCATGCGCAAGGTACTCAGGGTGTCCTGGTAAAGACTGCCAAGGCTGGCCCAGACATTGTCATGGTTGGCGCCGAAATGCTCGACCTGGTTGTCGATTTGTGCCATTCGCTGCCCGAGCACTTGCAGCATATCGTCACGCTTGGACATTTGCCGTTCCAGCGCAATCAGGTTCATTGTGTAGCGCAGAGCATCGCGTTGCAGGGCAGCGCCGTCACGCGCGAGCATGGCTTCCAGCGCGTCCAGCCCCTGGCGAATGTACTGGGTGTTGCCACCATAGGTGTCCAGCACGGTTTCCGGGTTGCGGTTGAGAATGCTGCGTACCATGCAACTGGCAGGGCCGTCGTTCAGCGTACCGTTGCGCGCAAGCTGGTCGACCAGCAGGCAAGCCTCGAAGATGGCGGCGAGGGCGACAGTTTGCTCTTCATAGCGAGTCATGCAGCATCCTCTGCAAAGGCGGGTTCTGCGGTTTCAATAACGCCGCCACCGAGGCAAACATCAGCGTCATAGAAGACTACTGACTGACCAGGCGTTACTGCACGCTGGGGCTCATCGAAGCTGACACGATAACCCGTGGCGGTCTTTTCCAACAGGCAATGCTGATCTGGTTGGCGATAACGTACCTTGGCCGTCAACCGTCTTGGCTGGCTCAGGTCAATCGGGTTGACCCAATAGATTTCACCGCAGGTCAGGGCGGATGAAAACAGCCAGGGATGATCGTTACCCTGACCGACAATGAGTACATTGCGGGTCAGATCCTTGCGCAGCACGTACCAGGGGTCGTCGCTGGCCCCGGCCAGACCGCCAATACCCAGGCCCTGGCGCTGGCCGATGGTGTGATACATCAGGCCGTGGTGACGGCCAATGACCTCGCCGGCAGTGGTTTCAATGTCGCCCGGCTGGGCCGGCAGGTATTGCTTGAGGAAGTCACTGAAGCGACGCTCGCCGATAAAACAGATGCCGGTGGAATCCTTTTTGCGAGCGGTGGCCAGGTCGTATTTCTCGGCGATACGCCGGACCTCCGGTTTCTCCAGTTCACCCACCGGAAACAGGGTGCGAGCAAGCTGCTCACCGCCGACTGCGTGGAGGAAGTAGCTTTGGTCCTTGTTGTTGTCGAGCCCACGCAGAAGCATGGTCTGCCCTTCACGATCGCCGCGTCGGCAATAATGCCCGGTCGCGATCAAGTCGGCGCCCAGCGCCAGGGCATAATCGAGAAAGGCCTTGAACTTGATTTCACGGTTACACAGGATGTCAGGGTTGGGTGTGCGTCCGGCTTTGTATTCATGCAAAAAGTGTTCGAACACATTGTCCCAGTACTCGGCGGCGAAATTGGCCGTGTGCAGGGTGATCCCGAGACGATCTGCCACCGCCTGGGCGTCGGCCAGGTCTTCCTTGGCTGTGCAGTACTCGGTGCCGTCGTCTTCATCCCAGTTCTTCATGAACAAGCCTTCCACCCGATACCCCTGTTCAAGCAACAGGGCAGCCGAGACGGAAGAATCGACACCACCGGACATGCCGACGATCACGCGAGTTTCAGCGGGGCTTGTGGGTAAGGTGTTCATATCAGCGAATCACTTCCAGTGGGTAATGCGGTTTGTGGCGATAGTCATGCAGGCAGTCGAGTACCAGGTAACTGCGCAGTTCATTGCGTCGACGTTCCAGCTCGTCCAGGGTCAGCCAACTGGCGCGAACGATACCCTCGTCCAGGCTGAGCTCCGGATGATGCTCAACGGTTTTTGCGGTAAAACAGACGCGCTGGTAGGTCTCGCCATTGGCCGCCTTGAACAGATAGATTCCGGTCAGGGCTGTGGGTTGAACGGTCCAGCCGGTTTCTTCCAGGGTTTCCCGGACGGCGGCTTCGATGAGACTTTCGTCGGCTTCCAGATGCCCCGCCGGTTGGTTTATAACCAGACGCTGGCCCTGCATTTCTTCGACCATGAGAAAACGGCCGTCATGCTCGACGATAGTCGCTACGGTAAGGTGTGGATTGAATCCCATGCCTGCCTCCTGAGGTGGCCTGACAGGGTAGCGTATTTACCCTGTTCGGGTGAACAGTGGATGGGCTTGTTGCTGCCTTTTGAGCGACTGGCAATGTGGGCAAAAGTGACTAGGCTGGAGCACAAAGTATTTGCAGAGGGCGGGAGGGCGATATGTAGTTGAACTACATATGCTTATGTTTCCCGGTTATGCCGGCCGGTAAACAGCAATAATGTTGCAGAAAATTACACCTTGCATGGCGTTTCACACGAAAATGCGTGACTTTTTGTAGGAAAACTACAACAATATGCGCCAGCAAAACACCAGCTTTTAACAGGACGCCTAATTATCCATTCGGCGTCCAGTGACAACGACACAACAACGGAGTCAAACATGGGATACCAAAAGATCCAGGTGCCGGCCAGCGGCGACAAAATTACCGTCAACGCCGATATGTCTCTCAACGTACCCGATAACCCGATTATTCCTTATATTGAAGGCGACGGTATCGGTGTCGATATTTCTCCGGTGATGATCGACGTTGTCGATGCCGCCGTCGAGAAAGCCTACAGTGGCAAGCGCAAGATCTCCTGGATGGAAGTCTATGCCGGTGAGAAAGCCACTCAGGTATACGACCAGGACACCTGGCTGCCGGAAGAAACGCTGGAAGCAGTCAAGGATTATGTCGTTTCCATCAAAGGGCCGCTGACCACGCCGGTAGGCGGTGGCATTCGCTCGCTGAACGTGGCTCTGCGTCAGCAGCTCGACCTGTATGTCTGCCAGCGTCCGGTACGCTGGTTCGAAGGCGTGCCCAGCCCGGTGAAGAAGCCCGGAGACGTCGACATGGTGATCTTCCGTGAAAACTCCGAAGACATCTATGCCGGTATCGAATTCAAGGCCGGCACGCCGGAAGCGGAAAAAGTCATCAAGTTCCTGATTGAAGAAATGGGCGCTACCAAGATCCGTTTCACCGATATGTGCGGTATCGGTATCAAGCCCGTGTCCGAAGCCGGTACCAAGCGACTGGTGCGTCAGGCGCTGCAGTACGCTGTCGACAATGACCGTGACTCGGTGACCATTGTGCACAAAGGCAACATCATGAAGTTCACTGAAGGTGCCTTCAAGGACTGGGGTTACCAGATCGCGGCTGACGAATTCGGTGCCGAGCTGCTCGACGGCGGCCCCTGGATGCAGTTCAAGAATCCGAAGACCGGCAAGACTATCGTGGTCAAGGATGTCATCGCGGATGCCATGCTGCAGCAAATCCTGTTGCGCCCGGCTGACTATGACGTGATCGCCACCCTGAACCTGAACGGTGATTACCTGTCCGACGCCCTGGCTGCAGAAGTCGGTGGTATCGGTATTGCTCCGGGCGCCAACCTGTCTGACAGCGTTGCCATGTTCGAAGCAACCCACGGTACTGCGCCCAAGTATGCAGGTCAGGACAAGGTCAATCCGGGTTCTCTGATCCTGTCAGCCGAGATGATGCTGCGTCACATGGGCTGGGTCGAAGCCGCTGACCTGATCATCAAGGGTGTCAACGGCTCTATCGCCAGCAAGACCGTGACCTATGATTTCGAGCGTCTGATGGAGGGAGCTACCCTGCGCAAGTGCTCGGAGTTCGGTCAGGACATCATCGCCAGCATGTAAGGTGGTTTGATGCACAAAAAAGCCGGCTCGATGCCGGCTTTTTTGTATCTGCTGTCAAGCCAAGGCCTGACGCTCAACCGTACTGGCTGGCCAGCTCCGGTGTTTCAGCCGCCTCGTCAGTGGCAGCGATTTCTTGCTGGTTCTGAATGTTGACTGCGTGCAGCCCCTTGGGGCCCTGAATGATCTCGAAAGCGACAGGTTGGCCTGCCTTGAGCGTTTTGTAACCGTCCATTTGAATGGCTGAGTAATGCGCAAAGAGATCTTCGTCATGTCCATCAGCTACGATAAAGCCGTAACCTTTGGCATTATTGAACCATTTGACCTTACCATTTTTCATACTGCTTCCCTCTGTTTGCCCTGTACTGCGCAGGTGACCGCTAAACAAATTGAGCGCAAAACTGCAAAATTTACGCACATCCTGTGAGATAATCGGTTCAGAGCTTGTGGCGAGAGTGGCCGAAAATGACACTCGTGGGCACAAGATGACCCTTGAGTCGTACTCATTTACACTTTTTAACACTGAACTTCGGTAAGTCAAGCAGGCCTCTGGCAAGCTGTGAACTAGTGCACACTTTTAGTCCAAAGCCTGGCGTTACTGACGACTTTCCGCTCAGAGACAACGGAATTCATGCCTTTATTCATCAACGACAACCCCGTACTGCACAATGGCCCTGACGAACCGGACTATGCTGATGATCACGGCATGGCGGTTGAGACCAGCAAGCCGGAACTGCAACCACCATCGCGATACCAGGTGGTCATGATGAACGATGACTACACACCAATGGATTTTGTCGTCGAGGTGCTGGAACATTTTTTCCATCACACGCGGGAATCGGCTACACAAATCATGCTCAAGGTCCATACTGAGGGTAAGGCAGTTTGCGGTACCTACAGTCGGGACATTGCAGAAAGCAAGGCGGCGCAAGTCAATGACTATGCCAGGGAGTGCCAGCATCCGCTGATTTGCGAAATTCAGCGGGAAGCGTAATAAAAGCGATTCGATCGCAAGAGAGTGAGGTGGCATCATGCTCAACAGAGATCTGGAGATCACCCTGAATCTGGCATTCAAGGATGCTCGAAACAAACGCCACGAATTCATGACCGTCGAGCACTTGCTGCTGGCCCTGCTCGACAACCATTCGGCGTTGGCCGTATTGCGCGCCTGCGCTGCCGACCTGGAACGCCTGCGCCGTGAACTGACGGAGTTCATTGATTCCACAACACCGCTGATCCCGCGCCACGACAGTGAGCGGGAAACTCAGCCGACCCTGGGCTTTCAGCGTGTATTGCAACGTGCCGTATTTCACGTGCAAAGCTCCGGCAAGGGTGAAGTCAGTGGCGCCAATGTACTGGTAGCCATTTTCAGCGAGCAGGAAAGCCAGGCGGTGTTCTTGCTCAAGCAGCAGCAGATTGCCCGCATTGATGTGGTCAACTTCATTTCCCATGGCATTTCCAAAGTGGCTGAAGACAGCGAGCAGGCTGCGCCGGGAGACGCCGAAGGTCTGGATGACGAAGCCGATAGTGGCGGCACGTCAACCAACCCGCTGGATGCCTACGCCAGCAATCTGAACGAGCAGGCCCGCCAGGGCCGGATTGATCCACTGGTTGGCCGCGCAAGTGAAGTGGAGCGGGTTGCGCAGATTCTGATGCGCCGTCGCAAGAACAATCCCTTGCTGGTGGGTGAGGCCGGGGTGGGTAAAACCGCGATTGCAGAAGGGCTGGCCAAACGTATTGTCGATGGCGAGGTGCCGGATATTCTGACCGAGGCGGTCGTTTACTCACTGGACCTCGGCGCCTTGCTGGCCGGCACCAAATACCGGGGCGACTTCGAGAAGCGCTTCAAGGCGCTGCTCAAGGCATTGCGTAAAAAGCCCCAGGCGATCCTGTTTATCGACGAGATTCACACCATTATCGGCGCCGGTGCGGCTTCGGGTGGCGTTATGGATGCCTCCAACCTGCTCAAGCCGTTGCTTTCCTCCGGGGAGATCCGTTGTGTCGGGTCGACGACGTTCCAGGAGTTCCGCGGCATCTTCGAGAAAGACCGCGCCCTGGCGCGCCGCTTCCAGAAGGTAGATATCGTTGAGCCGTCGGTGAGTGACACCGTGCAGATTCTCAAGGGGCTGAAGAGCCGTTTCGAGGAGCACCACGGTATCGGTTATACCGATGAAGCCCTGCGCGTCGCTGCCGAATTGGCGTCACGTTACATCAATGATCGGCATATGCCCGACAAAGCCATTGATGTGATTGACGAGGCGGGTGCCTATCAGCGCCTGAAGCCGGTGGAAGAGCGTGCCGAACGTATTGATGTGGCGGAAGTGGAAGCCATTGTCGCCAAGATTGCACGCATCCCGCCAAAACACGTCAGTTCCAGCGACAAGGAGCTGCTGCAGAATCTGGATCGCGACCTCAAGCTGGTGGTGTTCGGCCAGGACGAGGCCATTGGTGCACTGTCGACGGCGATCAAGTTGTCCCGTGCCGGTCTCAAGGCCAGTGACAAGCCGGTGGGTTCTTTCCTGTTTTCCGGTCCGACCGGGGTGGGCAAGACCGAGGTTACCCGTCAGTTGGCCAAGAGCCTGGGTATCGAACTGGTGCGCTTTGACATGTCCGAGTATATGGAGCGGCACACGGTATCGCGCCTGATCGGTGCTCCACCTGGTTATGTCGGTTTCGATCAGGGTGGTTTGCTGACCGAGGCGGTCACCAAAAGCCCGCATTGCGTGCTCTTGCTTGATGAAATCGAGAAGGCGCACCCGGAAGTCTTCAACCTGCTGCTGCAGGTGATGGACCATGGCACCCTGACCGACAACAACGGGCGCAAGGCGGATTTCCGCAATGTGGTACTGGTAATGACCACCAATGCCGGGGCGGAAACGATGAACCGGGCATCCATTGGCTTCACGCAACAGGACCACAGTACCGATGGTATGGAGGTGATCAAGAAAACCTTCACGCCGGAATTCCGCAACCGTCTGGATGCGATCATTCCCTTTGGCCGCCTGAACCACGACAGCATCAAGTTTGTGGTCGACAAGTTCCTGACCGAACTCCAGGCGCAACTGGAAGACAAGCATGTCCTGCTGGATGTTGACGAGCCAGCCCGCGACTGGCTGGCCGAACATGGCTATGACCCGCAGATGGGCGCGCGCCCGATGGCGCGTCTGATTCAGGACAAGATCAAGCGGCCGCTGGCTGAGCAGATCCTGTTCGGAGAGTTGGCAGAGCAGGGCGGTACTGTGCACGTCAGTCTGCGCGATGGAGAGCTGGTGCTGGATGTGCCGGAAGCAGAGCTGGCCTGAGCCGCTCTGCTGCCTGGTTCCGGTTTACGGGTCACTTCACAGCGTGAAGCTGGCCCAGACCGGTGCGTGGTCTGACGGCTTTTCCATGCCGCGAATCGCATAATCGATGCCTGCTTCCTTGCAGTGCTCGATCAGGCTGTTGCTGGCCAGCACCACATCTATTCGCAGGCCGCGTTTGGGTGTGTCGGCAAAGCCCTTGCTGCGGTAATCAAACCAGCTGAAACGATCATCCACCTCCGGGTACAGATGCCGAAAGGTGTCATGCAGCCCCCAGTCCTTCAACCGTTGCAACCACGCGCGCTCTTCCGGCAAAAAGCTGCACTTGCCGGTTCGCAACCAGCGCTTGGCATTCTCGGCACCAATGCCGATGTCGCAATCCTGCGGCGAAATATTGATGTCGCCCATGATCACCAGGCGTTGTTCCGGCTGGTGATGCTGCTCAAGGTGTGACTGCAGGTCGGCATAAAAGCGCTCCTTGGCCGGAAACTTGATCGGGTGATCGCGGCTTTCACCCTGAGGGAAATAGCCATTGAAAATGATCAGTGGTTCGCCATCGGCACAGGGAATGGCGGCGCTGATCAGGCGTTTCTGGGCATCTTCGGCATCCGTCGGCAGCCCTTTGTTGACCCATACCGGTGTGTGGCGGGTGAGCAGGGCAACCCCGTAATGACCTTTCTGACCGTGGTAGTAGACCTGATAGCCCAGCGCTTCAACCGCCGCCAGTGGAAAGGCTGGATCGTCAACTTTGGTTTCCTGCAGTCCGATCACATCCGGTTGATGGCTGTCGATAAGCTCAGAAAGTTGATGCAGTCGTGCTCTTATTCCATTGATATTGAAAGATATTATCTTCATTCTTTGCCCTGTTTATGGCGCTTCGTTCAGCCTTTGGTCGGTCTGATAGTAGTC
This sequence comes from Halopseudomonas salegens, assembly GCF_900105655.1. Classification (NCBI taxonomy): domain Bacteria; kingdom Pseudomonadati; phylum Pseudomonadota; class Gammaproteobacteria; order Pseudomonadales; family Pseudomonadaceae; genus Halopseudomonas; species Halopseudomonas salegens. Next base: position 1,481,447 of record NZ_LT629787.1, read on the forward strand.
TGTTGCAACGATTTTCACGGACATTTTTGCCGGTAACCGGCGACACGCATGGTAGCATTCTATGCTGTTATATCCCGTCCCAAAGCTGAGTCAATTCATGCTGCGTGTTGTCATTGCCACTTCCTTGTTATTCGTTGCTGGTGCGGCCTGGGCGCAACTCGATGTGCGGGTTGAACCATCCAACAGCGAAGTCAGGGCCAATATCGAAGCTTTTATTGGCGAGCTCAAGGCCGAATCGCGACGTGACATGTGGCGTCTTGCCCGCCACAGCCGTGAGCAGGCGGAAAACGCTGCCCAGGCGCTGGGCTATTACAATGCCCGCATTCGTCCGCAGGTCGAGGGGCCGGATGATGCTCCCGTGCTGATCCTGCATGTCCAGCTTGGCGAGCCGGTTCGCTATGATCGGGTCAATATTCGTGTCGTCGGTCCCGGTGAAGGTACCCGCGAGTTTGCTCTGCCGTCGAGCGATCGTCTGCGCTCGGGAGAAACGCTGCACCATGGTCATTACGAAAGCCTCAAGTCGCTGATCCGTAATCAGGCACTGCGTTACGGCTACTTTTCCGGAGGTTTCAGCCAGCAGCGAATACGGGTCAATCCTCTGGCCAATCAAGCCGACCTGGACCTGGTCTACCGCACCGGTGAGCGTTATCGACTCGGCGAGGTCACTTTTACTGAAACGCCTTTCAATGAAGACCTGTTGCAACGCATGGTCAGCTTCGAGCCGGGAACGCCCTATGATGCCGATCTGATTGCCAGCCTGAATCGTGATCTGTTGTCGGCGGGTTACTTCGAGAGTGTGCAAGTGTCCGCGCCGAATGCCCAGGCAGTGGATGGCGTGATTCCCGTCCAGGCCGATGTGCAGGCACGCAAGCCCCATTCGTTGGGCTTTGGTGGTGGTTTTTCTACCGACGTCGGCCCGCGCGCGCGGGCCAATTGGACCCAGCACTGGTTGAATGCCCGCGGGCATTCCCGGGGTGCCGAGATGGAGTTGGCCGGGCCTCGGCAAAACCTGAGTGGCTACTATCAGATCCCCCTGACGCCGCCGATGAGCAACACGCTGCGGTTTGTTACCGGTTACCAGCGTGAAGACATCGATGATGTGGAAAGCCAGAACCTGACGGTGGGTGCCCAATGGCAACGCCGGCTGGACAGTGGTTGGGAGCGGGTGGTCGGTCTGCGACTGGAACAGGAAAAATTCTCTGTGGGGAATGATCGCGGCAACAGTACCTTGTTGATTCCCAGCCTGTCTTTCCAGCGAGTGCGCTCATCCGGGGAGATCGATCCGACCCATGGATGGAGCGTGCAATTTGATCTGCAGGGTGCAAAAGAGGGGGTGGTGTCGGATATTGACTTTGTCCGCGTCAATTCCACGGTCAAAGGCCTGTATACGCTGGCGGACAAGCATCGTTTCCTTGGCCGCGTTCAGGGCGGCGCTATCGCCAGCAACAGTTTTTCTCGTGTGCCACCCTCATTGCGTTTCTTTGCTGGCGGCGATCAGAGCGTACGCGGTTATGCCTATCGCAACCTCTCGCCACGCGATGAAAGTGGAGACCGCATCGGGGCGCGTTATCTGGCCACCGGTACGCTGGAATACCAGTACGAATTCCGTTCCGGCTGGCGAGCGGCGACCTTTGTCGATCACGGTAACGCGGTTGACAGCTGGGATGACCCGCTGAAAACCAGCGTGGGTGTCGGTATTCGCTGGGTCTCGCCGGTCGGTCCGATCCGCTTTGATGTGGCGCGTTCAGTGAGCGACCCGGATGAAGGTTTCCGACTGCATTTTTCCATGGGGCCTGATCTGTGATTGTTTTTCTGTTCAAGACGCTGGTGCGCGGAATTTTTCTGCTGGCGATGTTGCCGCTGCTGGTGGCGTTGCTGCTGACCAGTGAAAGCGTCAATCGCTGGCTGTTTGAACAAGCCCAGCGGTTTGAACCGCGCTTGCAGATTGAAACCGTTTCCGGACAGTTCTGGAAGGGGTGGCAGTTATCAGGCGTCAGCTGGGAAGATGATAACCTCAGCGCCGAGGTTGATAGCCTGGAGCTGGGCTGGTCGGCCAATTGTCTGTTCGGCTTGCGCCTGTGTATTGATCAACTGGCGATCGGCAACGTGGTGCTTGATATCAGTCCGGGCGAGGAAGCGTCAGAACCACGCCCGGAACGAATCGATCTGCCCACCGTGGACTTGCCGCTCAGCATACAGATTGATCAGCTCTCGCTGGCCAGCTTGCGTCTGAACAGTGATGACGCCTTGTTGCAGAATGTGCAGTTGATGGTCTCGGCCAGGGGCGATGTGGTGCAGGTACACCATTTCAGTGGCTCGGCAATGGATATCGGCTGGCAGCTGAATGCCGAGCTGCAAACCAGTGGTGATTGGCCGGTAATGCTGCGCAGCGATGTTCGCTTGCCGGACATCGATAATCAGCCGATGACGGCGGCTATACGCCTGGACGGTAGTCTGGCCGAGCTGGATGTAGACGTGCGGACTCGCGGCTATGTGCCTGGCAGGCTTCAGGGGCAGGTGTCACCCTTGCAAGCCAGTCTGCCGCTCGACATGCGCTGGCAGGGCGATCGTTTTCTTGCGCTCAGTGAATTGCCCGCCTCGCTGACCATGGAACAGTGGGCGCTGAAGATTGCCGGCAATCTGGATGAGGGGTTTGCGGTTACGGGGGATGCCGATTTTCCGGGGCAGGGCGAGGGCGATGCGGTACGCGCCGAATGGCAGACCCGCGTCACTCTGGAGCGGGCAGAAGAGCTGCAATTGCGGCTGTATGCCGCTGAGGACCCGGAGCGGCAGCTGACCTTGACCGGCAATGCCGACTGGTCAGGCAGCGAGCCACGGGCTGATGTGCAACTGAAGTTGCGTGATTTTCCCTGGCAACGGCTGTACCCGCAGGATCTGGGCGATATCAGCCTGCATGCACTCGACATGAATGCCGAGGTCGTCGGTATGGCGGTGCAGGGCGACCTGGCTGCCGACCTCAGGGGCGTCGCCAACCAGGAAGTCAGCCTGAGCCTGCGCGCAGATGCCAGCCCGGAGCATGCGGCCATTCGTGACCTGTTGGTAACCACTCCCGCCGGCGTGGCTACCGGCAAGGTAGACCTTCAGTTGCAGCCGGCACTGAACTGGCAGGCCGAGCTGCTGCTGGATGGTATCGATCCTGGCGTTTTTGTGGCCCAGCTGCCCGGCCAGCTGAGTGGCCCACTGACCAGCCAGGGCAGCTTCGAGCAAACCCTGGCGTTGCAGGCCAACTGGGCCCTGGAAGGGCAGCTGCGTTCACAACCTTTGAGCCTGAGCGGTACCGTCGATCTGGATGACGGAGCCTGGGAGGTACCCGAGTTTGAATTGGTGCAGGGCCAGAATCGCATCAATGCCCAGGGCTATTGGCGTGATCAGGTGAGCGCTGCGATCAATCTCGAACTGCCCGATATGCATACGCTCTGGACCGGCCTCAGTGGAGAAATGGCGGGCGAGGTGACCTTGAGTGGTCCGGCTGATGCCGTAGAGGTCGTCAGTAACCTGAATGCGCGGCGCCTGGGGTACAACGATGTTCACCTCGTGGGTCTTGAACTTGAATCCGCGCTTACGTTGAGTGATGAACTGCCCATGCAGCTGGATCTCAGCGCCAGTCATTTACGCCAGGCGGATACCCGTATTGGCAACCTGGCGTTGTCTCTGCAAGGAAACAAGGCCAGTCACGAATTGAACCTGGGCGTGGACCGCGGACCGCTGGACGTTGATCTGCTGGTCAGCGGCGGGCTGGATGACAACGCCTGGCGTGGCCGGATTGCTCGGGGCGAACTGGCCAGTGAAGAAATGATCTGGACGCTGCAGGATTCCGCTGCACTGGATTATCAGTTGGCCAGCGGCAGTCTGACGCTGGGTCAGCACTGCTGGCAACAAGACCGTGCCGCACTGTGCTTTGACGGGGAGCAGGCCCTGTTGCCAGAGCAGCGTATCGATCTGACGCTGCGCGATTTCGCTTTGGCCTCGTTGCAACACCTGATGCCGGATGATATTGACTGGAATGCCACGCTGAACGCTGATATTGCCTTCACTCAGCGTAGCGGCCAGCAACCCGTCGCCGAGGTTGATGTGCGCAGTCAGGGCGGGGTAATAACCCTGCAGAACCCGGAGCAAAGCCTGGAGTTCGCCTATGACGAGATCAGCCTCCGGGGTGATCTGATGGCCGAGCAGGCGAACACCCGAATCCGTATTATCAGCGAAGGTATTGGCGAGCTGCTGGTGGATGCCGAGATTGCTGATCCGGTTGGTGCCCAGACGCTGTCGGGGCGTTATGAGGTGCGTGGGCTCAGACTGGACATCCTGCGACCATTCCTGCCGCAGGTCGAGAGCTTGCGCGGCCAGATCAATGGCAGTGGCGAACTGGCCGGCACGCTGACCGAAGCCGATATCAGCGGCAATCTGGTATTGGCAGATGGTCATGTCAGTGGTCGTGAACTGCCGATCAATATGGATGATCTGCATGTGGATATCCGGATTGATGGCCAGCGCGCCGATATTGATGGTCGTTGGCGCAGCGGTAGTGAAGGGCAGGCAACGCTGGATGGACATGTTGCCTGGGCGCCGGAACTTGATTTGTTGCTCACCCTCAAGGGCGCGGATTTGCCGGTGGTGATCGACCCCTATGCCGATTTGCGTGTGAGTCCGGATCTGCGCGTTGAACTGGCGGATAACCGCCTTGATGTCACCGGCCAGATAGCCGTGCCGGATGGCGATATCGTAGTGCGTGAACTGCCTGAACAGGCCGTTCGCCAATCATCGGATGTGGTTATCGTTGGCGTTGATGACGCCGAAGAGGAGGAGGGGCCATTACCCCTGGATATCAATGCCACGGTGCGCTTGTTGATTGGTGATCAGCTGCGCTTTGAAGGCTTCGGCCTCACCGGGCGTCTCAGCGGCCAGTTGCAAGTGCAGGAAAACCTCAATGCAACGGGCGATCTGAATATTCTTGATGGACGCTACCGGGGTTACGGCCAGCGGCTGAATCTGCGCCGCGCCCAGATCCTGTTTGCCGGACCCATTTCGCAACCCTTCCTGAATATCGAAGCGATCCGCAAAGTCGATGATGTCACGGCCGGGTTGCGTCTTACCGGCCGCGCTGATGCACCGCAATCAGAAGTGTTCTCGGAGCCTGCGATGGCTCAGGAACAGGCTCTGTCCTACCTGATCCTGGGCCGCCCGCTGGGCGGCGATGGCAACGGCGACAACAACATGCTCGGCCAGGCGGCCCTGGCACTGGGCATGGCCGGCAGTGCCCCCTTGGCACAAAACATTGCCGGCACCCTGGGCATTGACAACTTCCAGATCGAAACCGAAGGCAGTGGCCTGACCACGCAGGTTGTAGCAGCTGGCTACCTGACCGAACGCCTGAGTCTGCGGTACGGCGTGGGTGTGTTTGAACCCGCCAACCAGATTGCCTTGCGCTATGACCTGACCAAGCGGTTGTACCTTGAAGCCGTCGGTGGCCTGGCCAACTCGCTGGATTTCTTCTACCGGATTGATTTTGGCGATACCGAGTAGCTGTCTCGGGAGTTGTCAGCTGATTTCCAGTTGCCCTGATTCCGGCAGGCGGGTGACCAGATCGGCCCCAACCAGCTTCGAGGGTGTGTAGGCTCCGCCAGCAGGCTGGCTATGCATCAAATGGTCTACCACGGCCAGAGAACCGGTGACCGTCAGGCTGTAGCCATTGGCCGTGCGAATGCGGGCTGTTTTCTTTTCACCCCGATCATTGACCGCTTCGCCCCAGACAAAACTGGGCATTTGCGCCCGTTTTTGTTCGTCCGGGCCTTTCACCGTTTTGGCAATACGCGCCTTGATCAGCGTCTGTACCAGGGATAGCCCCAATAGCGGGCGAATGTAATTTGCCCGCTGCGCGCTCTTGATCAACTGCGGCGTGCCGGGAATATAGACCTCTATGTTGGGAATGCCGGTGGAATGATAGGCCGTGGAGACATCGCCCCAGGGAATGGTCATGGCGTCTTTTTCACCGTCACCAAAGTCTATCCGGCGGACCTGGTAGGCCAGCGGGACTGACACAATCTTGCCATCGCGGCGCACTTTGCCTCCTTCGGCCAATCCCTCAACCGACGTCTTGGCGGTGCCCGGGGAAAAACCGGAGCGTGAATCGAAGCCCAGCGCCAGATGGGTTGCATCGGGCAAAGCCGCTTTCAGTGCAGCAGCAACGCAATCGGTCGGGATGACATCAAAACCGACACCGGGGCACAGCACTATGCCGGCTGTATGTGCCTGATCGTGCAGCGACTGAGCCAGTTCAAAGACAGAAATTTCGCCGGTGATATCGAGATAATGCACGCCCGCAGACAGGCAGGCCTGCATCATGGGCCTGGCAGTGGATGAAAACGGTCCCGCACAGTTCAGCACCACAGCAACATCCTTGAGCGCTTGCGCAACGTGCTCAGGATCGTCGAGATCAAAGGCTGTTGCTGGCAGACCCAGTTCACTGGCCAGCGGCTGTATCTTCTGTTGGCTGCGACCGGCGAGAACGGGCGTGAGTCCACGTTTGACGGCCTCGCGCGCAATCAATTCACCGGTGTAGCCATTGGCGCCATAGATCATCCAGGGCTTGTGTGCTTGCTGATCGTTTTGATTGTTCATCGGGTGCTCCTGATCGATTGCCTGCCAAGAGGTCAGGCTTGATGTTGTGGAGATTAGCATGGCACCGGGCATACAGCTAACTTCGTATAATGTATATTATGTTAAATAGGATAACAGGTAGTAAAAGCTATCACGCTGGCACTGCCTCTATTCCTCTATTTGAATTCGAGTTCAGCCTACGGGTAAGCAATATACTCATCTTCATCAGCCGGCACTTTGGCGAACCGCCCTGACTGCCAATCGGCTTTCGCTTGCTCGATCAGTTCCTTGCGGCTGGCGACAAAGTTCCATTCGATAAAGCGTTTGCCCAGAGGCTGACCACCGATCAAGGCGATCTGCGTGTTCTCATTGGCCTGAATCTCAAGCTGCTGCATATTGCTCAGAATTGCCATGCTGCCTTGTTCCAGCACGCTGCCGGCCAGCTTTACGGCACCCTTGACCACATAGAGTCCACGCTCGTCGGCATCGGGTAATTCAAGACGTTGCCCGGTTTGCAGCGACGCTTCCAAATACAGGGTCGGAGAAAACACCGGCACCGGCGAGCTGACGCCATAGGCCGAGCCCATCAGTACGCGCACGGTGACGCCGTTGATCTCTAAAGTTGGAATGCTCTCAGCCCCGACATGATGAAATGTCGGCTCGATGGTTTCCTGTTCGGCCGGCAATGCCAGCCAGAGCTGCAAGCCGTGCTGATCGTGCTCGCGATTACGCACGGCATCCGTTTCACGCTCGGAATGCACGATGCCGCGCCCGGCGACCATCAGGTTGATGTCGCCGGGGCGGATAGCCTGCTGAGTGCCCAGCGAATCGCGGTGCAGCATTTCGCCAGCAAACAGATAGGTTACGGTAGCCAGGCCGATATGCGGATGTGGCCGCACATTGACGCCCTGCCCGGCTGGAAACCGTGCCGGTCCCATCTCATCAAAAAAGATCCAGGGCCCGACCATTTTCTTCTTCGCTGTCGGTAGCAAGCGGCGCACGCTGAAGCCACCCAGATCGGCTGTGCGCGGCTGCAAAACCAGTTCGATGGCGCTGCAGGCGCCCTCTTCAGCCAGGCAATGACCATCCATTCCGTTCAGTAAATTGCTCATGCTGGTAGCTCGTTTATGGGCACTGACAACCAGTATGGTTTGTCGCTGCCCAACCGGCAACTGCCCGCGTTGAATCCTATACCCCCGGGCACATACTTGCTCTTACCCGGTTGCCAACGGGTTGCTGATCAATAATTGCCGGGGTATATGGCAATAAGGGGTGTGATGCACTAGCATGAAGCACATCGTCAAGACTGCGCTACAGGAAGCACACCGTGTCTACAACTATCCCCCTGCGTCGTGTGGCTGAGCCACACTGCAACGAGTGCTCTTTGGTTTCGCTATGTCTACCCACCGAATTGACCGATAACGAACTGATCCAGGTTGACCAGATCATTACCCATGGTCGTACCCTGCAACCGGGCGATGTGCTTTTTCGCCAGGGTGAACCGGCCTTGTCGGTATTTGCTCTGCGCTCAGGCTCCTTGAAAAGCGTTGCGGTAACGGAAAAAGGCCAGGAACAAATCACAGCCTTTTATTTGCCGGGGGAAATGGTCGGTTTGTCTGCTTCCGAAGGTGAAGAATATCCGGTCACCACAACGGCCCTGGATACCAGTGCGGTATGTGAAGTCTCATTTGCTCGCCTGGATAACCTGAGTTCTCACCTGCCTACCCTGCGGCGGCATTTCCTGAAGTTGATGAGCCGTGAAATTCGTGACAGTCAGCAAATGATGTTGTTGTTGTCGAAAAAAACCGCCGAACAACGCCTGGCTACCTTTCTGCTCGATCTGTCAGCGCGCCATCGAACCCGTGGGTATTCCGCCACCAGTTTCCGTCTGGCCATGTCACGGCATGATATTGCTGACTATCTGGGGCTGGCGGTGGAAACGGTTTCGCGGGTGCTGACCCGTTTTTCCCAGGCTGACCTGCTGGTGGTGGACGGCAAACAGATCGATTTCAACATCGCCCCTGGCGATTTCTATGCACGGGTCGAAGAATTGTTCTGATGATCGCTCTGCCGATACGGCAGCACTTCGCGCGCTTCTTGATGATAACGTTGCACGCCTGCGCGCTCGCGTAGGAGAAAATCGGCTACTGCCTCATGCAGCCCCGATTGCAACTTGTGCCATGATTGCGTCAGCACGGGTTCAAAACCACGAATCAGTTTGTGCTCACCCTGAGCGCCGGCATCAAAACGTTGCAGGTTCAGTTCGATGCAGCGTTGCATGCCTTGGTAGAAACAGGTTTCGAAGTGCAGGCGGTCATACTCCTCCAGGCAGCCCCAGTAGCGGCCATAGAGTGTATCGCTGTCACTGAGAAATAGCGCACCTGCAACCTCCCTGCCCTGATGGCAGGCAAACAGCAGGTGAATCTGTTCCGGCATCGCGGCTGTCAGGGCAGTAAAAAAGGCGGGAGTCAGATAGGGTTGCTGACCGCGCTTGTAATAGGTGGCCGCATAAAATGGGTAGAACATTTCCCAGTGGCCGGCGTCCAGCTCGGCTCCGGAACGCCAATAGAACTCAATGCCCTGCTCTGCTACAGCCTGCCGTTCCTTGCGGAAGTTCTTGCGCTTGCGGGAATTGCACTGGGCCAGAAAATCGTCGAACTCGGCGTAACCGCGATTGAACCAGTGGAACTGACAGCCGAGTCGCTGCAACCAGCCCGCTGCTTCAAGCTGCGCGTTCTCGTTGCCGGTATTGAACAGCAAATGCAGGCTGGATACCTGATCGTTTTGCAGGCAGTTTTCCAGGGTAGCCAGCAACAGGTGCTGGGCTGCAGCATCGGTGCCTAGCAGTCGTGGGCCCTGTACCGGTGAAAAAGGTACAGCCGACAGCAGTTTCGGATAATACGGCCGCCCTGCCCGCTCCCAGGCTTCAGCCCATTGCCAGTCGAATACGTACTCACCGTAGGAATGCTGTTTGGCGTACAACGGCAATGCAGCCAGCAACTCACCGTCAGTCGACTCGACGACGCAATGCGCTGGCTGCCAGCCAGTGGCAGCCGCTACTGAGCCACTGCTCTCCAGGGCTTGCAAGAAGCCGTGTTGCAAAAAAGGATAATCGCTGTCCAGCAAGGCATTCCAGGCACCCGGGGTGATTTGCGAGAGGCTGTCTAACTGGCGTATTTTCATCGCTCAAGCATGCCAGCAGCGCCGCCCTGCCGGCAAGCGGCTCAAGCGGCAAGCTTATGACAAGGCGTTGCCGCGTCTGGGCTTTTTTTCAGTGGTTCCCTGGCCTTTTGGGCGCGAAAACAAAGCTGAGTGTCTGCATTACTATTGCAGTACAACCAACTGATTTTATTGATAATCAGTTGGTTATCCATGTCCTGGTCTCAAGCCTTCAGCTGTCCGCTATCTTACTGCGCCCAGTCGAGGAATTGCTGACGGCTTTCCGGTGTGAGGAGCAGCCAGAGCTGCTGCAGGGTGGTCAAGGTCGCATCGGTGGCTGGCAGTGTTGCTGCCGGCTGGGCCTGGGTCGAAGGCTGGCTGACCGCTGGACGTGCAACCGGGGTATTCGGTTGAGTGTTGGCTTGCAGTGGCATAACCACGTTGTCCGCATCATCGGATGAGCTTTCCATACCGATCAATTGTGCCAGAGCCGACGTTGGGCGGTCCCCTGATCGGCTGGCGACACGTTCGCCGTCACGCTGATTGATGGCAGTTACTTCAAAGCGGCTACGCAGCTCGCGCGCCTGTTCCAGTGATTCAGGTTGCGTGTACTGCAGCATCCAGGCATCACCGGCGCTTCCGCTGAGGTTGATGATCGCCTGCCGCGAACGGATAACTTCATGGCTGATGCCACCGCCAATATCAAAGACACGCTTGTACATCAGTACGATCTCGTAGTCGCCGGGGAGCAGTTCGAGAGCTTGCTGGCCGCCAATCAGCCTGTTTGCGGCAGGGACACGCTGTCCATTGATGCTGGTCACTTCCAGGTCTTGCGGTATTTTGACTGTCAGCAGGTTACTACTGGCCTGTTCATTACCGGGGTACAGGCGCACGTTCGATTGTTGGGCGCAGGCAGTCAGAAATACAGCAAGAAAAATACAGAACAGGGCACGCATGAGAAGTCCTCAATCCGGGTGAGTACGATAAGCGACACCCTTTGGTGACCGCCTGGAGACGAGTTTAAGGCGATTTGATGACATTCAGATGACAAAAAACCGGGTTGATGCAGCGCTTGCGCACTGCCCCAACCCGGTTATCAATCCCTCGTCACGGAGCACACGCGAGGGTCAAACGGGGTGTTGCTCAGAAGTCGTAACGCAGACCGGCGGACAGACCTTTGGCGCTGTCGCCAGCAGAACCGTTCGGTGAAGCGCTACGAGCCTGGGACCAGGGAGTGACAGCAACGTTGTCGTCATTCTTGGTCCAGGCGTAGTTGGCGTAGACGCGCAGGGCGCTGTCCAGGCGATGTTCAACGCCGAAGGCATACAGGTCAGACTGGGTATCGTCAGCATCGGAGTCGCGCTGCATCCACATGCCGCGGATGTAGGTGCTCGGAGCGATCTTGAAGTCTGCACCCAGACCCCAGGTGTCAGAGGTCAGCGCATCGTTAACCGCCGGAGTGTCACCTTCATAGTCAACAGTCTGGAAGAAACCAACCACTTTGACTGCGTCGACGACCTTGTAGCCGATGGCGAAGCGAACCGCATCACGCTCGCCGCGTGAGGTGTCAGCTTCAAACTTTTCGTAGGCCAGTGCCGTGTCGACCGGGCCTTGCTTGTACGTCAGCGAGGTGCTCAGAGCATCGCCATCCGCACCGTCGATGGCTTCTTTGCCTTCATGTACCGAATAGGCGATGTTGACGCCAAAACCGCCCATGTCAGGTGTCGCGTAGTGGAAGGTGTTCGGCGTGCGCTCGTCGAAACGGGCATTGCCAAAACGGGTCAGGTTACGCATGTCACCGACCTGATCACCGAACAGGTTGGCCGGACCACGTGCCTTTTTGAAGGGGGTGTCGAACTGACCCAGGCGAACGCTGCCAAAACCACCGCGCAGACCGGCGAAAGTATCGCGACCGGCAAAGCTGGAGGTGCCTTCGTTGAAGTCAATTTGCTGTTCGATCTGGAAGAAAGCAGTGATATCGCCAACCTCACGGCTGCCACGGAAGCCCAGGCGCGATGAGTTGCTGGAAACGTTGACTTCCTTGTAGTCGTTACCATTGTCGAGATGATCCAACGACATGTGAACACGACCGTAAATGGATACATCAGCCGATGCCATCATTGGCATTGCAGCGGCAGCCCCAATAACAACCGCAAGCAGCTTCTTCTTCATCATAACTCTCCTTCAGTGTGAAATAGCGTCAGCCTTGGCCGGCGCCGTGTCGTTATTCGACTGAGGGTGAGTATGGAAACGCTGGATGACAGGGGGGTTACTGGATTATGAAGTTTTGATGTCAGCGGAACTTTTAGCGTTCAAGCAGGACCTGCACTATCAAGCGCAAGGCTAGGCCAATCAAGATCAACCCGGCAAAGCGGTTGAACCAGTGTCCGCGGCGCTCTAGCCAGGGCAGAAAGCGTGCATGGGAAAATACCACTGCGACCACCAGATACCAGCCGGCATCAATCAGCATGACAGTCAGAATGATCAGCAAGTGCCCGTGCCAATCCAGTTCCGGTGAAACAAACTGACTGAACAGGGCGAGAAAAAACAGAATCAGTTTGGGATTGCCAAGACCGACGAGGAAGCCGTCGCGCCATGCCTTGCGCTGCTGATCGGGGTTGAACTCGTCGGGTTTGATTGCCGTGGGCCGGGTTTGCAACGCCTGAAAACCGATCCAGAACAGGTAGGCACCACCGAGCAGGGTAACGGTCTTGAACAGCCAGGGCTGACCCAGCAACAAGGCCCCTAGCCCGAGTACTGTCAGCAGCGCATAGACACCCACGCTGAGGGCGTGGGCCAGGGCGGCGGCAATGCCGCTGGACCGCCCGCCCTGCAAGGTATGCCGCAACACCAGAGCCAGGCTTGGCCCCGGAGTTGCGGCGCCCAGGGCGCAGACGGCAACCAGTGTCAGCCAGAGGCTGAAGCTCATGACAGGATCACTCTGCTTTATTGGATCTCGGGCAAGATTTCGGTAATGCTGATCTCCGCCTGAGAGCGCTCGCCATCCAGATCGGTCAGCCAGATGAAGTAATCACCGCTATCCGGCGTCTCGAAGATAACGCGTGGATCCAGTTCATACATCGAGCGGTCGTCATTGCAATACACATTGCCATCCGGCGCCATGATGACCAGTGCTGTATCGGTCGGTGCGCTGGCTTCAATGATCAGTGGAAATGCGTCTGCCTGATAACTCAGCTCAACGTTCGCCGCAGACATATCGGTATAGCCGACACAGCCCTCGCCATAGGCTTCATCGACCATGTTATCACCACCCGATACGGCGCTGATCACGAAAGGATCAGGACTGAATCCTGCTGACAGCTCAATCGGGCCCTCTAGCGTGGCAGCCTGATTGCCTGCACTGCCTTGCGGCATAAAGGCCTGGCCCATAGCCATCAAGGTTGCCAGATCCATGATCGGCTCGTCGTGGGCAGTAAGCATGCGGTCACGCAGCGCAAAGGCGAACTCGTAACCATCGTCAGTCGGGCGTGCAAAGGGATTGTTCTGCATTTGCTGGGTAAACTGCGTTTTCAGCATTTCCTTCATCATGACCTGATCATCAGCACCGAGTTCAGCATTTTGTTGCTCAACCACCAGCTCGATCATGTTATTGATGGCGCTTTCAGTCAGACGCCCCTGCCCGGCTATGTTCAGATCATCCCAGACGGTCTCGGCAAAGCTGGCATCAAGTTTACCGTCCCCAAAGTAATCCATGTTGAGGCTGGCGGTGGCATTGAAGGGCTCGCCCAGGCTGATGCTGAATTCATCTATCGCCATTTTCGGCTGCGCAGCGAGAATACGCTCCAGTTGCGGGCGCAGGCCGGGCCAATACTGTTCAAGGTCTTCCGGGTCATTGATCTGATTCAGGCTGTGCATCAGGTCGGCATAGCCCTGTGTATCCAGACCAAGAACCGAATAACGCAGACGGGTCTCACCCAGGCGCATATCATCTACAGTGATCGGGCCCAGGCTCAGTTCAGCCGTGGAGTCCAGCTTGTCGCCGTTCTGCACGGTATCCGTTGCGAGTCGCAATGCTTCCATGCCCAGCTGATTTTCATCGGACGTGATACTGAAATTATCCAGCGTCAGGCTGGCATCGCCCAACCAGACATAAGGCTGCAGGCGAGAAGAATCACCGTCCAACCGCAGACCATCCAGTTCAAGGCTTACTGATTCCTCGGGGATATTCAGATGCAACGCATCCAGCTTTGCCATCAACGTCAGCTGCTGCTCGATGGGATGCATGCGAGCACTGAAGAAAGCGCCTGTGTGTTCCCAGAGGGCCTCTTTATCTCCCTCGGGATCTTTTATTGAGCCTTTATAATTAATTGCTTCCAGCGTAAAGCTCAAAGTATTGTCAATATGGCTTTCACCGCGATAACTGATCATCGGTGCTTGTTCCGGATACTCCGTCAACCAGGGGCGAAGCATCTGCGGCAGGGGTATTGTCCCCTGCAGTTGTGCCAGGCCAAAGCCATGGCCGGGCAGCCAGGGGCCATGATCAACGTCGGCGCTACCCTGCCAGTTCAGCTCTGCTACTGGTAGCAGCTCATCCAGCACCTGATGCCAGGGATTGCCCGGCGCCGGGCGATAGACCAGATCATAATGCAGCTCGCCACTACCCCAGCCTTTGGAATACTCGAGCTTATTGACGATTACTTCGTCGTGCGCCACCAACTGTTGATTGATCAGTTGCACCTGTTTTTCTACCTGGTAACCGACGTAAGCCTGTGTTCCCAGATAACCGACAGCTACGACGGCTGCCGCAGTTACCAATCCGATAACGGGTTTATTCATAGATGTATGGCGCAACCGATGTGCGCACGCTCCTTGTGATGGTTGTTGGGCAGCTCGCTAGAATACACGTAAATAACCTGACAGCCCAAGCTGGCGCGGACACATTTGTCATCAAGGCCGTCAGAGCATGAACATGGCTTTGGCACAAAAAACCAGTAGCATGGCGTGCAACAGCAGGCTGACATTCAGCCGGTACATGCCGCGCTCTGCGATAGATTGACGGCGGCGCAACAGGATCAAGGCCAGGTAGTGCACAATAATCAATACGGCCAGTAATAATTTGAGGCTGAGTAATAATGCAAAGGTGCTGGCCAGGGGTGATTCAAGCAGGTGCCGATAAGGCCAGGCCAAGGCGATACCTGTGCCATAGAGCACCAGGGCGACCCAGTGAATTACCTGCCGGGCTCGTTGACTCAAGCGTTGACTCAATTGCTGGCGTCCGTCTGTTTGCAAGCCTTGCAGCGCCGGCCAGAGGATCATTACCTGAAAGAACAGGGTTCCGATAAACGCCATTGCCATCAGCAAGTGTGCAGTCTTCAGCAGCAAGTAGGTCATTGCGACATCTCTGTATAACGTGTCCTTTCAGCTTACTGCATTCATGCTCCTGGCCCAGATGTCTCATGGAGTACCTCTTAATAAGTATTGCTCTCTGTCTGCGCCTTGCCGACTATGGCGGCATACCAGGGAGATACCTTATGGCTTTATTGCAGCTCGGCTTCAGGCTTTTTTTTCTTGCCGGCAGTGCCTACGCCGTTATAGCGGCCCCCTTGTGGGTTGCCGCCCTCTTCGGCCTGGTGGACCATCAGCCCTATGCCGACTGGCTCAGCTGGCATCGTCACGAAATGATGTTCGGTTTTGTCATGGCCATTGTGGCCGGTTTTTTGCTGACTGCTGTCCAGAACTGGACTGGCCGTCGCGGCCTCTCTGGCTGGCCCCTGGGTGGCCTGGTTTTGTTTTGGCTTGCCGCTCGCCTGGCCTGGTTGTTTAATGCGCCGGCCTGGTTGCTGCCAGCTGTTGATGTCTGCTTTGCCCTGGCGCTGGCCGGCATAATGCTGCGATTTTTGTTGCCCGTACGGCAGAGCCGCAACTATCCCATTGTGGTGGTACTGGTTCTGCTGGGGCTGGCCAATCTGGTCAGTCACCTCGGCCTTCTTCAGAACGATTACGCCCTGCACCGGCAGGGCGTGTTGGCGGCAATCTGGCTGGTTATTGCGCTTGTGACCTTGATAGCAGGACGGGTTATCCCCTTTTTTACCGCCAACGGCCTCGGCTCAAAACAGGCAGCAAAGCCCCTGCCCTGGCTGGACAATGGCCTGTTGCTGGGTACGGTGTTTCTCGCCGTGCTGCACCTGCCGGGCATTGGTCTGGTGGCCACTCCATGGCTGAGCGCGGTGTTTGTGCTGTTGGCAGCCGGACATCTCACGCGCTTGATCAACTGGTATCAGCCGGGCATCTGGCAGGTACCTTTGCTCTGGTCACTGCACCTGGCTTATGCCTGGCTGGTCCTGGGCATGCTGACACTGGCTGCCTGGCATCTGGGCTGGGCCAACAGCTTCAGCCAGGGGCTGCATCTGATGACGATTGGTACCATGGCCGGTCTGATTCTGGCCATGATTGCGCGGGTCAGTCTCGGTCATACCGGCCGGCCTTTGCAGCCGCCGGCAACCATGACCTGGGGCTTTGTTCTGCTGAATCTGGCCGTGCCTTTGCGTGTCGGTCTGGGCAGCTTTTACCCGCACTATGGTTTCTGGCTGGCCAGCCTGTGCTGGAGTGCTGCCTTTGTTCTGTTTCTTTACCACTACGGCCCCATGCTGTGTCGACCTCGCACGGACGGCAAGCCCGGTTAGCGGCAAGACCGGGCAAGCTGCTGAGTACCTCGACAGAGGCATGGTTAAATCTGCCCGGTAAAATTATCCTGCATTAAATGCTCACCGGAATACTCTGATGTCCCTGAGTCAAGAACAACGCCAGCGAGTGGTGCACCATCCTTTGCTGGCTCACTTCAGCCCGGACCACCAGCAAGCCTTGCTGGCCGACTCACAGTTTCGTGAGTATCCCGCCCACACAGTTGTTATCCGTCAGGGTGAACAGGCCGAGCGCTTTTTTATGCTGCTGGTTGGCAGTGTCAAACTATTCCGGACTTCCGCCGACGGTAAAGAAAAGGTGGTTGAGATCATTGCTGCCGGTCACACCTTTGCGGAAGCTGTCATGTTCATGAAAAACAGCGTTTACCCGGTCTGTGCCGAAACGCTGGAACCCGTTCATCTGGTCAGTTTTTCCAATCGCCTCATGCTGGAGTTGCTGGAAACTCACCCCAAAACGTGCCTGCATCTGCTGGGGCATCTGAGCATCCGCTTGCATCAGCGTCTCGATGAGCTGGAAAACCTCAGTTTGCAGAACGCAACCCAGCGACTGACGCTCTATCTGGTCAGTCAGGTAAGGCAGCAAAAAGATGACAGTGCCGACATTGATCTGGTGTTGCCCAAAGGCCTGATCGCTTCCCGTCTGTCCATCAAACCGGAAACCCTTTCCCGTGCCATGGCCACCTTGCGCGCCCGTGGACTCATTGCCGGCCGGGCTCGACATATTTCCATTCCCAGCCTCTCCCGGTTGCTTGCCGAGTTTGCCTGACCCTGTTCAGGCATGTTGTGCCATGCCGTCAATACATCGTGCCGGGCAAGGGGCATGGAAGCATGTGCTCAACCGCCGCTGGCATTCATGAAACGCAGAATCTGAACCTGATCAACGTCAAACTCATGGCGGGCCGGCTTGTGCTGCAGGGCGCGATCAAGGGCTTGATGCAGCGGGGTGTCGGTGGTGGGATGGCGGCGTGCCAGGCTACGCAGATCAACGTTGTTTTCATGGCCGAGACACAGCAGAAGGCGACCTTCCGCCGTCAGGCGCACGCGGTTGCAACTGTCGCAGAAGTTGTGCGAGTGCGGCGAGATAAAGCCGATGCGACTGTCCGGAAAACCCTCCACACGCACGTAGCGAGCCGGCCCGCCAGAGTTCTCGGTACTTTCGAACAGCCGATAACGTCGGGAAATGATTTCACGCACCGTATCGCTGGAGCAAAAAGATTCACCGCGTGAGCGACCAACATGACCCAGCGGCATTTCCTCGATAAAGGTCACATCCAGATCGTGTGCCAGGGCGTAATCAACCAGTGCCGGCACCTCTTCTTCATTGCGCCCTTTCATTACGACCACATTGAGCTTGGTACGCTGAAAACCAGCCTGCCGCGTGGCCTCTATGCCGTCCAGTACCTGCCGCAGGTCCCCGGTGCGGGTGATCGCCCTGAACTTGTCCGGGTCCAGACTATCCAGGCTGATATTCAATCGCTTGACCCCTGCGTCCGCCAATGGCTGAGCGAGTTTGACCAGTTGCGAGCCGTTGGTGGTCATCACCAGTTCACGCAGGCCCGGCAGCGCGGCGATCTTTGCGCACAGCTCGACGATGCCGCGGCGAACCAGTGGCTCGCCCCCGGTAAGACGAATTTTCTTTACCCCGCGCCGAACAAACAACGCCGCTAGGCGCTGCAATTCTTCGAGACTGAGAACCCGTTGCCGTGGCAGAAACGTCATGTCCTCGGACATGCAGTAGACGCAGCGAAAATCGCAACGGTCTGTGACTGACATGCGCACATAGTCGATACGCCTGCCCAGCCCGTCTATCAGGCCCTGCTGTTCATCTGCTTGCGACACAAGAGCCCCCTACTGCAGCAAAGGTGATGCTGCTGCACGTAATGCGATGCCTTCAATCCGGGACTGTCCGATCAACGTCTCCAGATACTGCACGACGGCTTTGCTCCAGACCCGCTCGTCGAGCTCTTCGCGAATCGATTCACGCACCGCCGCAAATGGCAGCTGCCGCCCTTCAATTCGCTGCTGCACCTCCACTACATGGAAACCGTATCGACTTTCCAGTGGCTGCCCTGCCAGCCCTGTGGGCAAGCGCAGCAACTGGCGTTCAAACTCCGGCACGGTTTGCCCGAGGCTGAGCTGCCCAAGATCGCCGCCCTGCTCTCGGGATGGACAGGCCGAAAGATCCCTTGCCCGTTCGGCAAAGCGGGTCGGATTGCTTTTGAGTTCGGCGATCAGCGCAATCGCCTCGTCACGCAGGCGGCTGCGCCCGACAGTGTCATCCGGCGCTACGGCCAGCAAGATATGCCGGGCCTGCACCAGAGGCGCACTGCAAAAGCGTGACAGATTGCTCTGATAGACCTGCTCCAGGCTTTGCGGGTCGCTGTCCGGCACCTGCACTTCGCGCTCCAGCAATACCCGGATCAGAGCTTCTTCCTCGCTTTCATCCGCAGCAGGTAATGCCTGCAGTTCCAGTTGCTCTGCCCGCTGGCGCAACAGCATGCGTATCACCAGTGCCTGCGCAGCGAGGAACATGGCTTCATCCTGTGACTCGGCCGGGTGGTACTGCATTTCCATGCCGAGCACATCCTGATCCAGCTCGACGCCGTTTACCTTGATCAATGGCCAGGCCGGTTTGGCGCTGGACGCTATGACGGTACTGTTGTTCATCGCATTGTCCTCATTGAATGTCTGGCTCGAGATGATTGGCGCAGGCAATCAAGCCTTGCGTCGCACGATTTGATAACGGCGCCCCAGATACCAGATCGGTGCACTGGCCACATGCACCAGGCGGGTAAAGGGAACCAGTACGAACAAGGTGATCCCGAGGAAGACATGCAGCTTGTAGGCAAGGCCAACGGGGGCGATGCTTGCCGCTGCCTGCAGCGGGCGGAAGGTCACGATCTGCTGCGCCCAGTTGGCCAGCAGTACCATCTGCGAACCGTCGAGGTGTGCGGTTGATACGTAGATAGTGAACAGCCCGAGCAACAACTGCACCAGCAGCACCCAGAGAATCATGATGTCGGAGATGCTGGACTGCGCCCGTACCCTGGGGTCGGTCATCCGCCGCCAGATCAGCATCACCAGGCCCACCAGACAGATCAGTCCGAAGAAGCCACCAATAACCATGGCCATCAGCTGCTTGTTCTCATTGCTCAACCAGCGTGCGTAGACCACTGAAGGCGTCAACAGCCCGACAAAGTGCCCCGCCAGCACGGCAATGATGCCGATATGGAACAGGTTGCTGGCCAGGCGCATGTGCTTATCGCGCATGAACTGGCTTGAGCCTGCTTTCCAGGTGTACTGCGACAGGTCGAAACGTGCCCAGCAGCCGATGATGAGTACCGCCAGCGCCACATAGGGATAAATTCCGAAAAACAGTAGGTTGATATTGTTCATGCTGATCTCCTAGGCTCTGCCAGCCGGCACGGCCTTGTCATTGAAATCCACCCAGTGCACCGGTACGGCAATCTCTTCCTTCGCCTGCACATTGGCCGGACGGGTGCCGCAGGCTGCGACACTGTCGCCATTGAGGAAGGTGACCTGCTCTTCCTCCCACTCCTTGTCGAGTGCTTCCAGGCTGTTGTCCGGCGCTTCTTCCAGCACCTGCTCGCGAATGGCCGCCATGGCCAGCTCGGGCACCGTGCCGGCAATCTGCAGCAGCGCACGGAAGCAGGCCGCGTAGTCCGAGCCACGCTCTTCCAGTCGGCTGGCCAGCAAGGCCAGCAGATGTTCTACTTCGCCCAGCCCGAACCGTGCTTCCTCATTGTCCTGAGTTGCCAGGAACTCAAGGTACAGCGGGATATAGTCAGGCAACTCCTTGACGCCGATAGCGAAGCCGGCATTTTCATATTCGGCCAGCAGGTCGACCATGGCCTGACCGCGGTCACGCGACTCCCCGTGCACGTGCTCGAACAGCAGCAGCGACAGGTAGCGGCCACGCTCGAACAACTCGGTATAGGCCTCCTGCACGTCCAGCAGTTCGCTATCTGCCAGACGTGTCAGCAGAGTCAACAGGTCCTCGCGCTGCTGCGGGCTGATCTCACGGGCGTCACTGATTGCCGTCTCGATCTCGGCCCTGGCCTCCATCAGCAGCTCGGTCGGATAATCCATCAGCAGGGATATCACCTTGAGAATTTTCACCGTCATTCCTCCCAGATCTGCACGGTTTTCAGAACATCCCGACGGGTCGCTTTCTTGCCGCCGAACATGTTCACCTCCGACTCGCCACTGCAGCCACTGCCAAAGCTGAACCCGCAACCATTGCGCTCGGCAAAGACTTCACTCATGGCCTCTTCACGGTGGGCACTGGGAATCACAAAGCGGTCCTCGTAATTGGCAATCGCCAGATAGCGGTACATATCTTCCGCCAGCGCTTTGGTCAGGCCGACGTCTTCCAGTACGGCCAGATTTTCTACCCCATCGACCTGCTGCGAGCGCTTGTACACGCGCATGGCCAGCAACCGCTTGAGCGCCAGCTTGACCGGCTGCTCGTCACCAGCGGTGAGCAGATTGGCCAGATAGCGCAAGGGGATGCGCAGGCTGTCCACGTCCGGCAGGATGCCGTTCATGCCAACCTTGCCCGCCTCCGCGGCATTCTGGATTGGTGATAGCGGTGGCACGTACCAGACCATGGGCAGGGTGCGGTATTCCGGGTGCAGCGGCAGCGCCAGACGCCAGTCGACTGCCATCTTGTACACCGGCGACTGCTGGGCAGCCTCGATCACCGACATGGATACGCCGTCGGCCAACGCCTGTTCGATCACGGCAGGATCATTGGGATCGAGGAACAGGCTGAGTTGCCCTTCATACAGATCCTGCTCGCTGGGCATGCTCGCCACTTCGTGAATACGGTCAGCGTCGTACAGCAGCACACCCAGGTAGCGAATGCGACCGACGCAGGTTTCCGAGCAAACGGTCGGCATGCCGGCTTCGATACGCGGATAGCAGAATATGCACTTCTCCGACTTGCCGCTCTTCCAGTTGAAGTAGATCTTCTTGTACGGGCAGCCGCTGATGCACATGCGCCAGCCGCGACACTTTTCCTGGTCGATCAGTACAATGCCGTCTTCTTCGCGCTTGTAGATCGCGCCGCTCGGGCAGGCGGCCGCGCAGGTCGGGTTCAGGCAGTGCTCGCACAGCCGTGGCAGATACATCATGAAGGTGTTTTCGTATTCGCCGTAAATGTCCGCCTGGATCTGGTCGAAGTTCTGATCCTTGCGTCGTTTGGCAAACTCGGTACCGAGAATTTCCTCCCAGTTGGGACCCCACTCGATCTTTTCCATCCGCTGGCCACTGATCGCCGAACGTGGCCGCGCAGTCGGCTGGTGCCTGGATGACGGCGCGGTGTGCAGGTGCTGATAGTCGAAATCGAAGGGCTCGTAATAGTCGTCGATGGTCGGCATGTCCGGGTTGGCGAAAATGTTCGCCAGCACTCGGAACTTGCCGCCAATACGCGGATTGATCGACCCATCGGCGTTGCGCTTCCAGCCGCCCTTCCACTTGCTCTGGTTTTCCCATTCCTTCGGGTAGCCGATGCCGGGCTTGGTCTCGACATTGTTGAACCAGGCATACTCCATGCCCTCGCGACTGGTCCAGACGTTTTTACAGGTGACCGAACAGGTGTGGCAGCCGATGCACTTGTCCAGATTCAGTACCATTCCTACTTGTGAACGTATTTTCATGGCCGGTTCCTCACTCGATATCCTGTGGCAGGGGTTGTGGCAGCGCGTCGCCGCCAAGACCACCCAGCTCGACGTCATCCAGCCAGTCGATCTTGTCCATCTTGCGCACCACAACGAATTCGTCGCGGTTGCAGCCGACAGTGCCGTAATAATTGAAGCCCCATGACTGCTGGGCGTAGCCGCCGATCATGTGGGTCGGTTTGAGCACCACCCGGGTGACCGAGTTGTGATGGCCACCGCGGGTACCGGTCATTTCACTGCCGGGCATGTTCACGATGCGTTCCTGGGCGTGATACATCATCACCATCCCTTCCATCACCCGCTGACTGACCACCGCCCGGGCGACCAGGGCGCCGTTGGCGTTGAAACACTCGACCCAGTCGTTGTCCTCGATGCCGGCCTTGGCCGCATCGACCTCGGACAGCCAGATGATCGGGCCACCACGGCTCAGAGTGAGCATGATCAGGTTGTCCGAGTAGGTGCTGTGGATGCCCCACTTCTGGTGCGGGGTGATCCAGTTAAGCACTATCTCGTTGTTGCCATTGGGCTTCTTGCCCATGACATAGCCGGTGGTACGGGTGTTGACCGGCGGCCGATAGCTCATCAGTTGCTCGCCGAAGGCTTGCATCCAGGGGTGATCCTGGAAGAACTGCTGGCGGCCGGTAATGGTGCGCCAGGGAATGTACTCGTGAACGTTGGTGTAGCAGGCGTTGTAGCTCACGTGTTCGTCTTCCAGGCCAGACCAGGTCGGGCTGGAGATGATCTTGCGCGGCTGCGCCTGGATATCGCGGAAGCGGATGGCCTCATGCTGCTTGCCGACCGCCAGGTGGCTATGGTCACGGCCAGTGAACGTCGACAGCGCCTCCCAGGCCTTGACCGCGACATGGCCATTGGTCTCGGGGGCCAGGGACAGAATCACTTCACAGGCGTCGATGGCCGTGTTGATCTGCGGACGCCCCTGGCTGATGCCCTCCTCCAGTACCTCATGATTCAACTGACCGAGAAACTCGACCTCGTGATCGGTATTCCAGCTGATACCCTTGCCGCCGTTGCCGAGCTTCTGCAGTAGCGGACCGAGGGAGCTGAATTTCTTGAAGGTGTTGGGGTAGTCGCGCTCCACCACCACCATGTTCGGGCAGTTCTTGCCTGGTACCGGCACTTCACCGGCGGTTTTCCAATCGGTCCCGCCAAAGGGCTGAGCCAATTCGCCGGGGCTGTCATGCAGCATGGGGATGGTGACCAGATCCTGCTCGACCCCCAGTTCTCCTGCGGAGATCTCCGAAAACTTCCTGGCGATGGACTTGTAGATATCCCAATCGGAGCGAGACTCCCAGGCTGGATCGATGGCCGCAGACAGCGGGTGAATGAAGGGGTGCATGTCCGAGGTGTTCATGTCGTCCTTCTCGTACCAGGTCGCGGTCGGCAGCACGATATCGGAGTACACGCAGGTCGAGGACATGCGGAAGTCCAGAGTGGTCACCAGATCGATCTTGCCGATGGCGCCCTCTTCTACCCAGTCGGCTTCGGTCGGCTTGACGCCGTCACGCTTGCCCAGATCCTCGTTCATGACCCCGTGCTTTGGTGTGCCCAGCAGGTACTTGAGCATGTACTCATGGCCCTTGCCCGAACTGCCCAGCAGGTTGGAGCGCCAGATAAACATATTGCGCGGGAAGTTATCGCTGTTGTCCGGCTGCTCACAGGCGAAGCGCAGGCTGCCATCCTGCAGGCTCTGTAGCGCATAGGCCTTGGGGTCCATCCCCAGGGCGGCCGCCTCACGGCAAATGGCCAGCGGGTTGCGGTTGAACTGCGGCGCACTCGGCAGCCAGCCACCCCGCTCGGCGCGGATGTTGTAGTCGAGCATGTGCTCGGGAAACTGCGACTTGTCGGCCAGCGGCGAGAGGATCTCGTGCACGCTCATCTTCTCGTGGCGCCACTGCGAGCTGTGGTTGTAGAAGAAGCTGGTGCCGTTCATCTGCCGTGGTGGACGGTTCCAGTCCAGACCGAAGGCCAGCGGCAGCCAGCCGGTCTGCGGGCGCAGTTTTTCCTGTCCTACATAGTGCGCCCAGCCACCACCGGACTGTCCCACACAGCCACACAACATCAGCATGTTGATCAGGCCACGGTAGTTCATGTCCATGTGGTACCAGTGGTTCATCGCCGCGCCGACGATGATCATCGAGCGGCCCTGGGTCTTGTCGGCGTTGTCGGCAAACTCGCGGGCCACGCGGATAACTTTCTCGCGGCTGACCCCGGTAATCTGCTCCTGCCACGCCGGTGTACCGGGTACGCTGGCGTCGTCATAGCTGCTGGCAACATTGGCACCACCCAGGCCACGGTCGATGCCCAGTCCGGCCGCCTGGATGTCGAACACGGTAGCGACGCGCAGTTGCTTGCCGTCCGCCAGGGTAAGCACGCGACTGGGCAGGTGGCGGTACTGGATCTCTTCGCCATCGGCCTGCTGGAAGTGATCGTGCAACTGGCCGCCGAAGTACGGAAAGGCGACATTGACCACTTCGCCGTTGTCGATCTGACTGAGCTGCAGCACTACCTCACGGCCCTCGCCACCCTCGCGGGCTTCGATGTTCCACTTGCCCGACTCGCCCCAGCGATAGCCGATCGAACCGAGGGGCGAGACCAACTGGTCGGTGGTGCTGTCGACCGCGATGGTTTTCCACTCGGGGTTGTTGTCCTGACCAAGCTGATCGTCCAGATCCGAGGCGCGCAGGAAGCGCGTTGGCTTGTAGCCCTTCTCGGCTTCCTCCAGCAGTACCAGCATCGGCAGGTCTGTATAACGCCGCACGTAATCGGTGAAATAGGCGCTGGGCTTTTCCAGGTGAAATTCCTTGAAGATCACATGATTGAACGCCTGGGAAAGTGCCGCATCCGTGCCCTGCTTGGGGTTCAGCCAGAGGTCGGTGAGCTTGGCGACCTCGGAATAGTCCGGGGTGATGGCAACCGTCTTGGTGCCCTTGTAACGCACCTCGGTAAAGAAGTGCGCATCTGGCGTACGGGTTTGTGGGACATTCGATCCCCAGGCAATGATGTAATTGGAGTTGTACCAGTCGGCCGATTCCGGCACGTCGGTCTGCTCGCCCCAGGTCATCGGCGAGGCCGGTGGCAGGTCGCAGTACCAGTCGTAGAAGCTCAGGCACACGCCACCGATCAGCGACAGGTAGCGGCTGCCTGCGGCGTAGCTGACCATCGACATGGCCGGAATCGGCGAGAAGCCGACCACGCGATCCGGGCCGTACTGCTTGACGGTATAGACGTTGGCCGCAGCAATGATCTCGGTGACCTCGTTCCAGCTGGAGCGGATAAAACCGCCCAGCCCGCGTTCAGCCTTGTAGGACGTCGCCTTGGCCGGATCTTCGACAATGCTGCGCCAGGCATCCACCGGCGCCATGGTGGTGCGGGCTTCGCGCCACAGCTTCAGTAGCGCCTTGCGCACCTTGGGGTATTTCAGGCGGTTGGCGCTGTAGATGTACCAGCTGTAGCTGGCACCGCGCGGGCAGCCCCGTGGCTCGTGGTTGGGCAGGTCCGGTCGGGTCCGCGGGTAGTCGGTCTGCTGGGTCTCCCAGGTGATCAGGCCATTCTTGACGTAAATCTTCCAGGAACAGGAACCGGTGCAGTTCACCCCGTGGGTCGAGCGCACGATCTTGTCGTACTGCCAGCGGGCCCGGTAGAAATTTTCCCAGTCGCGAGACTCGATACGGGTCTCGCCGTGGCCGTCAGCAAACTCATCCTGTTTGCGCTTGAAGAAGCGAAGCTGATCGAGTAAGTGGCTCATGCTGTTTCTCCTCGTTCCAGGCAAACTTCAGCCGGCTGGCCGGCATTGGAGTAATGGGTCATATTCATTTTGCGATCACCTCACGTGCACGCTGATCAGCCAGTTCACGGTCCACCGAAGAGACGTAATACTCTTCGGAAAACGCGCCTTCTGGCTCTTTCAACAAGAAGAAACAGATGATGAAACTGACGAATGCTCCGCCAGCAATAATGAAGAAGAACTGCGAAGGGGTTACAAAGGTGAACAGGGTCAGGTAACAGACAGCCCCGACATTGCCGTAGGCCCCCGCCATGCCGGAAATCTGGCCGGTGATTCGCCGCTTGATCGAAGGAATGATGCCGAATGTGGCGCCCTCCGCGCCCTGGACAAATACCGAACAGGCTACTGTCACGGCAATTGCAATCAGTAGCGGCCATTTCTCGTTGAGCAGTCCCATGAAGACAAAGCCCACACAGATACCGAGCATATAGGCCAGCATCACAAAGCGGCGGTTGCCCAAACGGTCGGAAACCAGCCCCCCCATGGGGCGAGCCACCAGGTTGACGAAGGCAAAGGACGCAGCGATCAGGCCGGCTGTGGTTGGCGTCAGTCCCCAGGTCAGTTCGAAGAACATCGGCAACATGGAAACCACCGCCAACTCAGCGCCGAAGTTGGCAAAGTAGGTCGAGTTCAGGGCAACGACGCTGTTGAAAGGATACTTGTCGTCCTCTGGAACCCCCTTCTTCAACAGCGGCACATTGACGCGCAGGATTTGCACAATCTGGTACAGCACTACCAGCACGATCGCCCCATAGCAGATGGCAGCACCGGTTGCAGAGAGATAGCCCAGATCCTCAATACGCCAGACCAGAATTCCGAGCACCCCGATCATGGGGATGGTCCAGATGATCAGCTTGATCATATCGGCCCAGGTGCTGACCTCCATGGCGCTGGCTTTTTTGGGCTTGTGTTGCACGGTGCCGACCGGGCCGTCCGTTATGGCGAACCAGTAATAGATACCGTAGGCAGCCATGATCATGGCCGAACTGGCAATTGCCCAGCGCCAGCCTTCCGGGCCACCGAAAATGTGAATGGCGATAGCCGGCAAGGTCATCGCTGCGGCAGCCGACCCAAAATTGCCCCAACCGGCATAGAAGCCTTCGGCAAAGCCGATGTCCCTGGGTTTGAACCACATGGCTGTCATGTGGATACCCACCACGAAGCTGGCGCCAATCGAGCTGAGAATCAGGCGGGCAACCAGCAATTGGGTGCGTGTATCGCCAAAGGCAAAGAACAGTGCCGGCAAGGCCATCACCACCAGCAATACCGAGAAAACCCGACGTGGCCCCCAACGGTCCAGCGCCATGCCGACAACCACGCGTGCCGGAATGGTCAATGCAACGTTGGCAATGGCAAACAGTTTCAGGTCATCGGGGGTCAGCCAGTTGACGCTTTTCAACATGCTGGATGCCAGTGGTGCCATCCCGAACCAGACAAAAAAACTGATGTAAAACGCTATCCAGGTGAGGTGCAGGGCCCGGATCTCGGGGTTTTTCCATTTGAAGACATCTGCGACTTTCATGGCGCAATACTCCTTGTCATTCAGGGGCAGGCCTGGATAAGGACCGGACAGGGTGCGCGACGCGCCAGAAATGCGCTGACACTGCCAAAGGTCATGTAATCGAGCTCATCGACCAACAAATTGAGCGAGCGAGAAATAAAGCCGCCATCAGGCTCATTGCTGTGGCGAGCAATGACCAAGAGGTCGGGCTTTTTGTGTTCGGCAGCCTTGAGGATCATTTTGCGGGCATCGCCTTCAGCCAGAATGACCTCGGCGTTCAGGCCGGCCTGGCTGACCCGGTCAGCCGCCAGGCGCAGGAATCCCTGAAACTCGGCCTTTTGCTGGTTGAACAGCTCGGAGCTGCCATCGCTGGTATCCAGCGCGCCCTCGACTACCCCGATCAGAATGATCACGGGCTTGAGTGGCGCGAACATATTCAGCGTTGCTTCGAGTGCCTTGTGAGCGTTACGCGAGTTGTCGTAAGCAATCATGATGCGCATGTTGTTTCTCCACTGATCAGGGGTTCTTGATGTAGGCATTTGGGCGCAGATAGAACCACCAGTTGAGTACCAGGCAGAGCGCGTAGAACACGGCAAAACCATACATGGCCACCTCCGGGCTACCGGCTCTGACCTGTTCACCGATCACGATCGGCGCGACGAAGGCACCATAGGCAGCAACCGCAGAGGTCCAGCCGAGTACCGGACCGGCCTTTTCACGGTCGTAGATCACGCCGATGGTGCGGAAGGTCGAACCGTTGCCGATGCCGGATGCCGCGAATATCACCAGGAACAGCACCAGGAACAGGAAGAAGAATTCTTCAGGCTGTTGCGCGCCATAGGCTTGTTGCATGACATAGCCGGCAGCGACAGAGGCCAGGACCATGACCACTGAAATAACCTGGGTAACGATCGAGCCACCGACCTTGTCCGAAATCCAGCCGCCAAGCGGGCGAATCAGGGCGCCGATAAAGGGGCCTATCCAGGCATAGGTCAAGGCACTGGGTGCATTCGGGTTGGCTATACGGCTTACCGTGCCATCGGCTCCCACCTCATTCATGAATCCGAAAATCACCGTAATGGACAATGGCAGGGCCATTGAGAAGCCAATGAAAGAGCCGAAGGTAAGGATGTACAGAATGCTCATCGACCAGGTGTGTTTGTCGCGGAAAATGGCAAACTGTCGCTTGATATTGGGCTTGATGCTGCCCGGCAACAGCCGCAGCATGCCCAGCGTGCCGCCCATGATCAGGACCATGGCTACCCACATATTGAGGACACCCAGCCCGACGGGCTCCGGCAGGTAGAGGTACAAGCCGACCCCGGCAGTCAGGAAGCCGACACCGTATAACCCCAATATCTTGCCGAAAGCACTGATCGGGTTGCCCGGGTTGGGAGTGATGGGCAGCAGGTTGTTCATGCCGAACCAGCCGGCAAAGGCCAGAGGCACCAGAAACAGTAGCCAGACGAAGCCGGCATTCTGTATCCAGGTTTCGGTACCGGCGGGAATTTTTCCGATCAATGTGCCGCTATCCTGCGTCAACACCATCGAGCCCCCGGCGAAGGCACCAAATACCCCCGCAGTCATCACCAGTGGTATCAGAATCTGCATGGTGGTGACCCCGAAGTTACCCAGCCCGGCATTCAGGCCCAGGGCCAGGCCCTGCTGGTTCTTCGGGAAAAAAGTGCTGATATTGCTCATGGAGCAGGCAAAGTTGCCGCCGCCAATGCCGGAGAGAAAGGCCAGTAACTGGAACACCCAGAGCGGTGTGTTCGGGTTCTGCAACGCCATGCCCGCCCCGGCTGCAGGTATCATCAACAAGGCCGTGGTGAGGAAAATGGTATTGCGACCGCCGGCGATCCGAATCATGAACGAAGCCGGTATCCTCAGGGTGGCGCCCGTCAGGCCGGCAATGGCGGTCAGAGTAAACAGCTCTCCCGGAGCAAAGGGAAAACCAAGGTTGATCATTTGTACCGTGACAATGCCCCACATCAACCAGACGGCAAAACCCATCAGCAGGCTGGGAATGGAGATCCACAAGTTGCGGTTGGCAATCCGCTTGCCGGTTGTCTCCCAGAAAACCGGGTCTTCAACATCCCACTTTTCGATATTGCTCATGGTGCTTCCTCGCACTTGAATCAGTCGGGACCGACCAAACAAATCGGCTTTACGGCTTGCACGCTAAGCTGATGCAAGCGGATAAAAATTGATCTGAATCAAGTCGGGAACCGGGCTGGCAGAGCAGCAAGGTGGCATGTACCTCTTTCTGGTTACCTCGAAATAAGCTGTCAATATCAATAAATTCAATGAGTTGAAATTGAGGTGGCTTGATCCTCTGGTGACGGGACAGCGATGCGAGTTATTGGAGATACCTACCCGTAGCCATTGCAAAAACCTCTGGCTGGCGCACAATCGAGACCAACCCATTGGATGTTCGCGAGCACTTATGCTGAATACACCGTCCGACTCTTTGACGCCTCGCCATTCGGTGGTTTTTCACACCCTGCTGGCCTTTGTGGTCATCATTGCCGTGTCGGTGCTGAGTCTCCTGGGTAACCTGTACATGGCGGAAGCTTTGGGTGGCGATGCCGCAGCCATCAACCAGGCCGGCAGCTTGCGCATGCAGTCCTATCGGCTGGCGTTGACTGCCAGTCAGAATGATCCGCAGCTGTTGCAGGCGCACTTGAATCAACTGGACGAAACACTGACCTCGTCGGCTTTACGCTCGACTGTTCGGCGACACCCTGACAGTTCTTTGCCCGCGCATTACGCGGAGATACTCGAGCATTGGTCTCAGGTCATGCGCCCCAGATTGGCGACTCAGCCCCCTCGACTGGAGCTCTACCGTAACGAGCTGGATAGCTTTACTTCAGAGCTGGATCGTTTTGTCAGCAATCTGCAGCTAGCCTCCGAACGCAAACTGGGAGTGATTCGTGTGCTGCAGGTAGGCACGCTGTTCATCATCGTGCTGATTGCGTTTCTGCTGATTTACCGTTTGCACAACAACCTGGCCAGCCCACTGCGGGCGTTGACCGCGATGGCCCGACAGATTGGCGGTGGCAATTTCAACAGCCGCGTCCAGGTTGCTGGCGACACCGAGCTCAGCCTGTTGGCTCGCACCCTGAATCAGATGAGCCAGGAACTGGCTGAACTCTATGCCGAAATGGAACAGAAGGTCAGTGACAAAACTGCCGAACTGCGGCGCAGCAATGCCAGCCTGCATCTGTTGTTCAACGGTGCGCGCATGTTGTACAGCAAGCCGGAGGACCCGGCGCAAATGATGGGGCAGCTACTTGAGAAAGTGCAGCAGACGCTCGGCAGTGGCCCTGTCAGCCTGTGCCTGAACCGGCCGGGCGAGGTCGGCAGCCATACCGCGATGAGTTCACTGGACCTTCTACCGCCCTACTACTGCAATCTTCCGCAATGCGACAACTGCCCCGCTCATTCCAATCAGGGGCTGCTGGCGAATGGCAATCGTCTGATCGGTTTCGAGTTGCGTTCAGGAAACAGTGAGCTGGGTGCCCTGCGGGTCGAGCATCCAGCCGAGCAGGCACTGGAGCCCTGGCAGGAGCAGCTGATGACTACCCTGGCCGACCTGTTTGCAGCTTCATTGAGTCTGGCCAGCCAGAGTGATCAGCAGGCTCGCCTGGCGCTGATGGAAGAACGCGCCGTTATTGCCCGCGAGCTGCATGATTCCCTTGCGCAGGCCCTTTCCGCGCAAAAGTTGCAGGTGGCCAGATTCAAGCGACTGGCGGCCAGAGGTGCTGATACGGATACCCTGAACGCCACTGCGGGGGAAATCGAGCAGGGTCTGAATGCGGCTTATCGACAACTGCGCGAGCTGCTGACCACCTTCCGCATCAAGGTCAACGCCCCGGGTTTGAAACCTGCGCTACTGGCTACCGTGGACGAATTCAGCAGCAATTCCGGGCTGCTGATTCACTTCCATTACCAGCTGGATCACTGCCCTCTCTCGCCCAACGAAGAAATCCATTGTTTGCAGGTGATACGTGAAGCTCTGAGCAACGTGCTCAAGCATGCCAAGGCCAGTCAGTGTTGGCTGAATCTGTACCAGGACCGCAGTGGCACAATTCAGATCCAGATCGAAGACAACGGTATCGGTATTGATACCGACGTCAGCCCCAGCGGTCACTACGGCTTGACCATTTTGCGTGAGCGCGCAGAGGGTTTGCACGGCAGTGTCAGCATCGACACCGGCGATAAGGGTGGCGCGCGTATCTGGCTGAGTTTTCCACCCGCTTATCGCCGTATCCCATTGAAACAGGAGTCAAACAATAATGAGTGATGAAGAAACCACCCGCATTCTCCTGGTTGATGATCACCCGATGATGCGCCGCGGGCTACGGGATTTGCTGGCGCTGGAAGATGATCTGCAACCGGTGGGCGAAGCCGGCAGTGGCCCGGAAGCCCTGCTGCTGGCAGCGCAGGAAGAACCGGACCTGATCCTGATGGACCTCAACATGCCGGGCATGGATGGTCTGGAAACCGTGCGGCAACTGCGTGATGCAGGCTGCGATGCGCGCATTGTCATGTTTACCGTGTCAGATGATCATGCCCACGTGCTTGAAGCTCTGCGCGAAGGCGCAGACGGTTACCTGCTCAAGGATATGGATGCCGACCAGTTGGTGGATGAAATCCGCAAGGCAGCACATGGGCAAATGGCTTTGAGTGCAGAGCTTACCCGGGTACTGGCGCAGGCTATTCGCGAGCGACCGGCCAAGGGGCAGCAAAACGCGGCTGCATCATTGACCAAACGGGAAAAGGATGTGCTCAAGTTGATTGCCAAAGGTCAAAGCAACAAGATGATTGGCCGGAAGCTGGATATCACCGAAGGGACGGTCAAGGTTCATGTGAAAAGAGTGTTGAATAAACTGGGCATGCGCTCCCGCACCGAAGCAGCGGTGTGGGTCGTTGAAAACCAGCTGAACTGACTGCCCGGGGAAGCTCCCTCAGTCACTTTTTTTCAGTGCCCAGGCACGTTCTACCAGCATGTCTTCCAGAAACAGTGTCTGCTCTTCCGAGCAATCTTCGCCATAACGCTTGCGCAAGCCAAGATCACTGAGCACCACATGCTCATCCGGAGTAACCTGGTAACGTGCCAGACAAGCCTTGACGCAGTGCAAGCGACAACCATCAATGGCGATGATCTTTCGCCCCGAACAGGCTTGCTTGACGAGTGCCGGCACCCCGCCGCCTACCCCGGCAATACAGGACATGTCAGCGATGCCCGCGCGATCAAGACGAACCGCCAGGCTGTTTGCCAACTGGGCGACATTCGAGCAACCAGAACAGGAATAAATCAAGGGTTGAGCCTGATTGGCCATTATCGTTTGCCTCCGTATCGGTGCTTCAGTTCAATAATTGGGTGAATGACCAGTACCGCACCAGTTCACCCTGCGCAAAGGTCCGGTGTGGCTCTATCTCCACCAGACCATCCGCCCAGCATGCTGTACTCAGCATGGCCGAGCCCTGGTTGGCCAGTAGCTTGATTTTCTCTCCAGCATCATCAACCACCTTTTTGGCCCGCAGGAACTGGCGTCGCGGGCGTGCAACCTGCCAGTGAAAATCGGCTGGTATCCGGTCCGCGCTGATACTGTCGTGCAGCAAGCCTTGCGCCTGCATAAGCCAGGGTCGAGCCACCATCAAGGCGGTTACCAGGACAGCCACCGGATTGCCTGGCAAGCCCATCCAGGGTTTGCCTGCGACACGGCCGAAGGCCAGCGGCTTGCCTGGCTGAATGGCCAGACGCCAGAGTTGCAGCGTGCCCAACTCGCGCACCGCCTGCTTCAGGTGATCTTCTTCACCTACCGACACGCCGCCTGAGCTGATCAGAACATCGGCCGTTTGAGCCAGCTCCGCCAGGCGCTCGCGCGTCGCAACAAGATCGTCGGCCATGCATCCGGCATCAATGGCTTCAATTCCCCATCCCTGCAGCAAGGCCTGCAAGGTATAGCGATTGGCATCGTATATCTGCCCACCTGTCAGCCGTTGCCCGGGCTCACGCAGTTCATCGCCGCTACTCAGTATTGCTACCCGCAGGCGCTTGTAGACCGGTATTTGCTGCATACCCTGGCTGGCGAGCAAGCCAATATCCTGAGCTCGCAGGCGATGTCCCTTGCCGAGCAACGGGTCACCCCGGCGCAGTTCTTCGCCCTTCAGACGAACATGCCGGCCACGAAGAGGAGCAGGCAAGAGGACTTGATTGCCCTCAAGATGACAGTCCTCCTGCGCCATGACCGTATCGGCCCCTATGGGCAAGGGTGCACCGGTAAAAATACGCATGGCGGTACCGGGTGGCAGCACAGTAGCCGGATTGCCGGCTACTACCCGCCCATGCATGGGCAGATAGCCACCCGTCGTACCCAGGTCAGTCGCGCACAGCGCATAGCCATCCATCGCGCTGTTGTCCCAGGCGGGTACATCAAAGCGGGCAAACTGATCCTGCGCCAGAATGCGCCCTGTTCCCTGACTCAAAGGCACACATTCACCACCGGGCATGGGTGGTCGTTCAGCCAACAATTGCGCCAGCGCAGTTTCCAAAGGCATCAGTGGTTGAGCATCGCTGCAGTCACACTGGCTCATGACCGGCTCCCGCAACAGGACGTCGAGACCTGACTGTTCGCCGGGTAGAGATGAGCTACAGCGTTGCAAGGCCGCGTGGTGCTATTCAGCTGTCTATGCAGAATGCCGTCCCACGCGGTGCGGCAGGCTCCCGGTGAGCCTGGCAGGCAACACACCAGTGAACCATTGGCAAAACCCGCCAGGGCACGGGACTGAATGGTTGAAGTGCCGATTTCCTGATATGACAGTTGCCGGAAGAGCTCGCCAAAGCCATCCATCACCTTGTCCAGCAACGGGCCAATGGCCTGCGGGGTATTGTCCCGGTCGGTAAATCCGGTACCACCGGTAATCAGGATTACCTGTACGGCCGGATCGGCGATCCACTGTGACACCTGGGCACGCAACCGGTAGATATCATCCGGTACCAGTTGCCGGTCGATCAGACGATGCCCGGCCGATTGCACACATTCACTGAGCGTGCGGCCTGAATCATCCGTTTCCAGTACGCGGGTATCGCTGACCGTGAGAATGGCTACCTGCAAGGGGACAAAAACCGATGCTGCCAAGTGCGCCATGAGTCGGACCTCCAGATAAGTCAGACTTCAGCATGGCGACTATTGTGGCTGGCTGGTATTGCCCGATGGAGGTACCGGCCCGGCGCATTGGAGATAACCCGTCAGCAGTTACTGCCAGCGTTTCAGCGCCTGATCATCACTCTCGCGCGCGTCCACCCAGCGTGCGCCGTCGGCGGTATCTTCTTTTTTCCAGAAAGGCGCGCGGGTCTTCAGGTAATCCATGACGAAGTTGCAGGCCTCAAAGGCGGCCTGGCGGTGGGCGGAGCTGACGCCAACGAAAACGATGGGGTCACCGGGCTCCAGGCGCCCTACCCGATGCAGAACATCCACATTCAGCAGTGGCCAACGGTCTTCAGCTTCGGCGACAATCTTGCCCAAAGCCTTTTCCGTCATACCCGGATAATGTTCCAGCAGCATGCCCGCGACTTCCTGACCATCATTGAAATCGCGCACATAGCCGACAAAGCCGACGACTGCCCCTGCGCCGAGTTGATCGGCGTGCAATTGGTTGAGCAACTGACCGGGATCAAAGCACTCGGTCTGCACCTGAATAGCCATATCAGCCCCCGGTGACCGGCGGGAAGAAAGCGATCTCGTCACCATCGGCAATGGGGGTATCCAGCTTGCACATATCCTGATTGCGCGCACACATGACTTTGGGCTCGGCCAGAACGTGCCAGGCATCGCCACGGGTCAGCAAATGGTCGCGCAGATCAGCGATCGTAGCCCATTCAGCCGAGCAGGCCAGTTGTTCTTCCCCGACCCCCAGAGCCTCACGGTAACGGGCAAAGTAATTCAGCGTCAGCATGCGTCAGTCTCTCTCAGGTAGTCACCACTCTTGCCGCCCTGCTTGCTGAGCAGGCAAGTCGACTCGATCACCATGCCTTTGTCGACGGCCTTGCACATGTCGTAGAGCGTCAGGGCGGCGATGCTGGCGGCAGTCAACGCCTCCATTTCCACCCCGGTCTGCCCGGCGAGCTTGCAGCGTGCTTCAATGCGAACGGCGTCGGGTTGTTCCGGAAACAGGTCGACCTTGACGCTCGACAGCATCAGCGGGTGACACAGGGGAATCAGTTCGTGAGTACGTTTGGCGGCCTGAATGCCGGCAATGCGCGCAACGGCAAACACATCGCCCTTGGGATGGCCGCCGCTCTGAATCAGATCCAGCGTTTCCGGGCGCATGCGAACACGGCTGGTGGCCACGGCTTCACGGGCTGTCACTGCCTTGGCGGTGACATCCACCATGTTGGCGCGACCTTGACTATCGAGATGGGTCAGCATAGGGAGTCCTGTCTATCGGTCTGCTGCCCTACTTTACCGCATCAAGGGTGCGATAATCTGCATTTCATAGCGTATTTTGCGCCTCAACACGGGCGCAGCGGATCGGTTCGCTGCGCCCGGGATGCGATGTTACTCGACAACAGTGCGAGTAACGTCCAGGTAGACCTGGCCACGTGCCTTGACTGTGGCGGGGTCAGACTTTTCAGACGCGATATGAACTTCTTCAAGAACGTCGGCAACGTCAGCGAGTTCAGTGTGAATTTTCGCCAGTGCTTCTTCCAGGGTGTAGCTCAGCTGATGAACGTTGTTCAGGTCGTCGCCGCTCAGCTCGTCCTTGGCCAGAATTTCTGCCAGTTTGCTGTTGTATTCACTCAGATTCTCAACCGCTTGCTCCAGGGTTTCGGACGCTTTTGGCTGGTAATGGTCGACGCGTTCGTGGTCGTGGGCCCAGCTCATGGCGCTCAGGCTCAGGATCAGCATACCGGCGAATACGCGAATGGGTGCTTGCATGGATAATTCTCCTTTGATGGTTGATTACTGCATACCTTCAGCAGCCGTCATGGCTGCAGAACAGGTTCTTTTGTCACCGCAATAGCAGGCCAACAAGCCCCATACCCAGTGACAACAAAGCAAAACGGGCAGCCATCAGTGGCGCAAAGGCTACCTGTAGAATCAGAATCAGTGCCGCGAGACTGAACAAGCCGAACCAGAGGGGCAGCCCCTCTCCGATACCAGCCCCGTGGATGCATACGGCAACCGAAGCCAGCAAGCCTGCCCAGCCGCTCAGACGGATCAGTCGGCAAGCCGGTGCGGACAGCTGACGTCTCGGCAATAATTGCTTGCGGTGTTTGAGCATAGCCAGGGCCAGACAGCTCAGCCCCGCGTGTGCCAGCAACAAAGCTGCGACAAGGCTCCAGATCATGATTGCCCCTCAAGCAAAACTGCGGGCTGTTCGGGTTGGTGACGGGCGTCAACCTGCATCGTTCGAGTGACATTTCGGCGATACAGGTAGCACGCGGTTATGCCCAGGGCACCGCCGATGGCCAGAACACTCAGCTCAAAACCGACAAAGACCCAGTCAGCAGCCATCAGGCTGCTCAGCAGATGTCGCTCGGTCGTCAGCGCGTTCAACAGGGGGAGAAGTGCGAAACCCAGGGCAGCAGCCGTCAGTTGCTCGACCCAGGCGCGTGCAGTCGGGCGCAGGGCTGCGTGCAGGAACAAGCCAGCCCAGACAGCAAACATGCAATGGGCTTCCCAGTCGCCCCGCCCTTCCCAGCTCACCGGCAGCAGTCGGTTGGCCCAGAAATAAGCAGCTATCGCCACAGGTAGTCCGGCAATGGTGGCAATGTTCAGTTTTTCGACCAGCAGCAGGCCAGCATGCCGCGCACCGGTTCGCTCGGCGCGCTGACGGCGTTTGCTGGTCCATAAAATCAGCCCGGTCGCCAGCATGCCGGCCCCGAGCAATCCGGAAAAGAAGTACAGCCAGCGCAGGGATACACCGGCAAACAGGCCTTCATGCAGGCCCACCAGCAACTCACGACTGTAGCGCCCTGCCCCGTCTGCTGCCGGTCGATGTTCGATCAGTTCACCACTGACGCCGTCAAATACCAGGGCACTGCGACTGCGTGCGGGGCCGTCAGCGTTGCTGGTGGCCAGGATCACCCGGGCGTTGGCGTCACCCGGATGGCGAATATCCACATACCCCAGGGTCGCCTGTGGCCAGAGCGTGGCGGCATGCTCAAGCATGGGTTCCATGTTCGCCAGCACGGCGGGCTGGCCTGCCGGCTCGGGCAGCGCAGGCGTCACGAAGGCCTCCTGCTGAAACCTGGCGCGGCTGTCGGCATCGGCGCCGTAGAAGGCCACCACGGTCAACGGCATGTACAGGAACATCATGAAGATCAGGCCCGAGTAGGTGATCATCAACTGAAACGGCAGGCTGATAACGCTGACAACATTGTGCGCATCCAGCCATGAGCGCTGGCCTTTTCCCCGGCGAAAGGTAAAGAAGTCCTTGAAGATTTTCTTGTGCACAATGATGCCGGTCACCAGAGCCAGCAACATGAACAGGGTGGCAAAACCGATGATCCAGTCGGAAACCGATCGGGGCAAATAATGCAGACGCCAGTGCATCTGATACAGCAACTGACCGCCGCCAGTATCCCGTGCCTGCGGGGGCGCCGCCGTGTTCGGGTCCAGTTGCTCGTTGCCACTGCCCTCCGCACCCTGCCAGAACAGGCTCGGATAGGGGTTGTTTCTGTCGCCGCTCAGGGTAATGAACCAGCGGGTGGCCTGTGGCGCGACCAGTGCCAATCGCTGCAAGCCTGCGGCTACGGTTTCTGCGGCGGGCACCTGTGGGCTGGCGACAGGCAACTCCGGCTGCATCCAGCGGTCTATTTCGGTATCCCAATAGCCCGCCGAACCGGTCACGAACATGAAAAACAGGATCCAGCCCAGCAGCAGACCTACCCAGGTATGCAGCCAGGCCATGGATTGACGAAAAGCATCCTTCATAGCTTCATATCCTTGATCAGCAGCCAGACCAGCGGCAGGCACACCAGGGCCGCCAGCAGCAAACCGATGAAGGCTCGCCCGGCACTGCGCGCGGCAAACACCCAAATGATGGCGCCGGTGTACACCGCAAAGCTGAGCTGTATCGCAATCAGAGCAGCATCGACCCGGGCCAGCGGCATCAGGGTAGCCAGTGCAACCGCACCCAGATTGGCAACCAGGTAACCGCCGACCAGGGCGATCAACACCCTGAGCAAGACATCCACTCGCAGCCGACTCATGTCCGGGTTTTCCGGGATGCGTTGGTGCTGTTCAAGTCTGTTTTTTTCGCTACTGCAGTCATGGTTGAAGTCCGTAACAACGAAGTATTCAACTCAATGCCGAACCAACCCTGCTCACCCCGTAAAAAATAAATGAAAAAGATGCTCAGAAGTCGTATTGCAGTTTCAGCTCGGCACTTCTTGGTGCACCGTAGAAACCTCCGTTATAGATAAAGGTGGTGTAATAAGTACGGTCCAGCAGGTTGTTGACATGCAGACTGGCCGTCAGCGCAGAGGTCAGTTGATGGCGTGCCATCAGATCCACCACGGCATAGCTGCCCTGCCTTGCCTTTTCACCATTGGGCCCGGAGTTTTCCTTGTAGATGTCGCCCTGCCAGCGAACCGCGCCACCCACCACCGATCTCTCCAACCCCGCCGACAGATCGTAGGTGCCGGACACGCGGAGCATGTCTTCGGGCTCGTAGGTCAATGCGGCCCTGCCCTGCGCATCTTCTGCCTTGCGGTGGGTATAGCCCGCGTACAGCCGCGCGCCGGGAGCCACTTCCCCGGAGACTTCAGCTTCGAACCCCTTGGACACAACGCCGTTGCGTGCGCGATAGCGCTGCTCGCCGTCAATCATGCGGTCCGGCTCGGCAACGTTGTCCTGCTCGATACGGAACACCGACAGCGAGGCATTCAGGCGGTCATTGAAGTATGCAGCCTTGATGCCCGCGTCGTAGCTGGTGCCTTCAACCGGAGCCAGCACCTGATTGCTGACATCACGGTTGGACTGGGGATTGAAGATGCTGCTGTAACCGACATACAGGGAATAGGTCGGATTGATGTCCAGGATCAGCCCACCATAAGGGCTGACTTCATCGGTATGCTGGTATTCATCCGTCTTTTGCCGGTTGACCCACTCCTGTCGCTTCCAGTCACTGATCCGCACGCCGGCGACCAGAGACAGGGTTTCGGTCAGGCTCAGGCGCGTTGCTGCGTAATAGCCGGACTGATCGGTCGTCGATTTGCGAAAGCGGGATGCTTCATCGCGAAACACCGGGCGGGGGTAATTCCAGTCGAAAAAGCTGCCCGGGGCGGGTGTGGTCAGCGGGTCATACCATTCACGGTCATTGGTTTCCCGTGCGCGATTCCAGCCGAGGATGAGTTCATGCTCGCGCCCCAGCAATTCGAATGGACCATTGACGAACAGGTTGATGCCGGTCTGGCTGCGATCCACGCTGAAACTGTTGAGCGAGGTATTGAAACCGGTGCCGGTGTCCTGGTCCATGTATCCCGAGAGATACTGCATTCGCCCGAAATAGTCACCCTGCAGGTGGCTGGCCGACAGCTTGGCGGTCCAGCCGTTACCGAATTGGTGCACCAGGTCGGCAAAGTAGATGCTGCGTTCCTTGTCCCAGACCGTCCAGTCGGTGCCGGTGGTGGTCGAACGAGAGAAGTCGGTACGTTGGCCATTGGAAAAGAACAGTGGAACCGGCTCGCCATAGGTCGTGCCATCGGAAATCTGGTGTTGGTAATCAAATCCCACGGACAGCATGGTGTCATCGGTCAGGTCCAGCTCGCCGACCCCGTAGAGCACCTTGCGCTGCTGATCAAGAAAATCGAGATTGGATTTGTTGTCCTGGTAGGCCGCCACCAAACGTCCACGCAAACGGCCATTGTCGGTCAAGGCACCGGACACATCGGTCTCGAAGCGGTATTTGTCCCAACTGCCGGCGCTGAGTGCAGTGCTGCCCTGAAACGCATGGGTGGGTCGCTTGCGCACCAGGTTGATGGCCGCTGACGGGTTGCCGGCCCCGCTCAAGAGCCCGGCGGCACCGCGTACAATCTCCACCCGGTCATAAATCGCCGTGTCTGCGAGAAAATCGCCTTCAACGCTGCTCTGTGCTGCCACCGGGGTGCCGTCAAACTGCACATGGGTGATGGCAAAGCCCCGGGCCGATGGGAATACCCGGTCGCTTTCGGCCTGATTGACGCTGATGCCGGTGGTGTGACTCAAGGCTGCGGATACATCGCCGAGGGCGAAATCGTCCATTTGCTGACGGGTGATAACTGCCACGGACTGGGGCGTCTCCCGAGGTGACAACCCCAGGCCGGTAGCCGAGCGCATAGTGCTGCTGGTGTAGGCGCCGGTGCCTTCGGTGGTGCCGTCGGATGAGCGACTCTCTGCAGTGACTGTCATGGGCGACAGTGCTTTTGCCTCGCCTTGATGGTTGTGCTCGGATGTTTCTTCTGCCTGCGCAGCTGAAACCGTCATGCCAGCGACGGCGAGGCCGACGCAGACAGCCAATCTTTTACATTGCCACATGGGATATCTCCATAATCCATGAATATCTGCGCCGCCTTGCTGCAGCGCAGAAAAAGTGATGTTCAGAAGCTGTACTTGACGGTCAGATTGCCGTGTCGCGGTGCGCCAAAGGCATGCTGGCTGTAGAAACCGATCTGGCTGTAGTACTTCTTGTCCAGCAGGTTGTTGATATTCAGCTGAGCGCTGAGTGCTTCATTGACTTGATAGCGAGCCATAACGTTGACCAGGACGTAGGCGTCCTGCTCGAGCTTTTCCGCCTGACCCAAAGGATTGTTGGCACGGGTAAAATTGCTGTCTTCCCAATTCAATCCGCCACCCAGGGTCAAGCGATCGAATTGGTAAGTGGTGAACAGATTTGCCGTACGTCTCGGGAAGCGCGTATTGACGTAGTCACCTTCGGCATCCTTGGCGCTGAACTGAGCCCAGCCCATCAAGAGGTTCCAGTTCTCGGTCAGGGCGCCAGACAGTTCGATCTCGTAGCCGTCGCTGGTAGTGCCCTGGGCCGGATAATAGGCTTGGGCGACGCCGCCAGGTACCACCTGCCCCACATCCGGCTGAGCCAGGTTGTCCTGTTCGATCCGGAATACTGCGAGCGATGCATTCAGTCGGCCATCGAGATACTCGGCCTTGAGTCCGGCTTCATAGTTCTTGCCCTCCAGCGGGTCCAGGTAATCCCCGCTGCTATCCTGATAATCCTGTGGATTGAAAATATCCGAGTAGCTGATGTAGGCCGAATACTGTTCATTGATGTCATAGATCAGCCCGGCATAGGGCGTCAGTACCTGGTTATGTTTGAAACTGTACTGCGAGCCGTCCCATTTCATGCCGCTGGTTTTCCAGTTGCTGATACGGCTGCCGATAATCAGCTGCAATGGATCAGCCAGGCTCAGGCGTGCGACGGCGTAGCCACCCAGTTGTTCGGTGTCCTGCGTGGTATAGGTCGTTGATGGCCCCCACTCAGGTTCGGGATAAGAGCCATCCCAGGCATGAAAATCACCTACAGCCGGAACGCTCAGGCGAGCGCGGCGGTCGTTGACCAGTTCCTGCTTGCTATGCATGAGTCCAACGGTCACTTCGTGGTCTCGCCCACCCGCGCTGAACGGCAAGCTGGCATAGATATCCAGGTTGTCCTGCTCTCGCTCGACGTCATACCACGTAGGGCTGGCATTCATGCCCAGTCCGGTGTTCCGGTCGGGCGCACCGGACAGATACAGCAAGCGCAAGTCACCCTCGTTGAG
The DNA here is from genome assembly GCF_900105655.1 of Halopseudomonas salegens. Classification (NCBI taxonomy): domain Bacteria; kingdom Pseudomonadati; phylum Pseudomonadota; class Gammaproteobacteria; order Pseudomonadales; family Pseudomonadaceae; genus Halopseudomonas; species Halopseudomonas salegens. The sequence continues at coordinate 1,523,661 of NZ_LT629787.1, forward strand.
GCTCTTGCTGTATGCCGCATAGAGACGCGCACCGCTATCGAACTGGTGTTCGACATTGACAAAATAGGTGGTGTGTCTGGAGCTCCATTCCGTCCAGTCGGCAGCAGTAGTGCTGGAGCGGCTCCAGTCGGTTCGCGTGCCATCGCTGTACCAGGTCGGCAGGCCACCCCACATGGAGCCCTCAGGGTTGTTTTCCTGGTAACTGGCACCAATATTCAGTAGCGTACTGTGGCTCAGGTCGAAGCCAAGCGTGCCGTAGAGTACGGACTTCTGCTTTTTTTCCAGATCAATATAGGAATCGTCCTGTTGCAGATAGCTGGCAACCAGCCGGCCACGCACAGTACCGCTTTCATTCAATGCATTGGACATGTCCAGCGAGCCCTGATAGCGATCCCATGTGCCGGCGCTACCACTGACAAAACCGCGGAACTCTCTGCTGTCCGCACGTTTTCTGACCAGATTGATCGCCGCCGAGGGATTGCCGGCACCGGAAATCAGTCCGCTGGCGCCTCGAACGATTTCAATGCGGTCGTAGATCAGGGTGTCCATTTCGGTTTCACCCGCGGCCCAGCCACTGCTCCAGGTTGTTGGCACGCCGTCGATCTGCAGATTGGTAATATCAAAACCCCGCGCCGAGAATCCACTGCGCGAGCTGTCGATGGTCTTGGATGAAACGCCGGTCGTCATGTTGACCACATCAGTAATGGATTCCAGCGCCATGTCATCCATCATTTGCCGGGTGACTACCGAGACGGATTGTGGCGTGTGGCGAACCGAAAGGTCGAGTCGGGTGGCGGTATTCATTGCACCGGTGGTATAGGATTCGGTGCCTTCGGTAGTTGCCCGGTCAGCCGCCTCGCCGGTAACGGTCAGCGCATCCAGGGCAATGGAATCGTCACCCTGCCCTGTTGTCTTGTCCTGCGCCCAGGTTGGAGTTGCGCCGGCAATTGCCAGGCCGATGCTCAGCGACAGCAGGGAATAACGGGCAACGGAACCAGTGGAAAGCAATACCTGTGACATGAATTCAACCCTCGGCATAGAAGTGATGTACCTCTATGCCGAGCGAGCGGAACAAACCCGTAAAAAATCAGAACGACAGGTTGAGAGAAGCCACTATCCGACGCGGCTCGCCCTGATCGATCCGACTGTTGCGGCCGTAGGTAGCCGGGTGATAAACCTCATCGGTCAGGTTGTTTACATTCAACTGGGCTTTTGCCGTCATATCACGCAGCGGAAATTCGTAGGCGACCATCATGTCCACCAGCGTGTAGGCATCCATGGTGTAGGGATACAGCGCAGGTTGGTTGCCTTGCTGCACGCCAAGCCGCTCGCTGCGATATGTCAGGCCTGCGCCAACCTCCCAACCGCTGGAGCCGAAAGCATAGGTGTTCCACAGGCTGGCGCCGTGCCGCGGAATGCTGTGCAGGCGCTCACCCTGAAACTGGTCCGAGCGAGTATAGCGCACATCCGTGTAGGCATAGGCGGCCACCATCTTCCAGTTGGGTGTCAGCTGCCCGGTCAGATCAAGCTCCAGCCCCTTGCTTGTGGCTTCGCCAGCCAGGATGGTGCGTGTAATGTCATTGGGATCGGCCATGGTCAGGTTGTCCTTGACCAGTTCAAAGGCCGCAACCGTGAGATTCAGTTCCGGTGTCAGCTGCAGCTTGGTACCCACTTCATATTGATGCGAGGTCTGCGGGTCAAAGATTTCACCGCTGCCCCAGCTGAAATTCGATTTGCCAAAGCCTTCGACATAGCTGGCATAGACCGCCACCGCCGGGTTGAGTTGATACAGCACGCCGCCGCGCCAGGTCAGTTCGCTGTCGGTGGGATTGAAGCCGTTGCCGCCGTAGTGATAGGTGTAATCAGCCGAGTCATAGCGTGCGCCGATCAACACATGCAGACGGTCATCCAGCAAGGCCATCTGGTTTTGCAGGTACGCCCCCATGTTGCGATTGTCATACCAATAATCGCTTATGTTGTAATCCTGATCATAGGGCGCATCGTGATTGTTCGGATTATGGATATTCGATGGCTGCGGTGTGCCGCCAGAGGCCCAGCCACCGGAGTCGTACTCTTCGTCGAAGTAATCGACGCCAGCCAGCAAGGTATGCTCAATCGAACCGGTAGCAAATTCACCGATCAGGTCGATATTGGTCGAGGCAATGGTTGTCTGCTCGTCTTCCCAGCCCCAGTAAGTGCGGGTGTAGTTGCCATCCTGATCGGCAGCGCTGAGCGATGAGCCCTCGGCCTTGCTGCTGCGATCGACATAAGTCAGGCGCTGCTGAATGCGCCAGTGATCATTCAGTGCATGCTGCCAGCTCAGTTGCCAGGTGAGACTGTCGTCCTGGTAATAATCGTCCTTGTCATGCAGATTGGTGCTGGTGGATATGTCCACCGGACCATTGGCGTCCCCGATGGTGCCATAGGTTGAAGCCCAGGAGCGCTCATTGCTCTGATATTCGAAACCGGTTCTTACCTGGGTGCGCTCATTGACTTGCCAACTGGCCTGCGGGGCCAGGTAAACCCGCTGGTTGTCGGTATGATCCTTGTAGCCATCGGCATTCTCCACCGCCAGGTTGACCCGATACAACCAGCGATGGTCATCGGTAAAGGCGCCGTTGGTGTCGACCGTGGTTCGCAACAGGTTGTTGCTGCCGACTTGCTGTTGCAGGCGGGTGAAATGGCCTGCCTGTGGTTGCTTGCTGACCCGGTTGATCATGCCGCCGGGCTCGATGCGTCCGTACATGATCGCTGCCGGCCCCTTGAGGACCTCTACCCGTTCGAGCCCGGCGGTTTCCTTGGGCGAGCGGGAAAAATCCTTGACCCCGTCAAGGTAAGTCGCCCCATACGCATCAAGCTGAAAACCACGAATATTGAAAGCATCCATGGTGTTGCCATCCGGGCCCTGCATGACATACACCCCGCTGACGTTTTTCAGCGCGTCATCCATGCTCAGCGCCTGTTGATCATCCATCAGATCGCGACTGATCACCTGAACCGATACCGGCGTCTGCAGCAATTCCGTGTCGGTACGGGTTCCGGTTGCACTGCGCTTGGCGCGATAGCCCTGAACCGGACCACCGGCTACTTCTGTATCGGCAGCTCCGGTAACCACCATGGTATCCAGTGCCAGCGCGTCATTGTCCGTCTCGACACTGGTGGCCGGGGTGGCGGTATCGGCGGTGGCGCGGTCCTGCGCCATGATTGACCCGGGGGTGGCCGCGGCGATGGCAAGACACAGGGGCAACAAGGAAAATCGGGGACTGAAAGGGAGATATGACATGGGAGAGCTCTCGTGGCAAATGTGATTGTTCTCCAGCATGCCGAACGAGGTCTGATCAACCCGTAAAAATGAATGCCTAGCTGCCCCGGCGGGTGTCGATGGACCGATGCGAACAGCGGTGACACTGCAGCGAATGGCGGCGCAGAGCCATAATGGGGTTGTCATCCAGCCAGAACAGGCCGGTAACGGACAAGTGTGGCATTGGCGCCATCATTAGCCGATCCGGAGCGACCCGGGAGCAGAGTATCAATGGCATGGCCAGCAGCAGACCCAGCAGCAGAACGCCGGCTACACCGATGCTGTGGTCGGCACGAGGCTGTCGTGACAAGGGGTGTTTTTGGCTGTTGCTCGACTTGGTTAACCGTGGGTGCACGGCGCTGAACTCGCGCTCGATCATCTGCAGTCGTTGCCAGGCGATGCCATGTAGTGGGTGAGCCTGCAGCCACTCGTCAAAGGCCTCTCTGCTGGCCTCATCCACGCTACTGTCACCCATGATTACCGCCCAGCCAATTGCCTGATCAAGCACCCTTTCAGGTATGTCCTGATGTTCGCGTACGGCACTCACCGGGCTAGCCCATCAATACGTGGTAGCAATGCCGCAGGGCCTGGGCCATGTCTTTTTCCACGGTACTGAGGGATACGTCGAGCTGCCGGGCAATTGCCGGATAGCTGAGGCCTTCCAGCCGTGACAACAGAAACACACGGCTGACCCTGGGTTTGAGTCCATCGAGCAAGGCGTCGATACGTGCCAGCGACTCGACAATCTGCATATGTTCTTCCGGAGACGGCATTTCGTCTTCCGGCAACATCGACAGCCTTTCCAGCCAGGCGCGCTCCAGTGCTTGCCGGCGCTGGTAGTCAACCATCAAGCCGTGGGCGATCCGTGCCAGGTAAGCCCGCGGCTCGTCCATTGCGGGTATGCTGTCCTTGCACAGCAGACGGATGAAGACATCCTGCACCAGATCCGCTGCGGTTTCCGTACAGCCCACCCGGCGATACACCACAGCCTTCAACCAATGATTGTGGCTGCTGTAGAGTCGATCCAGACTGGGTTCCGCGGCTAACTGCATGACCTTGGCTCGGGTTGATGAATGGGTTGAGCCTGGTGATGATACTGCTAACGATAATGATTCGCAATACAGATATATGAATGGGTACTCACCCCAACCGCGAAGACTGTGTTAAAGCCTGATGCTGCGGACTTGACAGATATTCCACGCTCGGCGAATCTTGCCGTAGCGCCGACAGGCGTCCCCGTCCGCGGAAAGGGCTGCGCCCACATCAACTGCTACATACTCATGCGAATCCCGGCCTGCCGGGCGGACACAGGCTTGTCAGGGGAATCGTATGTCCGCACACCAGAGCATCAATCACGGCCGTTTCAATCTCGAGCAGCAACGCAAGCGCGCGAAAGAGTTGCTGAAAGCGATCCGCAACCACGAACCCTCGGCTATTGATCGCGTATTGCAGCATTTACCACCCCGCCCACAGGCATTGAAGCTGAGCGACACCCAACTGGTAGTCGCCCGTGAATGTGGTTTTGCCAGTTGGCCAAAGCTCAAAGCGCATATCGATACACTGGACTTTGCCAGCCGGCACGCGGGGCTGCACGGTGACCAGGATGCCCATACCCTGCATATCCGTTGCGGCTCGGATATTCGACACAGTCTGACAGTCGCTGGATTTCAGGGCGATTTTCTCGAATTTTCCGATCCCTTCTGCATCGGCCCGGTGCCTGCCGACGATAATCAGAGGCTGCTGCACACCCGTGCCGAATTCCTCGCGGGTGCATTCGATATGTCGTTGGCCGATTCATTGGCACGACTCAGTCAGAGCTATTCGGCACTCGACCGGCTGGATGACTATGAACGTCTGGTCCTGTGGTTCGAGCATGACAGTTACGACCAATTGATCCTGGCTTACCTGCTCCACCGACTGCATCAACAACGGCCGAAAGCGCATATCGAGCTGATCGCCGTCGAGTCGATTCCGGGTGTTGAGCGCTTCATTGGCATTGGTCAACTGGCACCGGACCTGCTGGCCTGGCTTTGGCCGCAGCGGCAAAGGGTGAATGAACAATTACTGCAATTGGGCAGTCAGGCCTGGGCCGCGATCACAGCTGATCGGCCAGACGCTCTGGTGGCGTTGATCGGCACCGGCACCCCGGCTTTGCCCATGATGGCACGCGCACTGGATCGGCATTTGCGTGAACTGCCAGCCTGCGAAACCGGGCTCGGGTTGAGCGAAACCCTGACTCTGGAGATTGTGCGTGATCATGGCCCGCTCCCGGTCGGCAAAGTCTTCTCCCATCTTATGCGAACCCGTGAGCCGCTGCCCTACCTGGGCGACCTTATGTTCTGGTGGATGCTGCAGCCGCTACTGACCGCCGCCGACCCACTGCTGGAAATAGTCGCCGAACAGGCAGCACAATGGCCGCAGCGGGAGCTTGCCTTGACCCGAACCGGACAAGCCGTTCTGGCGGGTGACCGTCACTGGCTGCGCATATCCCACACGCAACGCTGGGTTGGCGGCATGCGTATTGTTGCCGACCAACCCGCCTGGTGCCTGAAGCAAACCAGTGACATACCCGTCAGGTTCGTGCCCTGACACAATCCGGGTCTGTGCAGACCTGCCTAGTGGCGCAGCACATCCGGCGGGGTCAGATAATCACTGCTGGAGCCGCGCCGCTCGGTACTGGCACCGATTTCCAGCCGGGCGATGCTGCGCAGGTGTACTTCATCCGGACCGTCGGCGATACGCAAAGCCCTGGCACCGGTCCACAGGTCGGCGAGCGGCGTATCCGGGGTCAGCCCCATGGCGCCGAACACTTGCATGGCGCGATCCACCACACCATCCAGCATCGCCGGAACCACTGCCTTGATCAATGCAATCTCGCGTCGTGCTTCGCGCGCACCGACCTGGTCAATCATCCAGGCCGTCTTGAGCACCAACAGGCGCGCCTGTTCGATCTCCATGCGTGAACGGGCAATCCATTCGCCGATACTGCCGTGCTGGTGCAGGTAGCGGCCAAAGGTCTTGCGTTCCTGAGCCCGGTCGACCATCAATTCCAGTGCCAACTCGGCCATGCCGATAGCACGCATGCAGTGATGCACCCGGCCTGGTCCCAAACGCGCCTGAGCCATCATGAAACCGTCGCCCTCATTGCCCAGCAGATTGCTGGCCGGAACCCGCACATTGCGCAGCACCAGTTCACAGTGCCCTTCCGGGGCAATATGGTTCATCACCGGAATATTGCGCACCAATTCCAGACCGGGCGCATCCATCGGCACAATGATCATGCTTTGCTGGCGATGACGGTCGGCATCGGTATCGGTTTTGCCCATGACAATCAGGAAGGCACAATCCGGGTGTGATGCATTGGTGATAAACCACTTGCGACCATTGATCACGTAATCGTCACCATCACGCTGGATCAAGGTCTGGATGTTGCTGGCATCGGATGAAGCCACATCCGGCTCGGTCATGGCAAAAGCCGAACGAATCTCGCCATTGAGCAAGGGTAACAGCCACTGCTGGTATTGCTCGGGCGTGGCAAACAGGTGCAGCAGCTCCATATTGCCGGTATCCGGAGCATTGCAGTTGAAGATTTCCGACGCCCAGTGCACCCGGCCCATGATCTCGGCCAGCGGCGCATACTCCAGATTGGTCAGCCGGGTACCGGGTTCATGGTCATGCAGACCGGGCAAAAACAGGTTCCACAGCCCCTCCTCTTTGGCGAGGGCTTTGAGGTCACTGACAAAAGCCGGCGGGTACTCGCCGGCAGCCACCGCGCGGTGCCAGTCCGGTATGCGCGGCACAATGTAACGGTCCATAAAACCGCGGACCTGATTGATCAACGCCAGGGTTTGTTCGCTATAGGCAAAGTGCATGGGGCAGCTCCTCGTTGGGTATCCATGCCATCAGCTTAGGAGAACCCCGAGCGAGAAAACTTGACCAACATCAACAACCGGACTGCGACGGATTGGCTGAATGTCTTGTCATAGCGACAGATAATGGCGGAAGGACATGGGAGTCGAACCCACCAGACGCGCGTTGCGCATCTCACCGGAGTTGAAGTCCGGGCGCCCCACCGGGGACGATGTCCTTCCATTTGATCCTTTCCACCAACAGCGGACACCGCGCAAAGGGAGCTGTAGCCCCTCAAACAATGTCGGACTGAAGTATTTCGTTGACCTTTGTCGGCGAGCTCGATTGTAATCCACTTCAATGTACCGTGGAATTAACCTTTCCCTGGTTTGATGGCCATGCGTGTCATTAATCGGGTGCCAGCAGCTCACACCTGTACATGCAAAAAAACCGTGAACTGCATCGCATTTCCGACAACCCACTGACACCTTTTCTACGGCTTGTTGCTATGATTCTGGCGCCCACGAGGTCGGCGGTAGCCTGCCCGGGTATATCTGATCCATATAGTAGCCACCTGAACAAGGAAATGTTCATGTCAGAGTCCAGCGGGATGCCGGCTGGCCATGTCGGCCAGCAAGTCAAAGGCGGCGCCATTGTCACCGGTTCGCCTAATGTCTATATCGGTTGCAGCGCCCTCGGCAAGGCCGATTGTGCTTCAGGCCTTTTCCCGCAGGTAGGCGATCCGGTCAACCCGCTGCTCGGCGCCAAGCTGCTGCCTGATGAAGTCGACTTTGCCTTGCCTGCACCACGCGCGTTTGCCTTCAGCCGCAGCTACCTGTCCCGTGATGTACGTGTAGGCCCGCTGGGGTCTTTGCTCCGTGGGGGCCGAACGTGGGCTGTACTACAACCGGCATCGTTACTATGACCCAGCACTGGGGCGATATGTGAATCAGGACCCTATTGGGCTAGCTGAGGGGATTAATTTTTACAGCTACGCCAATGGCAATCCTTTAATGAACTTTGATTCATATGGTTTAAAGGCAGAATCAGATGGAAACCCTTGGGAATTCCCTCCGAGCCGCTGGAGTCTCCCTCATAAATGCGAGACAGAGACTGAATGCTGGGAAAAGGCAAAAGAGAATATATTGAAATGCAGGGTCAATAGAGCTTGTCAAAGCTACTGGAGATGGTATCAAACTTACTGCCCAGGAAAAATGCCTGCCGCGTCCTGCTCATCGGTCACCTCAACTTGCAACAATACCCACTACAACCTTGCATAAGGAAATCATATGAAAAAACTGATAATAGTCCTATTGCTAGGTTTGTTTTTCTTCAGCCTGTTTTTCGGCGTAAAAAAATACATTAACTACAAAGTGAATGAAGAATACTATTTCAACATGGCTTTGCAGATAAAATGGAACCTGATCACATTACAAGCTTTGGAAGCTGGCGAATACAATAAAGCGCGGATTTATTCAGAGGAGCAGCTCGACATACTTTTGGAGCCTTTTCTTGAATACAGTAACTCTTATTCTGGTGCATATGAGAAACAGTTCCGAGAAGTGAACTCCCGTATTGAAGTGCATGAAAAATCAAAATAAACGTTAACCGGAGCCAAGGATAACCGGGCCGCGCCGGAAGACTGGGCCGCCACCGTCGCCGCCAACCTGCACAACCCCGACTTCAACCTGCTGGGTGAAGAAAACGTTGTTAGTTCTCTGTGGTGTGCTGTTCGCAGCGCTTTTTGGTTTTTTTGCGATCTTACTCGGCGCGTGCCTTTCCAGCTACGAAGCAAGTAGTCGTGATGGAACCCTTGTTTTCGCCCTTGTTGGCGTGACAGTTACAGGCACGCTTTGGTTCGGTATTTTGAAAGTTACTTTTCGGGTAAGGAGTCGTGACCTCGCTTCGCTGTCTTGGTTCCCTCTTGCGTGCGGAGCTATCGGACTCGCATATGACCGTGTACTTGTGCCGGAAGGGTTCAAGCTTCTTGGGGTGGCCTTGCTCTTGCTTATTGTTGGATGGTTATCTGCACGACGCGTTGCGCGACGGCTCGACCAACCTAGCCGATAGGTAAGGCCCCTGAAATTCTGGCGAACAGTACGCATGACGAAGTCAATAAAATAGAGCAGATTTTTAACCAATCAGTACAAGAAATGACAGACAAAGGAATGAGATTGAACACCTCGTCATTCATTGGCGGAGTTCTAAACAACAATGTTTCAGAAACAAACGGCTATAGAATGCTCCGGCAATTAACAGGAAAGAACACTCTTATTTGTGGCGAACAATGGGATGTTGTTTATAGTAAGCTTGCTGATGCACAGGCAAGAGGGGAGTTCGAAGATAAATGGGAGTTTAGTGATGCCCATAGCTTTGGTCACCTTAAAGGTGTTGCAGTATCTGGCAACCCGTCCGACCCACAGATTAGTTTAGATCCTTGGGTTAATGAGTTCAAAGTTACTCACCCTTCCAATTAGCGTTAATGAGAAGAGTGCTTATCATTTTGTGTGAAGCGGGAGTTTATTCGTGGCATTAAGAAGCCGAAACATAAATAATTTTATCTATTCAAGAACGTGGGCTCTTGTGCTTCAAGCTCTATCTCTATTGTTGATCTTCCTGCTATTGATTACACGTAGAAATAGCGATGATATATATGTGATTGCAGCATTGATTGCTGCATTCTTAAACTATTTTTCACTGTCTGTCTATTTTAAAAGGTATATTTCATCGATCGTTTTTTTATTGATCATTCTATAATGACTCCTGCTTACAATAGCCACAACCGGTATGTAGAGGCAATAAAATCAGGATTTAGTGTTGAACATTTTGCTGCGGAGAATGCCGCCAATAAATCATACTTTTTGGTTTCTTTAGGGCACGAGGATATTTTAATAATTAAAATTCATGGCAGTTCAAAAGTAACGTGCCTGGGTGTAGTCGAAATTAATAAAAGACATTGTCAACATATATACAATCGAACCGTGGAAAGAACAAATTATCAAGGGCATTAAAGGGTTCAACGGGCAGAAAGAAAGCGAGCATCTGGGGTCGGGTGAAGATCCTGTAGCTCTTATGGCCCTTGACCGTGTTTTTTCAGAAGTAGATGCGGCGAACATGTCATCGTTTGCAGATATTATGACGGCTACCTTATCGCTGCATGGGGCCTATAAAGGTGTTTTATTTCGCTCAAGCCATAGTTTGAATGCGGGCTCTCTAGGTGTGGGAGGTTCTGATGTGATTTCCACTATTCACACAACTGGCGAACTCAATAGGACTTTGGAAGGGCATAAAAAATGAAAGTCCGGATTTCTCTATTAGGAGTCATATGGGCGGCATGGGCAATCGACCTCTTTATATTGTTAAATTATGATGTAAAGGAAGCCTCTATTGAGCAGCATTTTGGGGTGGTAGAAAAGGCTGCCTGCATCACATCAAGGTCTGTGAATGGTCTTAAGCTTTTAATATCATATGACATCAATAGCAGCGCTGAAGAGTTTTTTAACCTACCTGGAAGGTATCAATGTGAAGACTTGTTGATAGAGAGCTTTCCTGGCAAACAGGTTGCTTTTTCAAAATACAAAAATCGATATGTAAGCTTAATTATTGGCGATATTGAGATTCTGGAGGTTGGCGATGGAATAAAGAGGGCGAATAATACTCGCAGATCTATATTTTTCTCTTTGTCATTGGCACTACTTGCATCTGCAGTAATAATCATAAAAAAACGTAATATCAATCCCCGAAAGAATTTGTAGCGACCAACTGATGCAGAATAATGTTTTAAGGTCTGAATTCATACAATAAGGGAGGGCGGCCTCAGGATACAAGCTCGAGGGTGTTCAAAACTCTGTGTCACCGACAGCAGCGTCACAGACTGATGTATTCGTCCAGGCGCTCGGGGAAGTGGATGGCCATCTGCGACAGCGTCAGGTTCCAACTCTGCGGCGTAGTTTATCGCTAAACAGGGTATCCATCATTGGCCGGCAGGATCAGTGTTTCTGTTCACGCTGCCATGCCGGTTGCAGAAAGCGCCGCTGCTTGCGATACCAGGTCACGCCGACGCGGTCGAGGTATTCCAGCACCTGAATGGTCAGGTTGCGGCCGATGCCTGACTGATCGCGGTACTCCGCTGCAACAAAGCCGCCATCGGGCGACTGGTTGCACAGTTCCACGGCCACGGCAGCCAGTTCATCCAGCTGTTCGGGCAAATAAAAGCGATTGTGTGCCACGCCCAGCACATAGCCCCATTGCTGCATGCGTTGCATAAAGGCCAGCATCTCTTCCCGGCTATGCCCGAGGCTTTCGGCCATTTCGCCGACAATGGGCGGGCGCAGCTTGGACTTGTTCAACTCGGCGGCGACTTTTTCCCACAGCAGCAGATCGCTGGTCGGCAATTGAGGCTGATGGTTCGGCAAGGCGTAGATGCCGCCCTGTTGCTGTAACTGCTGGTGGCTGACCATCCGCTTGAGCAGCAGCCCACTGCTGGGCGGTGACAGGCCAATGGCAGCCGCTCGCAACAGTGCATGCTGTGGCAGGCCGCGCTGTTCGGGTTGCTCGGTATGTGCCTGTTGCAGGCGCTGGACGATGCTGTGTTCGGCCTGGGCAACACGCTCGGGATGCAGCGCCTGCCCCCCTAAATGCACCAGCGGCTCAGCCGCTAGCAAGGCAGCCAGTTCGTTTGGCGTCAGATTCCAGCGCCGGGCAAAGGCCGCTATATCCACTTCCTTTTGCTGCGCCAGTTCGACGCCCAGCGCGATGTCTGGCGAATCAACAGGTTGCAGGGCTCGCAAGCGAGACAAGGCTTCCGGTTTGCTGCGACCGCGCTGGCGGCCAAGCGGATCAATCACCCGGCCACCGCCCAACGTCTGGTTGGCTGCCGGTTCACGCACAATCACGGGGTCGCCCTGAATGGCATGCAGGCCATGATCCAGCAGCACCTGGGCCAGGCCGGCAGACTCGTCCAGCCAGACTACCCGGCCACTGCTGGCGGCAGCGCCGGCAAGCACCTGTAAAGTACCGCGATGCAGCTTGGCATCCGGTAACAGGCGCAAGGAAATATCCAGGCGATCGGTCAGTTGGTGCATCTCGGGGGCCAGCAACCAGTCACCGCGTTGCGGATGGTCCGCGTCCAGATCGCCAGCCAGATTCAGCGCGGCGCGCTGACCGGCTTTCAGCGCAGTGATCGCTTGCCCGTCCCTTTGCATGCCGCGAATTCTCACGCTTCCGGCAACAGGTGTCAGGCATAGATGGCTGTCGGTATGCAGCTCGCCATTCAACAAGGTACCGGTGACCACACAACCACTACCGGTCACACTGAAACGCCGGTCCACCAGAAAGCGCGGATTACCTGTGCAGTGCCGTGCCGGAATCGACTGTGCCAATTCCGTGATGGCCACCTGCAGGTCATCGATGCCCTGCCCCGTTATGGCCGACACTTCCAGCAGTGGGCTGTTGGCGAGCGTTGTGCCTTGCAGCAGCTCAATCGCGGCCTGCCGTGTCGCTGCCCGTTGTTTGCTGCTGGCCCGGTCAATCGCCGTGAGTACCACCAGGCCCTGCGCAATGCCCAACAGGTCCAGCAGCGCCAGATGCTCACGGGTTTGCGGCATCGGGCCTTCATCGGCGGCAATCACCAATAACGCTGCATCCGCACCGGCCAGCCCGGCGAGCATGGTACGAATAAAACGTGAATGTCCCGGCACATCGACAAAGGCAATGGCGCCGGCGTGCGGGTCATGCCGCCAGGCAAAGCCCAGGTCGATGGTCAGCCCGCGGCGTTGCTCGTCAGCCAACCGGTCGGTGTTTTTACCCGTCAGCGCCTGGATCAGGGTGGTTTTGCCATGATCGACATGGCCGGCGGTGGCGATAATCATGCTTGGGGTTGCGCACAGTCAGCGTGGAACTGCGCAATCAGGTCATCGGCAGATTCCAGACAACGGCAATCCAGTAGCAGGCTGTCGTCGGCAATGCGGCCAATCACCGGCTGCGCTAACCGGCGCAAACGTTCGGCCAGCTCACGCAACTGCCGGCTGCGGAGACGCTTGTTGTTGCTGTTGCTGTGCAGGCGCACGGCTGCGCTGGGCAGCAGCTCCAGCGGCAGTGAGCCGGAACCGATCTGGCTGTGAACCGGGTGGATGTCGGCACTGAAATCATTCCCAGCCCAGGCCTGCAAGGCCGGCAGCAGCACTGTGGCGGTTTGTTCGATCTCCGATTGTGTGCGGGTCAGCAAGCGCAGTGTCGGCACGCGAGCAACCAGAGTATCCGGGTTGCTGTACAGCCGCAGCACGGCTTCCAATGCAGCCAGTGTCAGCTTGTCACAGCGCAGCGCGCGTTTCAGCGGGCTCTTGCGGATGCGGGCAATCAAGTCGGCGCGACCGGCAATAATCCCGGCCTGCGGGCCGCCCAGCAGCTTGTCGCCACTGAAGGTCACCACATCCACACCCTGAGCCAGAATCTGCCCGACCACGGGCTCTGCCGGCAAACCCAGTGCCTGCATATCAATCAGCGAACCGCTGCCCAGGTCAACCATCAGGGGCACCTGATGCTCGGCAGCGATGGCCGCCAACTGGGCTTCCGTCACGCTCTTGGTGAAGCCGGCTACAGCGTAATTGCTGGTATGCACCTTGAGCAGCAAGCCGGTACGCGCATTGATGCCCTCGGCATAATCCCTGACATGGGTGCGGTTGGTGGTGCCGACTTCATGCAGCTTGCAGTTGGCGCGGGTCATGATGTCGGGCAAACGGAAGGAGCCGCCAATTTCAATCAGCTCGCCGCGCGAAACGATCACCTCACGGCGCTGTGCCAGCGCATTCAACACCAGGAGCACGGCGGCAGCGTTGTTGTTGACCACCGTTGCTGCTTCTGCGCCGGTCAGGCGGCAAATCCAGTCTTCCACATGGGCATCACGATCACCGCGTTTGCCACTGGGCAGATCGTATTCCAGGTTGCTCGCGCCGGCAGCCACGGCGGTCATCGCTTCGATGGCTTCGGGTGGCAGCGGTGCGCGGCCCAGGTTGGTGTGCAACACGGTACCGGTCAGATTGAACACCGGGCGCATGGAGGGCGTCAGCAAGCGCTCGATGTGCTGCTGAACAAAGGTTACCAGCGCAGAGTCATCGGCTATCTCTCCAGCACGCCAATGATTCAGACCGCTGCGCAAAGAATCCAGCACCAGGGTGCGGCCGTGGGTATCGATCAGGGCTTGCATGCCCGGCCAGCGAAGTACGGTGTCTACCGCTGGCGGGCGTGGCATGTGCGTCGGGGCTGCGTCGGTCATCAGGCAGCCCCTCGGATGGCTGACTCAGGTGTCGTCGCTGTCAGCGTCGGCGCGCAACAGGCGCAAAATCTCGTCCAGGGCATTGTCTGCCAGGGCGTGCATTTCTGCGTCGGTTCGGTCCTGAATCGGGTGCGGCACAAAGACCATGGCCGGATCGAAACCCAGCGCTCTGGACTGCAGAGCCGCAGCTTCAACAAATTCACTGGAGGCAACCCCTACTCCCGGGATCTGACGTGACTCCAGATCGGCGATGTCATGCATACAGCACGACGTGCACGATCCTCAGTCGGCCAGACCTTCAACCAGCAGGTCAACCTCAGCAGCCATCTGCTGCTTGAGTTCGGTCGGCGCAATACGGGTAAAGGTCGGTTTGGCGTAACGCTTTACCTCGATACCCATGGCGCTCAACTGTTCCTCGATCCGATCGAGAAACACGTTGCCGCGTGGCTTGGAAATATCCAGCAGGCCAACGACCTTGCCCTCCAGGCTTTCTGGCCGGGCCAGGCGCTCGCGCTGGGCCGGTGCCAGCTCGGCCGTAGGGTCGAGCAGTATGCTGTCGTTCATAATTTCACCTCACAGGTTACCGGTGATGAGCCCACCGGGCCGGATGCGGCCCAGCCGGCGATAATTGCAGAAAACAGGCCGGCAGTACCGCCAACCCGAACAATCAACAGGCCACCCGGGCGGAACTTGGGCACCTGTTGATCCTTGAATTTTGCGGGAATGCCCTCGGCAATCCCGCCAGCACCGGCTATCAAATCCTTGCCCGGTGCCAGCAGCAACTGTTCCAGCTCTTCGCGCAGACGCTGCTTGGACCAGCCCGCCTCGATAAATACCCGTGCATGCTCGGGTGAAACCACCAACACGGCATCACCAGCCATCGCCAGTTTGGCATGATCGACCGTGCGCAGCGACATGGCAAAGGATTTGGCCAGGGATTCCGGGTCGCGGGATTTCTGATCAACAATGCCCTGCACCCCTTCCCCGGGAAACAGGGTTACCGCCGAGCGGCCGGAGTCGACACCTCGCTCCTGCGCCAGTGGCAGCCAGTCGGCGTCTTCCGCTTCGGCAAAACAGAAACTGTATTTGCCGGGCGTGCCCATGGTGGCGCGGTCGATTTCACCGGGGCGGCCGCCGCCCACATTGCGTACGATCAATTGCAGCGCACGGCCAATGGTGGCATTGGCACGGTTGCCCTGCCCCAGCGCGTTGACGCCCGAGTTCATGCCGATGGCCTTGGTGATCGGGCCGTTGACCACAATCATCGGGCTGCCAAACATGGTGGTACAGGTCAGGCCGTGCAGGCCGAATTCATCGGTCAGGGCTGCCTCGACGGCTGCCAGCAACACCGGCATGTATTCCGGCTTGCAGCCGGCCATTACGGCATTGACCGCGACTTTTTCCACCGTGCAGGGCACCAGGTCCGGCGGCATCAGGCCCAGCACTTCATCTCCCGCTCGGTCAGTGCCCTTGAGCATGCGCAACACGCGCACCGGGGTCGGCGGCACCACCGGCAAACCATCCGTCCAGCCGCGCTCATAGCAGGTTTCCATGGCGTCATCGGCGCCGGCAATATCGATTTCCCGCGACTGCAGGCGCACATCGCCAAAAGCCAGCTCCAGCTCTTCGGCAATGCCCGGGTCCAGGGTTTTCGAACCGCAGCCGGGGCGCATGACCGGCAAGTCCTCACCCAGCGTGGCCACACCGGACAGCGCCTGCCAGTCGGCTTTGTGCCAGCCATAGGTGCGTTCGACTTCCTTGCCCTGTTCGACCCGGATCAACGTGGGTACAAACTCGATGCCCAAACGAAAAGACTGCTCCAGCGTCTGGTCATACTGAGTGCCGGGCAACGCGGCGGCGTAGTCGTCGGAATCCTGTACCAACACCGTCAGCGCACCTGCCTGGTCCAGCTCTGTCAGGAGCGGCTCAACCAGGCGGCAGGTCGGGCAATCGGCTTTGGCCACTACAATCAGGCCATCGGGCAAGGATAAGGTCATGTCAGACTCTTGTGGCTGCTTGGGTGTGTCTCATCTATTGGACAGCATAGGCACGCGGGGCCCTGCTGCCAAGCAAGCGGACGGGATCATGCGTGGGGTGATTGGGGCGGTATCAATGATGCAGAAATGTGCAGGCGGATTATTTCAGCCGCTGATCAAAGTTGAACGCAATCTCTTTGGCCGCAGCAATGCAAGCGCCAAAGGCAGGATGCCGGGGGTTGAGGATCAGGTTGTATTCCAGCGGTACCACGGTACTGGGAACCAGCATGGCCATGCCCTCCCCCGAGCGCAACCACTCATCACCAATGGCGGCGGTTTCACTGGGCGCCGGGTCATCGCGCCAGTTGGCAGGCAACTCGGACTCGTCCAGCTCACGCAGGTGCCTGTGCGGAATCTCCAGCGTAAACAGGGCGTAGGCCTGCAGCAGATCAGTTGATTGCAGATGCACCAGCATTTCCAGGGCCGCCAATGAAATGCTGGATGACAGATAGACGCAAGGCACACCCTTGCTGTTCCAGCGCCCACCAAAGCGCCTTGCCCCTTCCCCATCAAAGGCGCTGGACACCCATTTGCGTTTGACGATGCGATAGCCGGTTCGGCTTGCCACTGCCCTGCTCACGCCACAATGCCATGCTCAAGGCGACCGATCAGGTCCAGCACGGCTTCGGCCTCAACGCTGGTCGCCAGCATATCGACCGGCGGTTTGTTACCCAGCCCCTTCACAGGTGCCTGCATCCAGCTGCGCGCCTGGACACGGTCACCCTCGAAAAGTTTGACTGCAGCAGCCAGCGCCTGGGCAAAGCGGATAATGCGATCGCTTTCATGCGGCGAAAAACGCCCGGCCTTGGCGCGGCGGTGCGCAGTGGTTGGGGAAATGTCCAGAATCTCCGCCAGCAGCTTGCTGTCCGTGCCAGCCAGCTCGGCAATCTGGCAAAAGGTGCTGTAGCGCAAACCATCGCGCACCACGCGATACAAAGCCTCACCCCGGCTCGGCAAGCCGATTTCATCCCAGAGCGAATCATCAGTTCGGCGCGACGGTGTAAAGCGCTTGATAACGGCAGATGCCATAACTATATTCCAAATGAAATAAAACTGGTTTCATATGGATTATGGTCGGGGTTTGCGGCGGGGTCAAATCAACCCTGGGCCAAGGTTTGGTCAGTGTGGTTGGGCAATTCTCTTGTCACATTTATCGCCCGTCAATGTGGTCGCCAGTGGCGTCACCATTAAGCGGCTTGTTTGCAGCTTCTGCCTGAAGACGCTCCACCAGCCACACCTTGATGATCGATTGACGGGTAACACCAATGCGCGCAGCTTCACGATCCAACGACTCCACAACCCAAGTCGGGAAATCGACATTGATTCGTTTTTGTTCCTGATTAACACGACGAGCAGAGGACAGATCCAGGTCATCAACAATATCTTCCTGACCTCCCTCAAATTTCTTGTCGAAGTCTTTAGCTTTCATAGAGTTCTACCTCTTTCTTGCGGGAACGTCTGACCGAAATCAGACGAATACGAGCATCCCTGAATGTAACAACAGCCGACCAATGCTTTTCACCAATCTTGCCTATCAGTAAAAACCTCTGCTCATCCTCTGATTTTGCGCGGACCTCGAGCAGGTCTGGGTCTTTCCATAGTCCTTGTGCAGCAATGAAATCGATACCGTGCTTATCCAGGTTGGCCTGGCTTTTGGCTTCGTCGAATTCAAATTCATCCATGAGTATAAATTATTCCTTTTTTACTCAATTCGCAATATTTGGAAGGATGCTATGGCTGCTAACCCGGAGCTTTGCGGCATTATTGGCGCTGCATAGCGTTGGAAAGAGGCGGAGTGGCTCCACTTGATATTCACCGGAGACATGCGTCGTAAAAGCCTTACACTCTGATTTCAACCTGACCCTGTAACTCTTCTGAACTCAACACCTCACACGATTCTCATATCAGACTACTGACTACCCTGGTGTATGTTTCGGTCTTGCAGAAACGCGTGCTTTTGTTCCAAGTAGCGAGCGCCCTTCTCGAATCCCAGACGACTATGGTTCTCATGCAAAATCTGCTTGAGCATGGGGTCATAGCAGTCCTCTGGGTTCAGTACCCAGGCATCGTTGAAGAATTGCTTGTTTGCCCTGAGGATAACGGTATCGCAGCGGGAATAACCGGCCTCTGAGAAAGTTTTTGCCCATATGGGGTTGACCAACTGGTTGCCAAATACGACGAGTGCAATCCCAAGAAACATGATCCATGCTGCTATCTTCTGAACTTGGGCCAGTAATGCTGGTACGGGTTTTTTCAAAAGCCGAACGAAAGCGATCTCTATGTTTACAATGATCACAATGCTTGGGATCGCTACCCAGACAAACAGCAGTGCGGTTTGTTGTCGCTGAAAGACCAGCAATGATCTTTGCGAATGTACAATATCCAGCAGATAGGAAGAGTAGCTGTTATAGCTCCATGTTGACCCAACCCCGAGTAGTATAAAGACCACATTAATAAATAAAGCGCCAACCAAAAAATCAGCACGTGAGATTGGATTTTTTTTGAGCACGGTAGCGCTACCTGATGTTCGTTGGAGGCAAGTGTCGTAAAAAGCCAGAAACTCTGGCTTCGATCTCTCTCTGCACTGCTGTAATCACCACAGAGCCAGCTGCATCCAAAGTGCAATATGCAAAGTCACCCATTTTCCGTTTCTGTGCGGAAATAAAATTTGAAGGATTGGATATAGATTCGACGGCACTTTTGTGAGCGCGTGCGGCGAGCACGATCATTCATGCAGGAAGATATCATCACATAATCCTTGTGTAGTAGATAATCCTTAAAAGGCCTGAACAGTTTAAAAAAGTTCTCACGCAGACTCAAGCTAAGCCGGCGACTGTGCTCTCTGAACATCGAAGAGTGGTTTTTCCGGTTTGGGCATGCAAACAACTCTGCTCAAGAGGTGACGTTCAGTTTTTTTACAGGTCAGACCCAAGCGATCAAATAGGAGCCAGGGCACAGCATCGTTTGTACGCCCTCCCGGCCCTGCTTTGCTGCAAGGTTTTGTCAGCCATTCAGCCAACCGGCTTGTCGTAAACTCTCGCGATAGGTTCTCCCCACCGGCACTTGGCGTTTGTCGATCAACGTCAGCACTAGCCGTTGACCTTGCCGCTTCGCACCTGCAACCGCGGCACTGGCTACCCACCAGGAACGATGGACACGCAGACCCAGGTCGTCGAGCTCCCTGGCGGCGTCTTCCATTCGGCACAGGATCAATTGCTTGCCCTCAGTCGTGTGTACCGCCAGATAGTGATCGTGCATTTCAAGGCACAGCAGATCACCTGTTGGGGGGACGGGCAGCCTTTCCCGGAATCGGGCCCAACTACCGGGTTCTTGTCGATTGGCTTCTGCTTCCGATTTGGCAGAAGTCGTCCGGGGTTTTTCCGCCAGTTCCTGCAAGTCCAGCAGGGTATAAACCAGGGTTGAGATAACCGCCAGCAGAAAAACCACCTGGCTGTAGAGGCGCAGTAATTGGTCTGGCCAACCGAGACCGAACAGGCCGTTGGCTACCGCGACAATGGCAGTGGCGGGGACGGCGGCCAGTGCTGCCCCTATCAGTGGGGCCAGCAGTCGGCGCAGAGGGGTTGCATCAGGTAAATGCGTATCGACCTGTCGAATCACTACATCTACCAAGGCGCCATTCAAGGTGGCCACCAGTACCCAGTAGGCCAGTCTTGCCGGCAGCGGCAGCAATTCGTAGGTGCCAAATGGACCGATCAGCGCCAACACAATGCCGATGGCCAATAGCCCAGCGAGGCTTGCAGTCAGGTGTTTGATTTGTTCACGCATCGTGAATATAGCGTAGCAAGCCGTTAACGAAGGCAACAATGCTTTGACGTATTTTTCCTGTTCTGCCGGTTTGCGTCGCGGCTATTCTGCTGCCCAATCATCCGCAACCCGGGAGCGCGTCATGACACTACTGGTTTTGTCACTTCACATCACGGCCGGCTTTGTCGCTCTGGCAATGGCTGGCCTCGCCCTGGCCTCCCCCAAGGGTAAAACATGGCACCGGCGGTCAGGTAGCCTGTATGTCGCGGCGATGTTTACCGTGTCACTGTCGACCCTATGGCTGGTTGTTGTGCGCCCGAACCCTTTTCTGCTCGCGGTCGGCGTGTTCAGTTTCTTTCTTGTTTTTACCGGCTGGCGCGCCGCCAGGATCCGCGATGGCCGGCCACGCTGGATCGATCATCTGGTTGGTAGCCTGATGGCAGGAGCAGGCCTGACGATGCTGATCACAGCCGTTGTGGGGTTTATCCATAACGGTGGTGCACAACCCTGGATACTGCTGGTGTTTGGCAGTATCGGCCTCTCCCTTGCGCTGTCTGATTGGCGCGATTGGCGCCAAGGCCCGATTGTCGGCAAGCAACGCATTGCGCGGCATTTGGGCCGCATGCTGGCGGGTACCATCGCCACGCTGACGGCGGCGCTTGTGGTCAACGCCACCTGGTTGCCAGACCTGGTCACCTGGCTGGCCCCAACGGTTTTGATTACACCGGTTATTGTCTGGTGGAACGCCCGAGTATTAAACGGGGGAACCGAGCAGCAAGCAAAGAAAGCCTGAGTGCCGAGCACGAACTGTCAGCGATGAGCTGACACCTCGTGCCTGGCGCGCTGGCAACAGACTCAAAGCATTCAACTCTCGGGAAACATCGTAAAAGTAGCAAAGCCTTTCACACGAACGCTCAAGTGCCACAATGTTGTTGTTTTTTCTGCGCAGATGATTTTGTCAGGAGCGGTAATCCGAGCAATGCGGGTTGTTATTTCTGTCGTATTGCATAGCGCAAGGTATTATACTTCCGCGCTTTACGGCGGTCTCAGGGATGAGGCGATATCTTCAACCTTCCGCCTTGAGCATTAATCAACGATAAGGACTAGTCATGATTTTTTTTGGGACGCGTGGGAGAAGTGTGTCTGGGCAAGTGCTGGAAGGTATCCAGTGTCCCAGCTGTGACAATCAGCAGTTTGTCAGCTTTGGTGTTATTCGACATTTCCATATTTACTGGATACCAATGTTTGCAACATCGAAAAAGGCCGGCATTGAATGCACTCATTGCAAAAAGACACTAATCGGTAATGAAATCTCGGCAGATCTGGCCAAAGACATCAAATCCAGTGTGTTCACCAAAAGGAACACCCTCCCCTCCTTTGCGGGATTGATTCTCTTCGCTTGCTTGATGTTATTTGCGTTTTATGTGGTTGTAGAGGGCGACATCAGAGAAGCTGGCTATATCAAGCAGCCCGCAGTCAACGACCTTTATCTGGTCGATGTCACAAAAATATTCCCGAACTCAGATCCGGAATACAGATACGGTCTGCTGCGCGTCAACCGGGTTTTACCGGACCAGGTTGAATTCAGTGTCAGTAACCTCGTATACAATGAACTATCTGGCGTTCGCAAAGATATCCGCGAAGGAAAAGCAGCTGCAGACGACTACTATGACAGCGAACCGTTATACCGGGATACCAGTGACATCAAACGCATGAAGGGGTCTGGTGCCATCCGCTCCATCAGGCGCAGCAATTGAAGTTGAATTAATAATGGCCTAGGGTGAAGCGGTGATCATTACATGAGGCTTTAGTTCGCATGACTTCACGACTTCGCGCAATCACTACCAGCACGCTTCTCGGTGTACTGATCGCGCCCCTCGCCTGGGCAGACGTAGCCGATATTCCCCAAGCCATTGCCGATATTCTTGATCATAAGGTCGAGGCATGGAATGCAGGCGACGCCCAGGGTTGGGGAGCCGATTACGCGGATGACAGTGTGGTAATCAACCTGGCCGGAATGCGCCTGGAAGGCAATGAAGAAAACATTGCGCGTCATGCTGAAGTCTTCGCCGGTCCGCTGGGCAATACAACCCTGATGATTGATGTGATCAGCATCCAACAGCTCACCGCGGACACGGCGCTGGTTGAAACGCACCTGACAGTCGGGGATATCACGAACGAGACAGGAGCGCTGCCGCTAACGGAGTCTGGCGAGCTTCACACCCGAATGAGCTTTCTGATGAGCAACGCCAACGCTGGCGACTGGCACATTCAGTTTGCCCAGAATACGGCCATTGAAGACCCGGCCGCCGAGGTTCAACCCTAGGGAAGAGTCAGTGCGGGCAAGGAAGGATGCCAACACCGGCTGCGAGCGCATTGTTCACCAGCATCACGGTCCATGTGAAAACCGCAGCTCAGGCATTCGTTCTGTATTCCTCCTCTACGCAAAAGAAACATTCCTATGCCCGACATAGCACTGAAATACCGCACTGCCGTTCTGACATTGGCATTAACCATGATTCCTTTCACTGTATCTGCCGATATGGAACTCCTGTGCACCGTCACCGTAGATCAATTCCCTGGATTCGATGATCACATGGTCAAGAGCAAGACGGTTCAATTAAATGGAATGCAAGGTGAAGCCGGTGGCGAAGCCACCATCTACGAAAACTCGGCCTTCCGATTCCGTGCTATTACTGGACGCTCGCTGATTCAGGACGGAGCAGCGACGCTAATGGACTTTTACGTAGAAGCTCAAGACCTGGAAAATGGCCGGAGTATCCGCTCCGCAAGCGCATCCTACGTTGGAGGCCCCCATCATGCACGATTAGAGCTGGTGACTTATGGGCAGGAAACGCCCTGGCACGAGGGGATTGTCATATTTACCTGTGTTAAGCCTTTCTGAAGAAAATCCAGGCAGCCGCTGGGCATCGAGGTGTGGTTTTTCGGTTTAGGCAGGCACACGATTCCGCTCAAGCGGTGACCTTCCGTTCTGAGGTCGACGAGGTAAATTGGCAGAGGCGATGTGGCAGAAAAAATCCGTGACCTTTTGGCAAGCAGGTAAACTGGCCACATGTGATTCATTGGCAAGGGAGTCGGTTAATCCCCTTTGCCTGCAAAACGGATGATTGTGATGCTTGTATATTTTCTGGTCGCCTGTGACCGCCTGGAAGAAAAGCGGGAAAAGAAACTGCGGCAGAACCTGCCAGAACTGCAGGCTGCCTTGCAGACCTATGCAGGTGCCAACGCGGCCAACAGTGTCACCCTGATCAATGCCTGTGACAGTGAAGATTGCGCCGAGTGGGAGCTGGGCATCAGCCAGCCGGTGAAGAAAAACATTCACCTGAATTTTCCGGTGAATCTGTTTAATGACCTGGCCAGGCAATATGGAATTGATTGTGAAGTGGGTTATATCGAGGATGACGAACGCGAGCCGGTGACTTTTTTCGGCAAGCAGGAGGGCCTTGGTGAGGCCTTTTTGATCGCGGAGTATCTGGGGCTATAGCTGGCGCTACTGTTTTGCCGAGGGTGCGCCGGGCTCAACGACTGTAAGGGATGCTCAGGCTGTTTGGCGCGCCCTACTCGGCAAACCCTGCCAATTCGCGAATCAGCGCCCGTTCTTCCGGCAGTTCCAGCGTGCTTTCGGCGCGCACCAGGGCGATGCGGGCATGTTGTTTGGCGGCAGCGGCCATGGCGGAATTGTCTGCTCTGGACAGGGCGTGAAACGCCTTTTGCAACCGCACCATGACTTCGATGGCGTTGGCGCCGTCACGGGCAATGGCGGTAAAGGCGTCGTCAAACATGTCCTTCACGCAAAGCTCGGGGGCCTCTACACGCTCGCAAGCGGGTTTGGGCTCTTCGTCCAGCGGCTCTGCCCAGTCGCTGAGCAGCCTGACCAGTACGCCGATGACGGTGATTGCGGAGCCCGGGTCGTTAACCCCGGGAGACAGCGCCCGGCCGGCTATCTCCGAGAGCACCACCAGGCCAAAGCGTGGGTCATTATCGTACAGACGCTCACGACCAACTTCGAAGGCGTCGATCACCTCATCGAACTTGCCATCATGCCCCCTGTCGTCATCAAAGCGAACATAGGCCAGAGGGCGGTCGCCGGCGATAAAGGTGCCTGGCAGCGCGGCAACCTGCACACGGGCCTTGGTTTTCACGGCCCATTCCTGCAATGCGTCGATAGCGATGTGCTGTACATAGCCAATCTGTCGGGTGCACACGGGGTGGCCGTCGGTGTTGATAGCCTTGACGGGTACGGCGCCCATGGCCGGACGCTTGCGCCGCTGAAGCAAGGCTGCCCGGGTCGCCATTTCGACCTTTTCAACGGTGTTATCCAACCGGCCAAGACGGGCAATGCGGTCAACCCAGCGCACAAAGGTCAGGATGACCAGGGCAAAGACCAGGGCCGTCAGCGCGAAAAGCGCCGTCAGGCCGACAGGCTGAAACAGCGCGTTCTTGGTTGCGGTCAAGCCGACAATGCTGAAAATGAAAGCCGCAACAAATACCGACAAGGCGTTCTGCGACAGGTCATCCGCCACAATCAGGGTGAATGATCGCGGTGTTGCGGTATTGCTGGCGGAGGCATAGGCCGACACCATGGAGGCAACGGCAAAGGTAGCGATAACCAGCATGCTGGCGGCCATGACCGACAACAGGGCCTCTACCGAGTCGCTGCTGATACGCGGAATGCTGTCGCTCAGCTCAAGCTGATCCGCCATGTTGGCGAGCCATACGCCGCCGATTGACAGCAAGCAGGCTGCCAGTGGTTTGATCCACAAGCGTTCGCCTAGACGCCGGACGAGGAACTGGAGCTTTTCATGCAGCATTGTTCGCACCTTGTCGTCCTTGTTGCTGCGCACCTTGATGCCGGTCCGCAATGCCTAGCATAACCGGCAGCCAGTTGCGCCAGATAGTGCAGCGTAAAAGCACCCGCTTTTTCAATAACAATCAAGGTACCAGAGCGGTAAAACAAAAGCTCTGCACATAAAGCCCCTCGGTATCATCGTAACCATTGGCGTAAGCGAAGTTCGCTCTGAAGCCATTGACCGTCGTCTCTCGCGTGTCGGGAAAGGCCGGATAATATTTACCGGTATCCGGGAATATCGGCGAGTTCATATTGGAGAGCATGACCACCGGAACGCTAGCCAGGGGCGAATTGAAGTTGACCCGGTAGTAACGATAATCCTCAGTCGAGGTCGAACAATCGCCTCCCAGGCACTGAGCAGTCCAGTCGCCTGAGCCCGCATTCATGATGCTGCCATCAAAGTTGACGCAGCCATGGACGATTCGAGATACCCCTTGCGCTCCACCAGCAGGACCTGGCTCCCCCTGAATACCCTGTGGACCGGGTTCACCTTGTGGTCCAGGCACCCCTTGGTCCCCCTGAGCCCCTGCCGGACCCGGTTCACCTTGCGGGCCTTGTATGCCGGTTTCACCTTGCGGGCCTTGCGGGCCTTGAGGTCCTTCAGGGCCTTCTGGTCCAGCAGGTCCGATCAGGCTGACGCCAGCCGGCCAGCTTCCGGCAGTCTTCGGACCATAGAGCATGCTGACTGATTGATCATAGAAGAGATCACCATCATTTCCCTGTGTATCCACGGGTGCACCGGTACCGGACAGAATGGTTCGGCCGTTCTCACCCTGAAGCCCCTGAGGCCCGGGCGGCCCTGGAAGTCCAGGCACCCCTTGGTCCCCCTGAGCCCCTGCCGGGCCGATGTCACCTGCTGGTCCCTGAGGACCCTCAGGTCCGGCTGGTCCCGCTGGACCTTCGGGCCCAACGGCGACACCTGTGGCACAAGGGCCGAGTTGACCGTTGGCAGCGTCGTGACACAGCACCGTATCGGTGTCAGGGGACCCCGTGATTCCTGGCAGCCGTACGATGCCGGCATCATCCACACGCAAATAGGTAGTGCCACCGTCGTCCTTGATCACAAAGGCGCCCCCTGATGGCAGGGTTGCGATGATTTCATTGGCCATCAAGGGTGCTGAAGCTATCAGCCCTGCCACAACCAGCATGAAACAAGGAGTTTTATGGGCATTATCCCTTATCAACATGACTGCTCTCTCAAATAGTGGATCACTGGGTTAATGGCGGTGCGGATTCAGCATTATGCCTAAAAAGAGTAACGTGCGGATAACCAGAAACGTGGATCTTTCTGTTCATCCTCGGACGCCGCGTCGCCGCTGGTTTGTGCTGCCATGGCTGCATCAAGTGACCAGCCCGCCTGAGTGTAGCGTACACCAATACCTGCGCCAGCTATAGACTCACTGGTTTCATCCGCATAGCTCTGGCGTGCAGCATGATCATAAAAGGCATAGGGCACAATCGACGCCGTGGCCTGGTAGCGGACTTCCGTCTGGGTCAACCACACCCGACAGCCACTTGCCTCGCCAAGCGGATACGCCCTGACACCCCGCGGGCCGCCAAGGCTTTTGGTTTGCGATGAATCCAGCTGGGTGTCAGCCCACT
The DNA here is from genome assembly GCF_900105655.1 of Halopseudomonas salegens. NCBI lineage: Bacteria > Pseudomonadati > Pseudomonadota > Gammaproteobacteria > Pseudomonadales > Pseudomonadaceae > Halopseudomonas > Halopseudomonas salegens. The sequence goes on from NZ_LT629787.1 coordinate 1,550,357, forward strand.
GAATATCACCCCGGGCCATTAACGAAAAGCCATAACGGTTATTCTGCGCGAAGCTCGCTACGACTGCAAATCGCCACTATCAACATGACTGAGCGCCCTTACAATTGGGCCAGAGTTTGCTCCAGCCGTGCACGTTCCCAGACGCTCAACAACTCCAGTGGATCCGTCCCCCGACCGGCCCAGGCACGGCTATCCAGTTGTTGGCCATCAGGCAGCAGGCAACCTGCGCAATAATCCAGCGCACCCGCTTCCTTGTTCAGGGTGACGATCCAGCCATCGATCTCGACAGCCACCAGCCCGGAGTGAACGTCACGCCAACGCTGGTGGTCATGCAGGTGCGCGACGACAACACCCAGGGACGCGTCCTTGAGGCGTTGATAGACGTCGCGCGCAGAGGCCACTAGTTCATCCGGTGCAACGCACAGATCTTGTTGCCGGCCGGGTCGCGCAGATAAGCGAGATACAGCTTGATGCCATTGCCTTCACGCACACCTGGCGGGTCTTCACAGGTGACACCGCCATTGGCCAGGCCAGCCGCATGCCAGGCATCGGCCTGCTCCGGGCTGTCAACGGCAAAACCGATGGTGCTGCCATTGCCGTGAGAGGCTGGCTCACCATCGATGGGCTTGCTCAAGGCAAAAGTGCCGGTCTTGGTGAAGTAGAAACAACGGCCCTTGGGGTCGATAACCCCGGGTTTGCAGCCAATAACGCCGAGCACTTCATCGTAAAACGCCTTGGATGTCGCGATATCATTGGCACCGAGCATGACGTGACTGAACATGAATTTTCCTTGTGTACACAATTTTTCTGGCACCAGGATACTACCGAGGTTGCCCTGCCTCGTACAGTTCAGCAGGCGAATGATTGCATTCAGCGCCTGATGCCGGAGTCCCTGGCCCAGCGGTACAACCAGGCAAAGAATCCTGACCCCAGAACCATCGCCAGCCCGAGTGCAAACACCAGCAATGAACCATAGGCAAGACTGCCGGACGCCGTATAGGTGCCCATCAGAACCCCGGCATGCTGCACCAGCAGATACACCCCAATCAGAAAGAGGCCTGCCCGCACGAGTTCATCCTCCTTGACCACCACTCCCGGCTCGCTCTCTCCGTGAATCCGGTTGGCCAGAGCACCGGCAAAAAACCACAGTAAAATACCCGCCACGATGGGCAGCAGAATCATCGCCAGCAACATGGGAAACAACTCGTTTTGCCACATGTCACGAGCATCTGCATTGAACAGGATGGGCGCGACCGACAGCAGGTTTTGCAGGGCCAGGTAGAGTCCCAGGACTTTAATCAGCAATATCGAAAAGGGTTTCATGCGTTGATCCATCAAGCAGTGGAGTGGCGTGGTTATCGGTTCGCTGGGTATGTCATCGCAATAGCTTCAAACCGTCAACAAAAGATCATTGGCAGGTCACACAGCTCGCCCAAGCTGACGCTCTCAGGATTCCCACGCAATGAGAGGATAGTTCATGCGATCTGTATTCCTAGGCAGCGCCCTGATTCTGTGCACCCTGCCCCTGGCTGGTTGCCTCAGTTCAAGCTCCAGCTCCGACGACGCCACTGACGATTCAGCCAGTGCCTTTTCCCTGCAACTGCTGCACTTTGCCGATGTCGATGGCGGCGGTACGGCAGCCATGTTCAATGTTGACCAGTTCTCCGCACTGGTTGATCACTTCCGCAGCGAAATGCCTGACAACACCCTGCTGCTCAGCTCGGGCGACAATTACATTCCCGGCCCTATTTTCCAGGCCAGCGGTGACCCACGCATGAATGCGGTTGTCGGCGTCGCCGGTGATGGCCGTGGTGAAACCCAGATCCAGAACCAGATGGGCTTGCAGGCGTCCGCCGTGGGTAATCACGACCTGGATACCGGACCAGCAGGTTTTGCCGGTATCATCAAACCCGATGGCGACTACTCGGGCGCGCTATACCCATACCTGTCAGCCAATATTGACTTCAGTACCGACAGCGCAATCGCTGACCTGATGGTCGACGGCGGCCAGGAAGCCAGCAGCATCGCCGGCAAGGTCGCCCCCTCTGCAGTCATTACCGTCAACGGAGAACGCATCGGCCTGGTCGGCGCGGTGACGCCTACCCTGCCGTCGATCACGTCGGTGGGCAATCTCACCATCCTGCCGCAAGACTTTGCCATCAATGATGAAAGCAGCCTGGACAACCTGGCCGCCGTCATCCAGGAAGAAGTCAATGCGCTGCGTGATGATGACATCAACAAGATCATCCTGCTGTCGCACATGCAGGTTCTGAGTGTGGAAAAAGGCCTGGCAACGCGGCTGGAAGGCGTCGACATCATTGTGGGCGGTGGTTCAAATACCCTCCTGGCCAACAATGGCGACCTGCTGCGCGAAGGTGATAGCGCCGCCGATGACTACCCGCTCATGTATACCAGCCCTGCCAATGAGCCGGTACTTCTGGTGAACACCGATGCCGACTACAAATACCTCGGCCGCCTGCTGGTGGATTTCGATGACGAAGGTGTCATCATCCTCGACAGCATCAACAACAACGAAAGCGGTGCCTGGGCCAGCCTCGACAGCGTGGTGGATACGCTGCAAGGTAGCCCGATATCCGATGTCACTGAAGTGGCCGATGTCATTCGCCAGATTCTGGGTGAACTGGACGGCACCGCCTACGGCGTAACCGATGTATTCCTGGATGGCCGTCGCGCCTTTGTGCGCAGCCGTGAAACCAACCTGGGCAACCTCTCGGCCGACGCCAATCTCTGGTATGCCCGCGAGATGTTGCCAGGCAACCCACCGTTGGTATCAGTGAAAAACGGTGGCGGTATTCGCGCACCCATCGGTCGCATTGTCAGCCCGGCAGGTTCCACCTCGGTAGATGACCTGCAACTGCTCCCTCCGGCCGGCAATGACTTCGGCAAACCCGAAGGCGGTGTCTCGCAACTGGATATCCAAACCGCCTTTGCCTTCAACAACGGCCTGGCACTGATCACCATGACCGCCGCCGAACTGCACGACCTGACCGAAGAAATGATCAAGGGCAACTTCACCCATACCGCCGGCTTGCGTCTTAGCTTCAACCCCAACGCACAGGCACGCTCCGAAGGTGATACCAACCTGGGCCTGCTCACTGACGGGGAACGGGTGATTGATCTTGATGTGCTGGTTGATCCGAACGCAGTCAATGAAGCAGACCGCTGGGATCGCATTGTCGAGAATGGTGCCGTGGTCGGTGATCCCAATCGCACCTTCCGGGTCGTCGCGCTGGACTTTCTGGCCAATTGCGCAGCCCCGCCCGGCTCGGAATTCGCTACCGCCAACTGCGGCAGCGCATGGCCGTTCAAAGGCTTGAACAATGCCGAGCACAAGTCGCTGCTGGAAGTGGACGTAGCCGCCAACGACCCCGGTCAAGTGGACTTTTCCAGCACCGGCGGCGAGCAGGATGCACTGGCCGAATTCCTGCTGCAATTCCACCCAGACAGCAACAGCGCCTACGCCGTCCCCTTCGACGTTAACGAGCGCTTGATTCCAGTAACGCCATAACGCACAACAATCACCGATTTCCTCCTTCAGACCCCGGCTTGCCGGGGTTCTTTTTGATCGGTGGTCTCAGCTTGAAACTTTGCTTTCAATATTTTTATAGATATCAATACACTCGATGTAAGCAGGGCTAGATGCTTGTGCATTTTTCAGTGCCGCTATCGAATCGCGAATATGGCGTAGCTCGATATCAATGGATTCTTCTATATAAGGAACGGTACAGATATCAGAAACGGAAAAATATTCTGGTATAAGCGTCATGACGGGTTCAGGATTTTTGGGTAATGCCCTGGATAACGCGTATTTCAACGACTGTGATTTGGACGCATCAGCATACTGACTGAGTACCGACGCGGCTCTTATCGAGTGCTCATCTCCGCTCTCTATTTTCCCAAGAAGACTTTCGTACTGACTGGTAGCGACCAGATGCTCGAAATAAGGCTGTCCCTTGGTTGCCAGCTGCTCGATGATATTGTTTGAGTCAGTATTGCTATGAGCGGAGCAGCCGGCAAGGAGGGCAATCACAAAAATCGTGGTATATGATTTCATTTTTATCGCCTTCATTAGCCTACTACCATAAGTTTTCTGACGCCGCTTGATATGGAGTCACCAGGCATTCAACTGGTACGTTTTGCCGAGCCGGCGATCTTCTTGTAAACGACAAAGGGGATATAAGCGACCAACAACATCAAGCAGAAAAACAGGTAAGCCCCCGAAAGGCTACTGAACCAGGTGTATGCAATCACCGAATCCAGAAACCGTGGTGAGAATACCGCCGGCCCTTTGAGGAAAACCCCGAGCAGGTAGTACAGACACAGGGGCACAATACATACATGATGGAAAATCCGGTACCCGATATGCAGCCGGTTGAAGACGACAAAAGACAAGCCCATGTAGATCGCCGGCAGCAACATCGCCACTGGATACGAAAGCCCGACAAGCCCTGCACACAGATCCAGAACGAGGGCAGATATCCAGATTACTTTCAGGCAGTGTCGCTTTATAAATTGCATATCCTGGTCAGCCCCCAGGGCTGAAGCCCTATAATTGGCGAGTAATCTGCATACTACGCGATCAAGCGTATGACGGTTTTGCTGAACAACTCAATAAAGACGTAAGCACCCAAATCCGAGACTAGACGAGGGCACTGTCAAAGGCACTTCACTGATGCATATCGGCATTCGATAGCACAGTCAAGGCATCTGTATGCTCAGTATCATAAGCCATATCAATCATCGCAGCCGCCACGCGTTGCGTGGAAACAGGGCGTACGGACCTGGGCAAAAATGACGCGACAGGTCCAAGCAAGCCTTCAGCCACCTTTTCAGCCAAGCGACCATCATCAGGACGGTCCAAGAGTAACGAAGGTCGCGCAAAAATCACTCTCGGCAGCCCCAGGGCTTGAATATCGCTCTCTATCTCGCCTTTGACACGACTATAAAAACTGACAGCACGCGAATCGGCCCCATGCGCAGTGACAACACAAAGCCTGCCGACTTCGGCAGATTTACATGCCCGGGCAAACGCAAGCACCAAACCGTGATCGATCTGGCGAAAAGCTGTTTTACTACCTGCCCGCTTTTGCGTTGTACCCAGCGTAACAAATGCAACCGAATGTGCAGGAAGCAGGCGCTCTGCCTGCTGTTCAAGCTGCTCAAAATCAACAACATGGTTGTTGATTTTCGATGTGATGGCATCCGGAAAATCGAGCAACAGATCCAACGAACGACGAGAAATCAGGATGATACTCGCCACATCATCTCGCTGGCTCAACTGAGTGACCAGCTGCTTCCCTACGGCACCCGTTGCGCCTAACACAATGGCTGTGCCACCCATCAAGAGTTACCTCCGGCAAATATCTTTGTCTGTACAGGCAAGGCTCAGGAAGACTCCAAGAGCCGGCTGATTTCACGCTCTTCCTGCGTTGCCGGCTCGAATTCACGCTCCATGACGTCAAACATGGTCGGGGTTACCTCAAAGGAAAAGGTTGCTCCCTTCTCTTCGTTGCGCGCCAAGACGCGTTGACGGCGCAGCGCATGGGGAGCGGTAACGTAATGCATTTCGACCGCAAAACCTTCGGCTTCGGCACGGGCACGCACTGCATCGCGACTGGCAACTTTGGTAAAGCCGAGATCAAGTATCGCCACACCGCCATTGTGAGCAGCCTGGGATGCAATTGCCCAGATCTGTCGTTCAACCCGGCCTACGCGTTCCATTATCCAGTCCAGCCGTATTGGGTTTGGCAGGTCCGGGCCGTATAGCTCGTACATCCACTCATCAATCGAGAAACGCAACCCGCCCAGCGACTTGGCCAGCGCATGCGCGTGCGTCGACTTGCCCGCCCCTTGCGGTCCGAAAATCAGATGCAGCGTCATGTTTCTATCCTTGTTGTTATTTATCGGGCAATCCAGCCATTAAATCATCGGTAGAATCCCGTCGCCAGCGAATGATGCGTGGGCTGTCCGGTGTGGTGTTATCGACGATAACTGTGGCTTGATCGGTTGGCGTGCATTCCCGCAGGTACAACTCCTGGCCTTCGATATAGCGGCGGTTCAGGGGTGCCTGTGCATCCGTCGGCCCGCCATCGCGTTGCCCGAGGCGTTTTATCGAGGTTTCGAATGGCACCTCAAGAAAGACTGACAGATCCCAATAGCCGCGAAGTTCGGGGCGGTGAGCAAAAATCCCATCGAAGAGCAGAATGTCGCCAACGCGCCCCTGCCCTTCCCTCAGGGAAACGGGTGAATCGCTCGGGTGATCGAACACGGCCGGTACGAACTTGCCGGTGCCGCCGGGCGACAGAGGATCAAGCAACGCTTGCTTCAGCCGGGCATAATCGAAGGAATCACGGTAAAAGCCTTCCGCTGAATAACGGCCGCGCCGATAGCGGACCGCACGCGGATGATGAAAGCCATCCACCGACGCGCGGATGACGCTGGCCCCGGACGAGCGCAATACCCGGCCCAGTGCATCCGCGAACATCGTCTTCCCTGCGCCATCGACGCCATCAACGGCCACTCGTGTCACGAAAGGGCTTTCAAGCCGCAAAATAGCGCTTGCGATGTCTTCTGTAACCACGGAATCCTTGCCTGTTCTGTTCTGAGCGCCCTGCCCGCCAGGTAAAAGCCGACTAGCCCTGAACCTTGCGTCGGCGCAGGCCAAACAGTCCGCCACCCAGCAGCAGTGAAACGAGAGCCACTATGGCGGCCGTCCCGACCGTTGGGATGGGTGAAATGCTGGCCGGCGTTTCACTGGCCGTCGAGCAGCCACCAATAGTGTTGCCGCCATCGCCGGCCATGGTCACTGCCCCGGTTGGCCCGGTGCCAGCGATCGCCCGACCGGTGATGTTCGAACCATCACCCACGGTCACGCCGCCATCGGCAATGACGTTACCGAGGAAGCTGATACTGTTCAATGTCGCGGTGCTGCCGACCCGCCAGAACACGCTGCAGGGGTCGGCGGTGCCGACGGTATTCGAGAGAATATTCGTGGTCAACGCGCTGTCGACCTGAAAGATGAAAACCCCCGGCCCGTTGAGGGTCAAACTGCCACCGGCTGCCAGATCGGCGGCACCGCCAGAAAAGGAGTAAATGCCGGACGTTAGTACCTGGCTGTCAAGCTGGGCCGGGAGCACTGTGCCAGGCCCCTGCGCGGCAATGAAACCAGCGGCGGCAATGGCATCGGTACGTGCTTGCTGTACCTGTGCATTGTTGGTCAGATGCAGCGTGAACGGTGGCGCAACCGTCGAGGGCGGGAAGTTGCTGATCGAGGCTGTTGGCGAAGAGCCGACGTCACCGGAAACCTGAGTCCCCAGCAAGGTGGATCCAGTCACTCCCGAGTTGCCGAGTACGGCGAAACTGTCAGCCGTGCCGAGCGGCGGTGCGACCTGGGCAATGGCTGCAAGGGGTGTGAACATCAAGCTGGTGCAAGCAATCAGGCTGGCAAACTGTGATCGATTCATGGTGTGAGCTCCATTGGGCACATGCCAGTCAAGTCAGCCCCAGTGCAGGCACGCAACGGATCAGCATATTCGGGTTAGGAGCCCCATCATGACACGCCTTGCAGGCCAGGTATCCCAATATTTCAGGACCGCCTATTCAGGGCCTCTGGCCCGCTCGACGCGGTTTCTTCCGGCGGTCTTGGCGGCATAGAGAGCCTGGTCCGCGCGGCGTATAAAGTCGCTCTTGCTTTCCTTGGGCGTCAGCTCTGCGACCCCGAAACTCGCGGTCACCTGGCCGACGAAGGAATAGTGCTGTTCGGCGAGCATCCGGCACAGGCGGTTGGCCAGTTGCTCGGCCTCGATCAGCGGGGTTTCCGGGGCCAGAATCACAAACTCTTCACCGCCCCAGCGGCTGACAATATCGCTGTCGCGCACCGCAGCGCACAGGTCGCGGGCCACCGCGCACAAAACGTCGTCACCTACCGTATGGCCATAGCGGTCATTGATGCTTTTGAAGTGGTCGAGATCCAGAAAGATCAGCGCCAACGGGCGCTCATAGCGTCGGGCCGTGGCAAAGGCCAGCTCCAGCTGGTCATCGAAGCCACGCCGATTGAGCGTATCGGTCAGCGGGTCGCGCTCGGCCCGTTTGCGGTCACTGACATCGCGCACCATGGCATAGAAGCCCTGGACCTCGCCCTGGTTCCCGCGCAGTGGAGTGTAGTCCACCGCTACCGGGATAATGCGACCGCTCGGGTGCGGAAACAGACTCTCGAATGCGACGTGCTGGCCTGACAGAGCCGCCAGCATGTAGGGCTCGATGTTGGCAAACGCCGCCTCGCCCATGATGTCGGCCACCGGCCTGCCGATAATCTGGTCAGCCGGAAGATCGTACCAGCGGGTGTAGGTAGCGTTGATTTCGCGATAGCGCAGCTGCGGGTCGATAAAGGCAATCAGAATGGGCAGTGAGTCTACCAGCAGACGGCGCCGGTCCCGCTCGCCCTTGAAGCGCCGGGCATTGGCCAGTGAAGACGCCAGCACCTGGCTTGCCATACTGAGCACCTCCATGTCGCTCGCGCTGAAAGCGTCGATGCGCCCGGCATAGACCTTGAACACACCAAAACACTCATCCGCATAGATGAGCGGCACCAAGAGGCCGGAACGAAACCCCACGCGGTCGGCCGCCTCACGGGCGACGCGGGGTTCGATATGGGTGTCACGGCAATGAATGGGTTCACGGGCGCGATAGCAGGCCCCCGAGAGGCTGCCGGCTATCGGCAAGCGCATACCTACCGAGCTTTCAGCACCACCTGCCGCAGCGGTATACACCATCTCACCGTCTATCGCTTCTTCCACGGCAGCACCGTCGGCACCGGTCACCACCAGCCCGATCTCCGCTATCTGTTCGCGCAGGCTTTGCAAATCGAGACCCGCGTTGCCTACCTGGGTCTGGATATCAACCAGCCGCTGCAACTGCCGGCGATGCTGTTCAAGATCGCGCAGCGAGCTGACGTCACGCTGTACCGCAATGTAATACTCGGGCTCGGCGTCGGAGGGATAGGGTCGAATCGACCACTGCATGCGAAAGGCAGTGCCATCCTTGCGGTAATTGACCGTCTCTCCATTGAACGTCTGAGCGGACCGAAGTTGACTTTTCATCGTCCGCAGCAGCTCACGATCAGTCTCCGGACCCTGAAGTATCCGGGGTGTACAGCCCTCGAGTTCAGACGGGGTATAACCGGTCAGTTGGCAAAAAGCATGATTGGCGTAGACGATAAAGGGACCGGGGTGATCCAGCTGGGCGTCTGTAATCAGCACCGCATCCGAGATGGCCTCGATCGAGGCTTCAAGCAAGTCATTGTCAGCAAAGGGCGCGCTCAAGAGTGATCCCACCATCGTAAAGAGACACAGAATGTAGCGACATTAGCGGATTCTGTTCTGATTCGATTATAGACGACTTGAGTCAATCCTCACATTCACCGAGGCAACAGGCAGAACCGCCCCCCATTGACGTGCCGGGGCGGTTATCAAATTTGCAAGCTGGAGAGCCTGGCTCAGCGCAGCTGCGTAATCACCAGGTGAGCCGATACTGGACTGGTTCCGCCTGCCAAGGGCGTCACGGTCAGCGCGGTGGGGCTTCCGGGGGGATTGCGCACAGTCAGTACGGAATTAGCCGAGGATGTATTAACCAGCGCCATGCCGGTGAGCTGGCTTGTTCCCGTCGCACGGCCGACTACGGTATAGGCAAGATCCACCCCATCCAGCGTAAGCACGAGCTGGGCGGGTTCACTCACGCTGACCTGAAACATGACCTGATAGGTGCCGATAGCGGCCAGGTTGAATGAGTCGACGCCGAGACGAGTAATGCCACCACCCGAATTGGGTCCATCCTGGGGAAAGTCAACGTCCCCACCAGACGCAACCGTCGCGGCGTTGTCAGGCGGCATCAACGCATAAAAATTGGCGAAATCAAGGTCGCCGCCACCCGCAGCCGCCGCACAGGGCCCAAGCTGGCCGGTGGTGCTGTCGAAGCAGGTGGCAGTATCTGCATCAGCAGCCCCGGGTAGCCCCGGGATTGTAACGTCACCGCCCTCATCTACCCGGAACCGGTCAATCGTGCCGGTGCTGTCGGTGACAGTGAAACCGCCGCCGCTCGGCGGAGTGGACGTGACATCGGCGGCAATGGCCGTGGGTGCGATGAACGCACACGACAGCCACAAGGCTGCAAAGATACGTCTGACGCAGAAGGAATGGCACATGCTTGAGGTACTCCGTTCAATGATTGTAAGGGAAGCGCCCGAATGAATCGCTGCGCGGGCGAGTCAAGGCGTTTCCACAGTCCTTGCGCATTTTTTATTGGGGCCACATCGTCTGCCCAGTGTAACCAAAAACGGCTCGGCCCATTCAGGTCAATTCACCTCTCCCTTCAGAGCACGATTGCGCCAGTCTAATATCAACGGCAGGATGACCACAGTAAGGGAACAATCACTTGTTAGCGAGCACTATCCCAGGTTTTTTGCGGCCGGCGGTTCTGGTAAATCTCCTGCCTGGATTCGCCAGAAAAACGCTTCAGAATCCACAATGTCTCCTTGCTTGTCTCGCTAACGGCGACGCTCAGCTGCGCAGCTCTGCTGCGTCGGCTGCAGCGACTTGTTGTGCAGATTGCATACTAAAATATTACTGATCATCACCCACCACCTAGAAGATTTCCGAATCGTTCATTTTCTTTCGCACTCGTTCAGTCAGCGTGAAATAGCGAGGTGGCAGATCATCCAGGATTTCGCTCATTCTGGTATGCTCATTCGCGGTAAACTTGCCGCCCTTGTCCAACTTCTCAATGATAAACTTCAACAGTTCTGGGACTTCACTCTCGACAGTCTTGTAATAATTCCCTAGAAGATTGAGCGCGGACGTTAGTGCCATGTTATCGCTGGCATTTGATCGCATTTCTTCTTTTGCCCGCGCTAACTCCAGCTGTAACACGCGATCCCCAATTCGCTTTATCCGTTCGTCTACTTCCTTGAATCGCGCCTCTACTTTATTTTCAACAGATTGGTATATTTGTTCTTTTAATTCACCATATGCCTTCTGTATATCGTCGTGCAACTCCTTGGCATTGGCCTTTGCTGCGGCGTCCATCTCTTCCTTTAAGGACTGCTTGTCGCGCTCGTATACCTTGAAGTTTCCGAACCACCCAAAGCCTACAAGAAGGCTCACAAGGAAAAATACACCCCCCAATGCCCAGTACACTGTTTGCAGCAAGTCCGTTTGGTGCTCGCGCCGAACCTCGAGCTGCGCCCTCAGCAGCTCTATTTCACGCTCTCGGTCTATCGAGGATGCATCTGTGGCGGCTACGGATTCAACTTCCGACGCGCTATCGGTTGCGGCGATTACCCCCGAAGGCACTATGCCCCAAGCAAGTGCCAGAACAAGCGTCAACGTCCTAAGTTTCTTCATAAATCCTCAATTCTTGTTCTGCACAACGCCCGTCATAAGCGGCCGAGTGAAACGAGGTCCGGTGTACGAAATGCGCGAACTTAATGGCTTGGTTATGTTTCTTTGACAGCGATAGCATTAATTACCGCCCTAGGTACGCCTTCAATTTCAGGAATAAACTGCTCGTTAAAAATGTAGCTCAGTGGTTTATCGCCCTCCCCGAAAGCCCAAAGAAACAGTTCCGCCCCTAGTGCAGATGGATGGCATACAACTCCATCATGTTCCGCTTTTGGCGCTTGCTTGATCATGTGCTCTTTAGGGCCATACTGGAAGTTGCTTTCGATGAGTCCGTCATTCGAAAGCCCAAAAAATGTATGTCTAAGCAGTGTCTCGGCCTTTGCATTTTCCTCTGCAGAAAATCCCATCGCTTGAGCATAAAAGGGATAAGGTAAGAAAATTTTCATTTTACTCCGGTCGTCCATATTGAATTGGAAGCCTTTGTTCCCGAAAATACTCTTAATAGTTGAATATACTAAAAAGTGAGTTCTAAGCTGGTAGGTAGAAAGCTCATCAATGAGCCTCGCCATTCTTGCGCCGCGATCATCCCGGCCTTGTTCAGATTTTGATGATGCCAGAACACCACCAAAGTACTCCACTGCGATAGAGTCATCGTTGTAAGAACCATCGTTAATTATGGTCTTAAGCACCTTCGGGGGAACACTTCCACCAATATTTATCTTGTCCCCAAGCTTGGCTTCGGCGTTGTGAAATATTCGACCAACGTTCTCTACTCTTTTTTGAGTGAAATCTCTGAAACCTTCTCCAAGATAGTCTGCAGTGGGCCCCAACAGTTTTTGGATCCCATCTTTTCCTAAGTATGCAGCTATCGCCCCCAGCCCGACTGTAGTTATTGGGTCTGGCATATTACTCTCCTTGAAACATAACGATCAAGCTCACTTGCCGCAAGGGGACTCAGCGTTTACGATAAGCCCCGTAAACACCACAAGGAGCAACAGGCAATAAGCCCTCGCCCCTTGCGGTCAATGTGCAGCGCCTGGTTGGGCTAATTTTTATATTTTTCAGCACGTTAGCAATAATTCCCAAACTCGCATGATTGCAACCAACCACACCTCTTAAAATGGGATAGTTAAATCTTGGGGCAGAAGAAACCAAACTGGATGACCGAATGTTTTGGGATACCCAGGAGATTCGTCACCATTCCAGCGCATGGCCAGATGTAACTCACCATCTTCCCATTCACCCCATGCAATTGAGAAGTCTCCATCATTATATACAACTGATTCCACCTTGAAATTGCGGGGATTAACTTCTTCCGGTTTTGGCATAAATATCACTTATTTTTTCTTGGCAGCTTCAGAAATAGTGGCAGTAAGTTGGTAGAACATATTAATTACTTGCATCCCAGACATGTCTTGGTTGTTGACCAAAATTCTGTCTAAAAATGCCTTACCGCTTTTTTGGTTAATAACGATGGTGATCTCATTCCCAGTTAATTTATCGTTGAGGATAATGGACCATGATTCACTCCCGTTTTTCTTCCATGATTTTTCTACATTCGGATTACTAAAACCAAAATTAAATAAGTCACCTACGGTAACATCGCCAGATGATTCTGAATTATTGTACATTACATAGAGTGGAAGGTTTGTAAACTCACTGGACGGTGCCGAAGAACCGCACCCTGTGAGAGCAACAATTAGCCCCATTATGGCAATAGCCATAAGCCAACAACAATGATTCCCGGTCTTTCGATCAGCCAACAGTTTGATTTTATGAAACATTTCCTTCCTCCTCAATGGGTTTATTACGCCTCTCTTTAATTTTTAAAAGTCGGGTGCCCCTGAGGCATTTTTGGTCAGCCCAACATCTAAGCATTTGAACGGCGTGCGCAGCATGCCGCTCAAATGTCTGTTGGACTAAGCCGCCACACCGATCGAGCAGCATCTATTGGGTTTTGTATTCAGAGCGAAGATTGGTGACAGCCTGCAGGCGGCCATTGGTCACGAGAATTGTCTGTGATTGTGCGATGAAGGTGTCCATGTACGTGCTCTTTGATCCCTTGATGTAACAAAACTAGCGCGATTTCTTTGACTTTACCAGCACAAGGCCGGCACTGCCCGTGCCTCGCGCATTCAGGCAGTCATATCCCCCCTGGCTAACTCGACTTCAACGTTGTCAGCAACGTCGTCGCAAGCGCTCAGCTGCGTGCTCTGCATGCGGTGCAATGATCCCAATGCACTGCATGTTCGGACACTTGCATTGGCTGCATAACGGCGGCGCTGCGTTTGTATGGGTACCTGTTGCCTCGTCTGTCTGCGCAGCGCGCCAAACCTGCAGTGCTGCATTGATCTGCCCGAGCCTGGCTCGTCGGCAGCGGTTGGCAAGAAAGCCGTAATGCCTCACGCGCATCAAGCCTTTCGGCAAGATGTGCAATAAGAAACGCCGAACGAATTCTTCGCCACTCAAGACCATCTGCCTGTTCCGCGCTGCCTGCCGGTAATCCTTGTAACTGAGGGTCACCGTCTGTTCGTCGACCTGCTGCAGGCGTGCATTGCTGATGGCAATACGACGGGTATAACGGGCCAGATAGTCGATTACGCTGTTGGTGTGTTGCAGGCAGTGCTTGCTGTAGACCACCCAGTCAGTAGCCATCAGGTCATTCAGAAGTTGGTCGATTTCTCCTGCATGTGTCACACGGTGAAGCTGCTGTTGAGTGGCGGCCTGGCGCAAAGCGCTGACCATCAGTCCACGGTAGCGTCTGGACAGTGCCCGCACCGGAAACAAGTAATTGCTACGTGCCGCGTGCCAGTGGCCATCTTGGCCAAGCGCCCCTGCCGGTACCAAACAATGAACATGGACATGTTGGTTGAGGGTTTGCCCCCATGTATGCAGCACGGCATTCATGCCCAGTTGGCCATTCAGTCGTTTAGGGTCACGTCCAAAACGCTCCAGCGTGCCCCACACGCATTGAAATAACAGTCGGTAGATCAGTTCCGGATGCAGCTGAACCCAGCCGTTGAGCTGGTGCGGCAAGGTAAACACCACATGGTGATAGGGCACCGGCAACACAGCTGACCGTTGCCGCTCTGCCCAGGCCTGGATCGCGCGCCACTGACATTGCGGGCAATGACGATCTCGGCAACTGAAGTACTGCACTTGCTCATGATCGCAGGCGTTGCAGTGCAACTGCCGACCGCCCATCGCGGCTGTACGGCACTGCATCAAGTGTCGGCATACTCGCTGACGTTGAACATCCAGTCGCTCTGGCTGTAGCAAGAACTGGCTCAGCACTTGCTGAACGCTAGCCCCGCTAGCCATGGCCCACCTCCAACCGTGCCAACAGATCGGTGTCCGGCGAACTACTCTCCGCTACGCCTGGCAGCCAGTGCACGTAACGCAGTGTCGTACGGATATCACTGTGGCCCAGCAGGTGCTGCAGTTGGTGAACCGGTAGGCCCGCTTCCAGCAAGTGGGTGGCGTAAGCATGTCTTAGCCCGTGAATGCCGCCATGTCGGCGCACCCCGGCACGGACCTTGGCCTGGCCATACAACCTTCTGAATGCTGGTTGGGTGGATGGCTCTGTCGGGCAGCAAGCTGCTCGGAAACAACCAGTCTGCCGGTCGGCACTGCTGCCAGTAAGCGCGCAGATGCTGTAACAAGGTATCCGTGAGAATAACTGCACGGTCTTTAGCACCCTTGCCTTGGGTTACCCGCAACAGGCGGCGCTGACCATCAATGTTGCTGACCTTGAGGTGACACAGCTCGCTCACCCTCAGGCCGCAGCCGTAGCAAACTTCCAGCATCATGTGATGCTTGCGGTTGGCACAGGCGGCAAGTATCCGCGCAACCTCGATTCTGGTGAGCAGCTCGGGTATACGTTGCGGCTGCTTGGGTACCGGGAAAGGCACATCCAGCTCATCCCGCTGAAGCACTTGCACAAATAAAAAGCGAATTGCATGGAGCGCCTGACGGCAGCTCGATGCGGAGAGTTGCCGCTCACAAGCCAGGTACTCTAGGTAAGCGCTTATCTGGTCCTGATCAAGTCGGTCTGGCGATTGTCGGTAGTACCTGGCCAGCCCGCGAATCGCATACAGGTAGGACTGGTGGGTGCGCGGGGAAAAGCCACGCATCTGCATGGCCGTAATCATCTGTTGCCGAAGGGGTGTCATCTTTTGTCTCCTCACAACGTGGGTGGAAACAAAAGTCTGGCTTGGAAACTCGGAAATGGCCTTGACCGCTTAGCCCCGCGAAGCGGTTTAGTTCAACAGTGATTAGACTGCTGCTCGACTAATACGCAGCACGAACAATCACCCCCGCAATGTTTATTCAAATTGATCAAAAGCATACCCCACAAACCTGGACCAATCCCTGCACACCAAACCGCACACGGTATAGCGCCATTTTCGCCGCAGGCAGCGAAAACACAGGCCCTGTCAGGAGGGCAAACGGAGGGGGGTTAACCAGGCGTCCGTGCCTCAAGAAGGGGCTGCGAAATCGCAGTTGATTTGATAATGGTACAAAAAGGCCACTATTGCCAGTCCGTCTGGCGAACTTGTGTCAGTTGCCGGGTGAGGCTTTGACCAGGCGAACAATGGTCCAGATCAGGCCGGCGATGACAAAGCACCAGGCGGCTACGCCAAAGCCGGTGCCTACGGCTTCAACTTGCGGCAGAGCGCGGAAGCGGGCTGCGATAAAGAACAGCACCAGGCCGATGCCGAGGATGACCAATGGCGGGGTCAGCCATTGCATGCGTTGTTTCCAGCCTGTGGGGTGCTCTGCCATCTGTCTGCTCCAAAAAGCTGCAATATACCAAAGTGGGCGGTGTTGGTCAGACTGACATGCTGTCGCAGCATTGTACTGAGAACGATTATTATTTACTATCTGACAACCACGGACCTGTGTCATTAGTAGTGGATGCCTTATGCCCGCAACCCAACCCCCTTCCCGGCACGATATTGGCGAGCTGTATGCCCGGCATCGCGGCTGGCTGCTGCGTTGGCTGACGGGTAAAACCCAGTGCGGTGAGCGGGCGTCGGATTTGCTGCAGGATACCTTTGTGCGTTTGCTGCGCAACGGGCAGCAGCGCGAGGCGCGTGAGCCGCAGGCGTTGTTGATGGCCATCGCCAAGCGGGTGTTGATCGATCACTGGCGGCGACAGTCGATTGAACAAGCCTACCTGCAGGCCCTGGCACAGGTGCCGGAAGCCGAGGCGCCCTCCCCTGAGCAACAATACCTGTTGCTGGAAACCCTGCTGGAAGTCGATCAGCTGTTGGCGGGCTTGCCGCTGCTGGCCCGGCGTGCCTTTCTGCTCGCGCAACTGGATGGTTTGAAGCAGGCGGACATTGCGCTGACGCTGGATATTTCGGTCAGTTCGGTGAAACGCTACCTGACCCAGGCCTATACCCACTGTTATTTCCTGCGGGCTGCCACTCGGGAGGCCTGCGGTGTCTGAGCAGAAACAGCGGCGGCTGGACGCGATTCCGGACGCGGTACGTGCCGATGCAGTGGCCTGGCTGCTGGACCTGCAAGAAGCGGATGACCCCGAGCAGGTTGAGCGGCAAATCAGTACCTGGCGCAGCCTGGATGCGGCGCATGAATTGGCCTGGCAACAGATTGAAGCGGTCAATGCCCGTTTGCGCCCGCTGGCCAGCGGGCGCAAACGGCAAGTGGCCGAGGCGGTACTGCACACCGACAACCTGAACCGTCGGCAGTTTCTCAAGGGCTCTCTGGGTGTCGTGTTGCTGGCCGGCGTAGGCAGCCTGATCGGCACCCAGCAGCCCTGGCTGGACTGGCCGGCGGATGTGTTTACCGGCAGTGGCGAGCAGCAACGCCTGGAGCTGGATAACGGCACGGTGATTACGCTGGGTGGGCAAACCGCCCTTCGCCACCGGCTGATAGGCAACACCTATCAACTGCACTTGCTGGCTGGCGAGATTCTGGTGCGCAGTGCGCCGGCCGATGCCGAACAGCGCCTGCCTGGTTACCGCACCCAGCGGCTGGAAGTGCTGACCAATGAAGTCCGCGTGACGCCCATCGGTACGCGCTTCAGTGTGCGGCAACAGGCGGATGCCACACGGGTGGCGGTCTATCAGGGGCGGGTTGCAACCCAGGTGCATGACGGCCTTGATGCTGCCGAGCTGGCGGCGGGTGAAGGTGCGGTGTTTGCCCGCAACGGGTTGCTGCGCAGTGATCCCCCGCTCAGGGGTGAAGCGTCCTGGGCGCGCGGGTTGGTGATTGCCCATGACATGCCGCTGCATGAGCTGCTGGGTATTTTCAACCGGCACCATGAGCAACAGATTGACTGGGCCGCTTCGGTGGCTGCGTTGCGCGTATCGGGTACCTACCCCTTGGCCAGTCAAGCCGATGTGCTCTCGGCACTGACGGCGATTCTGCCGATTCAGGTGGTTTCCCGGCCTGCCGGTGGCTTGCTGATTCAGCCCGGCGAGTAGGCGGAGACTTTTTTCATATTTATTGAGCTGATTATCATTCTCATTCGATAAGCAAGGTAACAGTCGATCAATCTGAGGATATTGCATGTCGATCATTACCTGCCAGCGCACTGGCCTGCGCCTGAATGCCCGCAAGCTGGTGCTGTTGAGTCTGATCAGCCTGGCCGCCGCGCCAGCAATGGCAAACCCGTCGGAACCAAACCCGTCAGCGGCGGCCAATGTCAGCGCGATACAAACCCTGGACATTCCGCCTGGCGACCTGACCAGTGCGTTGAATCTGCTGGGTGAGCAAGCCGGTATTCTGCTGTCTTACCCGGCCAGCCTGACGGCGGATTTGCACACCGACGGCTTGTACGGCAGCTACAGCGTGCAGCAGGCGCTGCAGTTGTTGCTGGTGGATACCGGGCTGGAGGTGGTGCAGCAATCGGCGCAGGCCTGGCGCATTCAGCCACTGCGCTCGGGGGCGGAGCGCGAGAACGCCACTGAGCTGCCGCATACCCTGGTGATTGGCCAGCGCCCCTACCAGGACAGCAAGATACTGCCGGGCGAAGAGCTGCGCAGCGGTATGCGCAATGATCTGGCCGAATCACTCAGCCTGTTGCCCTCGGTACGGGTCGACAACACCGCCAGTTCCAGTTTGCAGCAAGGCGACCTGCGCCCGGCGGAGCTCTCCATTCGCGGGGCGGCCACTTACCAGAACAAGCTGGTGCTGGATGGCGCCCCTATCGACAACCTGCTCGACCCTGGCATGAAAGAGAGCAACGGCAACTACGCCCGGGTTGCCGGGCATTCGCAGGGGGTGTTTGTTGACCCGGCGTTTCTTGGCCAGATCGAGGTGATCGACGTCAATGCGTCGGCGGCTGAAGGCGGCTTTACCGGTGGCGTGGTGCGTGCGGAAACGCGGGCCTATGACGGCAGCAACCGTTTTGAAATCAGCCATCGCCGCAGCAGTGATGACTGGACAAATTTTCATATCGACGATTCGCAGGAAGGTGAGTTCGGCGATGGTGCCGCGCAGTTGCCCACCGGGGTACCGGGTGACTTTCAACCTGATTTCCGCAAGAGCCAGACCAGTATCAACGGTGCCACACGGGTGGGCGATGTGGGTATTTTTGCCGGCTTCAGCGAGAAGCGTTCGACCATTTCGCAGAAGCAGATCGTCGTATCGGACCTGGAGTATTTCTTCGAGACCGGACGCATTTTCCGCCCCTCTGACGAGCGCAGCCTGAGTAGCCACTCGCGTACCGGTGTGGTGCGGATGGATTTGCTGGGGCGAGATTACCTGCTCAACGCATCGCTCAGTCTGAGTGATTTCAGTGAAGACAGTTTTCTGATCAATTACCGTGATTCGGAGTTTGAGAGTCAGCACAAGGGCGTCAACCTGAGCGTGAACTTTGCCCGCCGCTTTGGCCAGACAACGCTGGACCTGAATGTGAACGCCGGCTTCACTGCTGACCAGCGCGATTACCAGGAGAATGTGCTGGATCAGTACAAATACACCAGCGTGTTCGACGGCGCCCTCTTTGGTGGCCTGGGTGAGTTGCAGAACAATCAGCGCACGCTGGGCACCACGCTGAAACTGTCACGTGACCTGTCCGATGCCATCAGCCTCAACTATGGCGGTGAACTGCGCTGGGTTGGTTACCGGCAGGACCGGGGCAACAACTTCTACTTCAATGAATACACGCTGGATCAGAGCCAACCATTGCCGCCACCGATCAACCCCGGCTCCTGGGCCCCGGAAGATCAGTTTCTGCAACGCCGGGTGACGTATCAGGCGGGTGAGACCCGTTTCAATAATCTGAATGGTGCCGTCTTCGGCGAGTTGGCCGGTGAGCATCAGCGCTGGTTCTGGCGCACCGGTATGCGCGCCGAACGTGATGGCTGGCTGAAAAACACCAATATTGCGCCGCGCCTGGTGGCTGGCCTGCATCTGGATCAGGCCCGCCGCTATCGGCTGACAGCCGGTGCCAACCGTTACTACGGTAAATCTTTCCTTGCCTATCGGCTGCGCGAGAAAGAAAAGGACCGGGTGATCGTGTTTGAACGCCCGACGCCGGATGCCGAGTTCGAGCGGGTGGATAACAGCCATGACTGGCTACTGCGCGAGCTGGATACGCCCTACGATGACGAAATCAGCCTGAGCCTCAGCGGCCCGCTGTGGCGTGGCCAGGCCGGCTTGACCCTGGTGCAGCGCCATGGCGAGGATCAGGTACGTACCCGGTATGATAGTGACCTTGAGCAGTACCGGTTCGAGAATGCCGGCTCGAGCAAAACCGATCAGATTGATCTGTACTGGCACTCGAATCCGATGTACTGGCTGAATACCCGCTGGACTTTGCTGGGTACCGCCTCGTGGATGGACAAGAAAACCGACTCCACCTACCTCAATGGGTCCGGGGGCTATCTGGCCACTGCCGGGGCGGATGATCAGGTGCTTTTCGAGGGCCGCGAGATCAGCCGCTATGAACTGCCCGGCAGTGATCTGGCTACGCCGGTCAGCATCAACCTGGATCTGATCAGCGTAGCGCTGCAGGACCGGCTTGAAGTGCGCAATACGCTGGCCATTACTGATCGCTATGAGGCCCTGCGCACGCGCGGTCGCGATGCCGAGTCCGGCCTGCAGCGCTATGAAGTGGAACGCCAGGGCAGCACCCTGCGCTGGGACCTGAGCATGGAATACCAGCTGCTGCGCAGTGATGCATCGCCCTATGTGCGGGTGGATGTGATCAATGTCACCGACAATGACAATGTGGTGCGTTCCGAGGCAGGCGTGCAGCTCTTCGGCGTCGGCCGGCAGTACTGGCTTGAGCTGGGGTATCGATTCTGATGCGCTGGTTGGCTTTGCTGTGCGGATTCTGGGTATGGACTGCCAGCGCCGAGGTGGCGCTAGTGGAGCAGTACCGTGCCGGCACAGACCACTGGCCAGCGGCCGAGACGGACCCGTCAGTCCAGGCCGCGCCCTTGGCCCGACTGCCGGCCGAACCGCCCTACCCGGCTGACAACCCTTACTCCACGGCCAAGCGGGCGCTGGGCAAGCAGCTGTTCTTTGACCGGCGCCTGTCCGGTTCGCAGCAATTGGCCTGCGCCAGTTGCCATGATCCGGATCTGGGCTGGGCGGATGGCCGGCGCTTCTCGATTGGTCACAACCGGCAAGTGGGTGAAACCAATGCCCCCAGCATCATCAATACCGGTTACCAGACCCGGTTGTTCTGGGATGGCCGCGCGGCTTCGCTGGAACAGCAAACCCGGGCCAGCTGGACCAACCCGATCGAAATGGCTGCAGACCCGGACACCGTCGTCGCGCGTTTGCGGCACATACCGGGCTATGCCCCGCTGTTTACCGAGGCTTTTGGTGATAGCGCGGTAGACGAGCAGCGCATTATTCAGGCGATCGCCACTTTCAGCCGCTCGTTGACCAGCCAGAGCACGGCCTTTGATCGCTTTCTGGATGGCGAATCCGAGGCCCTGTCGGATGCCCAGGTACGCGGCTTGCACCTGTTTCGCACCAAGGCGCGCTGCATGAACTGCCACCACGGCGCCCTGCTCAGTGACGAGCAGTTTCACCACCTGGGTACCTCCTTCCATCTGGTGGGCAACTTCGAGGGCCGTTATCGCCAGACCGGCAAGCCGGAGCACGTGGGGGCCTTCCGCACGCCTGGGCTGCGCGGTATCGGCGCTACGGCGCCCTATCTGCATACCGGTATGGCCGGTGATCTGGACACCCTGCTCGCACTCTACAACATTGGCTGGTGGCAGAACGCCGAACTCAAGGACAAACCGGATGACATTCCCACCGCGCAATTGTCACCCTTGATCAAGCCCCTTGAGCTGAAGGCGGATGAACTGGCCGACCTGAAAGCCTTTTTGCACAGCCTGACCGGGGATATGCGTTATATGCTGATGCCCGAAGAGCTGCCGGCACTGGAATGAACAGTCAGTTTTTGCTGTAACCCCGTGCGGGTGGCTGTTCAGTCAGTAGGGTTTTCGGTTAATCTGTGGTACGAAATTGTCGAGTGGCCATTATGGACCAATGGCCAGTGTTGTCTCTCTAGAACGCCTGTCAGGGAAGTGTATCCACGTGCCAAAATCAATGACCCCGCTGAAAAAATTGCTCGCCAAGCCGGAGTCTTTGCGCGCCCAACCGATTGACGCCTTCAAGCTGGCCCGTAAAAAGTGGCTGAGCGGCGAACGAATCAATCTGGCTGAAATGAGTGATGAACTCGGGGTGGGCCGTGCCACCTTGTCACGCTGGGTCGGCAGCAAGGATCAGTTGCTGGCTGAAGTGCTCTGGTCCTTGTATGAGCCCATCTTCGAACAGGCCAGAAACGCCGCAACGGGCTCCGGCGCGCACTATATTGCCGAAGTCTATCGCCGGACCATGCAATCCATTCTGGATGCCAGGCCGCTGAAGGAGTTTGTTGCCCAGGACAGTCACTATGCCCTGGGCGTGATGACCGCCAGCAAGATTGTCCAGCAGCGCCGGCTGGCCGCGTGCAAGGCCCTGCTGCAGGAACAGATCGATCAGGGGCAGCTTGACCTGCCACTGGATCTGGACACCACCGCCTTTGTGATCACCCGGCTGAACGAGTCTTTTGTGCACAGCGAGGCACTGGTGGGCAAGATACCGTCGATTGACAAGGCGGTAGAGACCATTCTGGTATTGACCGGCGGTGCCGAGGCAAAAAGCCAGCCTTGACGCCACTCCGGCAATTGCGCAGTCTGCCTGAAAGCCACTTCCTGATGACTGCCGCATGGACAGTGCCTATGCACAGATAGAACGCTGCTATCGCCAACACGCTCGCCAGGTCCTGGCGACTCTGATTCGCCTGTTGGGTGATTTTTCCCTGGCTGAAGAAGCCCTGCAGGATGCTTTTGCTGCGGCTCTGCAGCAGTGGCCTGATCAAGGCCTGCCGGATGATCCCGTGGCCTGGTTGATTACTGCGGGGCATCGCAAGGGGATTGACCAGATTCGGCGTCAACAAACCCGCCGACGCAACAGCGAACATCTGCTGCTGTCAGCTGAAGAACTGACGGCAGCCACGGCGCTGGATGCACACGCCATTGCCGACGATCAATTGCGCCTGCTGTTCACCTGTTGCCACCCCAGCCTGGCTCTGGATGCGCGCGTAGCACTGACCCTGCGCGAGATGTGTGGGTTGACCACCGAACAGGTTGCCCATGCCCTGCTGATCAAACCCTCCAGCCTGGCCCAGCGCATCGTGCGCGCCAAACGCAAAATCCGGCAGGCCGGCATCCCCTATCAGATACCCGATACCGATGCCCTGCCCGAGCGTTTGCCTGGCGTTCTGCAGGTTATTTATCTGGTATTCAACGAAGGCTATTCAGCCAGCGCTGGCGACCAATTGACCGATGTTGATCTGGCGACCAATGCCCTGCAACTCAACAGCGAGCTGTTGAGTTTGTTGCCGCAAGGCGACGTTTTCGGGTTGCATGCCTTGATGTGCCTGCAGCATTCACGCCGTCACGCACGGTTGGACAATGCCGGTGACCTGGTACGTCTGGCTGACCAGGATCGCCGACGATGGGACCGGGACGAGATTGCCCGGGGTATGGACTGCCTGACTCACGCGCTGGCCTTGAGCCCTACCGGCTATTACACCTTGCAAGCCTGTATTGCCGCCGAACATGCCCAGGCCGATGGCGCCGAAAAAACCGATTGGCCCCGTATCGTGCGCCTGTACGACGCTCTGCTACGGCACCAGGCATCCCCCGTTATCGCCCTGAACCGGGCAGTTGCCGTGGCCATGTGCGAAGGCCCGCAGGCCGGGCTGGCCCTGTTAGCCGAGCTGTCGGCACAGCCGGCACTCGTCGAGTATCACTTGTTTCATGCCGCAGTGGCTGAATTGCAGAGCCAGGCTGGCGACCGCCCGGCGGCGATTCGTGCCTATCAGCAAGCTCTGGCATTGGCCCGGCAAGCGCCGGAGCAGCGCTTTTTGCAACGGCAGTTGAATGCCTTGCAGAACGCTGGCTGAAAAAAGTTTTCCTGCCCTGTCGATTTACCTGTCGTTGTCACGACTTATTGATATCTCCAAACCAACAAGGAGTTATTCAATGCAATTTATGTTGATGCGCAAGGCCGACCAGCAAACTGAACAGGTTCCCGCATTTGCCGACAACCCCGACACAGGAGAGCAGCAATGAAATACGTCGCCCTGGTGTATTACCAGGAAAGCCTTATCAACGCCATGAGCGAGCAGCAATGGCATGACCTCAACCAGGAGTGCATTGCCTGCGTCGAACGCTTGACCGCGCAAGGGCACTACCTGGCCGGCCAGGCGCTGCATCCCTCGGACAGCGCCACCACACTGCGCCGCCGGGATGACGAGATTCTGATTTCCGACGGCCCCTTCGCCGAGACCAAGGAACAGCTGGCCGGGTTTTACTTGCTGGAAGCCCGCGATCTGGATGAAGCCCTGCAGCTGGCCAGCAAAATCCCCCCTGCCCGCCTGGGCAGTATTGAAGTACGACCAGCGCGCGAGTTACCGCCCAAAGATGAATAAGGAGCACGTTATGAGGTATGTCGATGGATTTGTAGCGGCCGTACCCACGGCCAACAAGCAGCGTTATATCGAACACGCCAGAGCCGCTGCGGCGGTGTTCAAGGAGCATGGCGTACTGTCTATGGTCGAGTGCTGGGGCGATGACGTGCCGGAAGGAGAAGTCACCTCCTTCCCCATGGCGGTCAAGTGCCAGCCCGATGAGACCGTGGTGTTCTCCTGGTTTACCTGGCCCAGCAAGGCAGTGCGTGATGAAGCGATGCCGAAAATCTTTGCCGACTCGCGTCTTCATCCAGACGTGAACCCGATGCCCTTCGATGGCAAACGACTTATTTATGGTGGTTTTGAAGTCATTGTCGATTAGGTAGCTCACAGCGTTGGCGCCTGGCTGGCCCGGTAAAAGGCCAGCCAGGCCCGAGCCTGGGCCTCAGCGTATGGCCTCAAAGTAGCGCGGCCCTATCTGCCCTTTTTCGCCACCGTCGACAATGAAGTCATCGATGTAATAATGCGATTGCATGGTCGGCCCCCAGTTCCACGAGTTGGCATTGTTGCCCCCGAAAAAGAACTGATCCCAGACGCCGCCCTGTGCGTCTTCATTAATCGGGAATACCTGTTCGAACATGACATGGGACGCGTAGCCCTCCTTGTCGTATACCCAGATATCCATCATGTACTCGGTATCATTGCTGATGTTCCGAATGTGAAACTCCACGCCCCACCACTGACCCATCGAGCTGTTCAGCGTGGTATGCCCATCATCAATCGCCCGCCCATTGAAACCGGGTGCGGGGCCGCCACGATTGGCATTGACGATGATCAGGCCATTGGGTGTGTAGTTGTATTGCTTGATTTGCGGCACGGTGTGGTGCAAACCGTAGGTGTCGTTGACCAGTGAACAGTTCACGGTTTCACATTGCATATTGAAGGTATTGAACTTCCACGAAGCGAAATACTGGTAAGGCTCGCCCTCGGTGTAGGTACCAATCGGGCCGCCACCGGAACAACGGCCTTCGGTGCCCTCGCACGAGGTCGGGTACATGTTGGCAGGGATCCAGACCATGTAGAACACTCGGAAGTCACGGTAGCCGCCATTGGCAAAATAGAGCCCCAGCCGGCTCGGCCCCCGGTTGCTTTTGCCAATATCAATGGTGGCCGACTTGGTGCCACGCCAGACCTGCCGGTCCCCACTCGCCGGGCCGATCCAGGGCTCTGCCGAGGCATTCGTATTCCAGACCGAAAAGTAGCCCCAGGGCCCTTTGCCGCCATCGGCCAGTTGGGGCATCAGCTCGGGAAAGCGATCGTCGTAACGATTGCCGCACTGGTTGTGATACCAGATACATTCGCTCTGATCCCAGTCCTCCAGGCCATCAAACTCTTCAACGAAATCAAAGCCCCACAGCTCAGCCTTGTTGGAAGACTGCTGCACATTCCAGCTGCTTGACGGCTCAGGGGTGGGCGACGTCGGCGGCGGTGCGGGATCTGGTATGGGCTCAGGCTCACCACCGCCACCACCGCCTCCACCGCCTCCACCACCCAGACAGGAGGACAACAGCAGCGTTGGGAGTAACACGGCCCCCGTCGTAAAAACTCGAGGTATCGTTTTTCCGGTGTAGTCAGTCATTTTATTGTCCCTGCAAACTGAATGTGTCGAACGCATCACCCCTCTTGCACAACGGATGCGACAACACTATCCAGCACAGGGCAGACACAACGATAAAGATCTCATTCAACCTTTGCAGCAAGGGTTAGCTGTTACCAGGACCAGCGGTTGCCATTGCCTGACCAGACGCGATGTGTGGCGCAATGCCATAAAACATCTCTGAACCAGTATTGTTATTTGGTTGATTTTCTTTGTCGCGTTTCTTTACCGCGAACCACTTGAAACGATAATGATTATCGTTTAGTGTTTTTTCAGGATCACCAGCACGTCATTCACCCCTAACCCAGCACATCATAGAGAGAAGCCCATGCACATTTACCGCGTCCCCGCCTTTTTGCTCTATGCAAGCCTGGCGGCTTCAACCAGCCTGATGGCCGATAACCGCGTTGAGCACTTCAAGGGGTCGAAGGCAGAGAATACGGAGAATGACAGCGCAGCCCGCCCCGGGGCTGCACATGATGAGAACGGTGAAGGGCTGTCAGAATCGCTTGAATCACACTGACAAAAAAGCCGATGAATGGCCCAGCACCATAGGGCTCCAATTGCCCAAGGCGGGACCGAAACATCGGCTGTAAAGAAAGATACTTCGAACGGGTGATGCGCTCAATGACCAGAATAGGGATTCCGATATTCGGTCAGACAGGCAGCCGGGTTCTCACCCGGAAACTCAGCCGATAACGCAAAAAGCCCAGCAAGGTTCCGGTGAAGTGCGGGCTGAAATACGACAGGGATTATTCGGCGCCTACGGCGCCTCACCCCTATGGGGTCGCCGTCGCTGCGCTCCGGCGCTCCTCCGCCAGCGTTGCTGGCTCCGGTCGAACGAGGGTTCTCACCCGGAAACTTAGCCGATAACGCAAAAAGCCCAGCAAGGTTCCGGTGAAGTGCGGGGCTGAAATACGACAGGGATTATTCGGCGCCTGCGGCGCCTCACCCCTACGGGGCCGCCGTCGCTGCGCTCCGGCGTTCCTCCGCCAGCGTTGCTGGCTCCGGTCGAACGAGGGTTCTCACCCGGAAACTCAACCGATAACGCAAAAAGCCCAGCTTTGGGCTGGGCTTTTTGCGTTATATGGCGGAGAGACAGGGATTCGAACCCTGGGTAGGCTATTAACCTACGCCGGTTTTCAAGACCGGTGCATTCAACCGCTCTGCCATCTCTCCACGGGGCGCCATAGTACCGGAAACTTCAGGCTAGTCAATGGTCTATAGACTCAGGCAGGCATTTTTCTCTGCCTGGTTGCCTTTACTTACAGTTCAGGCTGCCGCTGGTGAGCTGCGAGCCTTGATTCTAGCCTGTTTACCGGTATGATCATGGCAAGTTGTATTTTTAATCTGGTTTCGACCTTTTAGGGGAGTGTTCTCACATGAATGTGCAAGATAGTCAGCAAACGCTGCAACACAGCGCTGTCAACGAGGCTGAAGTCAGCAAGCTGTTCCGCAATACCTACGCGCTGCTGGCCATGACGCTGGCATTCAGTGCCATCGTGGCGATGGCTTCCATGGCTTTGAACCTGCCACGTCCCAATATCATCATCATGCTGGTCGGCTTTTACGGTCTGCTGTTTGCCATCACCAAGTTCCGTAATTCCGGTCTTGGCCTGGTACTGACCTTCGCGCTGACCGGTTTTATGGGTTACACGCTGGGGCCGATTCTCTCCTACTACCTGACACTGCCCAATGGCGGTCAGTTGGTGAGCATGGCGCTGGGTATGACGGCGATGGTGTTCTTTGGTCTGTCGGCCTTTGCCATCCTGACCCGCAAGGATTTCAGCTTCCTGTCCGGCTTTATCATGGCGGGCTGTATCGTTCTGCTGTGCGCGATGGTGGCCAGCTTCTTCCTGCAGATTACCGGCCTGTCACTGGCTATCTCGGCTGGTTTTGTGCTGTTTTCTTCTGCGGTCATTCTGTATCAGACCAGCTCCATCATTCATGGTGGTGAAGACAACTACATCATGGCGACGGTGACCCTGTTCGTATCCATCTACAATCTGTTCCTCAGCCTGCTGCACTTGCTGGGGATTTTCAGCAGCGACTGAAGTTGCCTTTTCAGGGCATCTGATCCCTGAGGTATACTTCCAAGGCCCGCTTTCTGCGGGCCTTCTTGTTTGAGGCGAGACTGGATGAAATTTGCGATTGCCCTGCTGGCTGGCGCGCAGGACCCTGCCGCTCGCTCGGCGCTGGAATTTTCCCGCGCTGTGCTGGCCTCTGGTCACAGCATCAGTCGGTTGTTTTTCTATCGTGATGCAGTGCACCTGGCATCGTCATTGGGCGTGCAACCTCAGGACGAGTCCGATCTGGCTGCCGAATGGCGTGACTTTATCCAGCACTATGAACTGGATGCCGTGGTGTGTATCGCCGCTGCCCTGCGCCGCGGTGTGCTGGATGACGCCGAGGCGAAGCGTTGGGAACGCGCCAACAGCAATACGGCAGAACCCTGGGTACTCTCTGGGCTTGGCCAGTGGGTAGAGGCAATGCAACGGGCAGATCGGGCGGTGACCTTTGGCAACTGAGATGCAAAGCCTGCTGATTATCAGTCAGCATGCACCTTTTCAGCATGCGGCACGCGAGGCTCTGGATCTGGCGCTGGCGTCAGCGGCCTTCGGCGTGCCCGTGGGCATGCTGTTCATGAATGACGGGGTGCTGCAATTGCTCAAGGGGCAGGATGCGGCACAGGCGCAGCAGAAGTCGCTGGCGGCCAATTTGCAGGCGCTGCCGCTGTTTGGCGTAGAAGATCTGATGATTTGTCAGCATTCACTGACCGAACGCGGTTTGCAGGTGCGCCAGTGCCAACTGGACGTACGGCCCCTGTCGGGGGCGGAAATCACCTCGTTGCTGGAACACTATGACCAGGTCGTCAACCTGTGAGGAGCCAAGGGTGATTTTGCACATTCTGCGGCATTCGCCGGTCAATCATCCCAGCTTTGCCAGCTGCCTGCGTTCCCTGGGCAGCCGCCAGGGGGTGCTGTTGATCGAAGATGCGGTATACGCGCTGCTGCCGGGTACTGCGTTCAATCAATCCCTGCGGCTGTTGCCGACTTCCGTGAGCATTCATGTGCTGGAGAGTGATCTGGTGGCACGCGGTATCGCGCTGGATGATTTGCCCGATCGGGTCGGTCAGGTCAATTACCTGGACATGGTGACGCTGTGCACTCAGCATGACAAGGTGGTGAGCTGGTGAGTACCGATCTGCTGGTCGGTGAGCGCAGGATTGCCGTGGATGACGATGGCTTTCTGCGCAACCGGGCTGACTGGGATAATGAGGTTGCCGCCGCCCTGGCCGCCCGGGAAGGTATTGAACTGACACCGGCGCACCTGGAAATCATAGTGTTGTTGCGACAGTTCCATGCCGAATTCCAGCTGTCGCCGGCCATGCGCCCACTGGTCAAGTATGTGGGTCTGCACCTGGGGGCAGACAAGGGCAAAAGTATCTACCTGCTGCAACTGTTCCCCGGCAGCCCGGCCAAACTGGCCAGCAAGCTGGCCGGGCTGCCGAAACCGGATAACTGTCTCTAGAGGTCTGCGCTCATGTGGGACAACCTGCAGGATATTTTCGGGGTTGCGCTGGTCATTCTCTACTGGTTGTTCACGGCGTTGGTGACCTTGCGGGTGATCACCAAGCGGCGCGCCGTGAGTGCCAGCCTGGCCTGGCTGCTGGTGATTTACATTCTGCCGGTGTTTGGCGCCATGCTGTATCTGATGCTTGGCGAGCTGAGTCTCGGCAAGCAGCGCTCTACCCGTGCCGAGAGCATGGTTGAACCTTATCTCGACAACCTGAAGAACGGCTATTCCAGTCAGGATATTCCGATGCCCGGTGGCCAACAGTCGCTGGCCATTCACCAGTTGCTGGCCCATCGCGTCGGTATTGGCGCCCTCGCCTACAAGCATTTGCAGGTGCTGGATACCCCGGCGGATATATTTGCCCATCTGCAGGCTGACATTGCTGCAGCGCGTGAAAGCATTCGCATCGAGACCTATATCTGGTTTTGCGGTGGCCGCGTGAATGACATTGCCGAGGCCTTGATTGCGGCCAGTGAACGCGGCGTCAAGGTGACCATTCTGGCCGACCATGCCGGCAGCCGACGCTTCTTCCGTTCACGCTGGCGCAAGCGTCTGGTCAAGGCCGGTGTCGCGGTGGTCCCGGCCCTTCCGGTGCGGCTGTGGCGCGCGCTGGTCAACCGGATCGATGTGCGCCTGCACCGCAAACTGGTCGTGATTGATGATCGGCTGGCGTTCACGGGCTCGATGAATATGGCCGACCCGGACTGCTTCAAACGGGGTGCGCGGGTTGGGCCCTGGATCGATACCATGCTGCGTATTGAGGGACAGGCGGCGGCCGGGCTGGCCAAGGTGTTTGCCTGGGACTGGGAAGTGGAAACCGGTCAGCGCAGTTTGCCCGTGTTGCCGCCGGCGGGCGATCATCCGGATCACTGGCTGTCGATCATTCCCTCCGGCCCGGGTATCGGTGACGACCTTATCGGGCAGTCGGTGCTGGCCGGTATTTACCGGGCCAACCACAGCATCACCATTGCTACGCCCTACTTCGTGCCATCGGAAGCCATTTTTGATGCGCTTTGCCACGCGGCAAAACGCGGGGTAAAGGTGCGGCTGCTGGTTCCCAGATACAATGATTCGCTGATGGTCGGTTGGGCCAGCCGTTCCTACTACGAGCCGCTGTTGCTCGCAGGGGCGGAAATCCTCCGGTTTGAGGGCGGGCTTCTGCATACCAAAGCGATGCTGATGGATGACGAGTTGGCTCTGGTGGGCAGTGTGAATCTGGATATCCGCAGCCTGCAGCTGAATTTCGAACTGACGGTGGCGCTGTTCAACCCGGTCAGCTGTGCGGAAATCGGTCAGTTGCTGGAGCGTTACAGTGCTCGCTGTCAGCCCTTGTCTTTGATCGAGTGGCAGCAACGCGGGCGCGGGTCACGCACCCTTGAACGCCTAATGTATTTTATGAGCCCTATTCTCTAAGCTGCTGTTAAAGCTGACTTTCAATGGGCAGCCAGCCGATCATCCAGGTGATGAGGCGCCGCGCAACGCCAGTACCGGGTTCGCGCTGCCAGGCTACGTCGTCTGCCAGCCACTGCAGATCGCCCTGCTCGTCCAGCACGACCTGCCAGGCATAATCATTGTCCGTCCAGCGCTCGAACAAACTCCCCATGTACTCGGCCATGCCAGGATGCTCGATGAGTACGCCAGCCTCGGTATTCAGGCTGACCGAACGCGGATCCAGGTTCAATGAACCGATAAATACCGTGTGCCGATCAAAAATGAATTTTTTCGCGTGCAGGCTGGCCAGCGAGTCACTGACAAAGGCGTTGACGCGTTCATTTTGCGCTGCCAGAGGGCGCAGCTCCCATAGCTCCATCCCCGCTGCCAGCAGTGGTTTGCGATAAGGGGCATAGCCGCTGTGCACTGCCAGCACATCGGTACTGGCCAATGAGTTGGTCAGCACGGCAACCCGTACTCCGCGATCCAGCAGGTGGGTCAAGGCGACCTGCCCGCGTTCACCGGGCACCAGATAGGCACTCATGATCAAGAGCTCATGCTCTATCTCACCGGTGTGCCGGGCAAGGCTGCGGCTGAGGAAGGGCTCGCCGGCCAAGTCACTGTGTGCATCGGCTTTGGCTGGCGGATCGTACAACCAGGTAGCCGGACCGTTGTACCAGGCCAGGCGACCATCCTGAAAAGCCTGGATGAAACTGGAGCCGGCTACCGCTTCCATCAGCGTGCCCTGAGCAGCTTCGCGACGCGCTGCCAGCAGTTGTTCCCGCAGTGCAGCCAAGGCCTGATCATTACTGCGTGGCAGTATCTTGCTCACTGGCTGAGCCAGATCATGGTTCCAGAACAGGTCGAAACTGGCCCCGGCTTCCTGGGCAATCGGCCCCAGACCAATGATGTCGATATCCTGAAAGTCCATCGGGCTGAGCGCATAGTATTCATCACCCACATTGCGCCCGCCGGTAATCATGGCCACGCCATCTACCAGCAACAACTTGTTGTGCATGCGGTAGTTGATGCGTCCGAATTCAAACACCTTGCTGAGCATGCGCAAATGGCGCAGCTGCAAAGGATTGAACAGACGCACGTCGATATTGGGATGCCAGTCCAGGCTGCCGAGATCTGTATCGCTCAGGCTATTGCCGATGTCATCGATCAGCAAGCGTACCCGTACACCGCGGTCCGCCGCCTGCAACAGGTGGGCAGCAACCAGTTTGCCGGTGGTGTCATCAGCGTAGATATAGGTTTGCAGGTCGATGCCGTAGCGCGCCTGGTCAATCAGGTACAGGCGAGCGGCCAGCGCGTCATTGCCTTCATACAGGGGGTTGAATGCCGACCAGTCATTCGGGTCGACCAAGCGGTCATTGACGTAGCGAACCAGTGGAGAGGATTCATCGGCTGGCAGGACGTGGCTTGAGGGCAATTCATGTTGCGGTAAATGCGTAGCGCAGCCGGCGAACAGGCTGGAAAGCAAGGCCAGACATAATACGCGCGTGATGGACAACCCGAATCTCCCTTTCATCCGGGATCGATACGATCCCGACGGACCCAGTCTAGCAGACCCGCCGGGGTATCGGCATCAGCTTGACCTCAGCGCTCGGTTACTACCAGCTGGTACTCGCTGGTATTGCCGCCGCGATGGGTCACCACATAACCCTGGTGGGTGGGGACAAACCCCTGGGTCAGTGCTGCGCTGTAGAGTTGTCGCCAGGCCACTTCAACCGACTGTTCGGTTGGATTGAAGACCAGTCTCAAGACTTGCTGCTCCGGCATCTTGTGCAGGTTGAAGCCCGGGGCGTTACCGATTTCATTGATGATCGGGAAACCGGCTTCAAACACCAGTTTGTCTTCTCTATTGGCGCGCAAATCAGGGAAATAGATCTGGAACTGGCCATCGGTACGCGCGCTCAAGCGCGACGTGAGAATACGGACCAGGGTTGTTGCGTGGCCGGTCATGGATCGCCGCATGCGCCGGGGAGACATTTCCAGAGAACGGGTAAACAGCGTCATCGGCTCGCGGGTACGCAAGGTGATTGCATAGTCCACACCGTCTTCCCGAACCACCAGCTCTTCCCCGGCATGCAGGTTGGCTGCGGCCTGACGGGTGATCGGCAGTGGCTCGAAACTTTGCGCACAAAGTCCGGATTTAAGCTCGCTGCGCTGCTGGCTGTCCAGGCGCTGATTGCCGTCCAGCGTCTGACACACTTGCCGACTGTAGCCGCTCCAGGCCTGTTTCGCTGCATCGGCATCCAACAGCAAGCGAATGACCTCCTGGTCGGCTTGTTGGGCTGCCAGCAGCAAAGCGGTTTGTCGGCCGGTGTAGGCCTGTTCACGCTCGGGACCACCGACTCCGGCATCGGCAACCTGCCGGGTTTGCGCATGCACATCCGCACCTGCCTGCAGCAATCGACGCACTGATTCCGGCTGATTGGCGGCCGCTGCATTCATCAATGCGGTGCGCCCCCAGCGGTTGCCGTGATTGACCGGAAAGCCGCGACGCAGCAGCAGATCGAGTGTTTCCGGCTGATAGACGGCAGCCATCAGGGCGCTGTCATCTTCAGCCGCCAGGCCACGACGTTCACGCCCGTAGGTATCGGTTTCGTAGTCGATAAAGTCGTTGACCACGTTCAGCGGCGCCTGGTTGAGTACCACGCTGTGCAGCGTGGCAAAGTTGCGTCCTTGCTCCAGGCTACCCGCAGCCGGTGCCATGGCAAAGCGCGGTCGATAATTGCCAAAGGGTGGCAACGGCGCTTCCGGCAGCGATTCCGGAGCTTGCAGGTTTTCCAGGGCGCGGGCAAAGGTTTCATGGAACAGCAAGTCAGCAGCGCGCTCCGCTTCGCTGGCGCCCATGCCCTGATCGGCAAACATCACTTTCAGCTCCTGGTGCGCCGGCTGCAACATGGGCATCAGGCGGCGATAGAATGCCTTGTTGTTGATGTTGCGTTCCGACCATTGGAACAAGGCTTCCAGCGCAGCATCCTGGCGCTGTCGGATGGCCGCTTCCCGGCCATAACGCTGCCAGTCATCAGCCCCCAGCAAGGGCAGATTGAGCAGGGTCCATTGGTGTTCTTGCCACAGCTGGTGATTATCGCGCCGCTCGTGCTGGGCAAAGGCGCCCAGCGGCTGACCGCGCAACTCATCCAGCGCCGTTTGCAGCTCGGTATAGACCGGCAGACCGTCAAGGGTGTTGTAACGCGGAGGGGTCAGGTAGGTGCGCATCAGGCATTGCGGCACAAGGTCACGCCCCTGCAGGCGATAGACACCGGCAAAAGCCGACTCCCCCCGTGCTGCCGGCGAGTAAAAGCCCCAGGTTTCGTTGACCAGAAGCAGCGTTTGCCCTTGCCACTCGAAGAGCTCGAGGCGGCCGTAATCGCCGGTTTGCGATGAGGACGCATGGGCCCGGCCACCGTAATTGGGCAAGGTTGCTACCCAGCTCGGCAGGTCGCTGTCATCAAAAATCAGTATGTCATTCAACGTCAGCCCACGGCTGCGGACCTGGTAACCTGCCATCAACCCCGGGGTGTAGCGGTCGACCTCATAGTAGCGCCCTTCCCGTTCAAGTCGCTGAACCGGGCCATCGCTGGACGCCAGCAAGCGCGCACCGGGAATCTGCTCGGCATCGGGCATGCCCTGCTCGCGCAATTGCTGGTTGAGATTCTTTTGCAGTGGTTCGCACAGGGCATCGTCCCGGCTCTCTGCCATGCGGTATTCGGCATAACTGGCCATGGCATGTTGTGTCTGCCCGCCTTTTGCCTGGGCTT
Source organism: Halopseudomonas salegens (assembly GCF_900105655.1). Classification (NCBI taxonomy): domain Bacteria; kingdom Pseudomonadati; phylum Pseudomonadota; class Gammaproteobacteria; order Pseudomonadales; family Pseudomonadaceae; genus Halopseudomonas; species Halopseudomonas salegens. The sequence goes on from NZ_LT629787.1 coordinate 1,585,163, forward strand.
CAGGCCAGCCCTGCAATTGCCCCAACCGGCGCTGATACTGCATGCTGAGGCAGGCTTGCGCTTGTGGATCACCGCTGATGCGCGTGTCGGTTTCCTGAGCAATCGAGCAGACGTTGCCGAGGCTGGTACTCCATAGCCGCTGATTGCTGTCCAGCAACAAACGGCCAGGCACGTCCAGCGCCAGGCGCAGGTCACGATAGCGTTCCGTGACCTGGCGCTCCAGTTGCGACAGGCTGTCACTGGCGCAGATCTGTCGATGTACCGCCGGCAAAGCCCCGGTACAGGCAAAACTGGCCCGGGTCGAAGGCCTGTCCTGCAGTACTCGCGGGCCCGGCTCTGTGGGCGGCAGCTGAGGTGGCGGCGATGCCGCGCATGCGCTCAGCAGCATGGCGCTGGCCAGCAGGGTCAGGTGATGTCGGTTGGCAGCAAACATGGCGTACCTCTGTAGTGAGCTGAGAATCATTTGATGAAAATGGCCGTGCCATAAATGACGTAACTTTGCGCGCCCTGATTCGGTGGTGGCGGGAACGGAGCGGCCTGCAGGATGGCGCGTTCAGCGGCAGCATCGAGCAAGTCGTCACCACACCGGTTGATCTCGTAGGACACAATCCCGCCATTGGCATCCACGGTGATCTCGTAGGGGATATAGCACTGCCGCTTGAAATCATTCGGATCGCCGTCATACCCCGGCGGCGGCTTGTACACTGAGCCTTCCGGACGTTCCAGGCGCGCAATGACCCGACTGGTCACGGTATCGGCATAGCCGGATGGCGCCATCCGTGCACGTTGCGACGTCTGCTGCGTATCACTGGGTGGCGGCGGTGCCCAATCCTGGTTGGCGCCGAACGCATGCGTCGGCGGACCACTCCGGGAAGCGGGTTCAGGCGCAGGTGCCGGGCGTGGCGGTGGCTCCACCGCTGGCTCGGGCTCGGGTTCAGGCTCCGCTTCAACAATCTCGGGCTCAGGTTCCGGTTCGGGCTCAGGCTCAGGCTCTGGTTCCGGCTCGGGCTCGGGCTCGGGTTCAGGCTCCGGTTCGGGAATAACCATCTCCACGGCCACCACGCTGACCGGGGGCTCGATCGGCTGGCTGAAACGACCACTCATCAACCAGCCTACCAGTGCAGCATGCAGGGCCAGAGATACCCCAATCACGATCACGCGTGGCAACCATTGGCGTTCGTCGGCGGTAGCCATCAGAACTCCTGATCTTCCGTGGCAACCAGACTGATCCGGGTATAACCCGCCCGTTGCAAGGTATTCATTACCCGCATCAGGGTGCCGTAATCAATCGCCTGGTCGCCACGCAAGTACATGCGGGTTTCCGGGTTGCCGTTGGTGAATGCGTGTACGCGGTTGGTCAGTGCAGCCAACTCGACCGGGTCTTCCTGAACGAACAATTGCCCGTCTGCCTGTACGCTGATATATACCGGATCAGTCGGCGGCGGCGAAGTGGTGGCGCTGTTGCTGGGCAAATCAACCGGGATGTCGACTGTGGCCAGTGGTGCTGCCACCATGAAAATGATCAGCAGCACCAGCATTACATCAACGAAAGGCGTGATGTTCATCTCCGCATTCTGCTGGTAATTGTGCCGCTTGACCGAGGGGCCTGAATTGAACTGGATACCCATGTTCAGCGTGCCTCGTCGATTTGCCGCGAGACATTGGCGATCATCTCGGCGGTAAAGTTGTCCAGTGCGCCGACGAAGCCATTGATGTCACGGGCGAACTTGTTGAAGATCATTACCGCCGGAATGGCCGCAAACAGACCCAGGGCGGTAGCCAGCAAGGCTTCGGCAATCCCCGGCGCAACAACCGCCAGGCTGGCTGATTGCATGGTGGCAATGTTGGCGAAGCTGTTCATGATGCCCCAGACGGTACCGAACAGGCCGATAAAGGGTGCGGTCGCACCAATGGTGGCCAGCACACCCATCATGCTGCCCAACCGGGCCAGATCCCGTTCCTGCACGATACTCGCGCTCAGTGACATGCGCTGCAGCAAGCGGTTGACCTTGTCACCATCCTGCAGGTCACCCTGGTGGCGGCGGTAATGCGACAGTTCAGACTGAGATACCTGCCACATCCGTCCCATGGCGCTTTTAGTGGCCTGGCTGTCCAGGTCATCATCGGATGCTCTGAACGCCTTGAGAAAAACTTGGTTGGCCCGTTTAGCCCGGGCAAACAACCAGAGCTTTTCAAACAGGATTGCCCAGGTCAGTAGCGAGCAGAAAACCAGGAATATCATTACTGACTTCACTACCAGATCAGCCTGGGTATACATTTCGCGTACCCCGAACCGCTCGTGCGCCTCGGCCATATTGGCCTCGGCCGCCACCGGTTCTTGCTGAGGCAGCGGTGTATTCAGGCTGGGCGCAGCCTGATCGAGCGCTTCGGTATCGGCCAGGACCAGGCCGGTGGAAAGCCCGGCCATAGACAGCAGCAAGACCAGGGCCAGCAAGCGCAAGCGCGCCAGACGACGCAGAAATACAGACGACAAGGGGCTGATAAACATGTACAGGACTCCAGGGTTATTGGCTGCCGGACTCATCCAGTGAATCCAGTTCGCTGACGTTCAACAGGGAATGTAAACAGGTAACGTAGTTGGCAAAGGCAGTTCGACCACGGCCACTCAGGCAAACCCGGGTGCGCGGCTTCTTGCCCACGAAATCTTTTTTCACCCGCACATAATCCGCCCCTTCCAGGGTGCTCAGATGTGCGCCGAGGTTGCCGTCGGTGGTTTTCACGATGGCTTTCAGGGCAACGAATTCAAGCCATTGGCCGGTTGGCATAGTATTCAGCGCGGCCATGATTTTCAGCCGCACCGGTTGGTGGATAATCTCGTTGGGCGTTTGCATAGTCAGTAGCGCCGCAACCAGAGGCCAAACAGCATCAGCCCGCCGCCGAAGGCCAGTGACATCCACCACCAGAACCAGGCTTGCAGCAACAGATGAGCAATCAGGCAGACCAGAATAAGCGTGGCACCAAGAAAGATATAACGAGGGCGGACCTGGGCACCGCGGATAAGATACAGGCAACCGATAAACAGAGGCCCTGCAAGCGCGCCTTGAGTCGGCGGCAAGGGAAAATAGAAGAAGTGGATCAGACACACGAACAAAAGAATGCTGCCAATCACCAGCAAATATCGCCAGACGATGCCGGGGATGACATCCTTGCTGCCCCGTGCCAGCCAGAGGCCTGTCAGGATGCCGAAGGTAAGCACACCGAGCCAGGACAGCAGAATATACTCAGGTACAAGCGCGCTCAGCGCGTAGCCAATGACATGGACAAATCCCCATAACACCAGTTGATGCGACTCTGCCTGATAGTCCTGAAAGCCGGCTACACGCTCTTTGATCAGCTCGATTTCACGCAGTGCTCTGGCTGCTTCTTCCGCATGTTCTGTCATGGCTTTACCTTTGTTGTTATAGCAAAGCACTCTATGTGACAGAGTTTAATGATGCAACCCACCGAGCGGGCTTTTTTACTAACCCGAATGGGTGATGCTTGATAGATTCGCTGAATATGTTACTGACCTGCGCAGCCAGGCATTGCTATGCGATAATCAGGCAAATACGCTTTCCAGGAGTTTTCATGTCGTCTGCCAAAGGGCGTCAGCGGCGCATTCCTACCGCTGTCAAATTGGGCTTTATGGGCTTGCTGATAACCATGGTACTGGTTGTTGGCTGGCAAAACCTGCCTCGCGGAGTGGTATCCACGGATCTGGAAGTAATCGGTCAGGGCAAGCCGGTTCTGGTGCTGACGCGCGACGTGAATTTTGTCGGTGGTGGCGAGGTTATGGAACTCATGGGGCATCTGAGTACCGAAGAACGTGAGCAGGTTGAAATGCGTGTCGCTCACCTGGGCCAACCGAAAGGCCAGGCATTTGCCCGGCAGTTTTCCACCCGGGATGCTGACCTGGTACTGCTGGATGGTCAGGGGGAGATGCTCGGTCGGGTTGACCACCCGGAAACGCTGGAACACATTCGTCATTTGCTGCAGCAGCACCTGTAACTGAATCGGACAATCAATGACTCAAGCCTCTGTAACTGCCGGAATGGACTGTCAGCGCCTGGCGCGCATCACGGATTTTCTGCAGCGCGATTATATTGCTCCGGGCCGTCTGCCCGGTACCCTGACCCTGGTCGCCCGTCGAGGCGAGGTCTGCTATCTGGAGGCTCAAGGGCTGCGCGATATCGAACGGCAACAGCCGATGACCCGGGATACCCTGTTCCGCATCTATTCGATGACCAAGCCAATCACCTCGATTGCGCTGATGCAGCTGTATGAGCAAGGGCGCTTTCTGCTGGATGATCCGGTACACAAGTACATACCGGCCTGGCGCAACCTTCAGGTGTACAAGGCGGGTGTCTACCCCGCCTTTATGACCACCCCCTGCCAGCGGCCGATGACCATTCGCGACCTGATGACCCATCAGTCCGGCCTGACTTACGGATTCATGAACCGTACCAATGTGGATGCGGCATATCGGGAGTTACGTCTGGATGGCAACGCCAACCTGACGCTGGATACCCTGGTCGACGAGCTGTCCCGCTTGCCGCTGGAGTTCAGCCCCGGCACGGCCTGGAATTATTCGGTATCTACCGATGTGTGCGGTTATCTGGTGCAGCTGTTCAGCGGTATGTCGCTTGACGCGTATTTTCAACAGCATATTTTTGCACCGCTGGGCATGCACAGCACCTGGTTCCAGGTGCCACAAGATCAACTGCATCGTTTTGCCGCCTGCTATGAATACCAACCAGGCGACGGCATGCGGCTGCAGGATGACCCGGCCGACTCGCCCTTTGTTCGCGGTCATGGTTACCTGTCGGGTGGCGGCGGGCTGGTGTCATGCATTGATGATTATTATCGCTTTGCCCAGGCACTGGCCAATGGCGGTGAACTGGACGGCGCGCGCATCATTGGGCGCAAAACGCTGGAGTTCATGCGCCTCAATCACTTGCCCGGGCAATGCGACCTGCCCGGCTACAGTGTCGGTGCTTTCAGTGAAACACCCTATGAAGGCACGGGCTTTGGCCTCGGCTTCTCGGTCAAGCAGGATGTGGCCAAATCCCAGACCATCGGTTCTACGGGTGAATACGGCTGGGGCGGTATGGCCAGTACCAATTTCTTCATTGACCCGGAAGAAGACCTGCTGATGATTTTCATGACCCAGCTGATTCCCTCGTCCAGCTACCCGATCCGGCAAAATCTGCGAGCAATCATCAACGCGGCTCTGGTGGACTGACCATGTCCAGCCAGCCCTGCATTCTGGTAACCGGTGGTGCCGGCTATATTGGCACACACACCTGCATTCAACTGATCGCGGCCGGCTACCGGGTAGTAGTGCTGGATAATTTCAGCAACAGCTCACCGGAAGCCGTGCGCCGTGTTGAAGGTATTTGCGGTCAGTCGATCGCCCTGGTGGAAGGTGACATCAACGATCGCGCCCTCCTCGACCGCTGCTTTGCCGAGCATACGATTGACACGGTGATTCATTTTGCCGGTCTGAAAGCGGTCGGAGAATCTGTCGCCCAGCCGCTGCGCTACTACCACAACAACGTCAGCGGCACCCTGGTGCTGTGTGAAGCCATGCAGGCTGCCGGCGTGTTCCAGATGGTGTTCAGCTCATCGGCCACGGTGTATGGCGACCCTGACAGCCTGCCGATTCGTGAAGACAGCCCGACCCGGGCCACCAACCCCTACGGGCAGACCAAGCTGACCATTGAACAGATCCTGCGTGACCTCGGCCATGCAGACAGCCGCTGGAAGGTTGCGCTGCTGCGCTATTTCAACCCGGTTGGTGCCCACAGCAGTGGCTTGATCGGCGAAGATCCGGCGGACATCCCCAATAATCTGATGCCCTTTATCGCCCAGGTAGCTGTTGGCCGCCGCGAAGCCCTGCAGGTTTTTGGCAGTGATTACCCAACCCATGACGGTACCGGTGTGCGCGACTACATTCATGTCATGGATCTGGCTGACGGCCATGTAAAGGCCCTGCAATGGTTGGCGCACAACAGCGGTGTGGAAGCCTTCAATCTGGGTACCGGGCAAGGTTATTCGGTACTCGATATGCTGCATGCCTTTGAACGCGCGTGCGGCAAGCCCCTGCCCTATTGCCTCAGCAAGCGCCGCCCCGGGGATATCGCCAGTTGCTATGCCGACCCGGGCCGCGCTCGCGAACAACTGGGTTGGCAAGCCACCCGTGGCATTGATGATATGTGTGCCGATACCTGGCGCTGGCAGGACAACAATCCGCATGGGTATCGTCAGAGCAGTTGATTGGATTGCCACCTTGCTGTGCTCCTCGCAATGAGGGGGTGGCCCTCATCGCGAGCCCATAGGGCCTAGCGATCCAGTATGCTCTGACACTGACAGGCGCCGGCAGCAGGTGCGGCACTATTGAATTCCGGATATCGAGGCTTTTATGACCCTCCCCCGACAGGTTCGTCTGGTTGAAGTTGGCCCCCGTGATGGCCTGCAGAACGAGCAACAGCCAATCAGCGTGGCCGACAAGATCGCTCTGGTGGATGCCCTCAGTGCCGCTGGAGTAAGCAGCATCGAAGTCGGCAGCTTTGTATCACCACGCTGGGTCCCTCAGATGGCTGGCAGTGCCGAGGTGTTCGCCGGCATTGAACGTCACGCCGGGGTGCGTTACACGGCACTGACGCCGAACATGCAGGGGTTCGATGCGGCAGCCAGTGCCGGAGCGGATGAGGTAGCGGTATTCGCAGCCGCGTCGGAAGCGTTTTCTCAACGCAACATCAACTGCTCGATAAGCGAGAGTCTCAAACGCTTTGAGCCCATCATGACGGCGGCCAAAACGGCCGGATTGCCGGTGCGCGGCTATATCAGCTGCGTACTTGGCTGCCCCTATGAGGGCACGGTCAGCCCGGCGCAAGTGGCTGCGGTGGCTGCCGAGCTGCACGCCATGGGTTGCTACGAAGTGTCCCTGGGCGACACCATCGGCACCGGCACCGCTGGTGATACCCGTCATTTGATCGAGCAGGTCTCCCGGCAGGTTCCACGAGACCGGTTGGCCGGTCATTTCCACGACACCTATGGTCAGGCGATTGCCAATATTTACGCCAGCTTGCTGGAAGGTGTCAGTGTATTCGACAGCTCGATTGCAGGCCTGGGTGGTTGCCCCTATGCCAAAGGCGCCAGTGGCAATGTCGCCAGTGAGGATGTGCTTTACCTGCTGCACGGGCTGGGCATCAGTACCGGCATCGACCTGCCTGCCCTCGCGGCCGCCGGGGGACACATCAGCGAGGTATTGCAGCGTCCGAATGGCTCACGGGTCGGCCGGGCTTTGCTGAATAAACTGGCTTGACCAACGCTCGCCATATTCGGCGATCAATTGCTCCATGACACCCTCCCGGTTGAAACGGGCAAGGGTATCTTCCAGCGCCGCACGCAACTCCGGAGTATTGCACTCCGAGCGCTTGGAAAAAGTAAAATACAAGGCCTCGTTGATCACCGAGCCGGGCAGGATCTCCAGCTGGTCGGCAATGCCGATCTGCTCTGCCAGAGCCATGCCCTGATAGCGCTCGTAAATCACGTAATCGACGCGATTCAACAGCAAGGTTTCAAAGGACTGACGCACTGATGGAAAGGCGCTTATGTCGAGAAATTCTCTGGCGAAGACATCGAAAGCATTGCCAAAACTGTTGTTGACCAGGGTACTGCCACGCTTGTCGCGCAAATCATCCCACCCGTTGTACTCGAAACCATGACCCTTGCGCACAAATATGACGCTGGGTACGTAGGTATAAGCCGGATGCAGATAGTCCATCCAGGTTTGTCGCTCATCCGTCTTGAAGGCCCCGAGCAGCATGTCGATGCGGCCGTTTCGTGCGTCATTCTGCGCCCGCGCCCAGGGTCCGACGTTGCGTGCCTCCAGCGTTATGCCGTGCTCTGCCAGTAGCTGACTGAGCAATGCGGCTCCTGCTCCGCGCAAGGCATGGGTATCGGCGGGATCGACCCAGAGCAAAGGGGGATACTGGTTGTTGCCACTGGCAACCAGACGATTGCAGTGCTCTGCCGACTGAGCCGCGCCGACAAACAGAAGACTGCCACACACGATGGCGGTTAGCCGACTAACCCACCAGCGGGCCTGCACGCATAATCGGTATAACGAGACTGGCATGATCCTCATCCCTGCTGTGCTTCATGCGGGTACTGCCCCGCTGTGAAAACGAAAGACCTGATCATCAGCATGCACTGCAGCCTGTTCCGCGGCTGCAAATGTCTGGATGCGGGGAGTGATGTCCTCATCAGCATACTGACGGGCAAGATTCAGGTAATCCTGATAATGCCTTGCTTCCGACTTTAGCAAAGAAAAATAGAAATCGGCCAGCTCTACATCCAGTTGTGGAGCCAGACGGGCAAAACGTTCGCAGGAGCGAGCTTCGATAAAGGCCCCGACAATCAGCGTATCAATCAGCTTGCCGGGCTCCGAGGTGCGTACTTCCGAGCGCAGGCGCTGCGCATAATGACTGGCTGACAGCCCTCTGTAGATCACGCCGCGCTTGGCCATCAATGCCGTGACCTGTTCAAAATGGCGCAGCTCTTCACGTGCCAGGCGTGACATTTTTTGCAGCAAATCCGGTTTGTCGATGTAGCGAAACATCAGGTTCAGCGCAGTGGCTGCCGCTTTCTTTTCACAGTTGGCATGATCTATCAGCAGCTCTTCGGGGTGTTGCAACGCTTGTTCGAGCCAGCGTTCAGGAGTCGGGCAAGGAAGAAAGGCCAGGAGGTGATCAGGCAGGGTCATTTTGAACTAATCTACAATGTAATTAAGTATTGAGATCGATTATACGTAGATATCAGCTGTAGTGCAGGTTTGATCCAAATCAAGCGCAACATGGAAAAAACCAGCTAAATTGCATCCAAGATACTGAAACAGCGCCTTTGCTGACATATAGGGAGAAAGCCATGCAGGCCATCAAACGTATTCTGGTCGTAATCGACCCCTCGCTTAACGATCAGTTGGCGCTCAAGCGCGCTCGCCTGATTGCCGGGGTGATTGAGGCAGAGTTACACCTTCTGGTATGTGAAGACCGCCAGGATCACATGCCGACACTGGAAAAACTGGTTGCCGAACTCAAGGCCGAAGGCGTCAAAGCCAGCTGCAGTCAGTCCTGGCACAAGAACCTGACCGATACCATTGTCAAGGCAGTGCAGTCTCAGGGCAGCGGCCTGGTCGTCAAGCAGCACCTACCGGACAACGCGGTGAAAAAAGCGCTATTGACGCCGGATGACTGGAAGTTGCTGCGCTATTGCCCGACGCCGGTACTGCTGGTGAAAACCGAAGGCAGCTGGATGAAAGGCGCCGTACTGGCCGCCGTCGACCTGGGCAACCATGACGACCAGCATCATGTACTGCATGACACTATTGTCAGCCATGCTGCGGACCTTACCGAGATGATCAATGGCGACCTGCATCTGGTCAGCGCTCATCCGGCGCCCATGCTGTCGGCTTCCGACCCGACCTATCAATTGCGCGAGAACATCCATGCTCGCTATATTGAGGAAGCGGACAAGTACATGACCCACTACAGCCTGGAAGCTGACCGGCTGCACATCGATGAAGGCCCTGCCGACAGCCTGATTCCGGCAGTCGCCAAAAAAACCGGAGCCTGTGTCACCGTGATTGGCACCGTCGCGCGCAAGGGCATTTCCGGTGCGTTGATCGGCAATACCGCCGAAGTCATTCTGGATACGCTGGACAGCGATATTGTGGTGCTCAAGCCTCAAGACATGATTGCCCATCTCGAGGACTTGCTCGAGAAGTAAGCACGACGTCAACAGGCCGGCATATTCCTTGACGGGGTATGCCGGTTTTTTATTGCCTGTCGGCAAGCAACCTCCTCCGCTGCGCCACTTGTCTCATACCAAAGTCACAGCGACTTAACTTTAGTGGTGGCTTACTGTAGAATCACCGCGCCGTAAGGGCTGTGTCTCAGGCGTTTGCTCGCAATCCACGTTTATCTGACTACACCGATTACCCGGGTTGCCCCGCATGCATCTTGCCAGCGTTTGAACCACCCTTGAACCCGGTTTCCAGGTCCATGTGAATGACCGTCCGCCACAAGCGGATCAGACTGATGAGGGTAATTATTGTGCTTGAAGCCTATCGCAAACACGTAGAAGAGCGCGCCGCAGAAGGCGTGCCGCCGCAGCCGTTGAATGCCGAACAGACTGCTGGTCTGATCGAGCTGCTGAAAAACCCGCCGGCCGGTGAAGAAGAGTTTCTGCTCGACCTGCTGGTCAACCGCGTCCCCCCGGGCGTTGACGAGGCTGCCTACGTCAAGGCTGGCTTCCTTTCCGCCATTGCCAAAGGTGAAGCCACTTCACCGCTGCTGGAGAAGCAGCGCGCCGTTGAACTGCTCGGCACCATGCAGGGCGGCTACAACATTGCCACCATGGTTGAACTGCTGGACAACGAAGAGCTGGCTGCCGCTGCCGCCAAAGAGCTCAAGCATACCCTGCTGATGTTCGATGCCTTCCACGATGTTGCTGACCGTGCCAAGAAAGGCAACAGCCAGGCCCAGGCCGTGCTGGAGTCATGGGCTGCCGGCGAGTGGTTCACCAACAAGCCGGAAGTACCCACCAAGCTGAGCCTGGCCGTGTTCAAGGTGCCGGGCGAAACCAACACTGACGACCTGTCACCGGCCCCTGACGCCTGGTCACGCCCGGACATTCCACTGCACGCCCGCGCTATGCTGAAAATGGAACGCGACGGCATCCACCCGGAAGAACCCGGTGTGGTCGGCCCGCTCAAGCAGATCGAAGAAGTCAAGGCCAAGGGCTTCCCGGTTGCCTACGTGGGTGACGTGGTCGGTACCGGTTCTTCACGCAAATCCGCTACCAACTCGGTGCTGTGGTTCTTCGGTGACGATATCCCCAACGTGCCGAACAAGCGCGCTGGTGGTTTCTGCTTCGGCAACAAGATTGCCCCCATCTTCTACAACACCATGGAAGATGCCGGCGCCCTGCCGATCGAATTCGATGTCAATGAACTCAACACTGGCGACGTGATCGACGTTTATGTCTATGAAGGCAAGGTCTGCAAGCACGGCACCGATGACGTCATCACCACCTTTGAACTGAAAACTCAGGTACTGCTCGACGAAGTACGCGCCGGTGGCCGTATTCCGCTGATCATCGGTCGCGGTCTGACCGACAAGGCACGCACCGAGCTGGGCCTGGAGCCTGCCGATCTGTTCCGCAAGCCGGAAGTACCGGCTGCCAGCACCAAGGGCTTCACCCTGGCGCAGAAGATGGTTGGCAAGGCCTGTGGCGTTGAAGGCATCCGCCCCGGCACCTACTGCGAGCCGAAGATGACGACCGTTGGTTCCCAGGACACCACTGGCCCGATGACCCGTGACGAGCTGAAAGATCTGGCTTGCCTGGGCTTCTCGGCCGACCTGGTGATGCAGTCCTTCTGTCACACTGCGGCATACCCCAAGCCGATTGACGTGACCACGCACCACACGCTGCCTGACTTCATCCACAACCGTGGTGGTGTTGCCCTGCGTCCGGGCGACGGCATCATCCACAGCTGGCTGAACCGCATGCTGCTGCCCGACACCGTCGGCACCGGTGGCGACTCGCACACCCGTTTCCCCATGGGCATCTCCTTCCCGGCCGGTTCCGGTCTGGTCGCTTTTGCTGCAGCCACTGGCGTTATGCCGCTGGATATGCCGGAATCGGTACTGGTTCGCTTCAAGGGCGAAATGCAGCCCGGTATCACCCTGCGTGATCTGGTCCATGCCATCCCTTACTACGCGATCCAGGAAGGTCACCTGACCGTCGAGAAGAAAGGCAAGAAGAACCTGTTCTCTGGCCGCATTCTCGAAATCGAAGGTCTGGATCACCTGACTGCCGAGCAGGCGTTCGAACTGTCTGATGCCTCTGCCGAGCGTTCCGCTGCCGGCTGTACCATCAAGCTGAGCGAAGAGTCGGTTGCCGAGTACCTGAAATCCAACATCGTCCTGCTGCGCTGGATGATTGCCAATGGTTATCAGGATGCCCGTACCCTGGAGCGTCGTGCCCAGGCGATGGAAGCCTGGCTGGCTGATCCCAAGCTGATGCAGGCGGATGCCGATGCCGAATACGCTGCCGTGATCGAAATCGATCTGGCTGACGTAAAAGAGCCGGTTCTGTGTGCACCGAACGATCCGGATGATGCCCGTCTGCTGTCTGACGTTGCTGGTCGCAAGATCGATGAAGTCTTCATCGGCTCGTGCATGACCAACATCGGTCACTTCCGTGCCGCCGGCAAGCTGCTGGAGAAAAACAAGGGTGCCCTGCCGACCCGCCTGTGGCTGGCTCCGCCGACCAAGATGGATCAGTTCCAGCTTACCGAAGAAGGTTACTACGGCATCTACGGCAAAGCGGGTGCGCGCATGGAAATGCCCGGCTGCTCGCTGTGCATGGGTAACCAGGCCCGCGTAGCGGCGAAGTCGACCGTGGTTTCTACCTCCACGCGCAACTTCCCCAACCGTCTGGGTGATGGTGCTGACGTCTTCCTGGCGTCGGCCGAGCTGGCATCGGTGGCATCCATCCTGGGTCGTCTGCCGAGCGTTGAGGAATACATGAGCTACGCTGCCGACATCAACAGCATGTCCAGCGAGATTTACCGCTACATGAACTTCAACGAGATCGAGTCTTACCAGAAAGCTGCAGCGTCCATTCCGGTCACTGAAGTCTGATAGCGACCTGAACTGAAAAAACCGCCAACGGGGCAACCTGTTGGCGGTTTTTTTATGTAGGATGAATGAGCATTCTACAATGACAACAACGTCTCTCCATCCAAGGCCCAACCCATGTGCGTGCCTGCCCGTTTTCTAGCTGCCGTGCTGATGTATTGCTCCCTCTGTGCGGGCTTGCTGCTGCCTGCAGCGCATGCGCAAGACACGACGGTGAGTGTCGGTGTTTACAACAATCCACCGAAAATCATGCTCGACGCTGATGGCCAACCCAGCGGCATCTTTGGTGAGCTTCTGCAGGCGATTGCCGAGGAAGAAAACTGGCAGCTGATCGCCGTGCCCTGCCAATGGCTGGCCTGCCTGGACATGCTGGACAGCGGTGACATCGACCTGATGCCGGATATGGCCTGGAGCGAAAGGCGAGGCGAGCATTATGCTTTCCATCAAACACCGGCTTTGCGCAGCTGGTCGCAACTGTACCAAAGCGCGGATCAGAACATTCACAGCCTGCTGGATCTCGATGGCAAGCGCATTGCAGTTCTGTCGGGGTCGATTCAGCAGCAATATCTGCAAGAACTCGCCAGCAGCTTTGCCCTGCGCGTCGAATGGGTACTGGTGGACAGCTTTGTCGAAGGCTTTGATGCCGTCAATGCCGGGGTGGCCGATGTGGTGGTTGCCAACCAGTTGTTTGGCGACCAGGAATCGTCACAACGCAATATGGAGGCTACCCCTCTGGTGTTTCAGCCTGCCCGGCTGTTCTTTGTCAGCCATCCTGACAGTGCAATCAATCAGCAGCGCCTGGGCCGCATCGATCACTATCTGGATCAATGGATAGCTGACAAGGCTTCACCGTACCATCGCATTCTAGGCCGCTGGGCGGGTGGTCTCGAACCGCAGACGGTTATCCCCGGCTGGCTGCTGTTTGCACTGGCAGTATTGCTGGTCATGGTGGTGGCTGTCTTGCTGACAAGCCTCTGGCTGCGGCGCATGGTCGCCCTGCGTACGCGCAAGCTCAGAGCGAGTGAAGAACGCCTGAATACCATTCTCGACAGTGTTGAAGCCTTTATCTTTATCAAGGACAAAGATCTGCGCTACCAGTATGCAAACCAGAAAGTCTGCGACCTTTTTGGCCTGAAACGCAAAGAGCTGATTGGTCGCAGCGATGAGGACTTTTTTGACGCTGCAACCTGCGTAAAGCTCAGACTCAATGACTTGCGGGTCCTTGAGCAAGGTGAGCGGGTCGTTGACGAGGAAATCAATCGCCTGGCCGACAACACCCTTTTGCATACCTTTCTCTCGGTCAAAATTCCGCTGCACAACCCGGACGGCTCGATTTACGCGCTCTGTGGGATATCTACCGATATAACCGAGCATCGGCAGATTCAGGAACAGCTGCATCATCTGGCCTTTTATGACCCGCTGACGGAGCTGCCAAACCGTCGCCTGTTGCTCGATCGCATGACCCGTGCACTGGCCAATCAGGCCCGCACCGGGTATGCCGGAGCTCTGTTGATGATTGACCTGGACAACTTCAAGGACATCAACGATACCCGCAGTCACGAGGCCGGGGATGTGCTGCTGCAGCAAGTGGCTGCACGTCTGGGTACTCATTTGCGGGCGACGGATACACTCGCCCGCATTGGCGGTGATGAGTTCGTTCTCATGCTGGAAGACTTGAGTTGTGACCACGACGAGGCCTTTCAGCAGGTGGGCAGTCTGGCAAACAGCGTGTTGCAGCGCATGGACAAAGCCTTTCGCATTCATGGCCAGGACCATGTGTGCAGTGCCAGTATCGGTATTGCCATGTTTGCCGATGCCGTGAACCATGAAGACCTGCTCAAGGCTGCGGACATGGCCTTGTTTGCGGCCAAATCGACCGGGCGCAACACGGCGCGCTTCTTCAATACCGAGATGCAGGCAGCCGTCAATCAACGCAGTGCTCTGGAAGCGGCCCTGCGGGAAGCGCTGGAAGCCGGTCGCAAGCAACTGCAATTATTCGTGCAGCCCCAGGTCGACAGCCGCGGCAAGGTCATTGGCAAAGAGGCCTTGCTCCGTTGGCAACATCCGGAAAAAGGGGCGATCTCCCCGGCCGAATTCATTCCGGTGGCTGAAAGCACCGGGCTGATTATTCCGCTGGGCGAATGGGTTATCAACGAGGCGTGCCGGATACTGTCTGCCTGGCAACAGCTTCCGGACCATCGCGAGTTGCCACTGGCGGTCAATATCAGTCCGCGTCAGTTTCGGCACCCTGGTTTTGTCGAGCATTTGCTGGGCTGCCTGGAGGCCTGGCAGGTCGATCCCGGGCTGATGGAACTGGAGGTGACAGAAAGCCTGTTGATCGATGACCTCGACCAGACCATCGAGCGCATGTGCCTTCTGCGCGACAAGAGCATGCGGCTGTCGCTGGATGATTTTGGCACTGGATACGCGTCGCTGGGATATTTGAAGCGCCTGCCGCTGTTTCAGTTGAAGATCGACCAAAGCTTTGTCTGTGACCTGCTGACCGACCCGAACGATGCGGCTATCGTACAGGCGATCATAGCCCTGGGTAACAGCCTTGACCTGCAGGTCATTGCTGAAGGGGTGGAAACCGAAGAGCAACGACAGCGGCTACTGCAATTGGGTTGCCGGTATTTTCAGGGCTATCTGTTCGGTCGTCCGGCATCGGTTGAACACTGAACCGGACCGGTGACCGGCATACAGGCTGGCATGGCAGCCTGTGCACCGCTAGAATAGCGCGCTTTGCATCCGGCGCCTGACGCGCCCATCCAAGAGGTACAGCATGTCGGCCACCCCCAAAGTCGGTTTCGTCAGCCTGGGCTGCCCCAAGGCCCTGGTAGATTCCGAGCGCATCCTTACCCAGCTTCGTACCGAAGGCTACGAGGTGGTATCCAGCTACGACAATGCCGATGTGGTGGTGGTCAACACCTGCGGTTTTATCGACAGCGCCAAGGCGGAATCTCTGGACGCCATCGGCGAGGCCATTGCCGAGAACGGCCGTGTGATCGTCACTGGCTGCATGGGCGTGGAAGAAAACGCGATTCGCGACGTGCATCCCAGCGTGCTGGCCGTCACCGGCCCACAGCAATACGAGCAGGTGGTCAGCGCCGTGCATAACGTCGTACCGCCCCGAGCCGACCACAATCCGCACATTGATCTGGTGCCGCCGCAAGGCATCAAGCTGACACCACGGCATTATGCCTATCTGAAAATATCCGAGGGCTGCAATCACAGTTGCAGCTTCTGCATCATACCCTCCATGCGCGGCAAGCTGGTCAGCCGCCCGGTGGGCGAGGTGCTGGGCGAAGCCGAGCGCCTGGCCAAGGCCGGCGTGCGCGAACTGCTGGTCATCTCCCAGGACACCAGCGCCTACGGTGTGGATATCAAATACCGTACCGGGTTCTGGAATGGTCGCCCGGTGAAATCACGCATGACCGAGTTGTGTGAAGCACTGAGCGAACTGGGCATCTGGGTGCGCCTGCACTACGTCTACCCCTACCCGCACGTTGATGAACTGATTCCCTTGATGGCCGAAGGCAAGATCCTGCCCTATCTGGATATTCCCTTCCAGCACGCCAGCCCGACAGTGCTCAAGGCCATGAAACGTCCGGCGTTTGAAGACAAGACGTTGGCACGCATCAAGCGCTGGCGCGAGATCTGTCCCGAGCTGACCATCCGCTCGACCTTTATTGTCGGCTTCCCGGGGGAAACCGAAGAAGACTTCCAGTACCTGCTGGACTGGCTGACCGAAGCCCAGCTCGACCGTGTCGGCTGCTTCCAGTACTCGGCGGTAGAGGGTGCGCCAGCCAACGATCTGAACCTGGAAACGGTACCGGACGAGATCAAGCAAGAGCGCTGGGAGCGCTTTATGGCCCACCAGCAAGCCATCAGTGTGCAGCGACTGGAACAGAAAATCGGTCGTACCCTGCAGGTCATCATTGATGAAGTCGACGAAGAAGGCCCGATTGGTCGCAGCATGGCTGATGCCCCGGAAATCGACGGCAATGTCTATATTAATACCGATCTCGACCTGCAACCGGGCGATATGGTCAACGTGGTGGTCACCGATGCTGACGAGTATGACCTGTGGGCGGACCTGGCCTGACTATGGCTCTGCAGATTCGCGCCGCGCGGGAGGCTGATTTTCCGGCCATCTGGCCGATCTTTCAGCAAGTGGCCGCCGCCGGTGATACCTATGCCTATCCGCAGGATATCGACTACGCTACCGCTGAACGCCTGTGGATGCAGCAGCCCCGCTGCACCTGGGTAGCTGAACGTGATGGTGAGATTCTCGGCACCTATTACCTGAAGACCAATCAGCCAGGCCCGGGGGCACATGTCTGCAATTGTGGCTATATGGTTGCCGAGTCTGCCCGGGGCCAGGGGCTGGCCCGTGCCATGTGCGAGCATTCACAAAAGATTGCCGTAGAGCTGGGTTACCTGGCGATGCAGTTCAACTTTGTCGCTGCCAGCAATACAGTGGCGGTGGCGCTGTGGCAAAAGCTGGGCTTCAGCATTGTTGGTCGCTTGCCCAGCGCATTCAGGCATCCACAAACGGGCTATGTGGACGCTCTGGTGATGTATAAATGGCTGGAATGATCCATGATGTCCTGCCCGTGCGGTAGCTCACTACCCCGCATCACCAATAGTCATCAAGCGGTTATCATCCTCCAGAAAGAGGATGCGGCCCAGGTAACCTTTTGCAAAGACTCTATCCGTAGACAGGCCCATGTCACTCACCCATCTCCCCGCCCCCGAACTTTTCAACCACCCGGCCCTGAGACATTTGATATGGATGCTGGACGCACCCCAGTTGCTGCCTGCGGAAAAGACGTTTGCGCCGCTAGACAACCTTGCGCCCGCACTCATACCGCGCTTGCAAGCACTGGCTGATCAACCGGCAGCGTTGCCTGACAACCTGACGCAGGCGATCAGACCGCGCCTGGGGTTGTATTTCGAGGATCTGTATGAGTACTTGCTCTGTGAGCTGCTGGGCTGGGAGCTGCTGGCAAGAAACCTGCCGGTGCGTGACGCTGGGCGTACCCTGGGTGAGCTGGATTTTTTGTTGCGCAATCCGCATAACGGCGCGGTTGAACACCATGAAATTGCGATCAAGTTTTATCTCGGTTATCCCGAGAATGGCCATTGCCTCTGGTACGGCCCCAATGCCAGCGACCGGCTGGACCTGAAAAGCAAACGATTGCTCGAGCACCAGTGTGGCCTGTCCGGCCTGGAGACGACCCGGGATACACTTGAGAAAGCCGACTTGCCTTTGCCCGAAACAACACGGGTATTCATGCCGGGTTACCTGTTTTACCCTGCCGGGAGCCAGCTGCAGGCTCCGGCCCAGGTGGCGGACAATCATCTGCGTGGTGACTGGCACCGCCTTGCTCACCTGCAGGATACGGATACCCGGGACTGGGTGCCACTGAAGAAGCCGCACTGGCTGGGGCCATGGCAACAAGCCGCCGGGCCAGAGCCGGATGCGGTCACTGCCGGGCTCAGGGCTGTTGCCGAACGGCATAGCCCGCGCTTGTTTGCCGCCATGTCGTTCGATGCGGGCAGCGGCCTCTGGCATGAGACAAGCCGGCACTTTGTTGTACCGTCAACCTGGCCCGACGGCTGACCCTTTATTCAGGAGCTCACTATGCTGGTTCACAGAATCATCGCCGCCTGCTTTGCGCTGGGCATGCTGGTCGCCTGTACTGAAACGGCCAATAACGAGCCAATAACTGTCGACCTGCCGCACCTGGTAGCAGAACATCAAGCGTATGATGGGCGGCTGGTCACTGTGTCAGGGCGTGTGGCCGGTTTCGATGATCCCGAACACTACTGGCTGGAAGACGATGAATATAACCGCGTTGGCCTGCTGCCCGATGACCTGATCAGCGACCGAGTGGGTCAACGCGTTCAAGTGACCGGGCGCTTCAGCACAAGCCGTGACCAGGGGCGACGTATCCAGCTGAGCGCTGTTCAAGCGCTGAATGCTGCTGATTGAGTTGAAGCGCTCTGCCGGACAAGTCTGCCTGTCCTGCTCATCCGAGCCGGTTTCGCAAGGCCGTCGATCTGGCTGGGTAGCGCGTCCATGTGGCAAAATTCCCTGTCCGCTGGCATGATACGGCGCCCTGTCCGGAGACCTCAGCATGAGTTCATTGCCACCCTGCCCTGCCTGCAACTCACCCTTTACCTATGAAGACGGTATCCAGTTCGTTTGCCCGGAGTGTGCGCACGAATGGACTGCAGCAGAAACTGCAGAACAAGCCCAGGCCGATCGTATTTGCGATGCCAACGGCAATCCTCTGGCTGATGGCGACAGCGTCACGGTGATCAAGGATCTCAAGGTGAAAGGCTCTTCCCTGGTGGTCAAAGTGGGTACCAAGGTGAAAAATATCCGGCTGGTCGATGGCGATCATGATATCGACTGCCGAATCGATGGTATCGGCGCGATGAAGCTCAAGTCCGGCTTTGTGAAAAAAAGCTGAGAGGACGTGCAGCGTACAACAGCAAAAAACCGGCATGGTGCCGGTTTTTTGTCTCTTTTCAGCGCATTATTAACGCGGCATAATGAAAATTGTCGGATATGAACACGTTGTCTGAATAACAATACAAGCTTGGGCTGGCTGTTTCAGTTAAAGCGCGTCTGCTTGCCATCGCTGGCCTGCCGATCGCTACTGGAGAGCCCGAAAAAGGACTTGACCATGTCTCGCTGGCTATTGCTGTGCTGCTTGCTGACCTTGCCCCTTCAGGCCTCGGAACTTGCTCGCCTGAATTTCATCACCGAAGAATACCCACCCTACAATTACATATCCGGCCAACAGCTCAAGGGCAGTTCGGTCGATATTCTGGACGCTATTCTGCAACACAATGGCCAGCAACTGGACCGTGCCGCTGTTCGCGTACTGCCCTGGGCCAGAGGGTATGACACCACGCTTGAATACCCGAATACCGTACTCTTTTCCACCACCCGAACCCGTACCCGTGACGGCATGTTCGAGTGGGTAGGCCCCTTGGCAGCCGGCCGCGTAGTACTGCTGGCCCGCAAGGATAAAGATTTGCAGCTGAACTCGCTTGCCGACCTGAAAGCCAGTGATTACAGCGTTGTCGCCCTGCGCGAGGATATCGGCGCCCAGGTGTTGCTGGAGGGCGGCATACCGGAGAGCCAGCTGCGTATAGCCGTCAGCAATGTCAGTGCAATGAACATGCTGGTGATGGACCGTGTTGATCTCTGGGCTTATGGCGAAGACGTCGCCCAGTGGCTGCTGAAGGAAAACGGCCATGACCTGGCGCAGTTCGAGTCTGTCTTGTTGCTGACTGAAGATCCGCTCTATTTCGCCATTAACCGGGATACCGATGCAGAACTGATTCAAGTGATGCAGGACACCCTCGATCAGCTGCGAACCGAGGGTACCTTGCCGCAGATTGACTAGGAGTTGCTCATGTTTTGTCGCCTGACCCTGGCCACCTTGATGCTTGTGCTCTTGCCCTGGTTAACCGCCCAGGCACAACCCTCGAACGATGATGCGCTTGTTTTCAATACGGAAGAATACCCACCGTTCAATTTCATCAATGCCCGGGGTGATATAGACGGCACGTCCACCCGACTCCTGCAGCATGCGCTCGCCCGACTGGATGTCGATGTCGAATTTCGGCTGTTGCCCTGGGCCCGGGCCTACACGGAAGCACGTTTGCGAGATGCCAACTGCGTGTACTCAACCAACCGTACCCGCGAGCGAAGCCCTCTGTTTCAATGGGTCGGTCCACTGGAACAGAGTGACTGGAGCGCGTTTGCGCTGCGCGAACGTGATCTGCAACTGGCCACCCTGAATGAACTCAGGCATTTCAAGGTAGGCAGTGCGCATGAAGATGCAGTCGGCATCTACGTCAGCGAACAAGGGGTTCCGGTCATCAATGCTTCCAGGGATGGAGAGAACATCAACCGCCTCAAGGCCGGCATCATCGATGTCTGGGTCACCAGCTCCCCTCTGGCACCCCACATGGCGGCCAAACAGGGTGTGCAACTGGACAACCTGTTCACCTTCAACCAGACCCAGCTCTACCTTGCCTGCCACCCTTCGGTTGACGCTGATTTCCTCACCCGTCTGCAAGAGGCCGTTGACCAGGTGCGTGACAGCGATGAATTTGCCGCCGAGCGCGCGCTGATTCTGGAGCCGGTCGAATGATATCGGTCGTCAACAAGGATGTGCCCCGCTGGCGCAGTATTACCACCAGACAGGCGGTGGTCACCTTTGTCATCGCCCTCACCCTCAGTATTGTTGCCGGGCTGATCGAGCTGGCTGAAGATGCACGGGTACTGCGTGAAGAAACCCGGGAACAAACCTTGCGCCTGATCAGCCTGGTCGAAGGCTCGGCAGCCGAGGCCGCCTTCCAGCTCAATCCTGACCTGGCCAATCAGGTGGCCAGCGGGCTTTATGGCGGCGGTAATATTCGCTACCTGGCGCTCAAGGATGATTTCGGCAGGATCATGGTCGAACAGGGAACCCTTGAAGCCGAGCCGGCGAGCGGCCTGTTGCAACGGCTGTTCGGCGACATAACCGATTACCACCAGCCTTTGCTGTACAACCCCGGGGCGGGTGGCGAACCTCAGCAGGTGGGTGAAATCATCATTACCCTGTCGATAGCCAGCATCGGTCAGTCATACATTGAACGCAGCCTGCTGGTGTTTGTTCTCGGCATGATCAAGGCAATGGGGATCGCTCTACTGGTTGTATTGGCGTTCCATTTCTTCATTACTCGCCCACTGCTGAGAGTCTACAATGCGATCGCCGAAGTGAATCCCCGGCAGCCGGGTGACTGGGAAAAACCGGAATTCCCGATCCACCGCAATGATGAGCTGGGGCGTTTGGTCAGCGGGCTGGACAACCTGATGCAGGCATTTCAGCAGGGGCTTGATCAGCGTGATGAGCTGCATCAGATATCAACACTGGATGGGCTGACCGGCATTCCCAATCGCCGGCGCTTCGACGAGTTCATGGAGCATCAATGGCAGCACGCTCAACGCACCCGGGAACCCCTGGCGGTCATTTTTATCGATATCGATTATTTCAAACCGTACAACGACAATTATGGTCATGCCACCGGTGACGACACCTTGCGCGCGGTGGCGCGTTCACTGGCCGACGCCATGCCCCGAGCCACGGACCTGGTTGCCCGTTATGGTGGAGAGGAGTTTGTTTGCGTATTGCCACATACGGACAGTGATGGGGCTCTGGAGGTGGCAGAGAAGCTGCGCCAACGCATTCAGGCATTGAATATTCCGCATGCTTTTTCCCGGGTTGCCTCCCAGATCACCATCAGTATGGGGGTTGCCAGCACCACGCCGGGTCGGCACGACAACCTGGCGGCAGTCAGTGACCTGTTGTGTCTGGCTGACAGCCGTCTCTACCTGGCCAAAGAGCAAGGGCGCAACCGCGCCGTTGCCAGTGACCGCAGTCCCGAACATGCTGATTGAGTTGCTGGATGAGGTGCGCAACTGCTCGCTGTGTGCCGAGCACTTGCCACTGGGCCCACGCCCGGTGCTGCAAGCCAGCAACAGCGCCCGGATTCTGATTGCCGGCCAGGCTCCCGGACGCAAAGTTCACGCAGCAGGCATTCCCTTTGCCGACGCCAGTGGTGACCGCTTGCGGGAATGGCTGGGGATTGATCAGGCCACGTTCTATGACCCCGACCGTGTTGCCATCATCCCCATGGGTTTCTGCTATCCGGGCACTGGCAAGAGCGGTGACCTGCCACCCCGTCCGGAATGCGCCGATACCTGGCGACAACGCTTGCTGGACCAACTGCCGGCCGTGCAATTGACTCTGGCTATCGGCCAATATGCCCAGACCTGGCACCTGCCGGACGCACCGCGTCAGGTGACGGCTACCGTGCGGCAGTGGCAGCGTTGGTGGCCGCATACACTGCCACTGCCACACCCAAGCCCGCGCAACAACCTCTGGCTGCGCCGCAACCCCTGGTTTGAAGCGGAAGTCATTCCTGTATTACAGGAAAGCGTGCAGCGCATTCTCAATCGTGCTCAACCATGATCAACTCATCGACGGCGAAGCCGAGCGCTTTCGCACGCGTGACAAAATGTTCGATTACCGCCTCGTCAACCTCAGGGCTTCTGGCCAGCAACCACAGGTAGTCGCTGGATGGGCCGCTGACGAACGCGTACTGGTAATCTGAATCCAGTTCAAAAATGCCGTAAGCACCATAGAAAGGCCCGAAGAAAGATACCCGCAAAAAGCCGACGTCAGAGTCTTCGACAAAATAGGCTTTGCCCTCTGCTTCTGACCACTCGCCTTTGGCAGCATCGTAACCGCGATTGAGTACGCGAACACCACCGTCATCACGTTGGCTGTATTCGGCCGTTACCTGGCTCAATCCACGCTCGAACGAGTGATCCAGTCGGGCAATCTCATACCAGGTGCCCAGATAGCGCTCAAGCTGGAAGTTGTCCACCGGAGTGACCTGCGCGGGCAGGCGCACACAGCCACTCAATACCAGCCCGGTCATGAGCATGAGCAGCCAGGTGCGAAAGTTCAATAATCCTGTCATTGCGGCTTTACCTGATCGGTTGGCGGGTTCAGCGAAGCTTGTCGCGCCCATGCGGCCGCTGCAAATCCATACCCTCGCCGAGCGGCACTATTCGCGGCGGGTTGATCATGTCGTGGCTGTAATAGTAGTGCTGTTTGATGTGATGAAAATCGACCGTGTCGGCTACGCCGGGCCACTGAAACAGCTCGCGGGTATATCCGGCCAGATTGGGATAATCCTCGATACGGCGGATATTGCACTTGAAATGACCGTGATAGACGGGATCGAAGCGCACCAGCGTGGTAAACAGTCGCCAATCGGCTTCGGTAATCCGTTTGCCGGCCAGATACCGGCGCTCTCCGAGCAGCTCTTCCAGCCAGTCAAGTGCAGCAAACAAGGTGCTGCAGGCTTTTTCATAAGCCTTCTGACTGGTAGCAAACCCGGATTTGTAAACGCCGTTATTGACCTCGTCATAGACGCGGGCATTGATCCGGTCGATGTCCTCACGAAAATCCGAGGGGTAGTAATCATCCGTATTGCCGGTCAACTCATTGAAGGCACTGTTGAAAATCCGCAGGATATCCGCTGATTCGTTGTTGACTATGGTCGCGTCCTGTTTGTCCCAGAGCACCGGCACGGTTACCCGACCGGTGTAATCGGGCTTCGCCTTGACATACAGCTGATAATGCCGGGTAAAGCCATACAGCGGTTCTGGCTGATCATACTCCCACCCCTGATCCAGCATGTGCGGATGCACCACACTGACCGCAATATGTTCATCGAGTCCTTTCAGTTTGCGCATGATCAGAGTGCGGTGTGCCCAGGGGCATGCCAGCGAGACATACAGATGATAACGTCCTGATTCCGGAGCAAAGCGTCCATTCGGCTCTACCCACTCGCGAAAGCCGGCATCTTCACGAACAAAAGCGCCATCATTGCTATCCGTGTCATACCACTCATCACGCCAGATCCCTTCGACCAAACGTCCCATTGGGTTCTCCTGATAACTTGATAATCAATATTTCACCCGCTTACTCTGGCAGCTGACCCCGGGTTTAGCCAGCCACCGAAAAACCTTGCGGCAATTTCCGTCGATTGCGCGTATACTATGCAGTCTTCTTATCCCCAAGGTTTACTTCTCGTATGTCCGATACCGCTCCGGCGGCACCGCAATTCGCCGATCTCGGCTTGCCTGCACCGCTCCTCGAGGCCCTTAACAGCCTCGGCTATGAAACACCCACGCCTATCCAGGCGGAAGCTATTCCAACACTGCTGAATGGCCACGATCTGCTGGGCCTGGCGCAAACCGGCACCGGTAAAACGGCTGCGTTCGCGCTGCCTTTGCTGGCATCGATTGATGTCAGCCAGCGAGTAACCCAGGCACTGGTCATCACCCCGACCCGTGAACTGGCTCTGCAAGTCGCCGAAGCCCTGCAACGCTACGCGCAAAAAATGCGCGGCTTTTCCGTGCTCGCCATGTATGGCGGATCCCCTTTTGGACCGCAATTCAAGGCGTTGGAGCGCGGAGCTCATGTAGTTGTTGCAACCCCTGGCCGGCTGACCGACCACCTGCGTCGTGGCACCCTGAAGCTGCAGGAGCTGAAGTATCTGGTTCTCGATGAAGCCGATGAAATGCTCAAGATGGGCTTTGCCGATGATCTCGAGCTGGTCTTCCAGGAAGCACCGGACAACTGCCAGAAGGCCCTGTTTTCGGCGACCATGCCCGCCGGGGTGCGCAATGTAGCGCGCAATCACCTGCGCGAGCCGAAAGAAATTCGTCTGCACAGCGGTTCCAAGACCAGCCTCGACACCATCACCCAGAAAGTCTGGGAAGTGGCCAACCATCACAAGCTGGATGCCATTACCCGCTTGCTGGAAGTCGAACCGGTTGAGGCCATGATTGTGTTTGTGCGGACCAAGACGGCCAGCCTGGAACTGGCTGAACGTCTGGAAGCGCGCGGCTTTGCCGCCGCCGCACTGAACGGCGACCTGAGCCAGCAGCTGCGTGAGCAAGTGGTCGATCGCCTCAAGCGGGGCCTGCTGGACATTGTCGTCGCCACCGACGTGGCGGCCCGTGGTCTGGATGTGGAGCGCATTACCCACGTACTCAACTACGACCTGCCACATGACAGCGAATCCTATGTACACCGCATTGGCCGGACTGGTCGTGCTGGTCGTCAAGGCACGGCGATCCTTTTTGCTACACCGCGTGAGCGCCGTCTGCTGCATGCACTGGAAAAGGCGACCGGACAAAAGATTGAAGCCCAGGCCCTGCCCAGTGCCGACGCCGTGCAAAGTGGCCGTCTGGCCAAATTGGCGACCCGCTTGAACACTGCCAGCGAGCAAAGCACGGCAACCCGTGACAAGCTGGTTGCCGAGCTGATTGAGCTGACCAACATGGAAGCCACTGAACTGGCGTCTGCCCTGTTGGCCCTGTTGCCCAGTGCCAAGACCCTGCTGGAACCGGTCAAGGACCTGCCCCAGGCACCGGCCCGGCAAGACCAGCGCCACGCCGATGGCGACAGTGGCCTGGTGCGTTACAAGGTTCAGGGTGGCCGCAGCAATGGCCTGATGCCGAAGCCGCTGGTTGATGCCCTGGTGCGTCACGCTGGCGTGCAGCGCTCGCAGATCGGCCATATCAAGCTGTTCAGTGAGCATTCAGGTGTTTACTTGCCGCAGCTGGACGACGCCACCCTGGCCCGTGTTGCCGGTGTTGAAGTCAACGGCGTGGCATTGCAGATTCGCCCCTGGCCGCTGCCACCGGGCGAGGTTGATCGCAACCTGAAGCCGCGTCCCAAGCGTGACTTCAAGGGCAAACCCCGCACTGGCGGCAAGCCACGCAGCTGAGGTTGGCATGCAGTGGATCGATATCGGCGTCAACCTGACCGACAAGGCCTTTGCCAAGGATCGCGAAGCCGTGTTGCAACGGGGTTGGGACGCCGGTATCAGCCACATGCTGCTGACTGCGACCAGCCTCGAACAAGCCCCTGATGTTCTGCAACTCTGCCATGGCGACCCGCAGCGCCTGTTTGCCACAGCAGGCGTGCACCCCCACGCAGCGCGCGACTGGCATTCAGGCAGCCAGGCAGAACTGCGTCAGCTCGCCGCTGATCCAGGTGTCCGAGCGATCGGTGAATGCGGGCTTGACTTCAACCGGGACTTCTCACCAAGACCCAAGCAAATCAATGCGTTGGAAGACCAACTTGAACTGGCGGTTGAACTTCAGCTGCCGGTTTTCCTGCATGAGCGCGACGCTGCAGAGACCCTGATCGGAGTGCTGCGTGACTACCGTGATCGTCTGCCTGCTGCCGTAGTGCATTGCTTTACCGCCGGGCGTGAAGCGCTTTACGCTTACCTGGATCTGGACCTGCATATCGGGATTACTGGCTGGATCTGTGATGAACGACGCGGTCAGCATCTGCATACCCTGGTCGGGGATATTCCCCGTGGCCGCCTGATGATAGAAACTGATGCGCCCTGGCTACTCCCCCGCACCCTGGATCCGAAACCGAAGAACCGCCGCAACGAGCCTGCCTTCATTGCTGAAGTCGGTCGCGTGCTGGCTGAGTGTCGCAATGAGTCTGTCGCCGAGCTGGCCTCTCACACCTCGGCGACCGCAAGGGACTTTTTCCGCCTCTGAGTGCGGGTTTCTGCGCCATATCCGGCGGCGTCATTATCGTCATGTCGCACTACCGTTTCCTGGTCTATAGTCAATCAGACTGCTGATGAATGACGCGCAGCAATACTGACGACCCTGAATCGGACCAATCCCTGCATGGCCCACGAGTCCCACCACCATCGCCAACCACCTGCCGGCATTTCTTTATGGCCTCTGATGTTGCTGACAGCCTTTATTGTGCTATTGAGCGGGATCAGCCTGGCGGCCCTGCAATACCATCAGCACAGCCGCAGCATTCTGGCCTCCGGTGACAGCCTGTTCGGGCATATCAGCGAACGCGTACAGAGCAAACTCAACCGCACCTTTTTACCACCCCGTCAGGCGCTCAACTTCCTGGCGCTGGATCCGGTTATCGAAACCCGCAACCTCGAACAACGCCTGCCGCATTTGCCGCGCATTGCCCGGGTACTGATAGACAATCCGCAGCTCAACTCGCTGTATATTGGCTGGGATTCCGGTGACTATCTGATGCTGCGACCGCTGCGCAGCAACGAATTGCGCGAACGCTTCCAGGCCCCGGGCAGCGCTCAATGGATGGTCTGGCATATCGCTGCCGACCAGTTGCCACCCAGGGTTGATCATCTGTTCCTGGATCCGGATCTGGCGATTCTGACCACCAGTCAACCCTTGTTTGACGGCTTTGACCCGCGCCAACGGCCCTGGTATCAACAGGCAAAGAATAGTGACGAACAGATCATCACCACCCCATATGTATTTTTTTCGACCAATGAATTCGGCACTACGCTGGCCAGGCAGGCCGGCAAACAGGCCGTGCTGGGCGCCGATCTGACCTTGAGTCAGCTATCGAGCAATCTGTCCGACATTGAGCTGACACCCTCCAGCGAACGCTTGCTGTATTCGGCCGAGGGCACCGTCATTGCTTATCACAACCCCCAGCGATTGCTTGGTTCACGGCAGGGCGATCCTGGGCATTTGCGAACGTTTTCCGAGTTGGGCAGCACCCTGCTGGCCGCCCTGGCCAGTGACGGTTATCGGATTGAACGACAAACCAGCTTGCGCCTGGAAGGCCGCGAGTGGCGGGTCCTGCAACAGCAGCTCAATGTCTCCGGTGCCCCGGAGACCTATCTGGCACTGGTCGTTCCCGAAGACGAGCTGCTGGCGGATGCCTACCGCATTCGCCGCGAAAGTGTGCTGATCATCCTGTTATTCAGTGTACTGGTCTTGCCGCTGAGCTTCTTGTTGATGCGTTCGCGAATTCGTCATAGCCAGGCGTAAACGCCTCAGCTATAGTCGGATGTACAAGTGCTGCATTGGAGCCGCCTGGCATGCCTGTTTCCCGAACCCTGTTGCGTTGTTTACTGCCCATTACCGGCCTGCTGCTGTTGGCGCCCTGCGTGTCGGCGGACAATAGCGCGCTGCAACTGCCTGAGGCTGTAAACCAGGCCTTGAGTAATGCCCAGGTGCCGGCCAACGCCCTGTCACTGGCGGTTATTCCGCTTGAGGGCCAGGGCTTGGCGCAATTCGTCAATGCCGAGCAGGTTGTGAACCCGGCATCGACGATGAAACTGCTGACCACCTTTGCCGCGCTTGAGCTGCTGGGGCCGGATTACCAATGGCACACCGAGCTGCTGAGTAATGCAGAGATCAGGAATGGCATCCTGCATGGTGACCTGATCTTCCGTAGCAGCGGTGACCCGAAGCTGACCCAGGAACGTGTGTGGTTACTGCTGCGCGAACTGCGTGCAGCCGGTGTAGTGGAAGTCCGTGGTGACCTGGTATTGCAACCAGCGGACTTGCGGATGCCGGCAGATGCCGTGCCTTTCCGTGATGATGGCAATGATCAGAGCCGCCCCTTCCTGGTCGAACCCGATCCGCTGCTGAGCAACCTCAAACTGTTCAATCTGAGTACCCATGCCGAGTCCTCCGGCATTCGAACCCACCTGGAACCGGCGTTACCGGAAATCCATATCGACAACCAGGTACGCAAGCTGCCCCCCGTCAGCAACTGCCCCTGGCCGAACATTGCCTACAACCTGGACGACCAGAACAGTCGCGCCACCTTGACGCTGACTGGCAGCCTGCATCAGGGTTGCAGCGCCCAACGCTACTTCTCCGCACTGGATGCGGCAACCTATACCGCCAGCCTGTTGCGCGTCACCTGGCATGAACTGGGCGGCAAAATCACCGGCAACAACCGCATTGGCAGCCAGCCCGCCGGCGCGCGTCGCCTGGCCAGCAACAGCTCCCCCGACCTGGTCAGTGTCGTGCGTGATATCAACAAGTTCAGCAACAACACCATGGCGCGTCAGCTGTTGCTGACCATAGGCCGGGAGAACCGGACCGCAGCGGATGCAGACGACCACAAGGCTGCGGTCAGAGCCATCGAAGCCTGGTTGGCCAGCAAGAATATCCAGCCAAAGGGCCTGGTGATCGACAATGGTTCCGGCCTGTCGCGCATCGAGCGAATCACGGCAC
The DNA here is from genome assembly GCF_900105655.1 of Halopseudomonas salegens. NCBI lineage: Bacteria > Pseudomonadati > Pseudomonadota > Gammaproteobacteria > Pseudomonadales > Pseudomonadaceae > Halopseudomonas > Halopseudomonas salegens. Next base: position 1,614,524 of record NZ_LT629787.1, read on the forward strand.
GGGATATGGCACTTCTGCTGGAAGCCGCCTGGAAAAGTCCTTTTGCCGCCGAGTTCATTTCGTCCATGCCGCTGGCAGCGATGGACGGCACCATGCGCCGGCGACTGCACAATACCCCGCTGGTCGGTGAAGCGCATGTAAAGACCGGCTCACTGCGCAATGTGCGGGCCATCGCCGGCATTACCCGCGATGGCAACGGCAAAAGCTGGGCGGTCAGTGCGATAGTCAATCATGGTGCCGCCGGAAGCAGTCGGCGGGCGCTGGATCTGGTCTTGCAGGATGTGCATCGGCGCACGGCAACGGACGTTGCGATCCAGTAAGCCGGGGATCGGCTGATCACTGACCGCTGATCACTGACCGAATGCCAGCCCCCCGTCCCTGTCCGGGCTGGGAATCACGTCCACGGCAACGCTGAGTTCGTGTTCCCCGCCGCCGGTCATAACCCCCTTCAACGGGGTTACATCCGCGTAATCCCTGCCCCAGCCGAGAATGATATAGCGCTCATCGGGCAAGCAGCCATTGGTCGGATCAATCTCCAGCCATCCCCAGCCGGGCACATAGACTGACAACCACGCATGGGTGGCATCGGCGCCGAGCAGTTTTTCCTGTCCCGGTGGTGGCAGGGTTTCCATGTAACCACTGACATAGCGCGCGGCCAGCCCCATTGAACGCATACAGCCAATGGCCAGATGGGCAAAGTCCTGACAGACACCGCGACGGTTGGCCAACACCTCCTCTACCGGCGTGGCGACGGTGGTGAAATCCGGATCGTAGGTGAAATCCGTGAATATCTGCTGGTTGAGGGAGGCTATGGCGTCTACCAGGTTACATCCCGGCGTAAAGCTCTGTCGGGCATAATTTGCCAGGCGGTCGTGCTGCTGCACAAACGCTGAATCCAGAGCAAACAGGCGTGCTTCCAGGGTATCGGCATTGCTGTAGGCCAGATCCTGGCGCAAGGCCTGCACCGCATCCTCCCAGGGGATACTGGAGAAAATGTCCTGTGCAGGACGGGGACGGGTTTCCAGGCTGCAGGTAAGGGTTACCTGCAGGTTGCTGTGCAGTTGCTCAAGGGAAAAATACACCACACGATTGCCGAAGAAATCCGTGCGTTCACGCTGACGTATGGGTGCCGGGTTGATATGGATACGGGTCTCGCCAACCCATTGCCAGGGTAGCTCACGCGGCAGCATACGCGCCTCGTTATGACTCAGGCTGACCTGACCGCTGTATTCATAACTGGTGGTATGGCGCAGTTGATATTTCATGCTCAGTTACCGTATTGCATGGTGACCAGCTGACGCGGCAGCTCGACATGACTGAAATGGCTGTGGGATACCGCATTGGACAGCTCGGCCATCGGCCTGATCAATCGATCAAGGAGATCGGTCAGGGCTGCACGGGCCTCAGCCGAGTGCTCGAGATCCCCGAGGGTGTCGATATCAACCAGGTGCAGAGTGCTGCTGGCTTCGATGATCAGGCGGGTTTCCAGATTACGGTAGGGTGAGCTGCCGGGGCTGGGCAAGCGCTCGATTTGCCGTCCCAGCCGCTTCAGCATATAGCCAACCGAGCGCGGGTTGGTTTCATCAAACAACAGCAGATCAAGAATCGCGGACGGGTGCAGCTGCGAGCGATAACGACGACGGTACACGGTAAAGTTGTCGGTGGTTGCCAACACCACCTCCCACAGGGGTATACCCGGCTGATTCGCTGTCAGCAAGGCCAGCTTGAGCAGCTCAAGGCTGCTCAGGGCGCGCTCGACAAAGCGGCCGATATCGAGAAACCGCCAGCCGTAATGATGCGGCATGGTCTCGTTGCACAAGCCAAAGAACGCAGCCAGATCCAGCACCATGGCTTCCAGGTGCCGCTGGCCGACTACGATACCCCGGGTACGCGACAGGTTGTTGAAGCGTTGGCGCATGCCGTTAATCGCCCGCCAGGTATCGTCCCCCAGATGATCGCGCACCGAGCGGCTGTTGCGTACAAAGTGGCCGAACAACTCGGGCAGGCCATCGGGCTGGTCATCGTTGAAGAGCTGCAGCAAACGATCACGAAAAGCGATGTAATCCCTCGAAAAATGGGTATTACTGATCGGCAACTCGTCTTCATCCAGATCTGCAGGCAAGCCACTGTCGGCATCGATCGGAATTTCCAGAGCGGTCAGCAGGTCCGGAAGGATATGTGCCCCGGCCTCCAGACGGTCGTCCTGCAGCAAGCGCGCCAGGGATTCACGCAACAGCCGGGCACGGGTATCCAGGCGTTCACCATAGCGGCCCATCCAGAACAGACTTTCCGCTACCCGGCAGGGCAAGTCCTTGCCGTCGCGGGTAACCACGATCGGGCCCTGTGCCTGGCGCAGCATGCTGATGTGTGGCTGGGGTACCGGTGCCAACACCCAGACATCCTTGACCGTGCGGCTTTGCATCAGTGGTGAACCCGGCTCGCCAACCCAGGCCAGCCCGCCGGGCATGACCCGATAGTTGCGCTGACCCACCGGCTTGCCGATGTCGCCCGGTTCAACCAGGGTAAAGCAGCGCAGGGTCGTATGTTGCTCTTCCAGGCGCCGGGTATGTGGGTTGAATCCGGCGGTGACTGCCGTTTCCACGGGGCGTTGAGCCGTGAACAGGTGCCCTCGCCGCTCCAGATCCAGCCGCAGGCACTGCACTGCCTGCGAGTCCAGCTGCGATGGATGCAAGGTCACACCGGGCTGAGTCACATCACGCAGCAGCCAGGCGTCCAGATCGAGGAGGACTTCACTGCGGGCCAGCGCATCACCGCACCAGCGCGTTTCACGGCAAGGCAACAACAGGGTTTCACCCAGCAGACGCTGACACAGTGCAGGCAGAAAAGCTGCCAAGGCTGGATGTTCCAGTACACCGGTACCCAATGCGTTGGCGATCCGTACTTCACCGTTGCGCACTGCCTGCAACAGCCCCGGCACCCCCAGCAGTGAATCCGGGCGCAGTTCCAGAGGGTCGCACCAGGGGTCATTGATCATGCGCACGATCACGTCAACCTGAGTCAGACCACCCAGGGTTCGCATCTGTACCTGACCGCCACGCACGACCAGATCCGCGCCTTCAACCAGCGAGAAATTCATGTAGTTGGCCAACCAGGCATGCTCGAAGTAGCCCGGGCTGCCCGGCCCCGGTGACAACAGAACAATACTGGGGTTTTCTTTCTGCCCATTGGCCAGGCTGGCCAGGCAGCGGTGTTCGGCCTGCAGGAAGCCAGCCAGGCGCTTGATCGGCGCATCCCGGTAAACACCCGGCAGGGCCCGGGCCAGGGTAATGCGGTTTTCCAGTGCATAGCCGGCACCCGCCGGCGATTGGGTCCAGTCACCGAGAATCTGCCACTGCCCATTGGCATCGCGAGTCAGATCAACACCATGCCGGATCAGTAACGGTCGCTCCTGCTGTGGCGGATCGTCGGCGGCAGAAAACAGGAAGCCCGGGTGGGTATACACCAGTTCCGGCGGTAGCAGGCCCTCACGAATGACCCGGCGTTCGCCGTACAGGTCATCGACCAGGTGTTCAAGCAAACGGCTGCGCTGGGTCAGGCCCGCCTCGAGACTTTCCCATTCCTGGGTACTGATGACAAACGGCAGGCAATCCAGCTGCCAGGATCGCAGCTGCCCCGGGTGATCTTCATAGGGATTGAAGGTAACGCCATTTTCATGCAGCAGGTTCTGGGCTTCTTCCGAGCGCAGGGCCAGGGTTTCCGGACCCAACTGGGCAAACTCGTCGAGCAACTTTTGCCAATGGGCACGCAATTGCCCGCGACTGTCCTGCACCTCGCTGAATTGCGTGGCGGCGGGCAAGCCGTCAAGCAAGGACTGAATGGCCGTTGGAGCGACACTGCTGGGCTGCATAGCGGTTACCTGCAAGCACCCGCGAGGTGCTCGCCAAATGATGACAAAAGAGCATTATAAACCAGTTGGTGGCACCCCGGCGCGACGTAAATCCAGTGTATGCGGGTATTCCTGCCCCGCTGCCTGGGCAATGCGCTGCATCGGCCCCTGGGTATGGCCGTAGGCCCAGAAACGCGCCATGCGTCGGGACTCGGCCTCATTGGCATTGATCGGAAAGTGCTCGAAGTTGCGCCCGGCCGGATGCACGACATGGTAGGTGCAGCCACCCAGGGAACGCTCATTCCAGCGGTCAACCAGATCAAACACCAGCGGAGCCTGCACCGGAATCATCGGATGCAGGGCCGATGAGGGCTGCCAGGCACGGTAACGCACCCCGGCAACGGCCTCTCCCGGTACTCCGGTGGCCTGCAACGGCACTTTAAAGCCGTTGCAGGTCAGGATATGCCGCGACGGATTGAAATCCTGCACCTTTACCTGCAGGCGCTCAACCGAGGAGTCGACATAGCGCGCGGTGCCACCCCCACTGCTCTCTTCACCCAACACATGCCAGGGTTCAATCGCCTGTTGCAGGTTGATGGTCACGCCCTCGTACTGCACTTCACCCAGCTGCGGGAAGCGGAATTCCAGATGCGGGCGGAACCATTCCGCGGAAAAGCCAAAGCCATGGCTGCGCAGATCCTCGACCACCTCGACCAGATCACGCCAGAGAAAGTGCGGCAGCATCCAGCGATCATGCAGCGCGGTGCCCCAGCGAGTCAGTGGCTGGCGATAGGGCTTGGCCCAGAAGCGGGCTACCAGTGCGCGGATGAGCAATTGCTGCATCAGGCTCATTTCCGCGTGTGGCGGCATCTCGAAGCCACGCAACTCCAGCAGCCCCAGGCGCCCGGTGGCGGTATCCGGGGAATACAGCTTGTCGATACAGAATTCGGCGCGGTGGGTATTGCCGGTAATATCGGTGAGCAAATGCCGCAACAGACGATCCACCAGCCAGGGCTGGGGTACATCGCCAGTGGGCATCTGCGCCAGGGCTATTTCCAGTTCATACAGCGCCTCGTTGCGCGCTTCATCAACCCGCGGCGCCTGACTGGTCGGGCCCACAAACAAACCGGAAAATACGTAGGACAGGCTTGGGTGATGCTGCCAATAGGTCAGCAAACTGGCGAGCAGGTCCGGGCGACGCAAGAAGGGTGAATCAGCTGGCGTCGGCCCACCCAGGGTGACGTGATTGCCGCCGCCGGTGCCGGTGTGTCGGCCATCGAGCATGAATTTTTCAGTCCCCAGGCGGGTTTGCCGCGCTTCTTCGTAGAGAATCCGGGTATTGCGTTCCAGGTCGCGCCAGGTTCGGGCCGGCATGACATTGACTTCAATGACGCCCGGGTCCGGGGTAATCATGAATTTCTCCAGGCGCGGATCACTCGGCGGCGGATAGCCTTCCACACACACCGGCATTGTCAGCGCAGCGGCGCTTTGCTCCACTGCCGCAATCAGCTCGAGAAATTCTTCCAGTTTGCCGGTCGGCGGCAAGAACACGAAGAGCTTGCCATCCCGGGGCTCGACACAAAGGGCGGTGGCAATCACCTCGGGCGGCGTTATATCCGGCTTCTGCTCTTGCCACTCCTGCCCTTTCGCCAGGACATGCAAGCCTCGACCGCTCAGGCCGGGCGCAGGAGTCAGGCTGTAACGGCTGGCAACTTCACCGTGTACATCGGGCAGTGCCGGCGGGGTATCGAACAGGGAGCGTGGCTGCGGCTCTTCCCGGCGTTTCAGCGGCAAGGCCGAAAGCGGCAGGCGCAGGCCCATGGGTGAATCGCCGGGCACCAGATACAGGTGATCACGACGCAAGGGCCATTCACCGGTCTGCCAGCCATCTTCGTCATCATTGCGTGCCAACGGCAGTACCAGACCCACTTCCCGGTCGAGCCCACGCTCAAGCAGCCGGGCCAGACGATTGCGGTTGGCATCATCCCCCAGGTCTTCGCCCTTGAGGTCAACATCCACCGGCTCGTTGCGCTCTTGCCAGAGGTAGTAATAACCATCTTCGTAGCAGGGAATCAGGTAGCGATCAGACAACCCGAGACGCTTGACCAGTTCGGCGGCAAAGCGCCGGGCCTCGGCTTCCTTGAAGCCGTAATCACGCTCGATATCGGCCAGCCATTGATCGTCATGCCAGACCGGCTCGCCGTCATGGCGCCAGTAGCAGGCCAGTGCCCAGCGCGGCAAGGGCTCGCCCGGGTACCACTTGCCCTGTTGATAGTGAATCAGTGATCCCGGCGCATAATGTGGCCGCAAACGCTGCAATAGCTGTTCCGACAGCTTGCGCTTGGTGGGGCCCTGCGCATCAATGTTCCATTCCGGTGCATCCATGTCGTCAATGGCCACAAAAGTGGGCTCGCCACCCATGGTCAGACGAACATCCAGCGCCTCCAGCTGGGCATCAATCTTGTCGCCCAGCTGATCAATCTGCTGCCACTGGTCACGGCTGTAAGGCAAGGTGACGCGCGGATCTTCATGTACCCGTTCGACCGACATGTGCACATCGAACTCGACCTCGCAGGGTTCGGTCGCACCGGTAATGGGCGCAGCGCTGCTCGGTTCGGGAGTGGCAGCCAGCGGCAGGTGCCCTTCCCCGGCGAACAGACCGGAAGTGGGGTCCAGCCCGATCCAGCCCGCACCGGGTATGAAGACCTCGGTCCAGGCATGCAGGTCGGTAAAATCCACCTCGGTGCCCGACGGGCCATCCAGAGCTTTGACATCTGCGGTCAACTGAACCAGATAGCCCGACACAAAACGGGCTGCAAGGCCCAGATGACGGAAGATTTGCACCAGCAACCAGGCGGAGTCGCGGCAGCTGCCCTGGGCCAGACCAAGGGTTTCTTCGGCGCTCTGTACCCCCGGCTCCATCCGGATCAGGTACTTGATATCGTTTTCCAGACGTTGATTCAATTCGACCAGAAAGGTGGCAATGGCTTGCGGCTCACGCTTGACCTGTTTCAGCCATTTTGTCAGCAATGGCCCGGATTCAGTGACTTCCAGATAGGGGTGGAGTTCTTTCTTCAATGCCTCGGGGTAGCTGAAAGGAAATTGCTCAGCGTACTCCTCGACAAAGAAATCGAAGGGATTGACCACCGTCATGGGGGCAATCAATTCCACATCGATATGCAAGTGGTCGAGCTTCTCCGGAAACACCAGGCGCGCGACATGATTGCCGAAGGGATCCTGCTGCCAGTTGATGAAATACTCGCCACCACTGACGTTGAGACTGTAAGCCTCGACCGGGGTACGGCAATGTGGCGCCGGGCGCAAACGCACCAGGTGCGGCGACACCGAAACTGGCCGATCAAAACGGTAATGCGTGCGATGCCTGAGTGCTACACGAATGGTCATGATGCGAAATCCCTGAAAAGTAACCGATCAGTCGGTGGTTACAGCAATGCGTGTGCCAAGCCGGGCCACAACGCTCAACATAGCACGCCACAGAGTTTGACGGCGTCATTAGCGAGTAAAGAATAATTGTTTGACTGTGTCGACAAGGTGACATACTCAAGACAGCTAGACACAAGCGCATTCCTTGGCTAAGGATTAATGGTACGGCAATTGCTTCATCTCAATCGACGCGCGCTGACCAGCAAAATCGGCCGCGCTGCCGATAAAGACACCCAAGGTAGTTGAGAGCCTGCATGAGCAAAGTGAACTGGAAGGACTATGACCCCAAGCGCTTTTTCGACGAACTCATCGCTGCGCCCGGCCAACCGCGCCCGGAAGCGCGCATGTTGTGCGAATACCTGGCCAGCCTTGACCCGCGCGAACTGAATGCGCACAAGACTGCCGCCGAGGTAGCCATTCAACTGATGGGGATTACCTTCACCGTGTATACCGAAGGCAGCATGATCGATCGTGCCTGGCCCTTCGACATCGTGCCGCGCATCATCCCGCTCGCCGAATGGGAAAAGACCGATGCCGGTCTGAAGCAGCGGGTACAGGCGCTGAATCTGTTCATCGACGACCTCTATCACGACCAGAAGATCATCAAGGACAAGGTATTCCCGGCTGAAATTCTTGCCCAGTCGGTCAACTTTCGCCCGCAGTGTGTCGGGGTGAACACGGCGCACAATGTATGGGCACATATCTGTGGCTCTGATCTGGTACGCGACAACGACGGTACGCTGTATGTGCTGGAAGACAATTTGCGGGTGCCCTCCGGCGTGTCCTACATGCTGGAAAACCGCAACGTCACCAAGCGGGTCCTGCCGGATCTCTTTGCCTCCGGCTGGATTCAACCGGTCGATGACTATACTTCGCAGCTCTATGACACCCTCGCATCACTCTCGCCCCGCCCCGGGGACGATCCTGTGATCGTGATTCTGACCCCCGGCATCTACAATTCGGCCTATTACGAACATTCCTACCTGGCGCAGCAGATGGGCGTACAGCTGGTGGAAGGATCCGACCTGGTGGTCGGCGATGATGACTGTGTCTACATGCGCCTGGTCGATGGCCTGCAGCGGGTCGATGTGATCTATCGCCGGGTGGATGACATGTTCCTGGACCCGGAAGTCTTCGAGCCTGAATCCATGCTCGGCGTCAAAGGGCTGATGCGTGCCTGGCGCGGCGGCAATGTCGCGCTGGCCAACGCACCCGGTGCCGGTGTCGCCGATGACAAGGTGGTTTATGCCTTTGTACCCGAGATCATCAAATACTATCTGGGTGAAGAACCGTTGCTGCCGAATGTACCCAGCTACCTGTGCATGTTTGAAGATGACCGCAACTACGTACTCGACAACCTGGACAAGCTGGTGGTCAAACCCGCCAACGAATCCGGGGGCTACGGCATGCTGATCGGGCCGCATTCCACCAAACAGGAACGGGCAAAATTTGCCGAGCTGATCAAGGCCGACCCGCGCAACTATATGGCGCAGCCAACCCTGAGCCTGTCCACCTCCCCTACCTTGTGTGACAACACCATGGAACCTCGCCACGTCGACTTGCGCCCTTTCATTCTCTCCGGTGAATCCACCTGGGTGACCACTGGCGGTCTGACCCGGGTCGCCCTGAACAAGGGCTCGCTGGTCGTGAATTCTTCCCAGGGTGGTGGCAGCAAAGACACCTGGATTGTCGATATTTCCGAGCTTTGAGCAGGGGACCCAACATGCTTTCTCGTGTCGCTGAAAACATCTACTGGCTGGCTCGCTACCTGGAACGGGCGGAAGACACCGCCCGCCTGCTCGGCGTGACCAGCAACCTGTTACTCGACCTGCCCCGCTCAACCAAATTGGGCTGGGAAGAAATCATTGCAATCACCGGCAATGACGAGCTCTTTGACGAGCATTATGAAAGCCGCGATGAAGCCAGTGTGCTGGCTTTCATGTGCGGTGATACCCGCTACAGCGGGTCCATCCTCAGCTCGTTGGCTTCTGCGCGGGAAAACCTGCGCACCACCCGCGACGTCATTCCACGGGAAATCTGGGAAGAAGTGAACCAGCTGTATCTCAGCGTCAAGGAGCAGGTTGAAAGCGGCATCACTCCGCGTCGGCGGGATGCCTTTCTCAGTCGCGTGATCCGCAGCTGCCAGACCGTCAACGGCATCATCGAAGGCACCCTGAGCTACACTCAGTCACGTACCTTCCTGATGCTGGGCCGCCAGCTGGAGCGCGCGGACATGATCACTCGCATAATCGATGTGCGCTCGGCCAATCTGCTGCCGCGCAGCGCCGAAGACCTGAAACCCTTTGAAAACCTGCAATGGATGAGCGTGCTGAAATCACTCAGCGGTTATCAGATGTATCGCCAACATGTGCGACTGCGTATTCGTGGCCCGGATGTACTGCGCTTTCTGTTGCAGGACATGCGCTATCCGCGGGCCGTGGCATGCAGTCTGGAACGCTTCTCCTTTGCCCTGAAAAACCTGGGCAACCATGCCGAAGCGTTGAAAGCAGTCGAAGCATGCCGTCAGCGCATTGCCGGTGCCGACATAGTCAAGCTGGCTGGTGAGCCCGATCTGCTGCATGCCTTTGTCGACGAAATCCAGCTCGACTTTACCGCCGTGCACGACGCCGTCAGTCGCAGCTGGTTCGAGCGCGGGGAGCTTAGCACCCAGGCTCAATCCGCATGAGCTACTTCACCCAGCTGCTGCGCAATCAGGAACCCGGCCAACTGTTCCGCTACCACCCCAATGGCCATGTTCAGCGCTGCGGCTGTGGCCAGGCCATCTTTTTTCATAACACTCGCTGCCTCGCTTGCGGCAGCGAACTGGGCTATCACCCCCAGCTGGGGTTGTTACTCAACCTGACCGCGCAAAGTGATGACCAACACTGGCTGATCCGCCCGACCGAGAACAGCGAACCGCAACCGGTCAAGCGCTGCAGCAATCTCCATGGGCCCTTGCAGTGCAACTGGCTGGTCAGCGATCCGGAACACGGCGATCTCTGTCAGGCATGCGCTCTCAATCTGCTGATCCCCAACCTTGAGCAACCCGGCAGTCCCGAGCTCTGGCGCGAAACCGAAGAAGCCAAACGGCGCCTGGTTGCACAATTGATCATGCTCGGACTTCCGGTACTCAATCGCGAGCAGGACCCCCAACGCGGCCTGGGCTTCAAGTTGATGCGCCAGCAGGCCGGCGATGAACCGGTGATGACTGGTCACATGAATGGGGTAATCACCATCAACGTCGCTGAAGCTGATCCGGCCTACCGCGAGCAGGTACGGCAGAATATGGCCGAACACTATCGCACTCTGCTCGGCCACTTTCGCCATGAATCCGGACACTACTACTGGGATCGCCTGGTACGGGACAGTGACTGGTTGCAGCCTTACCGCGACCTGTTTGGCGACGAACGCAGGGATTACCAGCAGGCGCTGAGCAATCATTACCAATACGGCCCGTCACTGGACTGGCAAAGCAACTTTATCAGTCATTACGCAGCCTCCCACCCGTGGGAAGACTGGGCAGAAACCTGGGCGCACTATCTGCACATGACCGACACCCTGAACGTAGCGCTGGACTTCGGTATTCAGGTTGATCGGCTGGAGCTGGCATTAACGCCCTTTACCCATGCAGACCTGAACTGCTCTGCAGACAATGCCGAAGCCGAGCGTTTTCTGGCCTTCGTCAATCGCTGGGTCATGCTCAGCAGCGTGCTCAATGTGCTGGCCCGCACCATGGGCCAGGCCGACATTTACCCTTTTGTGCTGACACCCGGCAGTTTGCGCAAGATGTATTTTGTGCACCGGGTGATTGCCCACTACTGATAACGACGTATTGCGGTACAGCGGACTATGTATCCCGGCAGCGCAGCCGCGCTGCCGGGACAGTCAGGAACAACTCACCCCGCTACCGCCAGCCCCAGCCCGACCAGGCCGATCAGCGCACCCATCACCCGTGGAACCAGGGACCAGGACTGGCGCTGCAGCCAGCCACCCGCCAGCAAGCCGACCAGATGCAATCCCGCTGTCGCCACGACAAAGCCCAGCGCGTATGTCATGGCACTGGCCTGCAGCGGCATTTCGGTGCCGTGGGCAACACCGTGGAACAGGGCAAAGGTCGAAACCAGCGCACCACTGACCAGTAGCGGGACCTGGCGCGCCCAGAGCAGAAACAGGCCGAGCACCACGACCGAGGCGATAATACCTGGCTCCACAGCCGGCACCGATACGCCGACCATGGCCAGCGCACCCCCCGCCAGCATGACGCCAACAAAGAGCAGCGGCAGCAGCCAGCGTGCACGGCCGCCCAATTGCGCCCCCCACAGACCCACAGCCAGCATGGCCAGCAAATGGTCCAACCCGAACAGTGGATGCCCCAGACCGCTGAGCAGCCCATCCATGCTTTCGTGACCCGGATGGGCGTGGGCCAAGGTCGGGATGGTCAGTGCACCGACCAGCAATGGCAAACGACGTGAATAGAATTGCATGTTCAGACTCCTTGCGCCTGTTGGGTGTTCTCGGGCAAGGGTTTGAGCATGCCCTGGCGAACGATAAAGGCAATGATGTCATCGACACCTTTGCCGCTTTTCAGGTTGGAAAATACAAACGGCCGCTCGCCGCGCATCTTTGCTGCATCACGATCCATCACATCCAGATCAGCCCCCACCAAGGGCGCCAGGTCGGTCTTGTTGATAATCAGCAGGTCCGAACGGGTAATCCCCGGGCCACCCTTGCGCGGAATCTTGTCGCCGGCGGACACGTCGATCACATACAGGGTCAGGTCGGACAGTTCCGGGCTGAAGGTAGCCGCCAGGTTGTCGCCACCACTTTCAACAAACACCAGCTCAATCGCCGGAAAACGCTCCTGCAGCTCGGCAATGGCGGCCAGGTTCATCGATGCGTCTTCACGAATGGCGGTGTGCGGGCAACCACCGGTTTCCACCCCCAGAATGCGGTCAGCTGGCAGTGCCTGATGGCGCAGCAGAAAGTCCGCATCCTCGCGGGTATAGATATCGTTGGTAATCACCGCCAGGTCATAGTGTGGATACAGGCGCTCACAGAGTATGCGCACCAGCGCGGTCTTGCCTGAGCCGACCGGGCCGCCGATACCGACGCGCAGGGCTGGTTTGGATTGCATTGGGGTGTACTCCTTATGATCGAAACAATCGGGTGTATTGGTGTTCGTGTCGGGCACTGGCAAAGGCCAGCCCCGGCAAGCCGGCGCCAAGCTCATCATCCGGCAGCTCTGCAGCCCGCTCGACAATCGGTGGCAGGCTGGGCAACAACCGATCCAGTAACCGCTGGGCATCGGTCTGGCCCAGCGGTATCAACTTGGTCGCAGCGCCGGTCTGATTTTCCAGCCAGCTCCAGAGCACGCCCAGTGCCAACACCCGGGAGCCGGTGTGCCAGTGCTGGCCGGCCATGGCAAAGGCGCTGACCAGCGCCAGGGGCTCGCTGGTCGGCCAGTCCAGGGCTGCCGGTATCATCAGTGACTTCATCAGGCGCAGCAGCGCTCCACCCTGCTGACTGTCTTCCAGATACAGCTCGGCAGTTTCGCGACTGGCCAGCAGCCAGTCATTCCAGCTGGCAAAATTGCCGTCATTCTGCTGTTCCAGCGCGGTGTACTGGCGTAGCAGCACGGGAATATCCAGCCGCCCGAGCGAACGCGCGGCCAGTTCCGACAACCAGGCAGCAGCCGAGTCCAGATCCGTCACCCAGTCCTGCTCGATGGCATACTCCAGCCCCTGCGAGTAGGCATAGCCACCAATCGGCAGCGCCGGACTGGCCAGCTGCAGTACTCTGAGCAGTGCCGCATCAGCGATGTCAGGCATGCTCATGACCGCCAAGACGCAGAAAGGGTGCCGCTTGCGCCGGGCCGGCAGGTGTCGCCACGCTGTGACCATGGCTGTGATAGGCGCCGGGTTCCGGATTGAAAGGCGCGAAGATCGCCTCGATCTCCAGACCAAACCCGCGCAGCATGCTGTCCAGCACATGATCGCGCAGGTAACGCAGTTGCCCGGCATGTATTTCCAGCGGTACGTGGCGATTACCCATGTGATAGGCCGCCCGCGAGAGCAACAGGGCATCATCGCAAAATACCCGTGACAGCGATTCGGGCTCGGCATGGATGACCACCACACTCCCGTCATCACCCTGTAGCCGGTCGCCCTGCATCAGCACACGCCCGCGCGGCAGAAACAGGCCGACGTCCAGCCCGTCGACAGTCTGCGCTCGCAAGCGGCTGCGGGTGCGCTTCTCGTAACTCAATTCGAGCACGTGGTCGGCCGGTCCCGTGTTGTCCAGCCATTGATGGCATTCGATCATTGGCGTCTCCCTAGAACAAATAGTAGCGCTGGGCCAAGGGCAGCGATTCGGCAGGGTCGCACAGCAACTCGACACCATCCGCCTTGACCACGTAGGTCTGTGAATCGACGCTGATCACCGGTTGATAGTCATTCAGCTTCATATCGCGCTTGCTGATGGTGCGCGTATTGCGCACGGCTTCCAGCCGCCGATTCAGACCCAGGGTGCCGGCAATATCTGCATCCAGTGCCGCCTGGCTGACAAAAGTGACGCAGGTACTGTGCATGGCACTGCCAAAGGCGCCGAACATCGGTCGGTAATGCACTGGTTGCGGCGTCGGAATCGACGCATTGGGGTCGCCCATAGGCGCTGCGACAATAGCCCCGCCCTTGATGATCAGACTGGGTTTGGCACCGAAAAAGGCCGGTTTCCACAGCACCAGATCGGCCAGCTTGCCGACTTCGATCGACCCCACTACATCGGCAATACCCATGGTGATGGCGGCATTGATGGTGTACTTGGCGATATAGCGCCGGGCACGATAGTTGTCCGACCAGTCGTCATCTTCCGGCAAGGGCCCGCGCTGGACCTTCATCTTGTGCGCGGTTTGCCAGGTGCGGGTAATCACTTCACCGACCCGCCCCATGGCCTGGGAATCCGAGGAAATCATGCAGAAGGCGCCGAGATCGTGAAGAATATCCTCGGCAGCAATGGTCTCGCGGCGGATGCGCGAATCGGCAAAGGCCACATCCTCGGCAATCGCCGGGTCCAGGTGGTGGCAGACCATGAGCATGTCCAGATGCTCATCCACGGTATTGATGGTGTAGGGCCGGGTCGGATTGGTCGAGGATGGCAGCACATTGGGCTCGCCACAGGCCTTGATGATATCCGGCGCATGGCCGCCACCCGCACCTTCGGTGTGGTAGGTATGGATTACCCGACCCTTGATCGCCGCCAGGGTATCCTCCACAAAGCCGGACTCGTTCAGGGTATCGGTATGAATGGCCACCTGCACGTCGTAGGCATCAGCCACACTCAGACAGCAGTCAATCGCCGCCGGTGTGGTGCCCCAGTCCTCGTGCAATTTGAGCCCCATGGCGCCGGCTTGCAGTTGCTCTTCCAGTGCCTGCGGCAGGCTGGCGTTGCCCTTGCCGAGAAAACCCAGATTCATCGGAAAGGATTCGGCCGACTGCAGCATCTTGCCGATATGCCAGGCACCCGGCGTACAGGTGGTGGCATTGGTGCCGGTGGCCGGGCCGGTACCGCCACCCAGCATGGTGGTGACGCCGGACATCAGCGCCTCTTCGATCTGCTGCGGACAGATAAAGTGAATATGCGCATCGATGCCGCCAGCCGTAAGGATCATGCCCTCCCCGGCAATCACCTCGGTACCGGGGCCGACGATGATGTCCACATCCGGTTGAATGTCCGGGTTGCCGGCCTTGCCGATGGCGGCAATCTGGCCATTCTTGATCGCCACATCGGCCTTGATGATGCCCCACCAGTCGAGGATCAGCGCATTGGTAATCAGGGTATCCGGCGTCTCGGCGCGCACCCGCTGGCTTTGCCCCATGCCGTCACGGATAACCTTGCCGCCCCCGAACTTGACCTCTTCACCGTAGTGGGTCATATCCTTCTCGACGCTGATCCACAGCTCGGTATCACCCAGACGCACGCGATCTCCGGTGGTCGGGCCGTACATTTCGGCATAAGCCTGTCTATTGATATCCATTCAGTACTCCTTGTTCACAGGCTGCCCATTACCAGGCCACGAAAACCGTAGACCTTGCGGTCACCGGCCAGCGCGACCAGTTCCACCTCGCGGCTCTGGCCCGGCTCGAAACGCACGGCAGTACCGGCGGCGATATTGAGGCGGAAACCCCGGGCGGCATCGCGATCGAACTGCAATGCACCGTTGGTTTCGGCAAAGTGATAGTGCGACCCCACCTGAATCGGCCGGTCACCGCTATTGGCAACACTCAGGGTCAGCGTCTCACGGCCTGCATTCAGCGTCAGGCTACCGGCAAGGGTTTCAATTTCTCCGGGAATCATCGGGCAGCTCCTGTCAGGGAATCGGGTTGTGAACGGTGACCAGCTTGGTACCGTCCGGGAAGGTCGCCTCGACCTGAACCTCGGCGACCATGTCCGCTACGCCGGGCATAACCTGGTCACGCGTCAGCAGCGTGCGTCCAAAGCTCATCATCTCCGCCACACTGCACCCATCCCGTGCACCTTCCATAATCGCTGCACTGATATAGGCCACTGCTTCCGGATAATTGAGCAGCACTCCGCGGGCCAGTCGCCGCTCGGCCACCAGAGCGGCGGTAAACAACAGCAACTTGTCTTTTTCACGCGGGGTCAATTCCATGAATGCTCTCCTGTCAGGTATTCCAGATACGCGGCAGACAGGCTGCCCGACCATTGATCTGCGGGCGCAAGTGTTGCCACAGACGCATAAAAGTGTGTCGTGCATGCTCGGCATGCTGGCCCAGATAGCGTGCTATGAGCAGGCCATGACGTTGGGTAAAAGCCAGTTCCGGGGCGCTGAACTGCTCGCGCAGCTGATCGAGTTGTTCCCGATCCAGGGTCAGCGTCGCCAGCCAGGTACCACTGACACCCGCGCCGCCAAGCCCCCAGCGCGCTGACAGCAGTGGATCGCCGCCCTCGAAGCGATTGCGCTCGATATACAGCGGGCGGCCTTCGCGCCAGATATCCAGGTGTTGGTCTACCCGGCCGTTAGTGAACCCCTCGCCCGCAGCCGGGCGCCCCAGGCAAAGCAGATCCCAGAGACAGAAACGGGCATCGGCGGCCATATCCAGGCGGGTAATCATCCGTGCATTGCAGCCCTCAAAGGCAATCGTGTCCTGGGGCAGATACTCCAGGCTGGCGCCGGTTTGCAGACTGAAACGGTTGTGCTGGACCTGCAGCGTCCCATTGTCACGAGCCCGGTAGAACTTGCCCGACGAGGGCGTGGTCAACAGCGCTGTGGCGCCAGCATCCATATCAACCTGCAGTCGCAGGTTGTCACCACTGACCAGACCACCGGGGGGATGCAAAATGTACAAATGCGGGCACTGTGCACCTTCAGGGTGCAGCGGGCGCTGAATGCGCAGCGGTCCCCGGTGGCTCAAGCGCTCGAGCACCGTCCGGCCACCCTTGCTGGCAAAGCCCATATTCAGGCCTGCCTGCCAGTTAATGGCGCTGTCATGCTGTTGTAGATGCCACGCGGCTGTCATGCTCGGCTATCCTTGAGCCCGTTGTTGTGTTCAACACTCAGCAAAGTACATGCCACAATGAGGAGCCAGCAAACATTGCTTGTGCTGCAGCGTGGTGCAAGCTGACCGTCATGCACCCGGTGATTGCTCAATCTGGAAAAGCTGATTATGTTGTCGGGGCCCATTTCCGGTCAGGACCACATCCATGTCTGCAGCAGCCCGCCATCGCCAGAATATCGTACTGGCCGCCGCCAAACTGTTTCGCCAACAGGGGTACGCCAGCACCGGCCTGAAAGATATTCTGCAGGAAAGCAAGGCCCCCAAGGGCTCGCTGTACCATTACTTTCCCCAAGGCAAGGAACAGTTGGGGCAAGAGGCGCTGACGTATTCGGCCAATCAGGCGCTGACGACACTTGAACTGCTGGCCAAAGAACACACCACGTCTGCTGACCTGTTGCTCGCATTTTCTGCACGGCTGGCCAGCTGGATGGAAGCCTCGGCCTTCCAGGATGGATGCCCAATGGCAACAACCATTCTGGAAACCGTGCCGCAATCAACTCTGTTGCGCGATGCAGCGGTTGCCGGTCTGCAGGCCTGGCAAGCCGTTTTTCAGCGAATGTTGCTGGCTGAAGGTGCCACGCCTGACTCTGCCGCTCGCTTGTCCAGCCTGACCATCGCAGTGCTTGAAGGTGCGCTGATTCAGGCCCGGGTTGAAATGAGCGCCCGTCCCTTGACCGATGCGACCGAGGAAGTGGCCAACTGGATGCGCAGGGCTTCGCGCGCATCCTGATATCCGTCTGATTGATTGCCTGGTATGCAGCGGCCACATGAACGTCAAATTATATTGACTGGTCTACATGATATTGCTGTTATGCATCCATATGGCGATCAGGAGACAAGACCATGTCAGCAGATGCTGAAATACCTGAAGGATTTACCCGGCATAACCGCCCCAGCGGATTGACCCAACCCTGGGAGCCGATCTATGCCGCCCGGAGAGAGGAAGCTTTCAGCCTCGGGCTATACGCAGCGCAGGCGCACGTCAACAGCCGGGGGTTTGTCCACGGCGGATTGCTCTGCGCCCTCGCGGATAACGCAATGGGGCTGAGTTGCGCCTATCAGATAGAGGGCTGCAGTGGACTGCTGACGGTGAATATAAGCATGGATTATCTGGGCAGCGGCCAGTTGGGAGACTGGATTGAGGTACGGGCACAGCCCAGACAGCTCGGCAAATCACTCTGCTTCGCCGAGGCCAGCGTATATGCCGACAACCACCTCTGCGCCACGGCCCGCGCCGTATTCAAACTATTACCGATACCGGCTGACAAAGGAGCAAAGACATGAGCCATTCCGACCTGCACGAGCGCATTGCAACCGTCTCACGCATGGCCGCCTTCAATAACTGGCTAGGACTGGAGATTGACGAGGTGAGCGCAGGATCAGTGCAGTTGTCACTGCCCTGGCGGAGCGACTTTGGGCAATATGCCGGCTTCATGCATGCGGGCATTCAGGGGGCTCTGATTGATACCGCCTGTGGCTTTGCGGCGGCAACCCTGAGCGGCAAGGTACTGGCCTCGCAATACACGGTGCGCTGTTTACGACCCGCAGTGGGTGAGCATTTCCGCGTGGTGGCACAGGTTGTGAAACCCGGACGGCAGCAAATATTTGCCTCTGCAGAGCTCTATGCCATCAAGGATGGCGTAGAAAAACTGGTCGCCACCGGTGATGCCCTGCTGGTGCCTCAGGCCGAATAAGCCAGTGGGTATGTATTGCACGGCGCAGGCTATTTGCCTAATCTTTGCCGGACAATTACCGTCAGTCGGACATTGATTGGCGCCACAGGATTCGGCAAGGAGAGCTCGTGTGCTGAAGAAACCATGCCCCTGGTGCAACCAGAAAGTATCGAACTTTCAGGTGGGTAATCGCCCGCGGCAGGGCAAGCCGCGCTGGTATCAACTGAGCAATATTCAGGTCTGCCCTTTCTGTAGCCAGCCGATCAGGAAAACCGGCAAGGGATGGTTGGGCCTGCTGGGATTCATGCCCGCGTTTGTCGGTCTGACGGCCCAGGCACATCTCGGTAAAGACGTAGTCAATGTATCGCCCTGGATGCCGCTGTTGTATGCCTGCATGTTTGCCGGTTTTCTGGTGGTTGTGGGCTTTACCCGCTGGGGCAAGGCGTCCGATTGAATATTGTCAGAACGCCTGTTGCAGCAACCAAATGGCCTGATAGAATCAGGCGGAGACTATCTATCACGCCTGCATCCATTACCGGCGCCTGGCCGGGCACACCTCACCGACTGCAACCTTGAGCAGTCCGCATACGCTTTGTCACCCTTGATATATTCAGGACTATGGAAACACACATCATGCTGAACTTGCTGTTCCTGCTTGTCGGTGTTCTCTTGCTCACCAGTGGTGGTGAAGCATTGATCAGAGGTTCTCTGGCTGCGGCACAGCGGATGGGCATTTCACCGCTCCTCAGCGGCTTGCTCATCGTCGGATTCGGTACCTCTGCACCTGAATTGGTGGTGTCGGTTGACGCTGCTCTGAGCAACCGCCCCGACATTGCTGTTGGCAATGTGGTCGGCAGCAACATCAGCAATGTCCTGCTGATCCTCGGACTCTGCGCATTGATTTCACCCCTTGCCGTCAGACCTTTGGTATTGCGACGTGATGCCGTTACCGTTGTGGCAGCAAGCATCCTGTTTCTCGTGCTGGTTGGTGGCAGTGCATTGGGCAGGCCGGATGCCGCCGTCTTCCTTGCAGCATTGGCGGCGTATCTGATCTGGGCGTATCGGACCGAGCGTTTTGGTACTGCCCCATCGGCAGAATTGCATCAGGCAGAAGGGCAAGAAGTGGTCGCATTGCCACGCACCGCCCTGTGGATCGTCACCGCAATTGTGCTGGGTTTGGCCCTGTTGATTGCCGGGTCTCAAATTCTGTTGAAAGGCGCCGTGGGCATAGCCGAATCATTCGGCATATCCGAAGCTGTCATTGGTCTTACCCTGGTGGCTGTTGGTACTTCGCTGCCAGAACTGTCGATCTCTCTTATCGCCGCATTTCGCCGGCATGCGGATGTCGCTATTGGCAACATTCTTGGCAGCAATATTTTCAACCTGCTGGGCATCCTTGGCATATCTGCTCTGCTGCAGCCGCTTCCGGTTCATGCACGTATTCTGCAGTTCGACCAATGGGTGTTGTTGGGAACCTCACTGCTATTGCTGTTGTTTCTGTATACAGGCAGACGACTCAGTCGACTTGAAGGTGGTGCCCTGTTACTTGGGTACGCTGCCTATGTGGCGCTGAGTTTCACCGTATTCGGAGGCTGAGCTGAAGCCGAAAGCCCGGCTGCCTGGCTGTACCAACAACAAGGCCCCGCTCTGCGGGGCCTTGTGCTTTCCGGGCGCTTGTCGCTAGTGGCTGATCATCCAGGGCCGGGCTGAAGGAAACATCTTCTCGCCGTTGGCGGTCCAGAACAGTTTTGACTTGCCAATTTTCTGGTGGTTGCAGCCGCAGCCTTTGCCGTGTTTGTGCTCATGCCTCGCCTGCTCTTCTTCCCGGTAATCCGGCGTGGAGAGGATCGGACTGTGGATGGCCTTTTCGTTGCGATCGCGCGCCTTGCGCTCGGTATCATCTACCTTGAACACGTTGGTTGGCAGCATGATCACCTTGCCCGAGAGTTCACCGCACTCCGGGCAGGGCTGCGGCTGGTCGAACTCATCCATGGTAGCCAGGGCATAGAACAGACCGTGATCGCGGCATTTGTAGTCATACACTGGCATGGCGTTTACTCCTTATCCTTTGACAGGGGCACATCCATACCACCGCTGACTTTCTTCTCTGGTCCGTTGGCATTCGGGTTGATGTCGAAGTCGAAGATACCGGTTGGCAGCCACAGCGTCGCGCAGGCATTGGGTACGTCGACCACCCCACTGATATGCCCTTCTACGGGTGCACAGCCCAGAATCGCGTAGGCCTGTGCCTTGGTGTAACCAAACTTGGTCATGTATTCGATGGCATTCAGGCAAGCCTGACGGTAGGCAATGTGAACATCCAGGTAATGCTGCTTGCCCTGCTCGTCAACCGAGATGCCTTCGAAAATCACGTAGTCGTCATACCGCGGCTTGATCGGGCTGGGTTTGAAGATCGGGTTCTTGATGCCGTACTTGCTCATGCCATCCTTGATCAGGTTGACGCGCAAATGAATCCAGCCAGCCATTTCGATCGCACCGCAGAAGGTGATTTCGCCGTCGCCCTGGCTGAAGTGCAAATCACCTACCGACAGGCCGCCGCCATTGACATAGACCGGGAAATAAACCTTGGAGCCGCGGGACAGATCCTTGATGTCACAGTTGCCGCCATGCTCACGGGGCGGAACGGTGCGTGCACCTTCGGCGGCGGCCTTGGTCTTGTCATCACCGGTCATACGGCCCATGTGCGCGGTATCACCAAAGGGCAGATTGGCCAGACCGGGCACCCGGTCAGGGTCTGTGTTGTACAGTTCTTCCTCGCGCTTGTTCCACTCTTCAAGCATTTCCTTCGATGGCAGACAACCAATCAACCCCGGGTGAATCAGGCCGGCAAATTCAACATTGGGAATATGCCGTGACTTGGTGAACATGCCGTTGAAATCCCAGATCGACTTCTGCGCATCCGGGAAGTGCTCGGTCAGAAAGCCGCCGCCATTGGTTTTGGCGAAGAAGCCATTGAAGCCCCACTGGCTATCATCAAAGGTACCGATATCGAGAATATCGACTTCCAGCAAATCACCCGGCTCGCACCCTTCCACGCCAATCGGGCCGGACAGAAAGTGCACCTGGGTCAGGTCGACGTCACGCACGTCGTCGGCGCTGTCATCGTTCTTGATCTGGCCGCCGGTCCAGTCACAGCACTCAACAATGAAGTCGTCCCCCGGCTTCACTGTAGCGACCATGGGAATATCGGGATGCCAGCGATTGTGGATCTTGTCGTTTTCGTAGGGAGACTTGTTCAGGTCAATCTTGATAATGGTGTCAGCCATAATCGCCACTCCTCAGCGGATCGTTTGGTCGGTTGAAAAACTACGCGACCACTATTGAGGAATCCGCCGCGGCGAACCATTCGTGAAATAACACCCCTGCCTACGTCAATTGACGTAGGCAGGGTCATCAAGCGCAATCAAGGGCGACCAACGGGCTGCCCGATACGGTCTGCGCCGTCGAGCATCGCTGTGACAGCAATGGAGTGGTCAGGCTGTATGGTCGGTGCTGTCGGCCGCACTGACGCGCAGACGTCCAGCTCGGCAATCGGCGCTAAACAGGTTGTTCTCGGGCTGCTTCAACAGCGCGCTGGCGAGCAACGGCGACAACTCGTGCCTGACCCGCCGCGCCAGGTCACGAGCGCCGTAGCGTTGATCGTAGTCGCGGCACAGGTAGTCACGGGCTGCCGGGGTCAGCGTCAGGCTGGCCTGCTGCCTGGCCAGGCGCCGGGCCAGTTTATCCAGCTCCAGATCCAGCAGTTGTTCTGCTTCACTGGCAGGCAGGCGCTGGTAATGCAGGATATGGTCAATACGGTTGATGAATTCGGGATCGAAGCGTGTGTTCAGTGCCTGCTCGAGGATGTCCGATTCGGCCGCCTGGCTGGGTTGCAAGAGTTTGCGCCAGCCGCGTTGAAAGCGGCTTTGGTATTGGGCAAGTTCAGCAGCACCGAGGTTGCTGGTGAGGAAGATCAGGCTGTTGCGAAAGTCGATTGTCTTGTTGCCGGCAGGCAAGGTCAGCAGGCCGCTATCCAGCACGTTCAGTAGTGTACGGATGACTTCGCTGCTGGCTTTTTCCAGTTCATCGAACAGCACAATGCCGGGTTTGCTGTAACTGCCCTGGATTTTATCGGCATCGAACAAGGTGTGGCCTTCCTTGCTGCCAACATAACCCGGCGGTGCGCCGGTCAGGGCCGAGGCATAGTGCTCCTGGCTGAGGGTGTTCATGTCGATACGACACAGGGCGTCGCTGGTGCCGTGCAAGAGTTCAGCGAGCACGCGTACGGTTTCGGTTTTACCGACGCCGGTGGGCCCCATCAGCAGGCAGACACCAAGAGGCCGATATTCAGGGCTGATATCGGCGCGGACGATATGCAGCAATCCGCCGATTTTCTCCAGAGCATCGTGTTGGCCGATGATACGGGTTTGCAGTTGTTGCAGGACCTGGTCGGGGTCGAAGGTGAAACGGGTTTGCCGCAGACCGGTTTTGACCGGACGTTCGGCGAGCTTGGCCTGGTTGGCGGCGATGCGGTCGTTGGCGTAGGGCATGGTATGGTCTTTTGGTTGGGTGGGTGGTTTTTTTTGGGAGGGGTCCCCCTCTCCCCCGCCCCTCTCCCACGGAGGGGCGAGGGGTGACTCGTTGCTGATTATTGTGCATGCCTGAAATTGCGCATAAAGGCTCAACCTACGCAGATCTAGCCCCTCTCCCCTGGCGGGAGAGGGGTTGGGGCGGTCCGACGTATCGGGAGGGGGGAAAAGGTCAGGAAACAACCTGACCCTACTCCCCCGCTCCCTTCTCTTTCCCATCCACCGGCAAATCCCCTACCGGACATTCCGCCACACCGATCGTCGAACGCGTCATCGCTTCGACCTGATCGCGCGCCTTCTCGGCATCCATGACCCAGGTGCGGTAGAAATCGAACGGACAGTCAGCCACGCCGCGGTCGCCGTCACCCGAGTTGTGCATGCCGGTATAGCCACGGTGCAGCAGTTTGAACAGGTGATTCTGTGACTGGTCATTGGCCCGTGCATCGCGGATCTGGCTGACGGAGAGCTGGGCGTACTGAATGCCCATGTCTTCTTCACCACATTCCCCCAGGGTGCGGCCGTCAAAGCCGATAATGGCGGAGTGGCCGAAGTAGGAATACACGCCGTCAAACCCGCTGGCGTTGGCAACGGCGACGTAGCAGTTGTTGGCCCAGGCCATGCACTTGGACATGAGCACCTGCTGTTCCTTGGCCGGGTACATATAGCCCTGGCAACGCACGATCAGTTCGGCGCCTTTCATCGCGCAATCACGCCAGATTTCCGGGTAGTTGCCGTCATCACAGATGATCAGGCTGATTTTCATGCCCTTGGGGCCTTCGCTGACGTAGGTGGTATCGCCGGGGTACCAGCCTTCAATCGGGCACCAGGGAATGCACTTGCGGTATTTCTGCACGATCTCGCCATCGCTGTTGATCAGGATGAGCGTGTTGTAGGGCGCCTTGTTCGGGTGGTCTTCGTGTTGCTCACCAGTCAGGGAGAAGATGCCCCAGGTGTTGGCGTCCTTGCAGGCCTGGCTGAAGATGGCGGTTTCGTCGCCCGGAATGGTAGCGGCGGTGGCCATCATTTCATCGTTGTCGTACATGATGCCCATGGTGCTGTATTCCGGGAACACCACCAGATCCATGCCTGGCAGGCCCTGTTTCATGCCGCGAATCATGTCGGCAATGTTGCGGGCGTTATCGAGTACCTGTTCACGGGTATGCAGGCGCGGCATCTTGTAGTTGACGACGGCGACGCCGACGGTGTCGTTGCTACTGGAAATATCGCCATGACGCATAGTGTTGTCCTCGTGTTGGGTTGGCGGTCAGACCGCGAGATAGGAGGCGACTTTGGCCTCATCGACGGTGGCGCGCAGTTCTTCGTGCACAATTTCGCCCTTCTCGATCACCAGGATGCGATCGGCGATGTCGAGGGCGAATTTGAGTACTTGCTCGGAGACGATGATCGACAGCCCGCGTTGATCACGGATCATTTTCAGGGTGCGGGCCATGTCACTGATGATCGACGGCTGGATGCCCTCAGTGGGCTCGTCGAGCAGCAGCAGTTTGGGATCGCTGGCCAGCGCACGGGCAATGGCCAGTTGTTGCTGTTGACCACCGGACAGGTTGCCGCCGCGCCGCGAGCGCATTTCCAGCAGCACCGGGAACAGGTCATACAGGTCACTGGGGACGGTACGCCGGCCCGTGGTGGTCAGGCCGGTTTCGATGTTCTCTTTCACGGTCATGGTGGAAAAGATCATCCGCCCCTGGGGCACAAACCCCATACCGGCCTTGACCCGCTCGTGACTTTTCAGCGTGCTCATTTCCTGCCCATCCAGCTGCACCTGCCCGGCCTTGCTCGGAATCACGCCCATCAGGGACTTCATCAGCGTGGTCTTGCCCATGCCGTTGCGCCCCATGATGGCGACGATCTCGTTCTTGCCGACGCTGAAATTCATCTTGCGCAGAATTTCGCTCTGGCCGTAGGCCACGGAGTAATCCGATACTTTCAACATAGTTGTACCCTCTACAGGGATCTGCCCCGGCCTAGTGGCCGAGGTAGACCTCAATGACCTTGGGATCGTTCTTGACCTTCTCGGGCGAGCCTTCAGCGAGAATCTTGCCCTGGTGCAGCACCGTGACCTTGTCGGCGATTTCGGCGACGAACTGCATGTCGTGCTCGATCACGATCATGGTGTGTTCCTTGGCGATCTCGCGCAGCAGAATCGCGGTTTGCTGGCGTTCGGTCACCGACATGCCGGCAACCGGTTCATCCAGCATCAACAGCTCGGGTTTCTGGATCAGCAACATGCCGATCTCCAGCCACTGCTTTTGCCCGTGACTGAGCAGATCAGCCTGGGTATGCAGCTGCTCGGTCAGAAAGATCCGCTCGGCGGTTTGTTCGATCGCTTCGATCACGCTCGGATCGCGCTTGAACACCAGGCTGCCGAGTACGCTCCGTCCGCTGGGATAGGAGATTTCCAGGTTCTCGAACACGGTCAGATCGGTATAGATCGACGGATTCTGGAACTTGCGCCCTACCCCGGCTTTGACGATGGCGTGTTCCTTCAGCCTGGTCAGTTCCTTGTTGCGGAAGCGGATCGAGCCTTCGGTGGCTTTGGTACGGCCGCAGATCAGGTCGAGCACCGTGGTTTTACCCGCCCCGTTGGGGCCGATAACCACACGAATTTCGTTCTTGTCGACGTAGAAGCTGAGGTCATCCACCGCCTTGAAGCCATCAAAGGAAACCGTCAGGTTTTCCACCGCAAGGATGAAGTCGGTATTCGATCCGGTGCTCATGAGCTGGCTCCTTGTGCTGTGGTCTCAAGATTCATTTCTTCGATATTTTTCTCTTTGCCCAACAGCCGATCCATCAACCGATCAACATGCGGCGCAAGCCAGCGGTTGTAGAGACCGGCTACCCCATCAGGCAGGCCGAGTACCACACCGATAAAGATCAAGCCCATGGCGAACAGCCAGAGTTCCGGAAAGGTTTCCCCGAAGGTGGTTTTCGCCACATTGACCAGCAGCGCGCCATAGACCGCGCCCACCAGCGACAGACGCCCACCTACCGCACAGAAGATCACCATCTCGATCGAAGGTACGACGCCGACGAAGCTGGGCGACATGAAGCCTTCCTGAATGGTGAACATCGCCCCGCCGATACCGGCAAAGGCAGCACCCACCATGAATACGAAGATCTTGAAGTTGGCAATGTCGTAGCCCGAGAAGCGCACTCGGTCTTCCTGCCCGCGCATGGCAACCAGGATCCGACCGGTCTTCGATTTGCGGATGAACTGAGCGATGAACAGGCAGGTAAAAAGGAGTACCACGCAGGCAAAATAGAACACGTAGCGCGCAAAATCGGTGTGAATATCCCACCCATTGAGCGTACGCAGGTCGGTAATGCCGTTGACCCCACCGGTAAAGCCCTGCTGGCCGATGATCAGAATGGTCAGAATGGCGGCAATTGACTGGGTGATGATGGCGAAATACACCCCGCCGACCCGGCGCTTGAACATGGCCACACCGACCAGATAAGCCACAATCGAGGGCACCACAACCACCGCAATCAAAGTGAAGATCAGGCTATTGAAGGGTTCCCAGAACCAGGGCAGTTCGGTGATTCGGTTCCAGTCCATAAAATCCGGGATACCCGGTGTGGTCTGAATACTGGTGTTCTCCGGACTGGAGGCTTCCAGCTTGAGGTACATTGCCAGCGCGTACCCCCCGAGGCCATAGAATACGCCCTGCCCCAGGCTGAGAATGCCACCATAGCCCCAGCACAGCACCAGGCCGACGGCGACAAAGGCATAGCTGAGGTATTTGCCGATCTGGCTGAGCCGCATGATATCCAGCGACAGCGGCAGCACCAGCAGTAGCAATAGCGCCAACACCGCGAAAGCGAGGATATCCTGGCGCGTCATGTATTCCTTGAAGTTGTTGAAAGGCATGGCCATTTCCTCCTAGCGGCGAACTTTCAGGGTGAACAGGCCTTGTGGCCGGAACATCAGGATGATCACCACAACCAACAGGGTAAGTACCTTGGCCATGGAACCGCCGATGAAGAATTCGAGCAGTGACTGGGACTGCGAAATACTGAAGGCAGAGGCCACCGTACCCAGCAGGCTGCCGGCACCCCCAAAGACGACAACCAGGAAGGTATCGACAATGTAGGCCTGACCAGCGGTCGGGCCGGTCGAACCGATCATGGTGAAAGCGCTACCCGCCACCCCGGCGATACCGCAACCCAGCGCGAAGGTCATGCGATCGACCTTGGCACTGTTGATACCCACGGCACCGGCCATGTCGCGGTTCTGCACCACGGCACGCACCTGCTTGCCCCACCGTGAGCGGTACATCAGAATGCCGATGAAAATTGTCGCGAAGATCGCCAGGCCCATCACGAAGATGCCGTTGATCGGCACTTCGATCAGATCCGTGACCCGGTACGAGCCACGCAACCAGTCGGGAATGACCACGCCGACTTCGCGCGCACCGAAGATCGAGCGGTAGGTCTGCTGCAAGATCAGGCTCAGGCCCCAGGTGGCCAGCAAGGTGTCCAGTGGTCGGTGATACAGAAAGCGAATCATCCCCCACTCGACCAGTGCGCCAAGCAAGGCCGCGGCAAAGAAGGCAAAGATGATGGCAAAGAAAAAGTAGGAGCCGAAATAATCCGGGAAATGGTTGGCAAAGAGGTTGGACGTCATGAAGGTCACGTAGGCACCGAGGATCATGAATTCCCCGTGGGCCATATTGATCACTCCCATCTGCCCGAAAATGATGGCCAGCCCCAGCGCCATCAGAACGAAGACCGCAAACAGAATCAGGCCGGCAAACCCTTGCATGGCAAAGATGGCGCCCAACTCAGCGGCAGTGAAGTCAGAGAACATGGTCCTTCCTCCGGCAAATCAACAGGAATTGGTACCCGCAGGTACCCAGAGCCCGCCCCCGAACGGGGGCGGGTTAGTCAGCGCTTACTGGTAACCTTCCGGGAAGGGGTTCGGTTCCATCAGGTCATCGGTTTCGTAGATGACCTTGAACTGACCATCGCTCTGGGCTTCGCCGATACGCGCGCGCGACCAGAGGTGATGGTTTTCGTGGATCCGCACATAACCTTCTGGCGCGGTATCCAGCTCAACACCCGGTGACGTCTCGCGTACCTTGTCGACATCAAAGGAACCAGCTGCTTCTACAGCCGCTTTCCACAGCCAGGGGCCGAGGTAGGCAGCCTGAGTCACGTCACCAATCACGGAATCTTCACCCCAGCGCGCCTTGAACGCTTTGACGAAGGCTTCGTTGTTGGGGTTGTCCAGGCTCTGGAAGTACTTCATCGAGGCCAGCGCACCTTCAATGTTGTCACCGCCGATACCGAGGATTTCGTCTTCGGTGACCGAGATGGTCAACAGGTTGAAGTCATCACTGCGCATATCCAGACCGGCCGCTTTCAACTGACGATAGAAGGCCACGTTGGAACCACCGACGACCGAGGCGAAGACCACGTCAGGCTTGCGCAGACGGATACGGTTGATGACCGAGTTGAAGCTGGTGTGACCAAGCGGGAAGTAATCTTCACCAACAACGGTGCCACCCAGATGCTCTTCGATATGGATGCGCGCGATCTTGTTGGAGGTACGCGGCCAGATGTAATCGGAACCAATCAGGTAGAAACTCTTGGCACCCTGCTCTTCAGCAATCCAGTCGAGACTGGCGAGAATCTGCTGGGTGGCTTCCTGGCCGGTGTAGATTACGTTGGGCGACTCTTCCAGGCCTTCGTAGAAGGTCGGGTAATAGAGCATGCCGTTTTCCCGCTCGAAGATCGGCAGTACCGCCTTGCGTGACGCAGAGGTCCAGCAGCCGAAAACAGCAGCCACCTTGTCCTGACGCAGCAGCTTGCGTGAGCGGTCAGCGAAAGTCGGCCAGTCACTGGCACCGTCTTCCTGGATGTACTCGATCTGCCGGCCGAGTACACCGCCCATTTCGTTGATTTGCTCGATAGCCAGGATTTCAGCCTGTACCGAGCCTTCCTCACTGATCGCCATGGTGCCGGTGATCGAGTGCAGAATGCCGACGGTGACCGTGTCATCGGTAACCGCCAGGCCGGTGGTGTTGACCGCATCAGTCGCTGGCTTCTCGGCCATGGCGGTCATCGGCATCGACAGCATGACTGCTGTACTGATGGTCGCCACCGTACTGGCGAGAAAGCCCCGCCGATTGAGCTTGAAGCCCTTTGTGTCGTCGTTGGAATGATCCATGGTAAATCCTCGTTATGGTTGAACCCGGAGGCAGGTCCCTGGCCGGTTGGCAGTACCGACCACGCCCTGCATTACCCACGCCTCGCATTCTGCGCACACCCCGCCCAGCTCACCATTCGACAAATACCCCAGCGCACTACGTCATTTGACGCATTGGTGTAACACGCGTTAGCCGGTAGAACAGGTGCGTGCGAAATGATGTTGCATCGCCACCGGCTGCGCCTTCGCGATGACGCAGGATGACCTTGCGCAAACAGCTCAATCCGTCATTGCGAGGAGCCGGGGCCGGCAATCCAGACGAAGGTGCGGGCCGACACCCATGGCCGAAACAATTTATACATACACACTGGCATGGCAATTGATTGCAGGAGTTCATGTGGCGGCAAACAGGCATGCAATGGCGGCTTTGGCCACCCTGGACGCAAACCCGCGCACCAGGCAGAGGCAGCAGGATGCACGGCGCCTCATTGATGGGCAGCCGAGGGGAGTGGAATGAGCGCCAGGCAACATATTTTTCGTGTCAGACGCAATTACAATCAGTGGGTAGCCAACGAAACGCTGGAAGATTACGCCCTGCGTTTCACCGCGAAAAAAGCCCGCCGCTGGTCACCGGTGCGCGTGGCGAGCACCGCGCTGGGTGCGATTTCCTTTCTCGCGCTGGAAGCCATTGGTGGTGCCATAACCCTGCATTACGGATTCACCAATGCCCTGTACGCCATTCTGGTGGTCAGCCTGGTCATTCTGTTGACTGCCATACCCATCAGCTATTACGCCGCCAAATACGGTGTGGACAGTGATCTGCTGACCCGCGGCGCGGGCTTTGGCTATATCGGCTCGACCATCACCTCGCTGATCTACGCCACCTTCACCTTTATCTTCTTCGCCCTGGAAGCGGTCATCATGGCGATGGCGCTGGAGTTGCTGTTCGGCATTCCACTGGCCTGGGGATATGTGATCTGTGCGATCGTGATCATTCCGCTGGTCACCCACGGCATCACCCTGATCAGTCGTTTTCAGTTGTGGACGCAACCCTTCTGGATCGTGCTGCAGCTGGTGCCCTTCGTGTTCATCATCTGGATGGACGTGCAATCAGTCGACAACTGGACCAGTTTCGCCGGCGTAGAACCCGGTGCCAGCGGCGACTTCAATTTGTTGATGTTTGGCGCTGCAGCCGCCGTCATGTTTGCACTGATTGCCCAGATTGGTGAGCAGGTCGACTTCCTGCGCTTTGTACCGGAACAGAAGCGCAGCGGCAAACGCGCCTGGTGGACGGCGATCATGGCCGGAGGGCCGGGCTGGATCATTATTGGTGCAATCAAGTTGCTGGCCGGCTCCTTTCTTGCCGTGCTGGCACTGAGTCATGGTGTGCCGGAGGACGAAGCGGCCGACCCGACACGCATGTACATGATCGCCTTCGGCTATCTGACCAGCTCGCCGCAGGTGGCGCTGGCAGCGGCAGGAATCTTCGTCATTCTCTGCCAGGTCAAGATCAACGTCACCAATGCCTATGCCGGCTCGATCGCCTGGTCCAATTTCTTTTCCCGCCTGACCCACAGCCATCCGGGGCGCGTGGTCTGGCTGGTGTTCAACGTCAGTATTGCCTTGCTGGTCATGGAGCTGGGTGTCTACCGTGCACTGGAAGAAACACTCGGCTATTACGGTGTTATCGCCATTGCCTGGGCTGGCGCACTGGTGGCTGATCTGGTGATCAACAAGCCACTGGGCTTTTCGCCCCCGCACATCGAATTCAAGCGCGCGCACCTCTATGACATCAACCCTGTCGGTGTCGGCGCCATGCTCACCGCCACCCTGGTCGGCATGCTGTGCTTTACCGGCCTGTTCGGCCCGGTACCCCAGGCACTGGCACACTTCATCACGCTGGCAACCGCACTGGTGATCGCCCCCTTGATCGCCTGGCTGACTCAGGGCCGATATTATCTGGCGCGGCCGGTGGCCATTATTGCTGCGGACAGTGACCAGGATGTCGAGTGCTGCATTTGCGAAAACCACTTCGAGCCCGAAGACATGACCAGCTGCCCCGCCTACGGGGGCACGATCTGTTCATTGTGCTGTTCGCTGGATGCTCGCTGCGACGATTTCTGCAAACCCGGTGGCGGCTATGCCGAGCAGATTCGCAATACCCTGAGCGCGGTTATTCCGGCGCGCTGGATGCCGCCCAGCGGTTCCCGTGTTGGGCACTTCTTCGCCCTGTTGCTGTTGATCAATGGCATTACCGCGCTGATGTTGTCATTGATCTATCAACAAACCGCCGCGCCGGATGCCGCAACCCAACAGCTCCTGGCGGCCACTCTGCTCAAGGTATTCTTTATTCTGCTGAT
Source organism: Halopseudomonas salegens (assembly GCF_900105655.1). Lineage (NCBI taxonomy): Bacteria > Pseudomonadati > Pseudomonadota > Gammaproteobacteria > Pseudomonadales > Pseudomonadaceae > Halopseudomonas > Halopseudomonas salegens. The sequence continues at coordinate 1,646,184 of NZ_LT629787.1, forward strand.
CATCACCGGCGTGATCAGCTGGCTGTTTGTGCTGGCACATGAGAGCCGCCGGGTAGCACAGGAAGAATCCAACCGGCAGAACCGTCTGCTGATGGAAGAAATTGAAGCCCACGAACAGACCGATCAGGCCCTGCAGCAGGCCAAGGAGCAAGCGGAAGCAGCCAATCTGGCGAAAAGCCGTTACCTGACCGGCATCAGTCACGAACTGCGCTCACCCCTGAATGCGGTCATGGGGTATGCCCAGCTACTGCAACAGGATCCGAATATGCCGGCGGAGCGGCAGAGTGCGCTGACGGTGATACGTCGCAGCAGCGAGTACCTGGCGGATCTGATCGAGGGCCTGCTGGACATCTCCAAGATCGAAGCCGGGCGGTTGGACCTGCAACAGGACAGCGTACGGCTGGATTTGCTGCTCGACCAGCTGGTCAACATGTTCCGCTTGCAGGCCGAGGAGAAGGGCCTGCGCTTTCGTTTCAATTGCCCTACCCCGCTACCACAGCAGGTCAAGGCCGATGAGAAACGCCTGCGGCAGATTCTGATCAATCTGCTGTCGAATGCGATCAAGTACACAGAACAGGGCGACGTCAGCCTGACTGTCCGCTACCGTAGCGGCGTGGCCGAGTTCAAGGTGCAAGACAGCGGCGAAGGCATCAGTACAGACAACCTGGAGCGCATTTTCATGCCCTTTGAACGAGTGCGGCTGCCCGGCTCGACTGCCACGGGAACCGGCCTGGGGCTGACCATCAGCAAACTGCTCTGCGAGATCATGGGCGGCGATATCAGCGTCACCAGTGTGCCTGGCGAAGGCAGCACTTTCCGCGTGTCGTTGCTGCTGTCGAGCATTCAACAGGTGGTAGCGCCCAGCGGCACAGTCACGGATACCCGAATCGCCGGTTTCAGCGGGAAGACGCGACATATCCTGATCATTGATGACGACGTGGTGCACCGCCAGCTTATGCGCAGCCTGCTGCAGCCCCTCGGTTTTACCATCAGCGAGTTGGGCAACCCGCTGCTCGCAATCGACAAGCTCAATGAAACGCCAATCGACCTGATTCTGCTCGACCTGTCGATGCCGGGCCTGAGCGGCTGGACGCTGTTGCAGCAGATTCGTGCACATGGCCACCAGACGCCGGTGGTTATCGTCTCGGCCAATGCCGGTGATGGCAAAGACCCACACCTGGCGGACCAGCCGGCACAGCACAATGCCTACATCACCAAACCGGTACAACTGGCCCAGTTGCTTGATCGCATTGGCAGCCTGCTGGCACTGGACTGGCAACAGCAAAGCCTGTTCCCGGCGCAGGTGACTGAACCGGCAGCAGCATCATCCAGCGGCCCGCTGGCAACCAGCATTCATGCACAACTGATGCAACTGGCTACCATTGGCCACCGCAAAGGTTTGCTTGAAGCCCTCTACAACCTGAAACAGAGCGACAGCGATAACTCCACCCTCTATCAACAACTGATTCTGTTGAGTGAGAACTTCCAATTCGACGCTATCAAGCAAACCCTGCAGGAAGCTACTGATGAATGTCCCTGAGAAGCACGCTACTACTGTCCTGGTCGTCGACGACTCGCTGGACAGCATTCGCATGCTGAATGATGTCCTGGAACATGCCGGCATGACCGTTCTGGTCGCACTGGAAGGTGCACAAGCACTGACCATCACCCAGAACATAACCCCTGACCTGATCCTGCTCGACGGCCTGATGCCGAATATGGACGGCTTTGAAACCTGCCACCAGCTCAAGCAAAACCCGGCACTGGCCGATGTGCCGATCATTTTCATGACCGGCCTCAGTGATACCGAGCATGTGGTCATGGGCCTGCATGCCGGCGCGGTGGATTATGTGACCAAACCAATCAATGCCGATGAGTTGCTGGCCCGCATGCAAGTGCACCTGGCCAATGCACGCATGGCCCAGAGCGCCCGTATGGCACTGGACCAGGCCGGCCAGTACCTGTTCGCCATTGATAGCCAGGGGCACCTGCTCTGGGCCACACCCCAGGTGCAACGCCGGTTGGCCCAATGCGGCTTCGCCCAGGCCGATGACCTGCAACGACTGGAAGACAAACTCGCCACCTGGCTTGGCCACAGCCCCCAGGCTGGTCACCACATGAGCCTGACCAATGATGGCAGTGGCCCCGGCATCGAGTTTCTTGCCAGCGTATCGCCCCGGGAAAACCTGCTGCGCCTGGTCGATGTCAGCAGCAGCGACGATGCGACCGAACGATTGCGACAGAAGTTTGCCGTGACCGGGCGGGAGGCGGATGTGTTGTTGTGGATCGCCAACGGCAAAACCAACCGCGAGATCGGGCTGATTCTGGAAATGAGTCCAAGGACCGTGAACAAACACCTGGAGCAGGTGTTTCGCAAGCTGGGGGTAGAGAACCGGACTGCCGCCGCAGCGGCGGCAATCAGATGTCTGGCGCGGGTCTAGCGACTCACCAGCCAGCGCCTCTGGGGCCTCATACAGGACTGACCGGGATTACCGATTTACAGCTCGGCGTTGTGGTATACGTTCTGCACGTCGTCCAGGTCATTCAACATATCGAGAAACTTCTCGAACAGCGGCATCTCGTCTTCCACTATCTCGGTACTGGTCTGCGGCAGGAACTGGATCTCGTCGACCTGGAAATCAATCTCGCCCAAGGCATCAACCAGCGCCTGTTTGGCTTTGAAGTGTTCGGTATGCGGGGCGAACACGGTGATCATGCCATTTTCATTCTCGATATCGGTGACATCGACATCCGCCATCATCAAGGCTTCCAGCACCGCCTCTTCATCGTCAGCAGCAAAAGACAGAATCGCACAATGATCAAACATGTGACTGACGCTGCCCGCATTGCCGATCTTGGCTTTGGTCTTGGTAAAACACTGGCGCACATCGGCAAAGGTCCGGTTGGGATTGTCGGTCAGGCAATCAACAATCACCATGCAGTTGCCCGGACCAAACCCTTCGTAACGGGCCACGGCAAAGTCTTCACCACCCGCTCCACGGGCTTTTTCCAGTGCCTTGTCGATCACATGCGTCGGCACCTGGCCTTTTTTCGCTCGCTCGATCAGTCCACGCAATGCCAGATTGGCGTCGGGGTCAGGGCTTCCAGATTTGGCGGTCACATAGATTTCACGGGCAAACTTGCTGTACAGCTTGGTTTTCGCGTCTGCCGTTTTGGCCATGGATTCTTTGCGGTTCTGATAAGCGCGACCCATTGTTTTCATCCTGTATGAGTAGGTAAAAACCGCGATTCTACCCAGAGAGCGCCAGAGACGGTAGCATTGGCAGCGATTTTCTCCGCTTACCGACAGGATACCGCTGCGTGGCCCACCCCGAGCATTACGATGTGATCATTCTAGGCGCTGGTGCCAGCGGCCTGTTCTGCGCCTTTACTGCGGCCCAACGCGGACGCCGGGTGTTGGTGCTGGAAAAAGCCAACAAGGTCGGCAAGAAAATTCTGATGTCCGGTGGCGGGCGTTGCAATTTCACCAATTACTTTGTCACTGCCGACAATTTCATTTCCACCAACCCGCATTTCTGCAAGTCGGCGCTGAAGCGTTATACCCAATGGGATTTTATCGCCCTGGTGGAAAAACACGGGATTGCCTACGAAGAACGCAAGCACGGTCAGCTGTTCTGTCTGGATTCCGCCAGGGACATTCTCAACCTGTTGCTGGATGAGTGCGCCGAGGCCGGCGCCGAGGTTCGCAATCCCTGTGAAGTGAGCGACGTGCAGACAAGGCCGGGCGGAGGTTATCAGCTGAACCTGGCGCAAAACGGCAACAAGCAGACGCTGCATTGTGACGCCCTGGTGGTGGCGACCGGCGCGCTATCGATTCCGACCCTGGGCGGCAGCGGTATCGGCTATGAACTGGCGCAGCAGTTCGGCCTGCCGCTGCTGCCCCGCCAGGCCGGCCTGGTGCCTTTCATGTTCAGCGACGAGCTGAAAGGTCTGTGTGAGCGCCTCTCCGGCCTGGCGCTGGACGTTGACGTCAGTTGCAACAACCGCAGCTTTCGGGAAAACATGCTGTTTACCCATCGCGGCATGAGTGGCCCCTGCATGCTGCAGATTTCCAATTACTGGCACCCGGGCGACCGGCTGAGCATCAATCTGCTGCCGGACTTGGATGCCAGTGATGCCCTGCTGACGGCCAAGCAACAGAGTAAAGCGCAGCTGAAAACCTGGCTCGGCAAAACCCTGCCAAAAGCCCTGGCACAAGAGCTGCTCGATCGCTACTGGCCCGATCAGGGCGACAAACCCCTGGCTGAGTGCCCGGACAAGCTGCTGCGCGAGATCGGCTCGCGGCTGAATGCCTGGGAGGTCAAACCCTCAGGTACCGAAGGTTATCGCACGGCTGAAGTGACCCTGGGCGGTGTGGATACCCAGGCAATCAGCTCCAAGACCATGGAGGCGCGGGAACACCCCGGACTGTACTTTATTGGCGAAGTGCTGGATGTCACCGGCCACCTGGGTGGCTTCAACTTTCAGTGGGCCTGGTCATCCGGTTATTGCGCCGGGCTCTACGTCTGATCCTGAACGCATCAGTCAAAGTGCTCCGCACGCATAACGCGGATCGATAAGCCTTGTTCACCCGGCTACCCAGCGCCAGAATAACCAGACAACAAGCTGACAATCGAGGCATCCCCAATGAGCTCAGTAATGCAGGCATGGCACCGTATCGTGGAACAACAGGATGGGAGCGGGCTGGACGACCTGCTGGACGATGATGTGGTTTTTCACTCACCGGTAGTCCACACCCCGCAGCGCGGCAAGGCCATTACCCGCCTCTACCTGACCGCAGCCATGCAGACCCTGAACGCCCCCGGACACTTTCAGTACCTGCGCGAACTGGTTGACGGCAACCATGCCGTATTGGAATTCCAGACCGAAATCGAGGGTGTGCTGATCAATGGGGTCGATATGATCGAGTGGAACGATGAAGGGAAAATCATTGATTTCAAGGTCATGGTGCGACCGTTGAAAGCAGTCAACGCCATTCACCAGGCCATGGGTCAGATGCTGGAAAGAATGAAATAAAATTCACAATCTGAACACCCTTCTTGAATCCGTTTCATGAAACTGGCCTCATGGCGGATTTATGAACCCTTCATCTGGCCAGACTTGACGTGATCCGGCCCCGGGTGGTTAATACCTGAGACAGACACTGGAAAACCCGGGACTGGGTTCATATCATGCTTCGATTCTTCCGCAGGATGCGGTCAAAATGATTGCCCACACACCGACCATTTTTGCCTCGGTGGCCTGGGTTGCGCTGATCATGGCTTTCTGTCTGCTGGTGGTCGGCCGTTTCAATCAACGCGACGGCCTGCTCACCGCTGGCGCAGGCCTGCTGGCCCATGCCCTCGCCTACGTTTGCTTCATGTATTACGGCCACGCTCCGATGTGGCTGACTTACAGCGTGCCCAATACATTGCTGGCCGTTGCACTGGCATTCTATTCCGCGAGTATTTTCCGCATCAATCAGCAAGCGGTGCCCTGGCTGCCGGTATTTGGCCCGCCGATCATCCTCGGCCTGTTGATGATTCTGCTGATGGATACCAGCGAACCACGCCGGCTGGCGGCTTCCGGTGTACTGATGGTGCAATGCCTGCTGCTTATCCTCTGGGCTCAGAACAATCAACAACCTGATGGTCGGGCCCACCTGCTTCTGATTGGCGGTGCGGTGGCGAGCCTGATCGGCATCCTTATCCGGGTCATCGCCATTGTGACCGGACTCTCTGATGAAATGCGCTACGACATCAGCAATTTGCGCCAGTCTATCTCCGTGAGTATCGGCACTGTGACGGTAATGATGCTGTCACTGGGCCTGGTACTGCTGTCCAAAGAGCGTATCGAAGGTGTGCTCAAGCATATGGCCCTGCGCGATCCACTGACCGACCTGCCCAACCGCCGTGCCGTCATGGAGCAAATGGACAGTGAAATCGAACGCGCTCGTCGTAACGGCAGCACCCTGGCCGTCGCCATCATCGATATTGATCACTTCAAGAACATCAATGATGTTTACGGGCATCTTGCGGGTGATGCCGTACTCAAGCACTGCGCCACCCTGATGAAACAACGGCTTCGCCAGTCCGATGGATTGGGTCGCTATGGTGGCGAGGAGTTTTTACTGCTGCTGCCGGAAACGTCGCGGGAAGGAGCAGCCATTGCACTGGATGATTTACGCGCCCACGTCGCCAATACACCGACAAAATTCGGCGATCTGAACATTCCCCAGCATTTCAGTGTCGGCGTCTGGTGCGGAATACCCAGCACTCAGGATTGCGGCACCACCCTCCTCGGCAAGGCTGATACAGCGCTGTATCAGGCCAAGCATGCCGGGCGAAATACCCTCAAGCTCGCTGAAGACATCACTATTTCAGCCCTGGTCTGAAGCACGCGGCATCAACCGGACTTGCGCCCCAACAACAGTGTCGGACTGTCCATGTCGGTACCCGTCAGGCGGGCCATTTGCGCTTTTTTCGCCTTTTCCATGTGGGCGCGGGTCAATTCGGAGTACTCAGTGCTCTCAAGGTATTCACGATAAGACGCCTTCATGCAGTCAACATAGACATCAATATCCGGCACCACCTTGCGATCGGCCAGAATGCCGATATTCATGCTGTCATAAATACCCAACATGCCATGGGTAACCGCTACCCCGTCATACACCGGTACCATTGGTGAAATGGAGCATACTTTGGCCCCGGCAAAGTATTTCGGCTGCATGCCGGAGATCCCCGGCACATTGGTGGTGATGGTGTTGAACAGTGGTGTACGCCCGGTCATGCTGGCCCGGTTCTGCAAATGCACACCCATGGCACGCATATAGGATGGCAGCATTTCGCCGGCTGAATTGGTCAGGTCAAACAATACTTCGCGGGCCAACGGGATATTCCACTGGGTATGGCGATGCACCGCAGCCAAGCGGTCAACCGGATCATCCAGATCAGTCCCGATCGCTATATACATAGCCGACAGCAGGTTGCCAACATCTCCCTTGACCTCTTCCGGGCGCAAGGACACGGGGCACATCGACACCAGAGATTCCGCTGGCAGCTGGTTATGCAGCTTCAGGTAACGCCGCATGCCCCCGGCAATAATTGCCACCAGGACATCATTCAGGCTGGCCCCCGGCACCAGAGAGCGCATGCGTTTGAGCTCAGGCATCTTGAACGACACCGAGCCATAGGAGCGATGCGGTGTGACCGGAACATTGAATATGGTCTTCGGCGTCTTGTGCTGCGCTGGCCGGGAGTCTTTCCGCAAGCGAATCGCCAACTCGGCACTTTTGCGCGCAAAAGTCATCCCCGCTCGCAAGGATCGCCAGGGCTGCGACATCAATTGCGGTGTTGTGCGCGCCCACATTTCCAACCGGGTCGGCCTCCGCTCAGCGACTTCAACCCGATCACGACGACCGTACTCATGGGTCGGCGAGTCTTCCCACAACGCGGTGGTCAGCTCAAAACTGGCCTTGCCATCGACATAGGCATGATGAAACCTGATCAGCACGGCAAAACTGTCTTCCGGCAGACCCTCGACATTGTTCACCCCTTCGATGATGTAGATTTCCCAGGGTGGTCGTTCCATGTCGACGCTGCGTGACATGGTGCGCGCAGTGAAGATGCACAGCTGGCGCCAGTCACCGGGCTGCGGCAACCCGACATGCCGGATGTGATACTCCAGATCAAAATTCTCGTCATCCAGCCAGTAGGGATCATCCAGGTTGAGCGGCGACTGCTCGAGCCGGCGACGAAAATACGAGGTCAGATTAAGACGGTCGCCAATGTACTGCAGAATGTCCCTGTAACGTGGCCGCCCGCCTGGCGCAGTGGATGAGTCACACAACCAGAGACTGCCGATCATCATTGGCTGATTGGGGCTCTCGAAATAAAAGAAATGCGAATCGATCGGTTTTAACTGTTTCATCCGGATAAACCTCGCTGACCCGTGACTGGAAAGCATGTTTACTGATGATCATGCAGCACAGTTACCATTGCATGACCCAAAAGAGACATTTACTGGTTATGCAATAAGACAGCCAAATTCATATTTTGCTCAAAAAGAAACAATTCACCTATATGTATCCATGAAAATCAAGCACTTCGACACCTTGGCGAGACACGCTTGCAGTCAGTCGGGTGACCCTGCCGCCCCAAACTGATGCAGTGAACGCCTCACCGTCAATTCGCGGTGCGCATCATCAGGCTCAGATGCGCACTGTCACCCGGTTCCAGGCTCTGAGCGTCGTCCAGCGCATTGGCCGTCTCCACGCAGAGCATGCGGGTCCAGGCCGCTGGCAAGAAATCGCTCAGCCGCTGGGCCTTTTCCGGCCCCGGATTCCATACCACGGTCGAATGACTGCCACTGGCTTCAAGCTGCACAGCGCAGGTCTCGGCGTGGTAAATACCCAGTGGCTGCTGCGGATTGCTGTAGTAGATGCGGTCCGTCTCACCGCTGAAGCGCACTGGCCCTCGTTGCTCGAATTCCTGCCATTCTTGCAGGGTGTCAATGTAACGACAGCCGGCCAACCCGTGCACGCGGGTATTGTGTATATCCGGCGTAGGCAGGTAAGTATGCAGGGCCTGGGTAATATGCAGTGGGGAAGCACCCAGATTTGTCGTGACCAGTTCCAGCGAGCACGACACGGCGGTGAAAGTCAGCAGCAATTCAGCCCTCGCCTCGCCTGACCACTGGGGTGCTTGCAGATCAGCAGCAGACAAGGCCAGGCGCACACTCACCGCATCCGCAGACTCCGCAACCCCCGCCAAAGACCACAAGGCCGTCCGCGCAAAACCGTGGGCAGCATCAGTGCGCAATTGATCACGAACGGCAGGCGGGTTTTTCTCCGGAACGCCGAACCACGGCCAACAAATCGGCACCCCGCCGCGAATGGATCGACCAGGCAGGAACTGCACCTGCTCGCTCAACCACAACCAGTTGTCCTGCCCAGTCGGCGCAAAATGCACCAGATGCGCACCCTGCAGGCATACCCGGGCAATAAATGCCGGATGCCTCACTTCCACTGCATCCAGTTCGCCGAGGCGAATCATGTGGGTATATTGCCAGTTGGTCATGCAAGCTCCTTGTGCGGCAAGCACTGATAAAAACCGCTAGTTTAGAGAGAAGCGTCAGGCGATCACAGCTGGAATGTTGCGACGCGGTTATCGGCAGTTTTGACGGAGAATACAACAGGCCTCAGTAGACATCGAGAAGCGACACCATGCATTGGTGCATCCGGTGACCTGAGAGTAGACTTCCGACTTCTGACCATGGACGCGTCAAGAGGCAGACCTGCTGAAGGAGCTAACCCGATGAAATATTATGCGCAATTATCCTTTGTCCTTTGCCTGATTATTACTCCTTTCTCATTGGCCGCGCAGGACGTTGTCCACTACAACAATCCACAGGTTTTGGATTTCGCCGAGCGGCGTTGCTACCACCTTGAAATGGACCGGGAACGGTTAGTCTTTGAGGATGGAAGTGTCGTACACAACTGTATCGATTACACACGGAAAGCCGCATATTCTCTGCCTGCTGAAGACTTTGCGAACCGAACCAACCTGCAAGCCTACCTGGTGTGTGACACCCTCACTGCACTTCCCGGGAATGCTGAATACATTCAGTCGGAGGATATTGCAGCTGAGACTGAACATTTATTTCAACATCTGGATATTCAGAGCTTTGCATCCTCGTTGCGTCCGCAGCTTGAGGATGAACGCACTCTGGAAGATTTGGCCTCCATATGGCAAACAGCCGTTGAGGGCGGGTCGATCACTCTCCAGGCGCCCGATTGGCGTTTCGAATTGCGGCTAGTCGCGGTTCTATCTGAAGCCGCAAACGATCAGAAGCAATGGCTACTCTGGTTGCTGGATGAAGCCAAAGACGGAACCTATCGCGATTACGCCGTGCTGCTTGCCAGACCCGGCGAGACTGATGACCGCCTCATTGCCAGACGCCTCCCCGACAGGTTGCAAGACAACAGTCAGTAGACCTCGCAGCAGCAGTTGCTCCTGGTCTTGGCCAGGATGCTGTTGTGCTGGATTTACGAAGTCTGATCCAGCTACACCTGCAAATCATCCCAAGGACAAAAATGGGGGTATTTCTGCGGGTTTGAGATTCACCCAGACCTGAATTCAACACATAAGTGCAACGCTCACCCCAGCATATGCTTGCCAGTCCTTCAGTTCTATTGATCAGTCTTTCAAGCTCATACTGTGTCACCGCCGGAGTAATACTGACCCACCAACGTCGACTTAAAATTGACCCACCTGAAGCAAAATGGCCGCCTAATCAAATGACCAGAGCGGCGGCCGATGTTGACTCAGGAGAGACTCGTGGAAATTCATGTATTACATGGCCAAGGCAACAGCATTCGCGCCATCGCAAAGCAGCTCGGAGTGTCGCGCAATACGGTGCGGAGGTATCTGCGGGATCTGACGGTTGTACCTAGCTATCCGGACCGGGCTGCTCGCCCAGCAAAGCTAGAGCCCTACAAAACCTATCTGTTAGCACGGATCGAGGCGGCCAAACCGCACTGGATACCGGCAACGGTTCTGTTCAGCGAGATTCAGGATCGTGGCTATGCTGGCGGAATCACTCAGCTCAAGAACTATCTCGCCGAGTTCAAGACGGCCGTGCCTGATCCGGTAGTTCGTTTCGAGACACCTCCAGGCAAGCAAATGCAGGTCGATTTCACGACCATCTCTCGCCACCGGCGCACGATCAAAGCTTTCGTCGCCACGCTGGGATATAGCCGCGCTACCTACGTCCGGTTTTCCGAGCATGAGCGTCAGGATGACTGGCTGCGCGGGATCGAGGAGGCATGCCATTACTTCGGCGGGGTACCCCAGGAGATCCTGTTCGACAACGCCAAGACCATCATGATCGAGCGTGATGCTTACGGCGAAGGCCAGCATCGTTGGAATGCGCAACTGCTGGCGACTGCGCGTGATTATGGCTTTATCGCCCGCGCTTGCCGACCCTACAGAGCTCGCACCAAGGGCAAGGTCGAGCGCTTCAATGGTTACTTGAAAAACAGCTTCATCACGCCCCTGGCAGCCACTCTGAATCAGGCTGGGCTTCGGCTGGATGTGGCCACGGCCAATGCCCATATAGGTCCCTGGCTCGAGCGTGTGGCGCACCAGCGTATCCATGGCACCACCGGCATCAAGCCTCAGATATTGCTGGATCAGGAGCGCTTCCAGCTCAGGCCATTGCCACGGCGGGCAAAACGGGGCTTAGAGCACATACCCGCCGCCGCACGGCCTGTGCCCAGGGAGAGCTTCCAGCATCCGCTGAGCACCTATGATCGGCTGCTGGAGGCACGTCCATGAACCTGCAACATCAGCGTATCCAACACGCCTGCGCGAACCTAAAGCTCGACACGTTAGCCAGCGAATGGTCAGCCATGGCCGACCGTTGCGCCTCGCAAGAAGACACCTTGGCCGACTTCCTTGAGCAGCTATTGCGCTTGGAACTGGACGCACGGTCCCTGCGCTCCCGTGAGACCTTACTCAAGTTTGCCGGCTTCCCTGGGCGCAAGCTCTTCGAGGACTATGACTTTAAATTCGCCAGCGGAGCGCCGCGCAAACAGCTGAACGAACTGACAAGCTTGGCCTTCGTAGAGCGAGCAGAGAATGTCGTACTCCTCGGCCCCAGTGGCGTTGGCAAGAGTCATCTCGCCATCAGCCTAGGTCACAAAGCCGTCGCTCAAGGCATCAAGACACGCTTCATCGCCGCAGCCGATCTGATGCTGCAACTGGCAACAGCCCGCAAACAGGAACGCCTAGAGCAATACTTGAAGCGCAGCGTGCTAGCTCCGCGGCTGCTGATCATCGACGAGATCGGCTATCTGCCGTTTGGCCGCGAAGAAGCCAATCTGTTCTTCAATGTCATCGCCAAGCGGTACGAGCAAGGCAGTGTCATCGTAACCAGTAACCTGCCGTTCTCGCAGTGGTCCCATGCCTTCGCCGATGACACAACCTTGACGGCAGCGCTGTTAGACCGGTTGTTACACCATGCGCATATCGTGCAGATCCGTGGCGAAAGCTACCGCTTGAAGGACAAGAACGCTGCGGGTATCGCGCCGGTCTCGGGCAGCAGCCAAGGTCTATTAACCAACAATTAATCGCCAAGGGTGGGTCAGTTTTAAACCGACGATATCGCCGATAAGTGGGTCAGTTTTGAACCGTCGTTGACAGATGGGCTATTACAACGAGCAACGACCCCATACGTTCAACGGTGGTGTATCGCCGGTAGCGGCGGAAGAAAAACTTAAAATACTGTCCGGTATCAGTTGACCACTACAAAGCAGCTGCTCAGCAGAACAATTGAAATTCGGTTTAGCACGCCTATCTCCAGCATGAGGACATCTAAATTATCGCTCGTTGCGAAAACATCCGCCCAACTGTTAGCAAAACGAGGGAAAGATAACCCGGCGTCCTTGCCTCAAGAAGGGACTGCGATACTGCAGTAAGTTTGATGATGATACAAAAAAGCCACTATTGCCAGTACGGCTACAGAACTTTTAACCAGTGAGGCGAGCGGTATATTGCCTTTACACAGCGAAATTGGTTATCCGGGTGTGATCCACTGGGGATAAACCCTCCAACCCGGCATGCCCGCTGCATGTTCCATTCGCAACCCGGCAGCATCGCTAAAAACCTCAAGCATCAAGCATCAAGCATCTGGTTTTTAGCCCCCTGCCTCAACGCCAGATCATCCACCTGCAGCAGTAGCTCCGGAAGCAAAGACTGATCCAGTTTTTGGGCTTCTTTCTGCCCCAGCACGCTCACAACAGCCAGCATAAAAACGGGTTCACTATCCTCTGGTGCTAATTGCTGCAAGGTGTTCAGGTCATTAATGACCGAAACAGCCATATTGTCAGTAGCCGGGTCACATAGCTGAATCGAATGTAGCTGAGCTTACTGTTTGCAGGCCCAATAGCTTCGACCTAAAGACGGGATGAGTAAAAATCACGGTAGGGGTATTTTTTACAGCGAGGGTTTTCACTCAGGCACAAAAAAATCCAGACCACGCTAGGTGACTGGATTTCTTTGACGTTGTTTGGTCGGGACGGAGTGATTCGAACACTCGACCCCTTGCACCCCATGCAAGTGCGCTACCAGGCTGCGCTACGCCCCGACGATACTTCTGGGCCTTGGCCTTGAAGTGAGCGAGATCATACATTAAGTCCATGAAATGCGAAAGTTTTTTTTGCCTTTCAGAGCAACTGTCCTGAGCAATGGCCAATACCACTCATGGACGTTCAGCACAGGTTCAGCACAGGTAAATCTTGGTAAAGATCGCTTTACAAAGCCCCGACCGGTGAGCTTTTGCGCCAGACTGAGCAGTATCAGCCGATTGCCTCTGCATCGACGCCAGCTCACAGAGCGAGATTACAGATGAAAACACCATTACAACGGGTCTTGTTGGGATTGGGTGCCGTAGTGCTCAGCGGTTGCGCGGGTGATTACTATATCAACGACAGCGCCTACAGCACCCCGAGGGTATATTCTTCGACCACTGTCTATTCGGGCAGCAGCTACGCACGGCCCGATTATCGCAGCCATCGCAGTCCTCGCACCCGGGTTTACATCACCTCACCACGACCGGTTTACCAGACCATTATCAACCGCCCACCCCGTATCAATCGTTATTCGCCGCCGCATCAGCGACCTGCATGGCAACATCAGCGTCCAGGCTACTCCCGCCATCCTGGACGGTCTTACGAAAGACCGCACCGCCATGCGCCGAAACATCCGCATCAGGGCCGTGACCGATTCCATCGTCCGCCGCACGACCATCGGGCCGGGCAACGCTCTCCAAGACAGCAGCGGCCATCAGGCCATAACCGGCATAATCGTGGAAACTCACGCTCTGGCAGCTGGTCGGGTCAGTACGGCACATTACGCTGATCCCGAACGTAAAAAAGCTGGCATCCGCCAGCTTTTTTATTCGTTACCACCATCGCACTCAGTTGGTTTTCAATACATTCAGTACTTCTTCCAGTTCCGCAATGGTCTGCCGGATCAGTTGCTTGTAATGAGTGACATCTTCCTTGGCCTCTTCACCGGACAGCCGCTGGCGCGCACCGCCGATGGTAAACCCCTGATCGTACAGCAATGAGCGGATCTGACGAATCATCAGAACATCCTGACGCTGATAATAGCGACGGTTACCACGCCGTTTCACTGGCGATAATTGAGGAAACTCTTGCTCCCAGTAACGCAGCACGTGCGGCTTGACCGCACAGAGCTCACTGACTTCACCAATGGTGAAATAGCGTTTTCCCGGAATGGCCGGCAATTCGTGGTTATGGCTGGGTTCCAGCATATGCTTCTACTCGTGCCTTGAGTTTTTGTCCGGGCCGGAAGGTCACAACCCGTCTGGCCGTAATGGGGATTTCTTCACCAGTCTTGGGATTGCGACCGGGACGCTGGCGCTTGTCGCGCAGGTCAAAATTGCCGAAACCGGACAGTTTGACCTGCTCGTTATGCTCAAGTGCATTGCGAATCTCTTCAAAAAACAGTTCAACGAGCTCTTTGGCTTCGCGCTTGTTGAAGCCGAGCTCTTCGTACAGGCGTTCGGCCATTTCTGCTTTTGTCAGAGCCCCCATATCCTTATTTCCTTAGCGTGGCATTGAACCCTTGCTCCAGGGACGTGAGTACCTTGTCCATGACAGCATTCACCTCTTCATCAGTAAGAGTGCGCGAGGAATGCTGCAAGGTCAAGCCAATTGCCAGACTTTTTCTATGCGGATCAATACCTTTGCCTGCATAAACGTCAAACAACCTGAGATTTTTCAGGTGTTCTCCCGCCTGTTGGCGAATATTGACCAACAAATCCTCGGCCAATACTGTCTGATCAACAACCAATGCAATGTCCCGCCGCACCTCGGGGAAACGCGACAATTCGGCAAACGCAGGCAAGCGACCCTGCTTGATCACGTTCAAACTCAGCTCGAACGCAAACACCGGGCCGTGCAGGTCCAGCGCCGTAACCAGCTGTGGATGCAGCGCCCCCAGCCAGCCAACCAGGGTATCGCCACGCATAACACGCGCGCTCTGGCCGGGATGCAGTGCTGGATGCTCTGCGGGTTCAAAACGGTAGCTGGTCAGCGCACCACCCTGCCCCAGTATTGCTTCGACGTCGCCCTTGAGATCAAAGAAATCCAGTTTGTCGCCACTGTTGGCCCAGCCTTCCGGCAAGCGAGCACCACAGGCTATGCCTGCCAGCATTGGTTCCTGCAGCAAATCACCAGCGGCCTGGGGTACAAAGCGCAGCCCACTTTCAAACAGACGAACACGGGCCTGTTGACGGTTCTGATTGTGCAGCAGTGCCTTGCTCAGGCCGGGCAACAGGCTGGTCCGCATCACCGCCATGTCGGCGGAAATCGGGTTGGCCAGCGCCAAAGGCTCATGCTCAGGATCAAACTGCTTGCTCAACTCCGGCTCGATAAAGCTGTAGGTGATGGCTTCCTGGTAACCGCGGGCAACCAGCAGGCGGCGCAATACCGGCAATTCACCACGGGCTTCAGGCTGTGCTTGCAGATTCAGAGCCGCCGTCGGCGCACTGACCGGCAAGCGGTTGTAACCGTACAGCCGGGCCAGCTCTTCGATCAGATCGATTTCCAGGCTGATATCAAAGCGGTGACTGGGCACCTCAACCTGCCACTCACCATCGATAGCCTTGGCCACGCCAAGCCCCAGATGATGCAGATAGCTTTCCACGTCGGACGCCGGGATCGCCATGCCGAGCATCTGCTGGATGCGCGCGTCACGCAGGGTAATGTGCGCCACTTGCGGCAGGTGTTCGTTGGCTACCTGTTCGATCACCGGACCCGGCTCACCACCAACGGTCTCGAGAATCAGTGCGGTTGCCCGCTCCATGGCTTCGCGCTGCAATTGCCAATCCACACCACGCTCGAAACGGTGCGAAGAATCCGTGTGCAAGCCATAAGCGCGCGCCTTGCCGGCAATCGCAATGGTGTCGAAAAAAGCACTTTCCAGGAACAGGTCGGTGGTATCGCTGGCAACACCGCTGTGCTCGCCACCCATAACGCCGGCCATGGCCAGGGCGCGTTCATGGTCGGCAATCACCAGATTGTCACTGTGCAGCGTGAGCTCCTGGCCATCAAGCAGAGTCAGCTTTTCGCCCTCCTCGGCCATACGCACACGAATGCCACCCTGGATCTGCTTGAGGTCAAAGGCATGCATCGGCTGACCGAGTTCCAGCATGACGTAGTTGGTGATATCCACCACCGGGTCGATGCTGCGAATATCACTGCGGCGCAGGCGTTCAACCATCCACAACGGCGTTGGCCGCGACAGGTCAACATTGCGCACAATCCGGCCGACATAGCGCGGGCAAGCCTGCGGGGCCAGCAACTCGACCGGACGGGTCTCTTCGTTGACCGCCGGTACCGGATCAATCGTCGGGCGACAGACGTTCTCTGCATAATTGGCAGCAACTTCACGGGCCAAACCTGCGATCGACAGGCAGTCACCCCGGTTGGGCGTCAGGTCGACATCGATAATGGTATCGTCGAGGCCGAGGTATTCGCGCAGGCATGTGCCAGTGGGTGCGTCGGCAGCCAACTCGAACAGACCGTCGCTGTCGTCAGACAGTTGCAGTTCCGAGGCGGCACAGAGCATGCCGAAAGATTCCACGCCGCGCAGCTTGGCCTTTTTGATCTTGAAGTCTTCACCCAATACGGCGCCCACGGTGGCAAAGGGTACCTTGATGCCGGGGCGTGCATTGGGGGCACCGCAGACCACCTGGAACTGCTCGCTGCCGTTGCTGACCTGGCAAACGCGCAGCTTGTCGGCATCCGGGTGCTGTTCGGTACTGACGATCTCACCGACAATTACGCCACTGAAGGCGCCGGCAGCGGGCTCTACGCCATCAACTTCCAGCCCGGTCATGGACAAGCGGGCAACCAGCTCATCGCCTGTCACCTGCGGATTTACCCAGGTCCGCAGCCACTGTTCACTGAATTTCATTATTGGTTCCTGCTCTCAAAGGAATGGCGGATGCGACGCTCAGCGAAACTGCTCGAGAAAACGCAGATCGTTATCAAAGAAGATACGCAGATCACCCACGCCGTAGCGCAGCATGGTCAGGCGCTCGACGCCCATGCCGAAGGCAAAACCCTGATATTTTTCCGGATCGATGCCAGACATGCGCAATACATCCGGATGCACCATGCCGCAGCCCAACACTTCCAGCCAGTCGGCCTTCTCTTCACCGTTCTTGACCACGGTACGGCGGATATCCACCTCTGCCGAGGGTTCAGTAAACGGAAAGAACGAGGGCCGGAAGCGCACTTCCAGATCAGCCTCGAAGAATTCACGCAGAAACTGCTCGATAGTCCCTTTCAGATCCGCAAAGCTGACACCCTCATCGATCAGCAAGCCTTCAACCTGATGGAACATCGGCGAATGGGTCTGATCCGAGTCGCAGCGATAGACACGGCCCGGACAAATGATCCGGATCGGCGGCTGCGAGCGTTCCATGGTGCGCACCTGGACCGGCGAGGTATGCGTGCGCAGCAAGGTGTTGGCATTGAAGTAGAAGGTATCGTGCATTGCCCGCGCCGGGTGGTGGCCGGGAATGTTGAGCGCTTCAAAATTGTGATAATCGTCCTCGACTTCAGGACCTTCCTCGACGGTATAACCGACGTGGGCAAAAATCTGTTCGATCCGCTCCATGGTGCGGGTGACCGGGTGCAGACCACCACTCACCTGACCACGTCCCGGCAGGGTCACGTCCACCCGCTCGGCGGCCAGTCTGGCATTCAGCGCAGCGGCTTCCATATCGGCCTTGCGCGCATTCAGCTCGCTGGACACTTGTTCTTTGGCGGCATTGACCATGGCGCCAACCTTCGGGCGCTCTTCGGCCGGAATATTGCCCAGGGTCTTCATCACCTGAGTCAGTTCGCCCTTCTTGCCTAGATACTGCACGCGGATCTGCTCCAGCGCAGGGACGTCAGCAGCGTGCTGTACCGCCTCCAGCGCCTGGGCGACCAGGGCGTCAAGATTTTCCATTGTCAGACTCCAGAAACAAAAATAGGGGAAGAGCGGTTAGGCTCTTCCCCTATCATTGACGTTGCCATCTACCCCTTGCGGGGCAGGGATTGTCGTAACGAGGGCTTAAGCCAGGCTAGCCTTTGCTTTTTCGACAATCGCGGTAAACGCCGCTTTTTCGTTCACAGCCAGATCGGCCAGAACCTTGCGGTCGATTTCAACGTTGGCCTTTTTCAGACCGGCAATCAGACGGCTGTAAGACAGACCATTCTGACGGGCACCGGCATTGATACGGGCAATCCACAGGGCACGGAACTGACGCTTGCGCTGCTTGCGGTCACGATAGGCGTACTGACCTGCCTTGATGACTGCCTGCTTGGCTACGCGGAAAACGCGCGAACGCGCACCGTAATAGCCTTTGGCGAGTTTCAGAACTTTCTTGTGACGCTTACGCGCCGTAACACCACGCTTGACACGAGCCATTCTTTATATCCTCTAACCTTGACTTAACGGAGGCGCAACATGCGCTCAACTTTTTGCACATCAGAAGCAGCCAGCTGCGAAGTACCACGCAGTTGACGCTTACGCTTGGTGCTCATCTTGGTCAGGATGTGGCTCTTGAAAGCGTGCTTGTGCTTGAGACCGTTCCCGGTTTTCTTGAAGCGCTTCGCAGCGCCACTTTTCGTCTTCATCTTTGCCATGTTCATGTAACTCCACGTAAGAGTGAATAAGGTAATCGCAAGGCCTGGCGTTGCCCTGGAGATTACTTTTTCTTCTTGGGTGCGAGGATCATCATCAGCTGCCGACCTTCCATCTTCGGGTGCTGTTCCACAGTGCCGTATTCCAGCAGGTCAGCTTCGACCCGTTTCAACAGCTCCATGCCCAGCTCCTGATGCGCCATTTCGCGGCCTCGGAATCGCAAGGATACCTTGGCCTTGTCCCCATCAGAGAGAAACCGGATAAGGTTACGTAGTTTAACCTTGTAGTCTCCCTCTTCCGTCCCTGGACGAAACTTTACTTCTTTGATCTGAATCTGTTTCTGATTCTTGCGCGCGGCAGCCTGCTGCTTCTTTTTCTCGAACAGGTGCTTGCCGTAATCCATGATCCGGCAAACAGGCGGCTCAGCATCAGGGGAGATTTCAACCAGGTCCAGCTTGACCTCCTCTGCGGCGGTCATGGCTTCCTGAATGGACACGATACCGATTTGCTCACCGTCAGCGCCAATCAGGCGAACTTCGGTCGCCGTGATGTTTTCGTTGATCGGCGGGCGTTGTGCGGCTCTTTTGTCTTGTCTCATCTCGCGTTTAATCGTTATTGCTCCGAATTCGGGCGGCCTCGTTGTGCGACAGCAGCGGCGAGGAACTCTGCGAACTCGGTAACCGTCATGGAACCCAGATCTTTGCCCTCCCGTGTGCGCACGGCCACAGTGTGCGATTCGACTTCCCGGTCACCTACGACCAACAGATAGGGAGTCTTGTGTAAAGTGTGCTCACGGATTTTAAAACCGATCTTCTCGTTTCTCAAGTCCGCTTGTGCACGATAGCCCATTTCATTCAATGTTTTCTCGACTTCTCGGCAAAATTCCGCCTGATTGTCGGTAATATTCAATACGGCAGCCTGATGCGGGGCCAACCAGGCCGGAAAATCACCGGCATAGTGCTCGATCAGAATACCGATAAAGCGCTCGAATGATCCCAGAATTGCCCGATGCAGCATCACCGGATGCTTGCGGCTGCCATCTTCGGCGACATATTGCGCGCCCAAACGGCCCGGCAAAAGGAAATCCAGCTGTAAAGTACCACACTGCCAGACACGCCCCAGGCAATCACGCAGGGAAAATTCGATCTTCGGTCCGTAGAAGGCGCCCTCACCCGGCTGCAAATCCCACTCCAGGCCGGCTTCATTCAGCGCTTCTTCCAGTGCCTTTTCGGCCAGATCCCAGTCGGCGTCATCACCCATGCGGTCATCCGGACGGGTCGACAGCTTCAACTCGACATCATCAAAGCCGAAGTCACGATAGACCTGCAGGGTCAGTTGGATAAAGTCAGCCGCCTCCTGCTTGATCTGCTCGTCGGTACAGAAAATGTGCGCATCATCCTGAGTAAAGCCGCGCACGCGCATCAGACCATGCAGCGAGCCGGAAGGCTCATTGCGGTGACAGGAACCGAACTCGGCCAGACGCAACGGCAGATCACGGTAGCTTTTCAGCCCCTGATTGAATACCTGTACGTGGCACGGGCAATTCATTGGCTTGACCGCGTAATCACGGCTTTCCGACTCGGTGGTAAACATATTCGCCGAGTAATGCTGCCAATGGCCGGAGCGCTCCCAGAGCACCTTGTCGACCACCTGTGGCGTCTTGATTTCCTGGTAACCGGATTTGCGCTGCAAGTCGCGCATGTACTGTTCCAGCACCTGATATACGGTCCAACCCGCCGGGTGCCAGAACACCATGCCCGGTGCTTCTTCCTGGGTATGGAACAGGCCGAGGCGTTTGCCGATCTTGCGGTGATCGCGTTTTTCCGCTTCTTCGAGGCGGGTAATATAAGCAGCCAACTGCTTCTTGTCGGCCCAGGCCGTGCCGTAAATTCGCTGCAACTGTTCGTTGCGTGCGTCACCGCGCCAGTAGGCACCGGAAATCCGCGTCAGCTTGAATGCCTTGAGAAAGCGCGTATTCGGCACGTGCGGGCCGCGGCACATGTCGAGATAGTCTTCATGGTAATACAGACCCATCTGCGTTTCGTCGGGCATATCCTCGACCAGGCGCAGTTTGTAATCTTCATTGCGGGCCTTGAATGCCTCGATCACCTCGGCGCGCGGGGTCATCTTCTTGACCACGTCGTACTCGGTGGCGATCAGCTCACGCATGCGGCTTTCGATCGCCGCCATGTCTTCCGGCGTAAAGGGACGCTCGTAGGAGATGTCGTAATAGAAGCCATCCTCGATCACCGGACCAATCACCATCTTGGCGCTCGGATACAGCTGTTTGACCGCATGCCCGATCAGGTGCGCGCAACTGTGGCGGATAATATCCAGCCCGTCGGCATCCTTGGGGGTAATGATCTGCAGCGTTGCGTCCTGCTCGATCAGGTCACAGGCATCAACCAGGCGGCCGTCAACACGACCGGCAAGGGTTGCCTTGGCCAGACCGGCACCGATGGATTGCGCCACATCGGCCACAGTCACGGCATGATCAAAGGAACGCTGGCTGCCGTCCGGTAGAGTAATGACAGGCATAGTAGGCCTCTCCTTTCAGTGGTGACCCCTACGCAAGGCCACGTGATGGATATGCCGTTACGCCGGGAAAACAGTGACCTGACTGGCAGTACCAGAGCCAGAGACTCGAAAGTCGGTCACAGCCCGTAGTGACGGCGCTGAAAACAAAAAACCCGGCCGCAGGGGACCGGGTTCGAAACTGGTAGGCACGATTGGATTCGAACCAACGACCCCCACCATGTCAAGGTGGTGCTCTAACCAACTGAGCTACGTGCCTGCAATGGAGGCGAACTTTACGCAGGCCGTCGCCCCTTGTCAAGCTTAAGTAACTGAATAAAAGCGAAAAAACCCGAGCCACGAAAATCCAGCCTGCAACAGACATCTTGTGCCTTTCAACAGACCTCGACATACTCAAGGGAGTAATCCAGACCCGGTGAAAGCAATGACGATAAAAAGCCGAGAGGCGCTCAATCTCCGCCTGAACAATTACCGCGCCGAATTGCCGGAAAAACTGCTCGGACAGATTCTGCTCGAACGCGGACTGATCACGCCCGATCAATTGAAGGCCGCACTCAACCTGCAACGCAAGCAGCCCGTCAAGTTGCGCCTGGGTGAAATGCTGTTGAATATCAACGCCATCAACCAGGAACAACTGAGCAGCGTAATCGCCGAGCAACTGAAAGTACCGGTGGTCGATCTGGCCGAATTTGACCTGGATGACGGCCTGCTTGCCCTGTTGCCCGAAGAAATCGCCCGTCAATATCAGGTAATCCCCTTGATGGTGCATGCCGAACGGCTGATTGTTGCCTGTCCGGACCCTACCCAGCACGAATTGCTGCATTTGCTCGGCTTTATAACCGGCAAACCCGTGGAAGCGGTTTTGGCCGATACGCAGGCGATCGAGCATGCGATCAACATGCACTACGGCACGGTGGCAGCGGATGTCTTGCCGGAGGATGAGACCCGGGAACCGGTGCTTTCATTGCAACAGATGAAGCAGTTGGCGGAAGACAAACCGACCGTGCGTTTTGTTGATAACCTGCTGGAAGATGCCATCAGCCGGCGCGCCTCGGACATTCATATCCGCCCTGACGAGAAAGAAGCCAGCATCCAGTTCCGGGTTGATGGTGTGCTGCTGGATATTCGCAAGATCCGTCGCGCCGCCCTGCCCGCCATCGTCAGCCGCATCAAGATTGTCGGTGGCATGAATATCGCCGAACGCCGCCTGCCACAGGACGGACGCTACATGGTGCGCATGCACGACCGGGTGATCGACCTGCGTCTGTCGATCATGCCCACGGTGCATGGTGAAAGCGTGGTCATGCGCATTCTGGATACCAACCAGAGCATGAAAAAGCTCGAGGATCTGGGCTTTTCCGAACAGGATGCCGCGCGCTTTCGCCGGCTGGTCAGCCTTAACCAGGGCATTTTGCTGGTCACCGGCCCAACGGGTTCGGGCAAAAGCACTACCCTGTACGCAGCCATCAATGATATTCGCAACACCGGGGTCAACATCATCACGGTGGAAGATCCGGTCGAATACCAGATCGAGGGCATTCGCCAGATTCAGGTACGTTCCGGCATCGGCTACACCTTTGCCCGCGCCCTGCGCCATATTCTGCGACATGACCCGGATGTGATCATGGTCGGCGAGATTCGCGACCATGAAACCGCCATGATGGCCAGTGAAAGCGCGCTGACCGGACATCTGGTCCTCAGCACCCTGCATACCAACAGTGCGTCCAGCACAATCACCCGGCTGCTGGAAATCGGCATAGCGCCCTATCTGGTCAACGCTACCCTGATCGGCGTTCTGGCTCAGCGCTTGGCTCGACGCAACTGCACTCACTGCCTGACCACGGAAAAAGTCCCCGATCATGTATTGCAGGCGCTGGGGCTGGATAGCCGGGAGACCTTCAAGACAGGTGCAGGCTGTGAGCACTGCAATGATCGTGGTTATGCGGGCCGTATTGCCGTTTATGAACTACTCGAAGTCACACCGAATCTGCGCCGACTGATCCAGCCGGACGCCGCCGCACAGGATATCGAAGAGCAAGCAATCAGCGACGGCATGCGACCACTGACTCAAGGCGCACTGAACCTGGCCCGGCAGGGCGTAATCTCACTGGCCGAGGTCTATCGCGTGCGTCTGGAATAAGGCTACACTGCGGGCAATCATTAACAAGGGGATTTTCATGCGCCATTTGCTTACAGCCGCCCTGGCTACTGCTGCTCTGCTCGCCCAGCCGTTGCTGGCCAACGAATACAAGCATGGTGATCTGTCTATCGACAATCCCTGGTCGCGCGCAATGCCCGCTGTCGCTCAGACCGGTGCGGTCTACCTGACGATCCGGAATGACGGCGACAAGACAGACACCCTTCTCAGTGCCAGCACGCCGGCTGCCGGTAAAACCGAGCTGCACGAGCATGTTCATGAAGACGGCCTGATGAAAATGCGCGAAATGTCTGAAGTGATCATTGCCGCAGGTGAGACCGTCGAATTCAAGCCCGGTGGTTATCACGTCATGCTGTTCAGTCTCCAACAAGAACTGTCAGCCGGCAGCGAACTGCCCCTGACACTGATTTTTGCTGAAGCCGGTGAAATTGAGGTTAGCGTTCAAGTAGTACCGAGCAGGGGTAGCCATAATGATCGTCGGCCGAACGAGCACGGCAACGACCACCAGCATTAATAATGCCTGTTTATTGCTCAGGGGGCTCCCGATCGAGCAAATGAAAACGCGGCAACCCCAGATGCCAGCGGATTGCCGCCAGCCGAATGATCAGTACGACCGCAATCGCCAGTTTGACATCCAGATTGAACGGCCAGTTGAACGGATGCAGCAGGATATAGACAAGTGACCCGGCAATGCAGGCGGTGGCATAGATTTCCTTGTGGAAAATCAGCGGTATCTCGTTGCAGATGATGTCACGCATTACGCCGCCGGCAACACCGGTCATCACGCCCATGATCACTGCTGCGCTCCAGGGTACGTCCAGCTGCATGGCCACCTGGGTACCAATCACGGTAAAGACCGCCAGGCCAAGCGCATCGGCTACCAGCAAACCGGTTTCATGGATCGGGTGAGTCAGGCGCACCCAGAGCACAGTACCCAGCGCCGCCATTACCGCAACCAATATGTAGACTTCATTACCAATCCACAGCACCGGATAATTGTTCAGGATCACATCACGCAGGGTACCGCCGCCCAGCGCGGTAATGATGGCGATGACCATCACCCCGAACAAGTCCATCGACTTGCGCCCAGCCATCAAAGCACCGGTGATGGCAAATACGGCGACGCCAAACAAATCAAGCGCATACAACCAGGTCATGTCAATCGACTCGAACGGGTGTACGCATGGTGACAAACTCTTCCGCCGCAGTGGGATGAATACCCAGGGTCGCATCGAACTGGGCCTTGGTAGCACCGGCTTTCATCGCCACAGCCAGCCCTTGCAGCATCTCGCCAGCTTCCGGACCAACCAGATGAATACCCAGAACCTTGTCGGTGGCCTTGTCGACCAACAACTTCATCAGACTCTGCTCATCCCGCCCGGCCAGAATATTGCGCATCGGGCGGAAACGGCTGACAAACACCTTGAGTGCATAGCCCTGCTCGCGGGCCTCCTCTTCACTCAAGCCCAGCGTGGCGATATTCGGAATACAGAAGACCGCGGTGGGAATATTCGCGTAATCAACCGGCACATAATCCTCTGGCCCGAACAAGCGCCTTGCCAGTGCCATACCCTCGGCCAGGGCCACCGGGGTCAGTTGCAGGGTATCGGTCACATCACCAATGGCAAAAATCGCCGGATCACTGGTCTGGTACTCAGGATCGACCGCCACAAACCCCTTGTCATCCAGCTGAACATTGGTGTTTTCCAGCCCCAGACCATCCAGCTTGGGCCGCCGGCCGGTGGCATAAAGCACTAGATCGGTCTCAATGACTTCGCCATCCTGCAGGGTCACTCGATAGCTGCCGTCTGCCGATTGATCAATACGGGCCACATCACTGTTGAAGCGCAGCTCAGTGCCTTTCTTGTGCAGCATCTCAGCCATATGTTCGCGTACTTCACGGTCAAACCCGCGCAGGAACAAATCACCGCGATAGAGCAGAGTCGATTCGCAACCCAGACCGTGAAAGATGCTGGCAAATTCAATCGCGATATAACCACCACCGACCACCATTGTGCGCCTGGGCAGCTCCTCCAGGTAGAACACCTCGTTGGAGCTGATGACGTGCTCGCGACCCGGGAATTCGGGAATGAACGGCCAGCCGCCGGTGGCAATCACAATGCGCTCCGCGCTGTAAGTCTTGTCCCCTACCGCGACCGTATGCGAATCAATAAAGCGGGCGCGACCATCAATCAGGGTTATCCCGGCCCCGGTCAGCATGCCCCGGTAAATGGTATTCAGGCGCTGGACTTCAGCCGTCTTGTTATCACGCAGGCGCTGCCAGGTAAAACCGGCTGCCGCCAGGTCCCAGCCATAGCCCGCTGCGTCCGCCAGGTCTTCGGCAAAATGCGCTGCATAGGCGAACAGTTTTTTCGGCACACAACCAACATTCACGCAGGTGCCACCCAGGTACATATCTTCCGCCACCGCAACCCGGGCACCATAACTGGCCGCAATCCGGCTGGTTCGTACACCGCCTGACCCGGCACCAATGACAAAAAGATCAAAATCGTAACTGGACATGCTGACTCCTCATTCAGGACTGCCACAGCATACCCCATCCCCTATGCCATGTGGATGGGTGAGCGCCGCACAAGGGATCAGCAAGAACGCATGCGCAGCTTTTGTCCGCCAACCAGTACGCCCATCAAGCCCAGTTGAAGCAGCACAAGCACAGGTGCAAAGGGTTGATCCAGCCACAGGCTGACCACCCAGGCGCAGACGAAGGCCAAAAACGCCAGCAGCTGACTCCAGACCAGCAGGTGCGTCAGGTTCTTTGCCACGCGTGCAGCAGCCCAGGCCGGCAGCAACAAGGTTGCCATGGCACCCGGTACACCCAGGGCCTGTGCCCCGACCACAATCACCAGCACCAACCAGCCGAGTTCCAGTGACCGCCAATACCAGGCAAGACCAGGCTGGGCGCTGATATCCGGCTGCCGCTGTGCCCAGAGCCAGACCCGGCGCAACATCGGCAACACGATGACGGACAGTGCAACCAGGGCAGTAACCCGGACCAACTCGCGAACCCCGGTGAAATAGAGCTGGCCATCGACCCAACGCGCTGCGGCCAGGCTGGCTTGTGAGATATTTGCCGCCAACAGGGTAATAACCGCCAGACCGGCGAGAAACAGAGTCAACGACAAGCGCTCGGCATCATGCCAGCGTCGCTGGATGGCCAAAGCCAGCGCAGCCAATACCAAGGCCGGCCACAATACCGGAATGGCCAGCACCGAGGCGGCCACACCGCCAACTGCGGCCCACTGGCTGACGGCAAACACTTGCCAGACCGACCCACGCAACAAGAGCCCGACTCCGGCCAGAGTCAGTAATATCGTTGTCAGCAGACCATTGACCAGAGGCAGCAAAAACCAATCATGCAGACTCAAGCAATTGCTCCATCGGGGTAGCAGTAAAACCCAGGGCGGCCATAAACTGCTGATCATGACTGGTCAGCAGTAACGTAGACGTCGCCGGCATGGCGTGAATCAGCTGTACCGCCGTAGCACGCACCTCGGCATCCAGATGATTGGACGGCTCATCGAGCAGAACCAGCGCAGGCCGTTTGGCGCTCAGCGCCGACTGCACTACCGCAGCCAGACGCAACAATTGCCACTGACCGCCACTCAAGCGGTCCAGGCGCTTGTTCAGCAAGGGCTGTATCAGCGGTGAATCCGGCACAGGCGCCTGCATGGCCGAAAACCAGTCACGCCCGCTGAGGGGCCAGGGTGTCGGGCGTGGATGCTCCTGGGCCAGATAGCTCAGTGCGCTGTCCGCCAGATGCAATTCACCCGCAAACACCTGCGCCCGCCCGACCAGGGCCTGCAGCAACAAGGATTTGCCACTGCCATTGGGGCCGGTAAGCAGATGGCGTTCACCGGCCTGCACGCGCAAGTTCAGCGGTCCCAACAAGGGCCGCTGAAACCCCAGGGTCAAGGCCTTGCAGTGGACCAGGGTGCGCGAATCAGTCATCGATAAAGACACGGGTCCATTGCGCCAGCAGACTCAGATAGCTGTCCAGTGTCGGCTCTGCCGGCTCCAGTGGCAAAGGATGCACAGACCAACCCAGCTGTTCCTGCAGATAGCGCCCACCGCGTTCCGGTTGAAACACCGCAAACAGTACCCGACCCTCGGTACCCGCCAGGCTATCCGTCAGCTCACGCAAATGCCGCGCCGTTGGCGGAATTCCCGGCACCGGCTCCAGATAGCCCACGACCTCGACCGGCAGCCATTCGCTCAGATAATCCAGGTCTTCGTGATAGGACACATAACGCTGACCGGCAGTTACGCTTGCGGCCAGATTGTCCGCCTCGCTGTGCAGGCGAGCAGCGAGCCTTGTTGCCTGATCGGCAAAATACGTCGCCTGCGTGGGCTGCAACTGCCCCATACGTTCAGCCAACGCGACAGCCAACGTCGCCATACGCCGTGGGTCGAGGGTAAAGTGCGGATTACCCTCGGCATGCACATGGCCCATATTCGGACCATCCAGGGTAATCGACTCCCGCAGACGCAAAAAATCTGCCGCACGAAAATGCCCGGGACGACCTTGATTGATCCCGGGATTGGCGGAACCGCTCAATGCGGCTGGCAACCAACCCTCTTCCAGACCAGCCCCCACTGAGAGCAGCAGATCGGCACGCCGCATAGTCGCCATATAGCTGGGCCGCGCATCCAGGTAATGCACATCCCGGTCAGCCGGTGCCAGAACACGTACGCTGACCTGATCACCCCCGATCGCATTGGCCAACATGCCCAGGCTCGGCGTCGTCGCTACCACCCGCATCTCGGCGCTGGCTGACTGGGCCAGCAACGCGCTGCCCGCCAGAATCAGCACCATGCAGGGCAACTGCAAATACCTGTTGATAAGTCGCATGCAAATCTCCGTAAAAAAGCCGGTGTGCCCTGTTCAGGCTGCACCGGCGTCAGGCAAGAACGGTCGCAGACGTCCCTGTCTACAACAACAGTCAGAAAGAGTGAGCACCGTGAGCGCCCAGCGCCACATTGAGTTGCAGCATGAACTCCAGGCCCCGACCCGGATTGTGATCATGCTCGTGGTCATCATCATGACCATCCGCAGCAAAATCATTACGGCTCAGCTGGGCGCGCAGAAAGACCGGTTCGATTGGACGGAAGGTCAACTGTGCACTCTGCCGATAGGATGTCTTCAGGCTGTTGACTGCTGTCGGGTGGGAGCCGACCACATCGTTGGTCAAGCCCAGCGCTTCGGCGCGCAAACCAACCTCCCAACGGGGCGCAATACCATACACCGCTTCCAGGTACAGGCCGTCCTGGCGTTCGCTGTGGTTATCACGCTTGTCCCAGTGACTATGGTCATCATGGGCATGCTCTACGTACTCGGTGAGGTCACGGCGCATATAGACGTATTCACTGGCCAGCTTCCAGTTGCCATGCCCGTAACTTTTGCCGGCATCGTATTTGTACACAGCATCCAGACCGGCAAACCAGGCATCACCTTCCAGACCATGGGCATGGTGACCGTGGTCATCCAGGCGGCCATACTGGTTTACGTAACCGGCAGAGAGGCCGTATTGGGCGGCATGCTGCGCACCCAGATCCGGGCCGAATTTGGCAAAGGCGGTCATCATGCGTGGACCGCTACTTTCGCTGACCGGCAATTCATCGTTGAACTGCGAGACGGTATTGTCCTGATCACCCTGCAACAATTCCACACCCAGCCGGGTGTAGCTCGCAGTGGGAGCCAGCCAGTTGACCTGAACACCCGTGTCTTGCAAACCATGCTCGCCAAACAGGTATTCGTTGACCATAGGACGATCAACAAAGTCCCAATCGTGACCGTGCTTGCTGTTGATGTAACCGATATCGGACAGGAACTTGCCAGCCTTCACCTGCAAGCCAGCAGGCAACGAACGCGTGGTCAGGTAGGCCTCTTCAACGTCGAAGTCGCTGTCATCAAAGCCGATCAGCAAGGTACCGTCCATGAAGTCGCCCAGACGTGCCTGGAGAGCCAGTTCCGAATGGCCCATATTGAAGCCGTCATCAAATCCATGATCGTGACCGCCATGACCGTGGTCATGGTCATCGTGACCACCACCGAAACCAGCTGGTGACGCGTTGCCCTCGTCGATCTGGTTGTAATACACCCCTTCCAGAATCAGCGAAATATCGATATCGACATTTAACGCCGAACGCTCCTGGGAGGCCGACTGCGCCAGCACGGAGGTGCTGAAGGCCAAAGCGGCCAGGGTTGCAGCGATGGGAGTTGGGGAAAATTTCATAATGGATTGACCTATTGGTAACTGGGTTTCAAAGCGGATGTGATAATGTAACATTACGCCTGACAGGTCAACCTTGCATTGAACTTTTGCACAACAAAAACGCCCCGAGCCAGGCGTCTGGCTCGGGGCATACATAACTCTCTGATGAAAAGACGGGCTTACATGGCAGCGCGGGCTGCCCGTGCCGCATGCAATTTCTGATAGCTCTCAATCAAGCGCTGATGCTTCTCGAGGCCTTCCAGTTGCATACTGGTCGGTGTCAGACCATGAAAGCGAATCTCGCCCTGAACCGAGCCGACCACGGCTGCCATGGTTGCTTCACCAAACATGCGCCCGAGGTTGAAGAGGAAGTCATCCAGCTCCAGCTCATCATCCAGCACGATCTCAAGCACCGCACCGACTGCCTGATAGAAAAGTCCACGTTCCAGCGTGTTGTCGTTGAACTGCTGGAACATCTCCACCCGCTCCAGGGCCTCTTCATGCTGCTGCAAGGCCAGATTGATCAGCAGTTTCAGCTCCAGAATGGTCAGTTGCCCCCAGCAGGTATTCTCGTCAAACTCGATGCCGATCAGGGTAATGATATCCATATGTTCATCGATCTGGCTCTCCTCGAGACGGTCCAGCAAATCGGCCAACTGATCATCATCCAGTGCGTGCAGGTTGAGAATATCTGCCCGGTAGTCCAACGCCTTGTTGGTATTGTCCCAGATCAGATCCTCTACCGGATAAACCTCGGAATAGTCGGGTACCAGAATGCGACAGACCGGGGCGCCCAGGTCCTCGTACACCGCCATGTAGGACTCTTTGCCCATTTCATCAAGAATACCGAACAGGGCTGCGACTTCTTCGGCATTGGAGCCTGAGAAATCCCATTCACAAAAATCCACATCCGCCTTGCTGCTGAAAAAGCGCCAGGACACCAGCCCGGACGAGTCAATAAAATGCTCAACGAAATTGTTCGGTTCGGTCACCGCCATACTGTTGAACGTTGGCGGCGGAAAATCATTCAGGCCTTCAAAGCTGCGGCCCTGCAAGAGTTCGGTCAGGCTGCGCTCCAGAGCCACTTCAAAACTCGGATGCGCGCCGAACGAGGCAAACACACCGCCGGTTTTCGGATTCATCAGCGCCACGCACATCACCGGGAACTGGCCGCCCAGCGAAGCATCTTTTACCAACACCGGAAACCCTTGAGCCTCCAACGCCGCGATACCCTGAACAATCGCCGGGTATCTGGCCAATACCGCCTGTGGCACATCCGGCAATGCCAGTTCTTCTTCAATAATCTGCTTCTTCACTGCCCGTTCAAAAATTTCCGACAGGCACTGTACCTGCGCCTCGGGCAACGTATTGCCCGCACTCATGCCATTGCTCAGGTACAGGTTCTCGATCAAATTGGAAGGAAAGTACACCACCTCGCCATCCGACTGGCGCACAAAGGGCAGCGAGACTATGCCCCGCTCCACCTTGCCGGAGTTGGTATCAATCAGGTTGGAACCACACAATTCCCCTTCCGGGTCATAGATGGCGCGGGTGTACTCATCAAGAATCTCCACCGGCAAGGCATCATCCGGGCCAAGCTGGAACCACTTCTCGTCGGGGTAATGTACGAAAGCGCTGTTGGCGATCTGTTCGCCAAAAAACTGATCGTTGTAAAAGAAGTTGCAGCTCAGCCGTTCTATGAACTCACCCAGTGCCGAACACAGGGCGCTTTCCTTGGTCGCGCCTTTGCCGTTGGTAAAGCACATCGGCGAGGCAGCATCGCGAATATGCAGCGACCATACATGGGGCACTATATTGCGCCAGGATGCGATCTCGATTTTCATTCCCAGCCCGGCCAGAATGCCGGTCATATTGGCGATGGTCTGTTCCAGCGGTAAATCCTTGCCTTCAATCCAGGTCGCCCCGGCCTCATCCGGTTTGCCCAGCAGCAAGGCCTGGGCATCCGCATCCAGATTGGCAACGGTTTCAATCTGAAATTCCGGGTTGGTCTGTACGACCTTTTTTACGGTGCAGCGATCAATGGCGCGCAGAATACCCTCGCGGTGTTTTGCCGACATATCCTCCGGCAACTCAACCTGAATCTTGAAAATCTGGTTATAGCGATTCTCCGGATCGACAATATTGTTCTGCGACAGGCGAATATTTTCCGTCGGGATATCCCTGGCAAGGCAATACACCCGGACAAAATAGGCGGCACAGAGCGCTGATGAAGCAAGGAAATAATCAAAAGGGCTGGGCGCAGACCCGTCGCCCTTGTAACGAATGGGTTGATCAGTAACGACAGTGAAATCATCAAACCTGGCTTCAAGTCTGAGATTGTCGAGAAAGTTTACCTTGATTTCCATGAGCACCCGGCCAGCAGAATGAGTTGCAGCGGTAACGCTGTCAGTGCTCCATTGTCCGGGTTTAGCGCCTGCTTGTCATGGCTGGTCTTGAGGAACAGCCGATTGCCGTCGTTCCCGCCAGTGCAACGCAACAATCGTCAAGGCTGGCAGGAAAGTCAGAGTAACGATGGCGGCGCCCAACAGCCCGAACAGCACAATCGCGCCAACACCACGATAGAGCTCGGTCCCCTCCCCCGGAAGGAAAACCAGAGGCGAGAGTGCGCACAGGGTCGTCAATGTGGTCATGGCAATCGGTCGCAAACGGGTTTGCACCCCAGCCAGCACGGCATCCACTACGCTTACGCCTTTGTGACGCAGGTTCTGCCGCGCCTGATCCACCACCAGGATCGGGTTATTCACCACGGTCCCCATCAGAATCAGAAAGCCCAGCATGGTGATCATGTCGAAGGGCTGGCGCAATGGCTGCAACCCGAACATCGGCAATAATCCTCCAACCAGATTCATCAGCGCCAGACCAATGATGCCACCCGCCACCCCCAGTGGAATGGCCGTCATGATCAGCAAAGGGAAACCCCAATGGGCAAAGATCGCTACCAGCAACAGATACACGATGGCGATGGCAATCAGAAAGTTGCCACTCAGTGCGTCACGGGTGGCGTTGAGCTGGTCGCTGGCCCCGGAAATATCGACATTGACCGCAGCGGGTAGCTCTCCACTGGCACGCATGTTGTCCAGCAGCTCGGTGCGGACGCGCTCTACCCCCGCCTCCAGCGGCACATCCGGCGGCGGAATAATGTTCAGAGTCACGGTGCGCCGGCCATCGACCCGCCTGACCGTGCTGGTATCTACCGTTTCATCTATCTGCGCCAGGCTCGACAACGGCAACGCCTGGCCGCTGGCAGTATAAATCTGCGTGTCGGCCAACTGGTCCAGTTGCGGATCGCGGCCCTGGCTGCCATACAGATAGATATCGATTTTCTCGTCATCAAGGAAGAAGTCATCTACATAGGCCCCTTCCGTCAGCGCTGCCACTGCGAAACCGATCGCCCCGGTGCTCAGCCCAAGCTCTGCTGCGCGCTCCCAGTCTGGCCGGATCTGGATGAGTGGCTGAGCAAGCGTCAGGGTAGAAGGCTGGCTCTGGATTCTGGGATTATCGAAAATCTCCCCCGCCCGGCGATAAGCCGCATTGGCTGCCTGGTAGACTTCAGCCAGATCGGCTCCGGAGATATCCAGATTGATACTCCGGGTGCCACCATCATTACTGGAGATGATCGAGCCTTTGGCCGCAAAGGCTCGCATGCCCGGGAACTGCCGATAAAACCGGGTGATTTCATCCATCAGCGGCTCGATGTGGCGTGGGTTCAGGGTTTCCGCGATGATCCTGACCCGGGTTGGCGATACGCCCATATTCAGATAGGCCAAAGGCGGTACGCGGGTTTCACCGCTGGCATAGGCCTCACCATCCGCATTCACGTGCGGCAGGAAATAGTCTTCTACCTGCTGGGCAATTCCCTGCATTTCAGTGAGGTTGTAACCCGGGGGCGCAGTCATGACAGCAAAGGTTTTCGGTTCTTCACCCTCGGGCAGGTACTCCGCTGGCGGGGTCAAGAGCAGGATGACCAGCAGGCTGCCCAGCACAGTCGACGCAATAACCAGTGCGCGACGCAGCGAGCCGGTTGCCAGCCAGCGTACCCAGGACATCAGGCGCCTGGACCAGCCGCCGCCCGTCACATTACCGTATTGGTCAGTGACGACCTCGCGTCGGCCAAAATCCAGCCGCGCACACAGGGTCGGAATCACGGTAACGGCAACCAGCATGGACGCCAGAATGGCCGCCGAAATGGCGATGGCGACATCCGAATACAGCTGTCCCGCCTCCTGCTGAATAAACAAAATCGGCAGGAACACCAGAATGGTCGTCGCGGTGGAAGCCAGCACAGCCGGCCAAACTTCCCGCACCCCTTTTAGCGCTGACTCGAAGCGGTCCAGCCCGAGTCGCCGATGTCGTTCGATGTTTTCCAGCACCACAATGCTGTTGTCCACGGTCATGCCGATGGCAAAAGCAATACCGGCAAGGGAAATCACGTTCACTGTGCGCCCGGCCAACAGCAAACCGATAAACGCTGCAATAGCACACAGGGGGATACCCACCACACCGGCAAAGGTAGCGCGCGCGGAGCGCAAGAACAGGAACATCACCAGAGTGGCAAAGATGGCGCCGATACCCAGATTGGTCCAGACATTGGCAACCGATGCTTCAACATAGCGAGCGTCATCGGACGTCAGCCCGAGCTGCATGCCAGCGGGTTCCAGAATCTCCCGGTTGATTGCCGCGACCTCGTCCATCATCGCGTGCTTGATATTGATTACATTCGAGCCGCTTTCGCGCCTGACCTGCAGGCCCAGGCCCCGCTGACCATTGATGATCGACAGGTCGCGTATCCGCGAATGGTCCTGACGCACGCTGGCGACATCAGCCAGGCGAATCACGCTATCGCCACGGCGGGCTATCACCAGGTCTTCAAGTGCCTGTATATCGGCAAAGCGTCCGACCGTGCGCAGCAGGTACCTGCGCTTGCCGGCGTCAATCTCGCCGGCGGAAACATCCCGATTGCGCGCACTGATTGCATCACGCAAATCTGTCAGCCCCAGACCCCGCTGCGCCAGTGCCGCTTCGTCCACGGTAATCTGTATCTGGCGATCAGCACCGCCACCGACAGACACTTCCGAAACGCCGGGTACGCTTTCCATCCGAGGCCGAACACGGTCTTCAATAAAGTCGCGCATCAGCTCGATATCCAGCTCCCGAGGATTCCCCTCAAGGGTGAACACGCGAAAATACATGAAGGCATTGGATGAGAAAGAGGCTGCCACAATGCGTGGCTCATCCACATTGTTCGGATATCCGGACACCTGGCTCAGGGCATTGTTGATCTGAATCAGGCTTTCATTGATGTCGACGCCGAACGGAAACTCCAACTCGAGCTCTGCTGCGCCGCTGGAGGCGGTCGCAACCATCCGGCTCAAATTGGGCACATTGCGCAGGTAGCGTTCCTGCTCCACCAGGATTTCTTTCTCGATGTCCTGGGGTGTAGCCCCGGCCCAGCGGGTTTCAACGCTGACTGTTCGCACCTCCAGATCCGGAATCATCTGAACCGGGATACGCATGGCGGCCGCCGTCCCGAGAATGGCGACAATCAGAGCAATAACGGCAACCAGGGTCCCATGGCGAATAATGCCGGCGAACATCAGTTATCCTCACCGGTAGCCAATTGCACTTCGAGTCCTTCACTGAGGGACTCATTGCCACGGGTAACCACGTGTTCGCCACCCTGCAGCCCTGACAATACCTCAACCTGCCCGGCGAAACCGGTGCCCGGCCTGATACGCTTTTCACTGACCACAAAGACACCTGACTGATCAGTTGGCTCGGCCAACCAGACTGTCACCCGGCCCTCAGGGTAACGGTTAATCGCATCCCGCGGCACAGTAAAGCCCTGCTCTCCCGTCGTCATTCGCAGCGTGGCCTGCATCGCCATGCCGGGCAGTACATCCACATCCTCCGGTGCCACTGCCCGCAACAGAAAGGTCCTGGCTCCGGAGTCGGTTACCGGCACCAGGGTATCAATGGTTGCTTCAATGCGTTCGCCCGCATGGTGCAACTGCAGAACCGAGCCCTCGTTGATACGCGCGTAATGGACCTGCGGCACCTGAAAATCCAGGCGTATATTCTGGGTATCGACCAGCCGCAACAACTCATCGCCGGGTGCGACCCATTCACCCAGATCACTCATGCGCTGACTGACTACCCCGGCAAAGGGTGCCTTGATACTGTGCCGTCGCAGAGCTACTTCATGGCGGTTGCGCTCTGCTTGCAAGCGCTTCAGCTGGGCCTGCGCCGACGCCACCGCACTCTCACGGGCACTGACTTCAGTCGCCGCAATATTGCGCCCGGCACCGACTGACTGCGCCTCGGCCAAGCGACGACGCGCCTCAGCCAGATCGACCCGGCCGGCATCCAGTGCAGCGTCAGCCTGTTCCAGTTCCAGTTCCGCCTGTTCGTCATCCAACCCTATCAGCAGGTCACCAGCGGCAACATGATTGCCCGGCTCGACCGAGACCCGGTCAAGCAAGCCGGCCACCGAGGTCGACAAGCGTGAAGATCGCATGGGATTGGCGGTACCATTCAGCAACACCTCAACGATGATGTCCGTTTCGGTGACACGTTCGATACGCACTTCAGGACGATTGTCAGCGGATACACTGACAATCGGGCTGCAGAGCAGGAGCAAGGGAACAATCCACCAACCTGGCAATAAGCGACGCAAACCTGATTCCTCGGATGAGAGCATTTATTGACTATCAGGTTACAGCAGCCGGATTAACCGTACTGCTGCTGCAGCCTGATAAATTGCAACAGAATACTCTCATCAAAAACAAATAATAATCAATTGCGTTTCGCCCGCGTTATGCTACTGCGCTCTGCCTATGCCTCGTCAAAGCCAACGAATGCAGCCACCTCATTGACTGAACGACGCCTGGAAACCACCGCATTGGCCGGAAAACCCTCATCCGGGTAGCCCATGGCTACACAAATCATGATCACCTGATCTTCGGGAATGCGGGCATGCTCGCGTACCACCGGCGAATGCATGATGCCCTGACTGTTCACAACACAACCCAAACCACGGGACCAGGCGGCATTGACCAGGCCGTTGACCAGTGCACCACAGTCAAACTGGGCGATGTCTCCATCCTTGAGTACCCGGTCATAGGTCACGACAATGGACACCGGTGCATCAAACTGCCGGAAGCCACGCAGTATCCAGTCCTGACGCTTTTCCTTGTCGTCACGGGCGATACCCATGGCCTGGAAGAGTTGCACGGCGATATCGACCTGCCGCTGTCGGTGTTCCCCCTCGTAAGTGCCAATACCGCGACTTTCCTTGGAGGGCGGCACACCCTTGAGCATGCGTTCGGTATTCTCGGCACGGATACGATCGAGCGGTTCACCGCTGACCACATGCAAATGCCATGGCTGGGTATTCATTGAGGAGGGTGCCCGCGTGGCCAGGGCAATGACTTCCTCGAGCACACTGCGCGGGACCGGCTGCTGCTTGAATGCACGGATGCTGCGACGCCCGTTTACCACCTCATCGTAATTCACCCTTGATCTCCCCTCGCCCATCAGATTGATTCAAAGCGCCGATCTTACGTTCAGTGATCACCCCGCGTCACGCCGTAACAGCCTGAACAATATCGCCTCAAACAGGCTGGTGATAAAAGCCCGCGACACGACAGTCGGTGATTGGCATGCAAGCACGCCTTGGGCCGAGGGTTACCTGGCCGCCTCAAGGACAATCTTCAAAGCCGTTTCCGGCATCGCCGGACTGTCCGCTGACGGGAATCGGGACATGAAATCCATCCGCATGCTCAACCGATCAGCATCGGCGCTGAAATGGGAGATGTACTTGAAGCGCGGATTCCTTTCGATTGACTCATGCATCACGTCAAGCTTCTGCCGCCCGACGTAATCCCCCTCAATACTTAGTTGATCAAGGAAAGTACGGCTCAGTACGCCGGAAACCACATAGACACTATCACCCTGACAAACAGCGTGATCGATTGGAAGACCGGGCTCAAAGCGCCAATCCGGGCTCGCGGACTGCAAGAAAACACGGCTGCCCATATTTTCCAGAGTCACGCCCGCGTCGCAGCCGGTCACCTTGTTTGCCATATCCTCCTGACTGACGGGACGGGAAACCACCGCAGGTTCAGTGCGCATGTGCCACCCCGCAAACAGCTCATTCGGGGCGGCAACGTTGCTGAGCGGCTTCAACACGTCCCGGAAAAACTCAGCCGCGTGCTGGCCCTGCCAGCCACGTGGAGTATCTGTCGACCAACCGGACGTGGACCGCTGCCATAGCTCGCGCTCAGCCATCAGTTGGTCAGCCTCCTCGTCACGCAGCGTCCAGACCACCCTGGTCGGCCAGCGTTTGTGCTCGGCATTAGCCTGCACATGTTCCCGGATGACATAACGAGACGTTCGCCCTTCCCGGGGAAATGACAGCAGACGCCTATCCACCAGGGGAATATAGGTTCTATCACGGTAGTGAATCCGGGCATAAGGTACCTTGCCCAGATAAGCCAACCCCATAACCGGATGCCCGTCGTCCGTGCTGTTTTCCACAATCAGGGTCACATCCCCGGTTTGTGCCCTGGCATGAACCACCGCTTCAGGTGGGCTGGGTCTGACCAGGTACCCGATGCCGGGGCTCACCACTATCACGATAGCGACAAGGCCCAGCGTACGTCGTTCGCCGGTACTGGAAGCCCGGACAACCTGCCAGCAATAGTGCAAAGCTATTATCACCGGCCCTGACACGACTGCACTTAATTCCAGATGGCTAAAATCGCCGCCAAACACACCCAGCAGCGTGCTCATCAGCAGCGGCGACATGGCAAGCAACCCGAGCATCAGCAAGGCGGTGACTATCAGCCTCAGCCGTGACTCGGTACACGCTGGCCTGCATGCTGTCGCCAGAATCAGCCCGACCGTGCCCAGCCAGGCAAGCAGACTGAGCAGGGCATTCCAGCCAGCACCGCCGGTCAGGAAAATCAGGCTCAGAACCGACAGTACCAGGGCAGGCAAAACACCCAGGCACACATACAGAACCATTCTGAGCAAACGCCGTAACACGCCGTTCGGCTCCATCAGGTCAGGCCACCGGGTAACAGGAATACGCAGGCAAACGAAGATGTCAAAGGATTCTCTCGGCGTCGATAGTTACTGGTCGAATGGTAGCTTGTGCCATCCTGTTGATGAACCCTATGCCACCAGCAAGATGACATCTGGGAGCCTCCGAGCGACACGGGATACCCTGCCGCAGGGTATTGTCAGTTGTTGAGATAAAACCCGTAGCCCACAGGCCACATTATCGCGATAGCGACAAGGCCGAGAAGGCATCGTTGCCTGACGCTGGAGACCCGGACCACTTGCCAGCAATACTGGAGGGCCAACAACGTCGGCCCGAGCAGAATCATCAACAACACCAGGAGGATCAGCACGTGGACGCCCGGATCGACCACTGAAAAATAAAGCACAATCGCAAATCCAATCACTTGCGGTAATATCAAACTCAGCCCGAACATGAGCAAGACGGTAATAAGCCCCCTCAAGCACCACCCTATTCGGGATGGCTGGTAGAAGATTGCCAGAATCAGCCCGGCTGCGCCCACCCAGGGGATCACAGTGGTGAACGGGCCATAGCCGTGCTTGATATCGTTCGGAGCAAAAAACTGAACCACCAAGGCCATCAGCAAGGCAGGCAGTACACCTGCAATCAGGAATAAAGCCGGGCGAAGCGCTTGCCATGCCTCGTTTTTATGTGTCATCAGACAAAGCCTCCCTGCAGGATGCATCTGTAGATAATTGCGTGCGTCAAAGGGCACAGCAGAGGCATCAGATTCATATTCCGTCCCTGGTCTCAAGATAACACCGCCATCATAGCGCTCCTGCTCTACTGCTGACAGTCCGGCCTTGATACCCGAACATCAACAGCTTCTATGCGTTACCCTCAGCAGCCCGCGATTGGGCAAAAACAAGTACCCTTAGGCTTGAGCTGTAATGAACGCCCTCAGGCTGGATCGGTTTGCAGCAACAGGGAAAAGATCGCCAGCATCCTGCGACGACCCCACCAACCTGGAAGCGAGCCACGATGCATCAGAACACCCATCGCCCGAACATGATCATTACCGTACTCTGCGGCACTCTGACATCGCTGGTTGTAATCGGCTTCGCGCGCCTGGCCTACGGCATCATCCTGCCATCGATGCGCACAGATCTCGGCTTGTCCTATCAGCAAGCCGGTATTCTCAGCACGGTTACCGCCCTGTGTTACGTCTGCTTCGTTCTGGCCGGGGGCCTGGCAGCCGCGCGTTGGGGTGCCAAGGCCTCCATCATGTTTGGCATGCTCACGGTCACTGTGGGGTTCGTCGGCCTGGCATTCGCCACGAACTTCTGGCTGGTGATGGCGCTGATGGGACTACTGGGTTTTGGTACCGCTTTCGCCTTTGCGCCCATGGTGGCCTTGCTGGCTACCTGGTTTCCCGATAAACGCGGCCTGGTAATCGGTTGCATGACCAGCGGCGTGGGGATGGGCGTTCTGGTATCCGGCGTTCTGGTGCCCTTCCTTTTCACCACATTCGGTGAGCAGGGTTGGCGAGTCAGTTGGGGCGCGTTTGCTGGCGCCGCCCTGTTCGTATCCATCATGATCGGGCTATTCGTCAGCAACCCACCAAAGGCGACCACCAGCACTGCCGGCCAGCTGCCGTCAGACCAGAAGTGGCTGATCTACCGCAACCCACGGGTACTGATCGTCGCCACCACCTACGGCATCATCGGCCTGAGCTATATCGTTCAGACGGTGTTCATGGTCAGTTTCATGGTTGAATCCGGCCACAGCGAAGCCATTGCAGGGCGCTATATGGCGATGATGGGGCTGATGTCCATTGCCGCAGGCCCGCTGTGGGGCTGGGTGTCTGACTTCTGGGGCCGGGGCAACGCATTGACGATGTGCATCTTTCTGGTGATCGTGG
Organism: Halopseudomonas salegens; assembly: GCF_900105655.1. Taxonomy (NCBI): domain Bacteria; kingdom Pseudomonadati; phylum Pseudomonadota; class Gammaproteobacteria; order Pseudomonadales; family Pseudomonadaceae; genus Halopseudomonas; species Halopseudomonas salegens. The sequence continues at coordinate 1,686,802 of NZ_LT629787.1, forward strand.
CCATGGTATTGCCGCTGGTTGAGCAGAGCCTGCCCTATTTCTTTGTTCACTTCCTGATCATGGGCGCTTCCGTGAACGGGTTGTTCGCGATGATTCAGACCAGTGCCACGGACCAGGTGGCACCCCGCTACATCCCCATCGCCTTCAGCTTCGCGACCCTGTTCTTCGCCTTCGGCCAGTTCCTCGGCCCGGCCATTGCCGGCTGGCTGATCGAAACCACCGGGGGCTTCACCGTCGCATTCAGCCTCACTGTGTTGGCGCTGTCAGTGGGCTTTTGCCTGACCCTGCTGATCCGCCGTTTTCCCAGGGAATGGGCGGTAGGAGAGCCCGACGCGGTGCCGTCCGCTGAAAACCCGGAAAGAGCGCACTGAAACTCGGGAGAGTGTTGCCAATCGTGTCTGCGCGTCGTCGGCTTTGCAGCGAGCGTGGCATAGTGTCGTTTGATCCGAGCAAGCCAGGGAGCTCCCGTGTCCACCAGTGTGCAAATGAGCGGCATTCACCTCTCCTACCCCACCGAGTCAGGGACTGTCGCGGCACTCAAGGATGCCTCGCTCAGCGTCCCGCCCGGTGAATCACTGGCCATCACCGGGCCCTCGGGCAGCGGCAAGACGTCCTTGCTGCTTCTGCTGTCCGGCCTCGAACGTCCGGACCGCGGTGAAATACGGGTAGGCAGCCAACGTCTGGGCGACATGGACTCGAATGCCCTGGCTGACTGGCGCAACGAGCACCTTGGCATCATTTTCCAGTCATTCCATTTGCTACCCGGCCTGAGCGCACTGGGCAACGTCAGCCTGCCGCTGGAAATTGCCGGGCAAGCCCACGCCCGCGAGCGTGCCCTGACCATGCTGGATTCGGTCGGGCTGAGCCATCGATTGCAGTACTACCCCACACAACTCTCCGGTGGCGAGCAACAGCGCGTGGCGATTGCCCGGGCACTGGTGCATCAACCCAGCCTGCTGCTGGGCGACGAGCCCACCGGTAACCTGGACCAACAAACCGGTGAAAAGGTGCTGTCATTGCTGTTCGATCTGCACCAGCAGAGCCATTCCACTCTGGTGCTGGTAACCCACGACGAGCGCGTCGCCGAACGCTGCCAGCACCGGGTCAGAATGGATGGTGGTTGCCTGCATGCGCTCTGAGGCCTCTGCAAGCGTCTCCTGGATGCTCCGATTCGCCATCAGCGACCTGCGCTCACGCCTCTCCGTACTCAAGATCTTTCTTGCCTGCCTGATACTCGGCGTTACCCTGGTGGCCGCCACGGCCAGCCTCTATCGGGTAATCGAGCAGAGCATGCTGGCGGATACCCGCGCGCTGCTGGGGGGCGATATCGAGTTGGACAGCAACGAGCCGTTACCGGATGAAGTGCTGGACTGGATTCGTAGCGGGGGCACTCTCTCGCTGGTGCGTGAGCTCGACACCATGGTCAGCGACGCCAGTGGCAACAACTTTTTTCGCGCGGAAATACTGATTCCTGATGCCGGCTACCCGCTGTATGGCGAGCTGCAACTGACACCAGACCAACCTCGCGCACAACTCACGGCGCAGCAGGATGGTTTCTGGGGCGCCCTGATCGATCCATTGCTGGCTGAGCGCCTGGGGCAGAGTATTGGCAACGACATTCAGATCGGTGCAGCACGCTTTCGCATCAGCGGCCTGATCGAGGCACAGCCAGACCGCCGGCTGAACGCCAACTGGCGCGGCCTGCCGATCATGATTTCCGAGGAGGCGCTGCAGGCAACCGAACTGATACGGCCAGGCAGCCGCGTCGACTATGAATACCGTGTACAGACCGACCGCGATCTGGATGTCTGGCTGGCAGAGTTCGAGCAGGCCTTCCCCGAACCACGCTGGGATACCACCACCTTTGCAGAGCGCAGCGAGCGCCTCGCCGAACGGCTGGACCAGATCGCCACCGCGCTGATCCTGATCGCATTCACCACCCTGTTTATCGGCGGTCTGGGTGTCGCCAACAGCATCCATGCCTATCTGGATGAAAAGCTCGGCACCATCGCCACCCTGCAGACCCTGGGCCTGCGGCGCAGGCCATTGGTCGGTATCTACCTGCTCCAGATCGGCATACTCGGCAGTATTGCCGGCCTTGTCGGCGGCGCCATCGGTTTGGGGCTGTCTACAGCAGCTTTGAGTCTGGCCGGCGATGCCTTTGCCGTGGCCGATTCGAGCGACTTAGTGTCGCTCTGGATACTGCCCTTGCTGCTGAGCTGGCTGTTTGCCGTGCTCACTGCCTATGTGTTCGCCCTACCCGCTCTGGCCAGAGCCTTGTCTGCGTCACCGGCCGGGTTGTTTCGCGGTTCAGTGCAAGCTGCCAGCCATGAGCCACGCAGTTGGCGTATCGCCAGCTATGGACTGCTGGTCACCTACATCACCACGCTGCTGCTCTGGCTGCCCTCCTCTCAACTCGGCTTTCTGTTCCTGCTCGCACTGGTCGTGCTCTGGGGGCTGTTGGAAGCGCTGATCAAAGGCTTACAATTCGCTGCCCGAGCGTTGGAAAACGGTGGCTTTGCCGAGCGCAATTTCGCCCGGCGGCTGGCCCTGGCCAACCTGCATCGACCGGACTCGCCGCTTCGGGCGACCTTGCTGTCGCTGGGTACCGCGCTCACGCTGGTCGTTGCCTGCACCCTGCTGGTCAGCACCTTGCTGCGTGCGCTGGAATCCACCATCCCGGCCGAAGCACCGGCATTGATTCTCTATGATGTTCTGCCTGATCAGGTGGATACGCTCGAAGCGGGCCTCGAATCCCTCGACCCCGCCAGTCAGACAGAACTATTGCCACTGGTACGGGGTCGCCTGTCCACCATCAACCAGCAGCCAATAGCCGAAGTGCTTGCAGACAACCCACGCGCCAGACGTGAAGCCATGGGCGATGAATACAAGCTCAGCTACCTGTCCGGCAACCCGGAAGATCTCGAGCTGATTGCGGGCAACTGGTGGACGTCCCCTGCCCCTGAGGGCCAACCCGCCTTCATGGCCATGGAAGACCGGGAAGCCAACCAGCTCGGCCTTTCCGTAGGCGACCAGGTAGCCTTTCTGGTCGAAGGTCAGAGCATTCCTGCAGAAATCAAGGCTTTGTACCGGCAGAAAGGCCTGCAGACCCGTTTCTGGTTTGAAGGCGTGATGCAGGATGGCGCACTGGATGAGCTGATCGGCCGCTATGTCGGCGTGGTCTACCAAAGCGACCCCGCCGCAAAAACCTCCCAGCAATGGTTGGCCAGAAATATCCCCAACGTCATCACCCTGCGTACCGCCGACTGGCTCGAAACCGCAGGCAACCTGCTCGGCAAAGCCGCTGCCGGTCTTGCCGCCGTTGCTCTGGTCAGTCTCACGGCAAGCCTGCTGGTGTTGTCCAGCGTGGTCAGCGTCAGTCGCCGCCGGCAACTGTATGAAGCCAACCTGCTGCATGTCCTGGGTGCGAGGCACAGAGCCATTCGGCTGGCCATGCTGCTGGAAACGGCGCTGCTGACGTTTATCGCCACCCTGTTCGCTACTGCGCTGGGTGCGTTGGTCGCTCTGCCGTTGGCGGCGACCCTGTTGAAACTGCCGGCGGGAGATCTGTGGTGGCTAGGCGCCCTGGTTGCAGCTGCAGTCAGTTCACTAGCCCTTCTCGGCGGCCTCATCCCCACCCTGCGCGCGTTACGGCTCAATCAGGCCCTGCTACTGCGCGAAGGATGAGCGCAGCCACCCCAAAACCGCCCCTTTCACTCCAGTAGGAGGGTCGGCCTACGCTGTTACCGGTGATATATTCAGATCGCCAAAACACCCGCGCCTACAGCAGTGAAAGAAAACAACATCAAAACGAACATGTCATACGTCTTGATCTGATAACGCAAATCACCCTTCGCCAATCTGAGTTCTCGTGCAGCCAAAAACAATGGAAATGCAACACTGATGGCTATCAATGCACCGCCAAGAATATAGACGTATAGATAGCGAAAGCCCAAACGTCGCCCTTCAATAAACATCCAGAGGTTACAGACAAAAGCCAGAAACAGAATATCGACAACGATAAATTTGGACGCCGGGTTTGTATCAACTATTGCAGCCGTCCAGAATGCGATGAGCGCTTCCAACGCCCCATTACCCAGATACGCGGGCACATGGTACCAGGTAAAAATGAGTGCAAGTAGCGCCGACAATACATAAACTGGCACCAGTAGCTTTGCTGTCAAGTTCATTTGCATACCTGCCTTTCTAGGTTCTCTGAATATTTACACGTGGCCAGGTTGCTGCAGGTCTGGTCTTGATTTCCACGCAAACACAATACGTCCAACCAGAAAGCCCATTGCAAGCATTAGCAGCCAGACAAAGACCATCAGCATGAGGGGTGGGGGGATTTGGATGCCCGGTAGCTTTATTCGAATATTCGTTTCTGCCGAGGCGATTCGATGCGGGAGAATTGCCAAGAAATCGCTACTGGTTTGAATTTCTGCGTAATCACGCCGGCTGCGATAGCGCACCACACTGACCATATCCCACTCGTTGACGAAACCGTCACTCAGCGTGGTAGTAAACACCGGATGCGCGCCGTTCTTTATCCAGATAGGCAAGACTGCTGCCCTGAATTTCTTGAAGGTATCAACGCCGGAAAGGCCATCGGAAGCACCATCACCATAATCAGCCTGATCACGGAACTTGAATACGTTGAGAACGTAAAATGGCTTTCCATCATCCGTGCGCATCAGCTCACGGGTAGCTTCCATATCTACAAAGTCTTTCGCTACTCCTGTGAACTGTTCTATTTTCGCCAGATAATAGGCTTGCTCCTCCCCTGACAGTGGCGCTTGGCCGCCTCGGTACCAGATAACAAAGATCACAAAAACTACTAACCCAGCTATGCCCGCCAAAGCGGTGGGACGCTTGAACAGTCTCATGCGCCTTCCTCCTGAAGTGATCAGCATAATGCTTGCAAAACGCAAGTTAAGATTATTATACTAACTTGTAAAACGCAAGTAATATATGCTTTAATACGCCATGCTTGACAAATTCCCCTGCCGTTCACACTGCCCAATCAACTATGCGCTTGAGTCCTTTGGCGATAAGTGGACCTTGCTTATCATCCGCGACCTGATGTTCAAGGCTAAACAGTCGTACGGTGACTTTCTTGCGTCCAACGAAAAAATTTCTACCAACATCCTCGCCGACCGCTTAAAGCGACTGGAAGAGATGGGAATTGTGATAAAGAGTGTGAATGAAACCAACCGCACCAAAATGATTTATTCCCTAACACCCAAAGGCCAGGATCTTTTGCCAATAATGCTTGAGATTACCAAGTGGAGTGGCAAATATGACGCGCAAACCAACGCGCCCAAACCCTTCCTGGACAGTATTGAAAATGACAGACTAAGACTGATTGAAGACATACAAGCTGGTTGGAAAAGCGCCAAGAAGCAATAACCCCCTCCACACAATGCTGCTGTTTGCCATGCTCACCGACTACGTCTTTGCCCTGCCGGCACTGGCCAAGGCGCTTGCTGCTGCACCGACAGGACTGTTCAGCAGCAAGCTTCATGGCGCCAGACATGAGCTGCGCGAAGGGTAAACACAAGATCCCAAACTGGCTCTGATGCACCAACATCATTATCCTCTATGCCACGCTCTCCGTGCCCCGCCACAACCGGCAAGCAAGTAACATAAGGCGAGACCCACACCCGGAGGCAGCATGAACAACCCAACACTGCATATCGCCCGCCGCTTCTGCGGGCCACCGAACAGCGGCAATGGTGGTTATGTCTGCGGTCTTGTGGCCAAACATATGGACCAGACCTGCCAGGTAACCCTGCACGCACCGCCGCCACTGGATACCGACCTGCAGCTGCACTCCGATGGCGACTGCCTCCAACTCAGACACGGCGACCAGCTACTGGCCAGCGCCAGACCCTACACTTTCGATCTGGACATTCCGCCGCCGCCCACACTCGAGGATGCCGAGGATGCCCAGCAACGCTTTGTCGGCATTCGCTACCACGACCTGCCCGGCTGCTTTGTCTGCGGCACCAACCGCGATGCAGGCGACGGTCTGCGCATATTCACCGGCTGCGTTTGCGATCATGAGGACCAGGTAGCGGCACTCTGGAAACCCGCTGCTGACCTGGCTGACACCAACGGCAACGTAGCCAGCGAATTTCTCTGGGCCGCACTCGACTGCCCCGGCTTCTTCGCCGTCAAACCCGTATCCAACATGGCCCTGTTGGGACGCTACAGCGCTCGAATTGAACAACCCGTGCATGCTGGAGAAACCCTGATAGTGTCGGCCTGGGCGATTAGCCATGAAGGGAGAAAGCACAATGCGGGCAGCGCCTTGTACCGCAGCAACGGCGAACGCGTCGCCTGTGCGGAAGCGACCTGGATCAGTTTGAATAGGTGAATAGGCAGGGGGCAGGGGTACGCTGCATGCGCCAACAACCCTCCCCGTGGTGGCTGCTGTTGAAGATGAATTTGGTTATGCGGAGATCGCCGTGGTGAGCATTTCGGACCCTTATAGCGGCATAATTGTGCGCCGCGCTGGATCGGCAGCACCCCCGCGACCCGTTTGATGTGTACCTGCTTTTGCGCCATAACACTGGGGGTTGCGGTATCGAACTCACTCTCACCCCACCAGTTCTGCATGTCCTCATGCTCAGGATGCGATGGGTCAGCCATGGCTTCGAGGAAGAAGGCATAAAAGCCACCAATGCCTCCCACATCTTCCGGCGGGCACTGGCCTACTGCATGCAAAGCTGAACCGTGTGATGCAATTGCTCCAGCGTAGAGTCTCCACTCACCCTGATCCGGCGCCAGATTCGGGCCTTGGTATGACGCAGGGTAATCTGAAGTTGCTGGATGATATCGGATGGCATGAATAGCGTCCGTTTTGGTGATCCGAGTGAGTAGCCGATAGCTCAACAGCGGAAGCATTCAAACATTAGCCAATAATATGTCAACCACTTCACAGTTTCAGCCAAACCCGATTGACCCGGTCGATCGCACTCAGCAAAATCTCACGCCAGAGACGCCCCAGATCTGGCAAAGGTTTGCACGGAGCAACGGACAGTCGCCACATCTCGGCCATATGGGCGGTGCGCTTCAGAATGGATTACCCAAAAGGAATTGTTGATGCCCGAAATACTTCTGCCAAGCTACCCGCTCGGTGCCCGCGAAACCGACCTCATGTGCGCTGACCCGAGAATCACCCTGCGGGACGGATTGAACCGCCAACCCTTGAGATTAAATGCCAACACGCCCTATCTGATGACCGACACAGTCAGGCCGGGCGATATGGATATTCTCGGCACACTGGCCGCAACAAATGCATCCCGAGATCTCACTGAACTGACATCAGTGTTGACCAGTGAAGGTGTCGAGATTCTTGCTGGTTTCCATGAAAACATGGTTTCAGCAGGTACAGCTGGCGCAGGTCCCGCTGCGGCAGTGTACGGCGGACGCATGACGCAGCTGTCAGAGCATCTTGCTGCATACGAGAAGGCTTTGCTCGAATACAGAGCCGCTGCTCGCTCAGGCTCACCGCTTATGGTTGCCAAACGCCAGGAAGCCACGCGGGCTTTCGAGAGGCTTCAGCGTGGTTTCCAGAATGAGATCAGCGCAATCACTGCAGATATAAAAGCCCGTAGAGGTACGGCACTGACGCGTCTGGAGCGCGGCCTCAACATCGCACGCAGCAGCCGTAATACGAACTCGCTGCAAATCCGGAACCAGGCACATGCCCATCAATTGGTGCGTTTCAGCCAGCACGCAAAACTCTTTGGGGACAAACTCGCCATCATAGACTTCGGAAGCCGCATCGGGCATATACACACCGAACACATGGCGGGAGGCGACTGGCATCGTGAGATGTTTAAACAATCGTTGAGTTTTGCAGCGAGTGCAGGCACTGCAACGGCAGTTGTTAAATTCGGGCTAGCTGGGCTTGGCGCTTTAATGCTGATAACACCTCTAGGGCCTATAATTTTGGTGGGTGCAGGTATAGCCATTGCGGGCACTGCTGCATATGCAGCCATGAAAGCAGACGATATTTTCTTAAACAACTCAGGAGGATGGTATGACCAGCTTATGGAGAAACTCCAATGAGTTTAACCTCAAAGCTTGCGCTTATAGCAGCCATAGGTATGTTGTTTGCCATGTTTCTTTTTGTCATATTTGGCCAAATCACTGTACGAAGATTGCGCAAAAAATCGGAAATCAAGCAGCTACTTGGTATGGAGCTTGCCAGCGGCTGGGACATCATCAATGTAGCCGGAGCCCTATCACGTCCAAAATGGTTTTCAGAAAAATTGCGCAAAACACCAATATATTTTATGGCGGCAGATGAACGGCCGCTCTACGAACACACCAATAAATTCGAGCGCTGCTTGGCCCGACTTTTTTTTTGGTCCTGGATGTCTTCAGTTGCATTGATCCTCATAATCATAGCCCTTTCAGAATTCGGAATCATTGACTGAAATATAAAACAGAGAAACGAAATGACATTGACCCAGGAGCTATTAGCGTATGCTATTGCAATACTTTTTATTGCCATGATTCTCTTTGTTATGGTGGGGCAGACCACTGTCCGTCGACTACGAAAAAATCCGGAAGTCAAAGACTCATTGGGTATGGAATTGGCCAGCGGGTGGGATATTCTAAACGTCGCAGGAGCCTTATCCCGTCCAAAATGGTTCTCCGAAATGATGCGCAAATCGCCATTGGGTTTTATGGCGGCTGATGAACGGCCGCTCTATGAACACACCAATAAATTTGAGCGCTGTTTGGCGAGAATGTTTTTCTGGTCGTGGGCAATATCGGGCACCTCATTACTTACAATCGCCATTCTCTCAAAGCTCGGAGCTCTTGACTAACAAACACATAAACAGACTGAGATTCAGGCAATAACAGCGGACGTTAAAGCATGCAGGCGTAAGTCACTGACAAGTCTGGAGCATGATCTACATATCGCATGCGACAGCCGTAATACGAACTCGCTGCAAATCCGGAACCAGGCACATGCCCATCAATTGGTGCGTTTCAGCCAGCACGCAAAAATACTGGGGAATAATCTCGCCGTTATCGATTTTGGAAGCCGGCGGTCTCAAGGTCCAAGTGCAACACATGAGATAAAGTGTTGCCATGAAAACCTACACGCATTTAACTACTGATGAACGGGTCGCCTTGATGCTGATGCGAAACAAAGGGTTGAGCCTGCGTTCTATCAGCCTCCACCTGGGCCGAAACGCCAGCAGCCCCAGTCGGGAACTCAAACGTAATAGCACCGGAAAGCATTACGATGTCATTCATGCTTGCGCCTTGGCGCGTGAGCGGCGAAGCATACCCCGGCGCCAAAGTCGCTTGCTACCAGACAGCGAGTTTTTCCTGGTTGTACGCAAAATGCTCAAACGGGGCTGGTCTCCCCAACAAATCGCGTCCAGACTGAAACATCAATGGCCGGACAGCCCCGAGTTTCATGTGAGTCACGAAAGTATCTACCTTGCCATCTACGCGCATCCCCGCGGCGAACTCAAGCGGCAACTGATCAGCTACTTGCGCCAAGGTCACGGCAAGCGTCGCCGCCGCACAGTCAACGCAGAACGGCGTGAGCGCTATCCCTCTGAACTGAGCATCCATTTGCGACCTCCAGAGGTTGAGGATCGCCTGATTCCGGGGCACTGGGAAAGCGATCTGATCATGGGAGCCGGCAACCGCTCGGCCGTAGCAACGATGGTTGAGCGTACCAGCCGCTTTGTTGTTTTGGCCAAGCTGGACGCCCCAACGGCTGAATGTGCATCACAGGCGATAACGCGCGAAATGAATCGACTCGCACCTTCACTGCTCAAAACCATGACGCACGACCAGGGCAGTGAGATGGCACGTTATCAGGACATTACCGCCCAGACGGGCATGAAGATCTATTTTGCCGATCCACACAGCCCATGGCAGCGCGGTAGCAACGAAAACACCAACGGCCTGCTACGCCAGTACCTGCCAAAAGGAACAGACTTGTCCACGGTCAGTCAGGAGCGCCTTGATGAGATTGCCAACTTGCTGAATACTCGACCACGCCAGACGTTAGGCTGGAAATTTCCGGTTGAAGTGCTTGTTGAGTACCTTCAGCTGTCGGCGAGCAATAATCTTGAATCCATTAACTGAGTGTTGCACTTGGATCCTGAGACCGCCCCCGCATCGGACATATACACACCGAACACATGGCGGGAGGCGACTGGCATCGTGAGATGTTTGTGCAGTCGTCGAGCTTTGTAGCGAGCGCCACCTCCGCGACTATAGTTGTCAAAATTGGTTTAGCCGGATTAGGCGCGCTCTTAATGATAACGGGGGTCGGGCCAGTAGTCTTGGTCGGGGTCGGAATCGCCATTGCTGGCTCTGCCGCCGCCGCAGCAGCAATAACGATGGATAGTTATACCAAGAGTAATGCCAGGAGTTGGTATGATGAAATAATGGAGATATTGCGGTGAGTTTATCATCTAAGATTGGATTTATAGCATTTTTAGTCTTGTTATTTTCGGTATTTCTGTTTGTTATATTCGGCCAGATTACCGTACGCCGACTACGCAAAAATCCGGAAGTCAAAGACTCATTGGGCATGGAGTTGGCCAGTGGATGGGATATTCTAAACGTGGCAGGAGCCTTATCCCGTCCAAGATGGTTCTCCGAAATGATGCGCAAATCGCCGTTGAATTTTATGGCTGCTGATGAGCGGCCACTGTATGAGAACACCAGTAAGTTTGAACGATGTCTGGCACGGCTGTTTTTTTGGCCTTGGGCTACATCAGGCCTTGTATTACTTTTACTCGCTATTCTTTCAAGCTGCGAAATCATTGACTGAATAATACGCCCCATGCGGCTCCTCAGTGCTGCATTCCCATCACCAATATCTTCATTAGCAAATAAAACGCAATAAATGCGAGCGCAGCCAGCACTAGCAAAACGCCCAGCAAAATATTCAGCACAAAAACAAACATATTGGGATGCAGGCTTTTTTGCTTGCCGGTTGCATACACGAGCGCCGCGCCAATGAATAAATAAAACACCGCTTCCGCTATTGAAAACTGACCGTTTACCAGCGCTGTATAGCCAACTGAAGACCAGACCAGCACGGCTATCAATAAAATAAAACAGGGCATATTTATCGTTTTCTTGGTGGCTGCAAAATCGGACAGATCACGCGTGAGTGCCGGGTTTGACCGCCGCAAAACGCAGGCGGACGTAATCCGCCGTCCAGTTGCCCTGGGCGTCACAAAGACGGGGCTTCAGCTTCTCGACAACCGTGGTAATCAAATCATCGCGCTGCGACTCTGGCAGCACGTTGGTGTAAGGCTGAGCAAATGTTCTGAGCCACCCTCCCACATCGCCAGGCAAAGGCGTCGCGCGGGGAATGAGCGCTACTTTTGTCACTTCGAAACCAGCCTGCTCGAGCATTGTCTGATACGCATCTGGCGTCGGAAAAAACCAGGGGCATTCTGCAGGGACTCCCAGCCCGTGCAACTCCGACTCAAGCGCATCGATAATCGTGGCCACATTGCCTGCACCACCAAACTCACCAACAAACCGACCACCCGGTCTGAGCGCAGCCCACACCCCTGCTATGACAGCCTCCGGTCGCAGCATCCAGTGCAAGGCGGCATTGGAAAAGACGGCATCGAATCTCTCGACAAACGGAAGCTGATGCCCGTCACAAACGGACGCCTGCAAGCCACTGGATATCGCTGCCGCAATCATGTCCGGGCTGGCATCGATCCCCACTACATCGCAGCCTGATCGCTGCAGCTTCAAAGCCAGTGTGCCATCTCCGCAGCCCAGATCGAGTATGGATTCCCCCTTCACCGGGGCAAGCCATTCAATCACCGGCATCCCCAGTTCGGATACAAAGCCTGCATTTGCGCTGTAATCCTGAGGATTCCAGTGTTGCGTGGATCCTGAATTCATTATTTATTCCTTTAAACAGTCAAGCCTTGGCCAACACGTATGCCCCGGCGCCCAGCATAAACCCGCCAGCCGTCATATTCAGCGTGCGTCTTGCCCTGAATCCGTCAACCAGCGACAACACCCTGCCAGCAACGCCAGCATACGCCAGTTTTGCCCCACCGACCGCTACGACAGTGATGATCACAATCAGGGCAATATCCGCAAGGGTAACAGCGCCCAAATCGACAAAGGCGGGAAACAGGCTGGCATAGAAAAAAATGGCTTTCACATCGCCGAGGGTAACAATCAGGCCAGAAGCAAAATTCGCTGACAGCGACGCTGCAGAGTGATCAACAGACCTGACGGGTAAGAATGCCTTGGCGCGCAGCAGACTGATACCAAACCAGATCAGGTAAAGGCCCGCCATATAGCGCAAGACCAGGAAAAATCCTCCCATCACTTCCGCCAGCGCCACCATACCGAGAACAGCGAAAAACACGAAGACGAGATCACCCAGTACGATACCAGCCGCCACTGCAGCCCCACTCCAGAACCCGGCTGTCGAGGATCTGACCACAACCAGGGCTACGCTGGTGCTGGGAATCAGCGCCAGGATTGTCATCACGACAAACAGCGCAACTATTTCAATCAGGTTCATGGTCATTTCCATCGCAGATACCTCAGCTTTATCCCTCTGGCAGCGCATGCTTCAGGCAAACGGCGAAAGTATCAGTCACCAGCAAGCCCGCGCAGAAATTGACTCAACAGATCATCCAGTTGCTTGCGCTGCTCCTCCGAAAGAACAGACACCAGTTTAGCCTGCGTTTCGACATGTGCGGCCACCGCTTGATCAATCAGGTCATATCCTTGAGTAGTAAGAGGAAAAGGCCGTGGGCCGCCCATGTTTTTTCCATGCTGTGGTCAAGCTGCTGATTAAGCAGCTTGACCCGGCCAAGTGTGCCCATCGGTGCATCGCCGTATAGCGGATGCAGCTAATCCCCAGCAGGTGGCTGATAGCGCTGATGGCCAGGATCGGTTGATCCGCGCCGTGCGGCCACCACAAGGGCTGGAAGATGCTTTGGTCGTTCTGACTTGCTCCTTGCTGTCCCGCGTGAAAACGGGGCAGCGCATTCTGATCGTCGGCGGCGCAGCGCGCCTTTAGATGTCGCGTGAGTTGATTGACGGTGCTTTTGCTGGGCGAAATGCCAATGCAAACCCAAGGAAACTTTGGACTTTGCCCAAGGGACTGGCTTACTCTCTGATCAAATCAGGGAGTAAGCCAGTCCCGCATCCGGACACGGACAGTCTGCTATTCCCCTTTTTGCATTATCACAACCACGCCATATTCGCATGCAAAATTGACCGATCAACTCAACGCTAGCTGGGCTGATCGGCAAATAAGCGCGGGGCAGGAAAACAGAGGCACTTATGCGTATTGTCTTCGGCTTGCTGATTACCTTTGCAGTGATTTCTCATTCATTGGCTACTGAACTCAAGCAGTTCGATTTTCAACCGGATGCAACGCCAGCAGAAACGACAGACAGTCCATCAGTCTGTGCATTTAGTGATCTGACGCTCCCTGACGATTTTGCGGTTTTCGCGGCGGGTGCCTATTCAGGTCGCAAGATCTCGTATCAGATTGATCAAAGTGGACATGAAGGCACCCAGATCGACGTAGCTGTAAACAGCCCGGACAAGCCTGTAGTACTCATGCTCGGAGCTTATGAACCCACGATCTGGAACATCGGTTGGTCTGAGAGAACCCATATTCTCGCCGTGCTCGTGAGTGGGTACCATCGTCAGGTAGTCGCCGGGTTAGAAAGCGGCGTACCCTTACTTGCAAGCACACAGAACAACCGGGGGCCATGTGGCTATTTCTACGTAAAACCGGATAACCTTGCACCGCTGAATCCTCTCGCCAAACGAGTCTTCGGCCAGCCAGTAGACATGGTTTTCCCGGCGCAGAACGGCACAGTGGTCATTGGTGACCCCATCGATCAAGGAACCACCCTGGTGACCTCTGATGAGGTCACACCGGAATCCTTTCGTGACGAGTCCGCCCCCATTGCCGGTCAGGCCGGTTTACAGGATGCAGTAAACAAGGGTTTGTTGCGTAGAGCCACCGAAAGCGATGCTTCAGCATGGTCGGATGCCGTTTTCCAGAATTCACCCCAACCTGATTTACCACCGATTGCCGGTCAGGGTGTTCCACGACCGCCCAAGCCACCCATCATCAATGCGTACGTCGTTCTCAAGGATTTTGTCTATCCCGCAGGTTTGTATGGCGCAAATTCAGCCACATTTCTGATACCCGAGGGCGTGCGAAGGCCAGAAGGCAATCCCGGGCACTCAGCCGTTTATGATTTCAACACCTTGAGTTGCACTGGTCCTTTATGCAATACCCGTTAGCCAGGGGCCTGCCCAACGATGGTCCTCTGTTCAAATAGACGAGTAAAATGGTTTTTTAAAACGTTTTTCAAGGAATGCCTGTGAGAATTTGTGTTTTCTGCGGCTCAAGTGCCGGCAATCATCCTGTGTATGTTGAAGCAGCCCAGCAACTGGGGACGGCGCTGGCCAAGGCCGGAATCGGCCTGGTATACGGTGGTGCCCAAGTCGGCTTGATGGGCGCAGTAGCTGATGCGGCGCTGGCCGCCGGGGGTGAAGTCATTGGTGTGATTCCGCGTCACCTGGTTGAACGCGAACTGGCCCACGAAGGCCTGAGCGAGCTTCGCGAAGTAAACTCCATGCATGAACGCAAGGCGATGATGGCGGACCTGTCCGACGGATTTATCGCCCTGCCCGGCGGTGTCGGTACCTTTGAAGAGCTTTTTGAAATCTGGACCTGGGCCCAGCTCGGGCATCACCAGAAGCCATGTGCACTGCTGAACATCGGCGACTACTACAACAAGCTGATCGGCTTTCTTGACCACGCCATGAACGAAGGCTTTATCAAGCAACCTTACCGCGAGATGCTGATCGTTGCGTCAAATGTGGACACCGTTCTGGCCAGGGTACAAGCCTACGAAGCACCCAAGGTGGCAAAGTGGATGGGGGCGAACCAGCGATAAAGGCATCCACCCAATCGCCCGAGCAATAATAAAACAGACGCCCCCATGGGGGGAAGGCATGTGCTGCCGGGAGCTGAATGGGCGGACTTAACACCAGGAGCCCTGTCGTTCTGACCCAATATTACTGAAAAAGTGTGACTAATCTCACAAATCGAAATCAAGTGCTTGACCATATATACAGCATCTATCTATCTTTCATCGCTCAAATGTGGAGAAGGAGTGCCCAATGAGCGATTGTCCGGAGTCCGTTATTGGACTGAGACTGGATCAAGAGAGCACAAGAGAAGTTGAAAGGATTCGCAGGAAGTATGAAGCAAGTCTCTGGATCAATGCCTTGCTTTCTGTTGCAGTCATTAACAGTATATTTACCCGCAGTTCTCCACCTGTTGCTGGTTGGAATATCACCCAAGTGGATTGGCAAAGTTACAGTAAAGCCATGATTAACGTCCCCATGATCACCCGAGGAGCCATTGAGCGTGATATGAAACTAATGGTTTTACATTATGAGATGCCGGGCAACTACGATTATAAACACTCACAGTTTTGGCGAGGACTCCTGAATGGTTGCGCGATGCCTTAATTTATTGATTATCACAGCGGCTTTGGGCGGTCCAGTGTTGGCTTGGGCGTCTTCTGGAAATGATCGGCATCACGAAAACCAGCCTGTGGTGGACTATCTTTCTCATAGCGCACGCCTTGAAATAAAGCAGCTTGAACAGGAAATAGAGCGATGCTCCCATGCGGCCAGGTCCCGGGAGATATCGCAGGACGAGGTGTTAGCTGATCTTCAATCCGAATACGGAAGAGAAGCATTGATCAGCGCTTTGGGGCACCTTCATTTTCGCAATCAACTGCAGTGTGAGCTGGCTGCCAGGCAGTCTCTGTCATACACGCTGGCAACACTCGATAGCGTAGCGGATGATGAAGCGGTTATTGTTGACGAGATTGCCAGTTACCCGCGCAGCCTGCTGTATCCGAGTGCTCGGGAACTTGCGTACGAGCTTCGATACGAGGATCTGCCTTCTGAACTCAAAGGCAGCCTGGAAGCACTCCTCGGGAGTGAGCCTTTTGATTTGCTGACGGTACTGGACTTCGATAAATAAAGGTTGCCACATTGCAGGCCAAAAACCCGAAAGTTGCCGGCATCAGCCATCAGCACGTGACTGGCATCTTCGGGGTCATCATATGAACAGGCGCTTAATCATCCCTCTCAAAGGCTTTCCACTTGCGATTGCCGGATTGAAGAAATTCAGACCGCCAGGATACGGCGATGACGCCCACCGCCAGCAGCAGAGTGGCGCCGCTTCCGGCTTTGAAACCAAGCTGTGACGTAAAAATCCACCAGAAAACCAGTAGCGCTACAACACCGAATATAACGACAAAAGGCGTTGATCGCTTTTTACCCAGCTGGCCAGCAATGGGCCTGCCAAGGGCACTGCTGGCCCGGTTGTTATCGTCAGTGGATTGTCGATGTTTATCCATAGCCACCCAAACTACCTTAGCCAGCAGGTGCTGGAAACCCAGCCAACAAAATGAATCATATGTTGATCTGCCAAAGGGTGATCGATTGATGAATTTTACACGACCGCTTGAATCTAAATGATAACTATTTACAATGCTCCGACATTTAGTTCATGGAGCATCATAAAATGGAAGCCCACCCATTAAGTCGACAGGTCAGTTTCGCCCTCCTCTGTCTTGCTGTTGCCACACCTGCCTACCTGCAGGCAGCCCCCAAATCTCTCGATGCTCTGGTTGTCGTTGGCAGCCGCACCCCGGCCCAGATCAGCGAGATTCCCGGCACCGTGTGGGTGCTGGAAGGCGAAGAGCTGGAAGAGCAATTCCGTGCCGGTCAGGACCTCAAAACCGTACTTGGCAAGCTGGTTCCCGGCATGGACCTGGCTCCGGAAACGCGCACTAATTACGGTCAGAATATGCGCGGGCGCAGCGTCCTGGTGATGATCGATGGCGTATCCCTGAACGGTTCACGCGGATTGAGCCGACAGTTCGATTCCATTGACCCGTTCAATGTAGAGCGCATCGAGGTGCTTTCCGGCGCTTCAGCCATTTACGGCGGTGGCAGTACCGGGGGCATCGTCAACATCATCAGCAAAAAAGGGCATGCGGGCAGTACCCGATTCAGTACCGAGCTGGGCGGCTCCAGTGGTTTCAATAACAGTGAAGACCGCACCTTGCGAGCTGGCCAGGCAATCGCAGGCGGCAATGAGCGTATCAGCGGCCGACTTGCCATTGCCGCGCAGGACAAGGGTGCCATGGTCGATGGCAACGGCAACCCGATCATGCCGGACATCTCCCAGACCGACCTGCAGTTCAACCGCAGCGTCGATATTCTCGGCAGCACCCAGATCAGGATCGATGACAATCAGCGCCTGGACTTGATGGCTCAACTCTACGATTCGGGATATAACGGTGATCAGGGTGTCTGGCTTGGCCCCTACCTCAGTGAAATCAACAACCCGGACATTCGTGATGGCTTCTCCAGCGATCGTGAGCCGGGGACCGAACGCTATATGGTCAACCTGGCTTACCAACACCTGGATTTCCTTGGTCATACTGCGTATGTGCAAGCGTCGGTCCGCAATGAAGAATCCAGCTTTCATCCCTACCCTTACCAGCGGGCAAGCTTGCCACAAAGCTATTTTGGCGCCTCGCGCCAGGATACCCGTCAATACCTTCTCAAGGGGCTATTGGCCAAAAACCTGGGTAAGGTCAAGCTCAGCTACGGCGTCGATCTGGATCGCGAGGACTTCGCCGCCAGCCAGATGATCTTCGATAACGCAAGCTCCTTCCCCAGTGGTGGGCTGGTGTTCAATGAGGAGTTTACCGTCGACCGCTACCCCGATTATCGGGTTGAAGGCATTGCCGCCTATCTGCAAGGGGAATGGCAGGCAACAGACCGCCTGCAATTGAATGCCGGTATCCGCCAACGCTACGCACGCCTTGAAATGGAGCCCTTCATAGGCACCCAGCAAGCCGTTGAGGCAGAACGCGGACTGGTAGAGGGTGCAGATGCCATACCGGGTGGCGAGAGTGATTACGATGTAACCCTGCTGAATGCCGGCGCCATCTATAAACTGAACAACGGTCACCAGATATGGGCCAACGTCAGTCAGGGCTTTGAAATCCCGGACCCTGGCAAAGTCGCCGGACGCGGCAGTTACAGCCTGCAAGGTAACCGCTACATTCTGACCAATTCGTTGAACATTGACGACAACCCGATCCCTGGCCTGAAAACCAATCAGGTCGAATTCGGTTGGCGAACCTATCAAGCCCGCTGGGATGCCCAGCTGGCCAGTTACTACACCTGGTCCGACAAGGAAGCCCAGACCAACCGCACAACGCTGACCGTGGATGTCGTCGACCGTAAAACCCGGGACTACGGCATTGAAGGCGCACTCAACTGGCGCGCCGACGAACAATGGTCATTCGGCGCCAGTGCTCACTACGTGCGCTCTGAAATCGAAGACAGCACCGGTAGCTGGCAGAAAAACCTGGTGACCGCTGCCAGCCTGCCCAATGCCACCGCCTTCGTGCGTTGGCAGAAAAACCGTAGCTCGGTACGCCTGCAGGGAGCCAAGGCCTTTGATATCAGCGATGATGCTGGTGACAAGATCGAGGGCTATACGACCTTTGACCTCATGGCATCCCATCCGTTGCCGCTAGGCCAGCTCGACCTGGCCGTTACCAACCTGCTGGATACGCAGTACGACACCGTATGGGGCCAACGGGCCCAGCTGTTCTACGGATTTGAATCACTGTTCGACTTCAAGGGCCAGGGCCGCACCTACACGTTGACCTACTCCGTAGACTACTGAGGTATTGCTGCTGGACACCAGGTCATTTCAAGTGACAGCGGTAACCGAAACATTCCGGGCAGGTAACGGTTGCCAGGTTTCAGCACCAGACCAAGCCCTTATAAGGTGACATTTCAAGTTCGGCCAGACGCGATTGCAGTGTACCGCAATGCAGTTCCAGACGATGGCCATTGGGGTCGAGCAGGTACAGGGAGTCGCCTTCACTGGTATTTTGTTGCCACTCCCTGACGCCTGCCTGTTGCAGCTTGTTGCGCAACGCTGCAAGCTCTTGATCACCGACACTGAATGCAATGTGGGTATAGTCCTTCGCGGGCTCAGGCTCGCCCAGACTCAAACATAACCAGGTGTCGCCGGCACTGAGGTAGGCGCCAGTATCCCAGAACACATGCAACTTCATTCCCATCAAGTCGCGGTAGAACGCGATGGACGCAGTCAAATCCCTGACTGAAAAAGTAATGTGGTTGATGCCGGTAATCATGAATCCGAGTCCCCGGGGGCAATGTTACTGATACAGGCTACACCAGAGCGAAATCGAGTGCCCAATGGATACCGATATTCTCGATGTCGTCAGTGCCCAGATTCCCGGTTGCTGACCGGCGCTTCTTCAGCCGCCATATTCAGATGACTCAGGTATTTGTCGTAGAACTGGTTGGTAAAAAGCTCGCCGGGATCATGCGCACGTTTGAGTGCGACAAACTCCGTCGCCTGGGGATATGCCTGCAGAAACTGATCAAGGGTCGCGTGTGGCCGGTACGGCAGGTAATAGCGACCGCCCAGATCCAGGCTGGCATCGATCAGCTCGCGGGTCATGTCACGCATGCTCTCCTCGCCCGCTTCTGTGCGCGCCTGACTAAAAAGCATGACAAGCGCCAACATATCCTGGTCGGCATAGCTCATAAAGGTCTCAGTGTCCTGCTGGACATCTCGGACAGTGACATTCAACAGATCCAGACCGTGCCGCGGAATAATGTCTCGGGCATGAACCAGAAAAGCAGCAAACTGATTCGAAGGCACAAAGTACTCATGAAGGATGTCGGTTTGCTCTTCCTTGCGATTTGTAAACAAAGACACATCGGTATCGAGCAACTGATTTCGCGCCACGAATCGCCCACCGAGCTTCTCGCCCAACCGGGTTTCCAAAGTCCAGCGCAGGCGTTTTCCATAGTCGCTGCCGACCGAACCACGAAAAACAGTACGTCGCAGAGGGTCCAGATTTGACGCGGTCAGCGGCGGTAGCGAATCCGTTTTTTGATCGGTTGTCCGATAGACAGTCAAGATCATGTCTTCAAGAAAACCACTCTCGGTCACCCGTAGACGACCGAAAGCCATTTCAGCTGCTTCGTCCTCTCTCACGTGTTCCTGATATGCCCTGGAAAACCGCTCTGCCGGCATCGAATAGCGTGATACCTCATACCACTCGTTGGGAACCGTCCAGAGTTCTGCTTCGAGGATAATGCCGAACAGTCCGTAGCCACCCAGCACCAGGTTGAACAGCTGTGAATTTTCCTTTCGACTGCAGCGCACTATGCGACCATCAGCCATGAGCAGGCTGAACGCCTTTACCGAGGACGAAATCGGCGGTCGGTTGGCCTGCCAACCGTGCACATTGACACTCAGTGAGCCCCCGACCGAAAAGGAGCTATCCGATTGCATGATCGCCACGGAGCGGCCATGCCGATCGAGAAAGGGAATAACATCGGACCACAGTGCCCCAGCCTGGACGGTCAGCACCGCACCGTCTTCATCCAGCGACATACCGCGGAACGGGAGCATATTGATAACGATGCCGCCCGGTGCGATTGTGTGGCCGCCCATCGAGTGCCTGGCACCTGAAATCGATACCGGCAGTTGATCTTGTCGTGCCCGGTTCAACAGCGCTGCCAGCTCTTGTTCGGCGTCACGAGGCGATTCAGGTATCGCCCACAGCTCATCGACGGGTACCGCATTAAGCCGGCTCGCATCATCAGTCTGGCCAGCGGGAACCGGCCGAATCGATTGCTTATCAGACGCCGCCGTAACCGAGGGTGTTCAAAACTCTGTGTCACCGACAGCAGCGTCACAGACTGATGTATTCGTCCAGGCGCTCGGGGAAGTGGATGGCCATCTGCGACAGCGTCAGGTTCCAGTTCTGAACGGGGTGGGTCCAGCGCTCGGATGCCTTGAGTATACCGGCATAGAGCAGCTTCAGTAAGGCGTTCTCACTGGCAAAGCCGCCCTTGGTCTTGGTCAGCTTGCGGAACTGGCGATGCACAGCCTCCACCGCATTGGTGGTGTAAATCGCAGTGCGGACGTAATCGGGATATTTGAAGTAGGCCGATAGGGTTGGCCATTTGCCCCGCCAAGACTTGATCACCATTGGATATTTCTCGCCCCATTTGGCTTCCAGTTCATCGAGTGCGATTTCTGCGGCGTTCAGCGTTGCAGCCTTGTAGACGGGCTTCAGATCAGCCATGAAGGCTTTCTGGTTTTTCGATGCGACATACTTCAGCGAGTTGCGGATCTGGTGAATCACGCAATGCTGGATTTCCGTTTTCGGGTAAATGCTCTCGATGGCTTCCGGGAAGCCTTTCAGGCCATCTACACAGGCGATCAGGATGTCCTTAACGCCACGATTGTAGAGGTCTGTCAGCACGGAGAGCCAGTGATGGGCGCCTTCCTGGTCGGACAGATACAGGCCAAGCAGCTCCTTCTTTCCCTCGATGTTCAGGGCGAGAATGGTGTAGATGGCCTTGCTGACGTAACGCCCGTTTTCCTTGATTTTGTAGTGAATGGCGTCAAGCCAGACAATTGGATAGATGACTTCAAGATCACGCTCTCGCCATGCCTGTAGCTCTGGCAGAAGTTTGTCGGTGACAGCATTGATGGTGCCGTTGGACAGCTCAATATCATATAACTCAGCAATGTGAGCGCGGATGTCCTGGTAGCTGTTGCCGAGCGCAAACAGGGCCAGGATTTTGCGCTCCAGCTCATCGGTCAGGTGCGTCTGGTGTTTCTTGATAAGCTGGGGCTCGAAGGTGCCGCTGCGGTCACGGGGCGTCTTCAATTCGAAGCTGCCGACGGGGCCTTTCATGGTCTTGCCAGTCGTGCCATTCTTGCGGTTCGGCGTGGCCTCTTTGGCAAGATGATTGTCCAACTCAGCCTGCATGGCGGCTTCGGTGAGTTGCTTGATCAACGGCGTGAGAATGCCGTCTTTACCGGTCAAATCCTGGCCGTCACGCAGGGCTTGCAGGGCGGCGTCAATGTCGAATGTGGGTTTGCTCATGGTTCACCTCTCTGATGAGTAGATTAAAGAGGTGACACAGAATTATGAACACTACCCCGTAACCAGTAGATGAGTTGCGGGAAGGCCAAGCGCCAATACAACCCCAACAGCCACCGAAACCTTCACTATTTGTTTGAAGCGCACCGTCAGTCTCATCTATTCAGTCATTTACTCAGCCTTGCGCATACTCGCAAGTTGATGAAAGCGCTTTAATTGCCTGTTCATGCCTGCTTGACTTCAATGAACCACTTGGGCTCCATTGCATTGAAATCCGTTCGGATATTCGATGGCAAATAGCTTGCAGAGTCCAGCACAAAAGCCCGACCATTCTCGCGTTTGAAAACAACCCAGTGCCAGTAGTTTCTGCCATCTTCCCGGTAATGCTTTATGGACAGCAATGCCAGATCCGGCAATGTATTCCATGATTCAAACGGAATCTCGTCGTCAGACGTTGCTACCCCGGCATGCGACAGGATTCTTCGTACATAGCGGGTATCCGACCAGAGCGCTTTGTCGTCAGCATGGATGCCCAGGGCATTTGCTGCGAGCTTCATTTCCGAGTAGGTCTTGCCCAGAATGTTGGCAACAGAGGCAATGCCACATCCGGTGGTTTCTTCCTGTATCACGGGCTTCAGCAAGCGTTACTCCTTGATCTGTGACCTGAAGCTTGAAAGGCGCGAGCCTGAACCAGACGCGCAGCCATATTCATGGCTTTGGGTTCGATTGCAGTCTTTTATTGAGCAACCCCGGGGTTTTGAGCAGCAATTTGAGCAAAAGCTCAATTCCCAGAGTAAAAATCAAGCCCGCAACCAGACCAAAAGCGATGGCAGCCGGCTTTAACTGAATGGCATAGGAATAATTTTTCCAGACTTCCTGTCTCACATCGGGCACCGGCGTGAGCAATACCTGAGAGTACGCCGACCATGGGTTGCTCTGGAATTGGCGGACATTCCTCTGCAGCATTAAATGACGATCGTAAATGGATTGAATGCTGCGGCCACCCTCATTAAAAACCTGGTCAGCATTGGATCGATAGTGCGCTATCAGATTTTCCAGACTACCGGCAAAAAATCTATCCGCATCATCCTGAAATTCGTTGAGAGCAATCCGCGATTCTGCCAGGTGCGATTCCAGGCTTTTACCATATTGGTCGACGAATACCGGTACCTGAATACCTGCCAAGGTACAGCCGAGAAACACGAACACCCTGAGGTATGAATAGAATAAAGGCACTGTCACTCCCGGGCAGGTTTACTCCCCGCTCCCTTGATTACGCAAGTAAGACGCTGACACAAACCAGCACGAATCAGCCGCGACAGACTGCCGGCAAGAACCCTCTATCCAGGTCCGTTTTATTACTTCCAAAAACAGTCATGCCGGCTACAGGCTCGTCGTACCCACACAGCCACGCAATTGGGCTTGCTGGATTTCCCGCAACAACGGCGGGCCTAAAAGTTAAAACCTTGCCATGAAGTGATTCGTAAGCACTGTTGCCCAGTGTTACGTGAATTGCGCCAGACTCAACAATCAGGGCAGAAATTCGGTAGTAACTCGAGAAGTCAAACTCAGGAATACCCGCCATCTCATTATCCTCAGGAAATGCCTGTCTCTGAACATAATAGCTGGTTACGTCCTCTCTTAAGGTGCCCGCCATCATCAAGGCTTCAGCCACTTCACTTCTTTTTATATACACCGGGTATGACTGCACAGTCAGCAGCATCAACATGCCAATGGCCGCAACCACGACCATCAGCTCTACCAGCGTATACCCTTTGTGATGTGATCTACCCACGACATGCCGCCGGCAAGAATTCTTTCCCTATATCTGTCAGATTGCTTCCAGAAGCCTCCATACCCGTAACAGGCTCATCGTAGCCGCACAGCCAGGCAACCGGACTTGATGGACTTCCCTTGACAACCGCAGGTCGGAAAGTTAGTACCTTGCCCTGAAGCGGTTGAGATGCTTTATTTCCCATTGTCACATGAATAGCGCCCGCCTCTACAACCACACCAGTGATTCGGTTTCCAATCAAATAACCCGGTGCCGGCACTCCTGCAACCTCGTTGTCTTGCGGAAATTCAAGCATTTCAACATAGTAGTTATCTACATTCTCCCTGATGGAGCCAGCCATGCTCAACGCCTCTGTCACTTCACTTCTTTGCACATATACCTGATAGGAGGGCAATGCAATGGATGCCAGTATTCCGATAATGGCAACCACAACCATCAGCTCAATCAAAGTAAACCCTTTGGCATCCCTCATACTGCGTCTCCTAGAATAAAAATGGGTGAGTAAGCGCTGGTCAGGAAGAAGAAAATTCCAAACAGTACGACAACGCCAACCAGCATCAACATAAGTTTCACTTGTTTCTCGCAGCCGTCCAAAAGACACTTCATCTCCTGCTCTATCAAGGCTTTCATTTCTACCGAGACATTCATTTCAGAGTGTCTAACTGCTCGCAAATGACGCACAACACTCTCCTCGGACCCGGTTACGTTGGACCCTGAGTCGGCAACCGGAAACTGCAATACAGCTATCACCTTTCGATAGGAGTCCCTGATCGGCGAGAACAACAGATACTTGAAGATAAAGCCTTTTTCTCTACCGACCGTAAACTTGAAGAGCGAGCGCATCTCAAAGCCCACCAGCAAGATCGTTATCAAAAAAACAGACACCAGCAGCACAAAGTAGCCCATATAGTCCTGATACAGGATCAGAGAACGCGGCGCAGACAATCCAAGCGTATCAAACACCTTTAGAAAGTTAGGAATTATCTTTAAATGATACAACCCGACAACAGAATAAAAAACAAACAACACCAAACCAAGATATGCAACAGCCCGCTTCAGAGTCATTGGCTCATCAAAGCCCTGCGACAAGTTCAAATTCCTGTATATATCTAAAACACGACGGGCTTCTTCCCTGTCCGTCATAAGTCCGATTTTATCCAATATCACCCTGGGCCACCTGTCAGCAGCCTCCCTGCCCCCATATAAATCACTAGCCTCTTCACGATCGATTCTTTGCAGACAATGAGCAATGGACTCATTGTCCCTGTGGTCGACACTAGCCTTACGGCAAATATACCCAAACCGTCCCCATGTCATTGACTGGCTTCCTTATATATCTTCAGCAAACACGGGCATTGGGTACTGGACTTCCCCGCAAGCGTGAATATGCCTAGAAGTATGGCGTTTCGAATGGTGGATAGAACAATGGAAGGTGGTCAGCTTATCCATAATAGGGGCCGGCATCCTGCCATACGGCCCGAACACTAACGCAGTTTTCCGATCTTGCCAAATGTAGGGAGCCACTGAACAACTCCTTGCCTGCTCAGGCTTTCAGGCTGGCGCGCAATCAAGGCGCAATTTTGTCGGTGTATGTCGATCCAGCAAAAAATTGCAACGACGAGTACGTGTCAGCCGGAAAGCCCCGAAGGGCGAGACCTGAAGCGCACATCTGCGGCACTTTGTTGCTGGTAAAGGCAACCAGCCTTCACGTCGCAACCAAACTCAGCATATCTGCACGCTTCAGGTTACGCTGAGCACGCAAGGAGCTATTCAGAGGCTACCGAAGGAAACAGGAATGGGTTTTCAGCGACCATGCGGTGCCGAGGAGAGCGGAGTAATTGGTGCCCGGAGCCGGAATCGAACCGGCACGGAGTTGCCTCCGAGGGATTTTAAGTCCCTTGCGTCTACCAGTTTCGCCATCCGGGCTGGCAGGATACTGAAAAAGATGGAGGCCGAGGTCGGAATCGAACCGGCGTACACGGATTTGCAATCCGCTGCATAACCACTCTGCCACCCGGCCTCATAAAGGGACAAGCATGTTGTGGATGACATCAACAGGCTTTTTGAATCTGGAGCGGGAAACGAGACTCGAACTCGCGACCCCGACCTTGGCAAGGTCGTGCTCTACCAACTGAGCTATTCCCGCAAACACTGTACAACATTTGACCTAAGGTCCCGAGAACTCACGAGCCAGTGTGGCCCGCCTCTACCTTGCCAAGGTAGCGCTCTGTCAATCAGAGCTGTTCCCGCATACGTTGTAGGTTAACAAAAAGTTAATGCCTTCAACGAGGGCGTATTCTAAAGATTAGCCCGGTGGCGTCAACACTTTTTTCAACTTTTTGTTTTTGTTCGATTTTTGATCTGAAACGGGTTATTTCTCGGTACGCATATGCGGCCAGGCTGCGCGCAGGTATATGATCATCGACCACAGGGTCAGTACGGCAGCGATGCCCAGCAGCACGTAGCCCAGCAGCACCCACCAGGTAAAGGTCACCGGGTTGGCCAGCAGGACGATAAGCGCGACCATTTGCGCTGTCGTCTTGTATTTGCCCAGATTGGAAACGGCGACCTGAGCACGGGCACCGAGCTCGGCCATCCATTCGCGCAGCGCGGAGATGACGATCTCGCGGCCGATAATGACCATGGCAGGCAAGGTTATCCAGAAATTGGCGTGACTCTGTACCAGCAGGATCAGCGCAACGACCACCATGAGCTTGTCAGCCACCGGATCAAGAAAAGCGCCGAAAGGCGTGCTCTGATCCAGCTTGCGTGCCAGGTAGCCATCCAGCCAGTCAGTCACGCTGGCGATGGTAAAAATGATCGCAGCTGCCAGATAGCTCCAGCCAAACGGCAAGTAGTAGAACAAAATAAAAACAGGTATCAGCACAACCCGCAGGGATGTGAGGATGTTGGGTATGTTCATGGACTGGCAACCGCGCGGAGGAATTGGTGAATCAACGCCATTCTAAGGAATGCAACGGCACTTGCACAGAGCGGTAACATAATTAAGCGCTGTGCAAGGCAGCGTAGATCTTTTCTGCCAGCGCCTTGCTGATACCGGGCGCCTTGGCGATTTCTTCATTACTGGCGCGACTGAGCTCCTGCAGCCCACCAAAGTGCTTGAGCAGTTCACGGCGGCGTTTCGGGCCGACGCCGGCGATTCCCTCCAGTGGTGACTGGTTACGTGCCTTGCCACGACGCTGGCGATGCCCGGTAATGGCAAACCGGTGCGCTTCGTCTCGGATATGCTGAATCAGATGCAATGCTGGTGAATGTTCCTGCAGACGCAGTTCGTTCTGTGTGTCATTCAGAAACAGGGTTTCCATCCCGGCTTTACGGGTAACGCCCTTGGCGACACCCAGCAACGTCAGATCGTGTATGGCCAACTCTTGCAGCACCTCTCTGGCCATGCTCATCTGACCTTTGCCACCATCAACAATCAGTACATCGGGCAGTTTGCCCTCGCCGTCCTGTATGCGCTGGAAGCGCCGCATCAGCGCCTGCCGCATGGCGGCATAGTCATCCCCTGCGGTCACCCCTTCGATATTGAAACGCCGGTAATCGCTTTTCAGCGGGCCTTCTGGCCCGAATACCACGCAGGAAGCGACAGTGGCTTCGCCACTGGAGTGGCTGATGTCATAGCATTCAAGGCGATTGGGCAGTTCATCCAGCCCCAGTGCTTCCTGCAGCGCGATAAAGCGCTGCTGCACGTGTTGTTTGTTGGCCAGTTGGCCAGCCAGGGCCTGTTCGGCATTGCTGACCGCCATTTGCTGCCAGCGGGCGCGAGTACCACGCACCCGCTGGCTGATGCTGACACTGTAACCACGCGCCGCAGCCAGGGCTTCGGCAACCACCGGCATATCGTCATCCACTGCATTGACAATGATCTGCCCCGGCACCTCGCGCTCGCTGGCACCCAGGTAATACTGTGGCAAAAAGGCCGCGAGGACTTGCCCCGGTGTCTGTTCGATAGGTACGCGGGGGAAGTGGTTGCGCGTGCCCAGTACCCTGCCCTGACGCACCATGACCACATGCACGCAAGCACCGCCAGGCGTTACGGCAGCGGCGAGGACATCGACATTGCCCTGCTCTGTATCCATGGTTTGCTGATCCTGCACCCGGCGCAGCAGGGAAATCTGGTCGCGCAATTCAGCGGCACGCTCAAAGTCCAGCGCGCTGGCGGCTTTTTCCATGGCTTCGCTGAGTTCGCCATTCAAGGCGTTGCTGCGGCCTTCAAGAAACATGACCGAGTGCCGAACGTCTTCGGCGTACTCCTGCTCGTCCACCAGACCGACACAGGGCCCTTTGCAGCGCTTGATCTGATATTGCAGGCAGGGTCGTGTGCGGTTGCGAAAGTAGCTGTCTTCGCACTGGCGAACCTGAAAGGCTTTCTGCAACAGGTTGAGACTTTCACGAATCGCCCCGGCGCTCGGGTACGGGCCGAAGTAGCGGCCTTTAACGCGTTTGGTCCCGCGGTGCAGCCCAAGGCGGGGGAATGTATCCTGACTGGAGAGAAACACATAGGGATAGGATTTGTCATCCCGCAGCAGAATATTGTAGGGCGGGCGCTCGGACTTGATCAGGCTCTGTTCCAGCAGTAGCGCTTCGGTCTCATTGGCCGTGATGGTGGTATCGACTTGACGGATGCGCGCCACCAGCGCAGCGGTCTTGGGACTCAGCCCGGTTTTGCGAAAATAACTGGCGAGACGATTTTTGAGATTCTTGGCCTTGCCGACGTACAGCACCTGACCATCACCGGCGTACATGCGATAAACGCCTGGCTTGCTGGTAACCGTGGCCAGAAAGGCACTGGCATCGAAGGTGTCTGCCGCCATAGTCAACGGGCTTCGATCATGCCGTGACGGACTGCCAGCAGGGTCAACTCCACATCACTGGTAATGCCCAGCTTTTCGAAAATGCGGTAGCGGTATGTATTCACGGTTTTCGGACTGAGGCAGAGCTTGTCTGAGATGCTCTGAACCTTCTCGCAACTGACGATCATCAGCGCGATCTGGATTTCCCGTTCAGACAATTGATCAAAGGGGGTTTCCGTGTCCTGGCCAAAGGGTTTCAACGCCAGCAGCTGAGCAATCTCCGGGCTGATATAGCGCTGCCCCTTGCTGACCTGGCGAATCGCCGTGACCATCTCTTCCAGGGCTGCGCCCTTGGTGATGTATCCGGCAGCACCTGCCTGCATAAGACGGGTCGGGAAAGGTTCTTCATGGCAGACGGTAACGGCAATGACCTTGACGTTGCGGTCATGTTGCAGCAATTTGCGGGTCGCTTCGAGGCCGCCAATACCGGGCATGCGTACATCCATCAGCACCACGTCCGGGTGCAGCTGACGCGCCAGGGTAATGGCGGTTTCACCGTTATCGGCTTCCCCTACCACATCCAGATCAGGTACATCGGCCAGCATGCGACTGATACCGGTGCGAACCAGGTCGTGGTCATCAACCACCAACACCTTGATCAATTCAGGACCCCTTTGTGCCAATTAGTCGGTGGCGCTTAAAGAAAAAACCACCGCAGTAAACGACACTGCCATTACGTCAATGTGACGCCTTTCGTTCACTTGTATACAAACCCGAACGATAGCAAAAGCGGCTCCTGAGTGGAATTAAAAAACAGCTTGTTGCCAAATTGTTTTCAAAACAGAGCTGCCGGTCAGATCAGGGGTTCAGCAACCTTCTAGACCAAGGTCGCATGGTATTGATTACCCGTTGCAAGGCATAGTATCCATACGGATCAAAGGGCGATAACAATGAGCAAAAGCGACCTCTACCGTCAGACAGGCAAAACCGCTGTGCAACAGAACGTGCACGGCACCATGAGCCTGTTGCTCAAATACCCGCCTTTCAACCAGATGGAAGCCAGCCATCTGGCGTATCTGGTCGAGCATTGTCAGCTGCGTTTTTACGCCTTGGGCGAGTGCATCATTCAGCCCAGTGACGGCCCGGTCGATCAGTTCTTTATCGTCAAACAAGGGCTGATCAGTGGTCAGCGCATGCTGGCGGGGCAGGATCAGCCGGAAACCACTTTCGAGATCAGCGTCGGCGAATGTTTCCCGCTGGCCGCATTGATTGGCGAGCGCGCCACCCGGACGGCACACATGGCCGGGGAAGATACCTTCTGTCTGTGCCTGCCGAAAGCGCATTTTGTGCGCCTGTTTTCTTTGTCTCCCCCCTTT
Organism: Halopseudomonas salegens; assembly: GCF_900105655.1. NCBI lineage: Bacteria > Pseudomonadati > Pseudomonadota > Gammaproteobacteria > Pseudomonadales > Pseudomonadaceae > Halopseudomonas > Halopseudomonas salegens. The sequence continues at coordinate 1,716,854 of NZ_LT629787.1, forward strand.
CGTGACTTTGCCCTGCGGGGTGTCAGCAGCCTGCTGGACCAGGTCAATCAACAGGCACAGATGCAAGCGGCGGAAAACCTCGGCGCACAATATTCGCTGGATACCCGCCTGGGCGAGCTGGTCATGCGTCAGCCGGTCACCTGCGCGCCGGAGCTGCCGATCAATCAGGCCGTGCGCCGCATGCACGAGCACAGTGTCGGCAGTATTGCCGTCATGCAGGCTGAACGACTGATCGGCATTTTCACCCTGCGCGACCTGCGCCGGGTGGTGGCCGAAGACCAGATCAACGTAGCCGCACCGATTGCCGAAGCAATGACCGCCGACCCCTTCCATCTCAGCAGCAGCCACAGTGCCTTTGATGCAGCGATTGCCATGACCACTCACCACATCGCCCATATCTGCGTGGTGGACCAGGGACAGCTGCTGGGCATGGTTTCCGAACGGGATCTGTTTTCACTGCAACGGGTCGATCTGGTTCACCTGGCGCGAACGATCCGCCAGGCCAGCCGCATCAGCACCCTGAAGGCGTTGCGCAGCGACATTCGTCATCTGGTAGAAAACATGCTTGCGCATGGTGCTTCCAGCACCCAGATAACCCATATCGTCACCCTGCTCAATGATCATACCGTGTGCCGGGTGATTGAGCTGTGCCGGCAGCAATTCGATCTGCAAGACCTGCCCTTCACCTGGCTGTGCTTTGGCAGCGAAGGTCGTCGTGAACAGACCCTGCATACCGATCAGGACAATGGCATTCTGTTCAGCGCCAGCGATGCCACTGATGCCGAAAGCAAGCGACGGCAGTTGCTGCCGTTGGCGGAGAAAATCAATCAGGCCTTGGCCGAATGCGGCTTTACTCTGTGCAAGGGCAATATCATGGCCGGCAACCCGGCACTGTGCCTTTCCCTGGATGAGTGGCGCAGCAAGTTCCAGCGCATGATCAGCGAAGCCACCCCGGACAACCTGCTTGCTTCATCGATCTATTTCGATTGTCGAGTAGTCTGGGGGGATGAGCTAGCGGCCGAAGGGATGTTTGCCGAGGTGATGCAGAACATCCGGCGCAATAGCGTATTCCAGCACCTGCTGGCCCAGAACGCCTTGCGGCTCCGCCCACCCATCGGCCGTATCCGTGATTTTGTGGTTGCACGCAGCGGCGCTGACAAGGATACCCTGGACCTGAAAACCCAGGGATTGACCCCCTTCGTGGATGCCGCCCGACTACTCAGCCTGGCCCATGGTATTCGCGAGAACAACACGCTGGAGCGCTTCCGCCTGCTGAGCGAACAAGGGGTTATCGACAGCAAGGATGCCGCCGCCTACGAAGAGGCCTATCACTTCATCCAGCTCATCCGCATGCAGCAACACCAGCGCCAGGACCTCGAAGGCAAAGCCTTCAGCAACCGGATTGACCCGGACAGCCTCAATCACCTCGACCGACGAATCTTGCGCGAGTCCTTCCGCCAGGCCAAGCGCCTGCAAGCCAGCCTGGCATTGAGGTACAACCTGTGAACATGTCCAACTGGTTAACCCGTCGCCGCCCGGTACTGAACAGCCACCAACGCGAGCGCCGTGAACAGCTTGTCGCGCCACCACAAACCGACCAGCAGCCGCTGCACGCAAGCCGGCTGATCGTCCTGGACCTGGAAACCAGTGGCCTGAACCTCTATCGCGACCAGGTCTTATCCATTGGTGCGGTGGCGATTGAACAGGGGGCTATCGATATGGGCCAGCAGTTTGAGTGCACCCTGTTCCGGCCTGGCCACAAAGTCACTGAAGCGGTGCTGCTGCATGGCATTGCGCCCAGTGACATAGCCCTGGGCTGCGCTGCGGCCGATGGTTTGCTGGATTTTCTGGAGTTTGCCCGAGGATGCGTGTTGTTCGCCTTTCATGCGCCCTTTGATCAGCGCATGCTCGGACGCAGCCTGAAGCAGGACCTGGGTTATCGCTTGCAGCATAGATTCATCGACGTGGCCGATATGGCCCCGATGCTGTTTCCACAAGCAGACGTGGGTCGTGGCGGCCTGGATGACTGGTTGACATACTTCGGCCTGCTCAACAGCGCTCGTCACAATGCAGCTGCGGACGCCCAAGCCACTGCTGAACTGTTATTGATTCTGCTCAGCAAGGCGCGCCAGCAGGAAATTTACCGTCTGGAGGACTTGCTGCAACGGCTGAACCGCTGGCGGAGCCTGCGACAAACCCGCCTCTCTGCCCATCTGTAACCCATCACGATAAACAGAATGAAACGTATTCCAAATGAGTTTATAAAATCACCCGGCAAAACTGGAAAAAGCGCAAAAAGCGTCGATACTAATGGTTAACAGTTCTGACATATCCCCCAAGTGTCGGAGCTGTCAGAGTAAACATTTGTGCTTACTCTCGTATCACTCCTAATGGTCTTGACCCGAACTCCTCCCCCAGAGTTCGGGTTTTTTTTGCTTGTGCAACGGAGAAGTGGCGTGCGCCCGGCCCGGTAAATCAGGCAAATAGTCAGCGTCAGGATGCCAGCTTTGCCGGTCGCGGGAGACTGGAGCAGGTGCAGAGCGGGAGGTTTGAATCAGGCCGTTTTCGCATCGTCACGGTTGTAACGTTGCATGAAGCGCTCGACATAAGAACAGGAAGGGATGACCGAGTAGCCTGTCTGTTCGGCATACTTCAATGCGTACTCGGTCAGTTTCGCCGCAAAACCGCGACCACGCAGACCCTGGGGGACAAAGGTGCGGTAGTAATCAAGCGTTTTCTTGCCGAGGTCCATGTAGGACAGATAGGCTTTTTGCTCACCGACGACGATAAAAAATTGTCGGGCACGCTTGTCGTGCTGGATCTTGGTTTCGTTGCTGCTCATATAATCCTCCCAGTTGCATGACACCCACGCTTTATTCAATCTTATTTTGCTGGCAGAAAGTTTTGACTTTGGCCCAGAGGGTTAGTTCATCCCCTGAGCCAAAAAAAGTCAACCCGCAGGAGGAACCACACCTATACCGAGTGCCATCAGCAACCCGATGGAAGCCAGACAGGCGATAACCGGAATCGCCACGGTAACCACGAACATATCCTTGTAGGCTTCCTTGTGCGTCAGCCCCATGATCATGAAGGTGGCAATAACCGCACCGCAATGCGGCAACGAATCAAGACCGCCGGAAGCAATGGCAGCGATACGGTGCAGAATTTCCGGCTGTACGCCCATCTCAAGATAGGTAGGCGCCAGTGTCTGCATGAAGATCTGCAGGCCACCAGAGGATGAACCAACGATTGCCGACACCACACTGGCCGAGGCAAACACCGACAGCAACGGTGGCAGATTGGCACCGATGATCCATTCAGCAAAAGCCGCAAAACCGGCTGTTTGGGTAACCACACCGCCAAAACCGATAACGGCAGCGGTGTTGAATAGCGGCATCACCGAATCCTCTGCACCCTGGCCGAATACCGACATGACCTGGCGACGCATGCTGCGGAACAGCACAACACAGGTCAGCGACCCCAGAATCAACGCCATGCTTGGCCAAACGATCGGCTGCGACTGACTGAAGGCCAGGATACCTGCCATAGCGCTGGTGCTTTCTGACCAGTCAGCCATACCCAGAATCAGACGCGGCAGCATGATGGTTCCCAGGACCACGACCATCGGCACCATCGCCAGAAACCAGGGCGGGCAGTCTTCGGGATCGCCGATCAGTTGCTCCATGCGTCGGTCCTGCGCATTCTCGACAAAGCCTTCGCCCGTGCTGCGGGCCTTGGTCCAGCCACGCTCGACGTACCACATCCCCAGGCCACCCATGATCAGAGCAGCAAAGATGCCGATCCAGCCACCGGCGAACAGATCGGTTCCCAGAGAACTGGCGGATATCACGTTGTGAATCGAAGGCGTGCCCGGCAACGCTGTCATGGTAAAGGTGCCGGCACCCACCGAGGTAGCCGCCGCCCAGAGACGCTTGGGCAGATTGGCTTCACGCATCAGGGTAATACCCAGAGGGTACATGGTGAAGACCACCACGAAGACCACTACCCCGCCATAGGTCAGCAAGGCACAGACCAGCATACCGACCAGCAGGGTACGTTTGACTCCAAGGGTATTGGTGATAGCCATGGCAATGCTCTTGGCGGCCTGGCTGGTCGCCATGGCTTTACCAAAGATTGCGCCACACAGGAACAGCAGGAAGAAACGACCAGCAAAGCTGAAAGCACCCAGTTGACCACTGGCATAGTGATCCAGCAATGCAGTGGGAATGAACAGGCCATTGGTTACGGCAACTACCAGAGCGGCAAAAATGGAGGCAAAGAAGATATTGACGCCACGCAGCGCCATGAAGATCAGCAATGCCAGCCCCGCCAGCAAGCCCAGATTTCCCAACATAAATGCAATCCTTTTTGGAGTTATTGGATTGGAGGTGTGTCCACGCCGCAACAAGATACCGCAATGTCCTGTCAAGACAAGCAGATCATGGCTGCTGAATATCGCCAAAGCGCGTTGATTTATGGTCCAGACCCTTCACTGAGGCCAATCAGCTGCTAATATTGGCCTTGCCAGCTCCTGGCAAGGACTTATCAATTTAAGGGGATTTACATGAATACCATTGCACTGAAAGTATCTGCAGTTGCCCTGGGCGCTCTTCTGGCCGTTGGCTGTGCCAATACCGGTCAGCAAGAAATGAGTTCACGCATTTCTGCTGCTGAAAGCGCTGCCCAGCGTGCCCAGCAAACCGCTGATCAGGCCAACCGCAAGGCAGATGAAGCTCTGGCCGCGGCCCAGCGCGCTCAGCAGTCAGCTGATGAAGCCAACCAGCGCGCAGTTCGCATGCTGGAGCAAAGCAGCCGCAAATAAGGTTGTTTGCTGGCGAGTTATTGTCGGATTACAAACGCAATGGCTCGCCAATTTTTACCGGCACCCCTTCCGCTGCATCGACTACTTCCCGAATGCGCGCCCAATCCAGCCGCATGCCATAGGTCAACTCGGCTCGCTCGCTCATCAAGTCGCGAATCGCGGCGAAGCGATCCAGCGCTGTCGGCAAACCATGCTCATCCAGCGGTGTGTGCGCTTCCAGATAGAGCGCCCCCTGGTGTATCCCGAGCTTGAACGGTTGGTTGACAATAGTCACCGGTGTGCCCAGAGGGACCTGCGGGAACAACTCGCCGATATCATTGTTGTCCAGCCGGAAGCAGCCGGAACTGACCCGCATGCCAATGCCAAACGGCTTGTTGGTGCCATGAATCACGTAAGCACCCATGGCCAGATTCATTTTGTAGGCACCCAACGGATTCTCCGGCCCCGGCGGGACCATGCGCGGCAGGTGTTCGCCGCGCAACGCATAATCTTCGATGATCGATTGAGGCGGGAACCAGCGCGGATTGGCCTCCTTGTAACGTACCTGTGTTTCCCCGGTCGGTGAAGCCCAACCTTCGCGACCGATACCGATTGGATAGGTCACAACGCTGTCGCCTTCTGGCGAGAAGAAATACAGGCGGAATTCCGGCAGGTTGATCAGAATGCCCTGAGTCGCGCCGTGCGGCAAAACATGCTGCCCCGGCATCAGTACCGCAGTACCCTCCCCCGGCAACCAGGGGTCAATGTCCGGGTTGGCTGCAAGCAACTCCAGGTAACCGTAACCATGCTTTTTACCCAGCAAGTGAAAGGTATCCTCGAAGCGTGCCGGGACATGAAACAACTCACCGACCAGGTGATTGCCGGGCTGCCAGGGATATTCTCGTGCCAGCAAAGAAGGACTGAGCAGCAGCAACAGCAACAGGCCGGCACAGCAGCGAATCATCGTGGACATGGTCAGTCTGCCTGCTCATCGAGCCAGGCCTCAATCAACGGCCAGGCATGCTCAAGTATCAAGGGCTGCGCCGCAGCGGTCGGATGAATACCATCCGACTGCATCAGCGCCGGGTCTTCCGCAACCGGCGCGAGCAGGAAGGGCAACAACGGAATCTCGTAATTCTCACTGACGGCAACGAATACCTGGCGAAAAGCCGAGGTATAGCGCACCCCATAATTGGGTGGAATCTCCATGCCCAGCAGCAATACGTCAGCGCCGGCTGCTTGCGAGCGCTCCACCATCGAAGAAAGATTCTGTTGCATATTGGTTGGTGGCATGCCGCGCAACCCGTCATTGCCGCCCAGCTCAATGATCACCAGATCCGGTGAATGCCGCGCCAGCAAGGGCGCCAGGCGCGCCACCCCGCCCGCCGTGGTATCACCGCTGACCGAGGCATTGATCACGTCAACATCATGGTTTTCTGCGTCAAGGCGCTGTTCCAGCAGGCTGACCCAGCCCTGTTCGATTTCCAGACCGAAAGCAGCGCTGATACTATCACCGACAATCAGCATGCTCTGCGCATGCAACGGCAAGGCCAGCAACCACAACAGCGCTGCGCCGAAAAGCGTTTTCCACTGAGTTTTCAAAAGGCAGATTCCATGTCAGACCAGGTCATTGTTGCCGTTCACCTTAGCAAAGTCGTCCACAGCTCGGAAGCGGAGTTGACCATTCTTGACAATGTCAGCCTGAGTATCGAACGCGGTGCCAGTGTCGCTATCGTCGGCGCCTCCGGTTCCGGCAAGTCCACCCTGCTCAGCCTGCTGGCCGGGTTGGATCTGCCAAGCAAGGGCGATGTGCAACTGGCAGGGCAATCGCTCGGTGCGCTGAATGAGGACCAGCGCGCGGCCCTGCGCGCCGAGCATGTCGGTTTTGTGTTTCAGTCTTTCCAGTTGCTCGGGAGTCTGACTGCACTGGAAAACGTGATGCTGCCCCTGGAACTGAAAGGGCGCCGCGATGCACGCGACCAGGCAGACCGCCTGCTTGATCGGGTCGGCCTGAGTGCGCGCACCACCCACTACCCGCGCCAACTGTCCGGCGGCGAACAACAACGGGTGGCCATCGCCCGCGCCTTTGCCAGCGAGCCGGACATTCTGTTTGCCGATGAGCCTACGGGGAATCTGGATGCAGCAACCGGCGCGAAGATTACGGATCTGCTGTTTGACCTCAACCGAGAACAGGGCACCACGCTGGTCATGGTGACCCATGACAATCGCCTCGCCGAGCGCTGTGCCAGTGCACTGGCCCTGGATGCGGGTCGCTTGCAGGAGCCAGCGGTATGAGTGGACATCGCGCGGCGCCTTTGGCCGCTCGCCTGTTGGCGCGGGAATGGAAAGCCGGCGAGCTGCGGGTACTGGTGTTCGCCCTGGTGATTGCCGTGCTGGTCAGTACCGCGATCAGTTTTTTTACCGACCGTTTGCAGCGTGGCATGGTCAGTCGTGCGGCAGAGTTCCTGGGTGCCGATCTGGTGCTGTCGTCACGCGCCAGCTTGCCGGAAGAGTGGCGTCTGCAAGCCACGGAACTTGGCTTGCAGTACACCGATGTGGTCGAGTTCTCCAGTGTCATGACCAGTGACAGCGGCATGCAACTGGCCGCAGTCAAAGCCGTTGGCCCCGGCTACCCCCTGCGCGGTGAAGTGCGCATCAGTGACGAGCAGTTTGCCGAGGAACGCAGTGTTTCGAGCACGCCGCCGCAAGGTGAGCTCTGGGTGGAGTCTCGCCTGCTGAACATCCTGCAGCTGGATGTGGGCGCACCTCTGGATGTGGGCCGTAGCCCACTGATTGCCAGTGCCGTGCTGACCCATGAACCTGACCGGGTAGGTGATTTCTACAGTCTCAACCCACGGGTACTGATGAATCTTGCGGATCTGGAAGCCACCGGAATCATCCAACCCGGCAGCCGTATCCGTTATCGTCTGCTGCTCAGTGGCAATGAAGGCGCACTGGAACGCTTTCAGCAATGGGTAAGGCCGCAACTGGAACCCAATCAGCAGCTGACGACAGTCGCGGATGACAACCAGCAGATTGGCAGTGCACTCGACCGCGCCGGACAGTTCCTCGGTTTGGCCAGTATCGCTGCGGTGGTGCTGGCCGGCGTCGCTGTTGCCCTCTCCGCCAGCCGTTTTGCCACCCGGCATTTCGATACCAGCGCCCTGTTGCGCTGCCTGGGTGCCAGCCGGCGCCGGGTGATGCAGATTTTTCTGATTCAGCTCGCCTGTCTCGGGGTGCTGGCCACCCTGCTCGGTTTGTTGCTGGGCTGGTTTATGCAATGGGGGCTGATTTACCTGCTGCGCGACCTGCTACCGCCCAATTTGCCCGGTGTTGGCTGGCAGCCACTGCTGGTCGGTGCAGGTACCGGTCTGGTCGGCCTGACCGGCTTTGCCCTGCCGCCGCTCATGCGCCTGGGCAGAGTCTCCCCCTTGCGCGTTCTCCACCGCGAACTGGCACCGTTACCGAGCAGTGGCTGGCTGATCTATGGGCTGGCGCTCGGCGCGCTTTGTCTGTTGATGTGGCAATTCACCGGCAATCTGCCCATTACACTGGCGGTGGTACTGGGGGGCTCGGTTGCCGCCCTGCTATTGGGCATCGTAGCACTGGGCCTGCTCAAACTGGTCGGCAACCGGTTGCGGCGAACCAGCCTGGCCTGGCGCCTGGGCAGTGGGCAATTGCTCAAGCAACCCACCACCGCAGCCGGGCAGATTCTGGCTTTCGGTCTGATTCTGATGGCCATGGTGGTGATCCTGATCCTGCGTACCGAGCTGCTGGACACCTGGCAGGCACAATTGCCGGAAGATACGCCGAACCAGTTTGCACTGAATATCCTGCCCAGCGAAGAAGCTGCCTTTGTCGCCAAGCTGGAGGAGATTGGTGCCATCCCTGCCCCGCTCTACCCGGTTGCTCCCGGCCGCTTGACGCTGATCAATGATCAACCGGTGCGAGATCTGGTCAGCAAGGGTACTCAGGCCGAACGGGCTATCAACCGCGACCTGAGCCTGACCTGGTCAGCTGAGCTGGCAGAGGATAACCGTATTGTTGCCGGCCAGTGGTGGCAGGAAAGCCAGCCAGAACAGGCATACGTGTCGGTGGAAAGCGAGCTGGCTGAGAGTCTTGGCGTCGGGCTCAACGACCGCCTGACTTTCGTCATTGCCGGGCAAACCCTGGTTGCCGAGGTAGCCAGTATCCGTGAAGTGAACTGGGACAGTTTCACACCCAATTTCTTCATGATCTTTTCACCCGGCACACTGGATAACGTACCCACCACACTGCTGACCAGCTTCCGCCTGCCCAGCGAGCACCGCGATGGGCTGCGCGATCTGGCCCGCGCCTTCCCGGCAATGACGCTGCTGGATGTGGAAGCCATTTTGCAGCAGATTCGCGAGATTCTGGCCCAGGTTACGCTGGCGGTGGAGTACGTCCTGCTGTTTGTATTGCTCGCCGGCTTTGCCGTGCTCTTTGCCTCTTTGCAATCGACGCTGGACGAGCGCCTGCATGAGGGCGCCCTGCTGCGTACGCTGGGCGCACGACGCCAGCTGCTGCAACAGGCCAACCGCATGGAGTTCGCCCTGCTCGGAGCACTGGCCGGGATACTGGCGATTGTCGCTGCCGAACTGATCACCTGGTTACTGTATCGCAACGCGCTGGAACTCACCTGGCAGCCACATCTCTGGTACTGGCTGCTGGTGCCGTTGGGGGGAGCCCTGTTGATTGGCGTAGCCGGCGCCATCGGCACTCGACAGGTGGTGCGACAAAGCCCGATGTCATTGCTGAACCGGGGCTGAACATGAGTCGTTATCGTCCACCCCGGCAGGCCGGCACGCCCCTGATCACCGCTGCCGGCGCCCAGCGTCTGCGAGACGAGCTGCACGAGCTATGGCATGTACGACGGCCGCAGGTCACCCAATCGGTCAGTGAAGCGGCAGCCCAGGGTGATCGTTCGGAAAACGCCGAATACACCTACGGCAAAAAGATGCTGCGCGAAATCGACAGCCGGGTCCGCTTCCTGCGCAAGCGCCTGGAAAACCTCAAGGTGGTCGATCAACCGCCGGGCAACCCCGACAAGGTATTTTTTTCCGCCTGCGTCAGCCTGGAAGATGAAGATGGCAAGGAACTGGTGATTCGCATTGTCGGGCCGGACGAAATCGACCCCAAACAGCAGCACATCAGCATCGACAGCCCGATGGCCCGTGCCCTGCTGGGCAAGCAGGTCGATGACGAGGTCGTCGTCAGCGCTCCGGCGGGCGAACGCAGCTGGCTGATTGTCGCTATCGATTACCCCGTCAGCCAGGCCTGACCGTGTCAGGCTTTCGCGGTCAACCGCCAGGTGCGGTGGATCTTCGGGCTGCGCGCAAAGTCGCGATCAATGGTCTGCTGGGTGATGTCTTCCACGACAAACTGCTCGCTCAACTGCGGGTCCAGCTTGAAGCGCCGGAAGTTGTTGGAAAAATACAGCACGCCACCCGGTGCCAATCGGGCCATGGCCATTTCCAGCAGGGCAACATGGTCGCGCTGCACATCGAATACATCGTCCATGCGTTTGGAATTGGAGAAAGTCGGTGGGTCAATAAAGATCAGTTCATACTCATCACGGCACTCCGCCAACCATTGCATGACATCGGCACGCACCAGCTGATGCAGGTCTGACAAACCGTTCAGCGCCAGATTGCGCCGCGCCCAGTCCAGGTAGGTATTCGACAGGTCGACACTGGTGGTACGGCGTGCGCCTGCCATGGCCGCATGCACGGTGACGCTGCCGGTGTAACAGAACAGGTTGAGCAAACGCTTGCCACTGGCTTCGGCAGCAATCCGCAAACGCATCGGACGGTGATCCAGGAACAACCCGGTATCCAGATAATCGGTCAGGTTGACCAGCAGTTTGACAGCGTCCTCCTGCACCGGCATGAACTGCCCCTGCTGTGCCATGCGCTGGTACTGCTGCTTGCCCGCCTGACGCTGACGCTGCTTGAGTACGATCTGCTCACGGGGAATGCCCAGCACCTGCGGCAGTGCCGCCAGCACATCCTGCAAGCGCTCGGCAGCCTTGTCTTCGCTGATGCTCTTTGGCGCCAGATATTCCTGCACATGCGCCCAATCATCGTAGAGGTCGATAGCCACGGCAAACTCGGGCATATCGGCATCATAGACCCGGTAGCAACTGATGCCCTGTTGCCGTGCCCATTTACCCAGGGTTTTCAGATTCTTCTGCAAGCGATTGGCGAACATCTGGGCTGATTCGCCCAGCCGCGCTACCGTGGCCTGCACACCTGGCTGCCCCGCTGTCGGCTCGCCGCCCTCCAGCAGGTAAGCCTCGGGCTGCAAGTGCATCAGCAGCAACTTGCAGGGCAAGGCGCCATTGAACAGGTTGTACTGTTTGTGGCTGCGGATACCCATGCGCTTGCCCAGCTCCGGGTTGCCGGTAAAGATCGCCGCCTCCCACCCCTGACAGTGCTGACGCAACACTTCACCCAGTTTCTGGTACAGGTAGACCAGGCTGGCGGTATCACCGAGGCGTTCGCCGTAGGGCGGATTACAGACGACCAAACCTTTCTGGCCGCGATCCGGTTGCGGCGCAAAGGTCGCCAGCTCGCCCTGATACACTTTTACCCAGTCACTCAAGCCGGCGCGCTGAATATTGTTGCGCACCGGCTGCAGCAGCCGCGGGTCGGCTTCATAGCCGCGAATCCATGCCGGGGTCTTTTGCAAGCCCGCTTCAGCCCGTTCACGGGCTTCTGCCACCAGACGCTGCCAGACTGCCGGTACGTGCTGCAACCAGGCACTGAACCCCCATCGCTCGCGCTGCAGGTTGGGTGCAATATCGGCTGCCATCAGTGCCGCTTCAACCAGAAAGGTACCCGAGCCACACATGGGGTCAGTCAGCGCCTCCCCTGCCGCCGCTCGCCTGGGCCACTCCGCGCGCAGCAGAATCGCCGCAGCGAGGTTTTCTTTCAGCGGGGCAGCCCCCTGCTGCAAGCGATAGCCACGCTGGTGCAGGCTGGCACCGGACAGATCCACCGCCAACTGCACCTGACCGTTGCGGCAATGCACGTTCAGGCGCAGATCCGGTTGCACGCGATCGACACCCGGGCGCTGGCCATCGGGCTGTCGCAGCTGGTCGACCAGCGCGTCCTTGACCTTGAGTGCACCAAAATGCGTATTGTCGACACCCGGCAAGCGGCCACTGAAATCCACTGCCAGAGTACCCTCGGCTGTCAGATGGTCCGCCCAGTCGATGGCGCTGACACCCTGGTAAAGCGCTGCGGCATCCTCGGCGGCAAAGCGATCAAGAACCAGCAACACCCGATTGGCCAGGCGCGACCACAGGCAGAGTCGATAACCCAGCGCCAGATCACCCTGGCAACTGACTCCAGCCACGGTTTCCTTTGCCTGATCTGCGCCCAATTGACGCACTTCGTCGAGCAACAGGCCCTCGATACCTTTCGGACAGCTGACAAAATATTCAAGAGTCTGTTGCATCATGTTGATTTCCAGTGCGGTGTGACAGTGATATTGCAACCCCGTTTAAGCAGGGTTGCAAGTATGACAAAACGATCTTTTGCGCCAGCCAAGTCGATGCAGTACAACTTGAGCATGTCTTGAGCGTTTGATTTCGGCAGTCATTGACTGCCCAGTGAAACAGCCTCCCGGCTGTTTCGCCGTCCCGGACCAGGAGCCGGGCAAACTCCCGCTACGCGTGGCCATGTCGGCAAGCATAGCGGGTTGTGGAACCAAATGAGGGCTTTACCTTATGCGAAGACTCAAGCGTGATCCGATGGAACGAGCATTTCAACGCGGTTATCAACATGGTGTTCAGGGCAAGTCCCGTGATACCTGCCCTTTCAGTAACCCAGAGGTCAGACAGAACTGGATGAATGGTTGGCGCGAAGGCCGAACCGATAATTGGGATGGCCTCAGAGGCATTTCCGGCGTGCACCGATTGAACGAGATGCACGCGGTAGGTTAACTCCCCCGCATTTGCTGATTTTTCCATGGCGCTCCACCCGAGCGTCCGGCCCTCGAGGCCCGGCCCCCGCTTTGCGGGGGCCTTTCATTTCAGTGCATGTCAGATCTAATGGCCTGCAACCGCATCAACGGCTTCACGAATCAACGCGGGGCCGCGGTAGACAAACCCACTGTACAGCTGAACCAGGCTGGCACCGGCGGCAATTTTGGCCGCAGCGTCCGCGCCGCTGAGGATTCCGCCCACACCAATGATTGGCAGTCGCCCATTGAGCTCTTGCGCCAGCAGGCGCACCACTTCGGTAGAAGCCGCCGTCAACGGCCCCCCCGACAGACCACCGGCTTCATCACCATATTGCAAATCAGCCACCGCATCCCGTGCCAGCGTGGTATTGGTGGCAATTACCGCATCCATACCCTGCTCAAGCAAGGTATTCGCCACCAGCACCAGTTCTTCCGGCGTCATATCCGGAGCAATCTTGATCGCAATCGGCACATAGCGGCCCTGTTCTTCGGCCAGTTGCAGCTGTGCCCGCTTGATCTGTTCGAGCAGGACTTTCAGGGCATCACCATATTGCAGGGTGCGCAAACCCGGGGTATTGGGTGATGACAGATTGACCGTGACATAGCTCGCCCGACTGTAGACCTTGCGCAGGCAATACAGATAGTCATCCACTGCCTGTTCGACCGGGGTTACGGCATTCTTGCCGATATTGATGCCCAGCACGCCCTGGTAGCGAACTTTTGCCAGCCGCTCCAGCATGACGTCGACACCCAGATTATTGAAACCCATGCGATTGATGATTGCCTGCTGCTCCGGCAGCCGGAACATCCTTGGCTTGGGGTTGCCCTGTTGCGGCCGTGGCGTGACCGTGCCCACCTCGATAAAACCAAAGCCCAGGGCAGACAAACCATCCACCGCCTGAGCGTTCTTGTCGAGGCCGGCAGCCAGACCAACCGGATTGGCGAAGTCCAGCCCCATCACGCTCACCGGGAAACGGGCTGGTGGACGGGTGAAGCGGTCCGTCAGACCCAGTCGCCCAGCCGTCCCAATCATGCCCAGGGTCAGGTCATGGGCGGTTTCCGCCGGCAGTCTAAATAGCAGCGAACGCAACGTGGGGTACATGGGGAAATCCTTGGACTGACAGTGATTGGCGCGGATTATACGGGATGATCATGCAGACTGCAGCGCTGTTTGGCGATTCGCGCCGCTGGCTAGGTGGGCACAGCCTGGCGGCACAGCGCCATCCAGCGCTGCAACCCCGGGCCCTGGAACTTGTTGCGCGGAATGGCAAAATAGAACCAGCGATGAAAATCCCGCTGTGGCACCGGTAAAGGAACCAGACTGCCGCGCCGGAAAGCATCCACCAGGGTAACGGCCGACAGACAACCAACGCCAAGGCCCGCTTCGACCGCCCGTTTGATCGCTTCAGTGTGCTGCAGTTCGAGCTTGATCCTCAGCTCGGGCAGCAAGCCGTGCATGGCCCAGTCAAAGTGTTGCCGGGTACCCGAGCCCCGCTCACGCACAATCCACTCCTGTTGACACAGGTCTGCATCACTCAATGCCGAGCGGCCGGCCAACGGATGATCGGGTGCGGCAAATACGACCAGCTCATCCTTTCTCCAGGGCAGAATATCCAGCTCGGGGTGGTTGACCTCACCTTCGATCAAACCAATGTCCAATTCAAAATTCATCAGCCGGGCGACAATATTTTCTGTATTGGCAACATCCAGAACGACCCGTGCGCCGGGTTGTTCCTGCAGGTAGCGCGCCATGATCTCTACCGCCAGGTAATTGCCGATACTCAGGGTCGCGCCAACACTGAGATGCCCCGCGTCCTGATGCTGACGCAAGGCCAACTCCAGTTCTGCGGCCTGATCCAGCAGGCTTTGCGCCAGAGGCCTGATCCCCCTCCCCACCTCATTGATCCGCAAGCGTTTACCCAGACGATCAAACAACTGCACATCAAACTGGTCTTCCAGCTCACGCAGGGCACTGCTCGCTGCTGACTGTGACATGGACAGGCTGGCCGCCGCCTGAGTCAGATTCTGATAGTGAGCAGTCGCAAGAAAGACCTCTAACTGTCGGAGCGTATACTTCATTATCTATTTTACCGATTAGCATAAGAAAAATTATCCATTTAATCGATAGGATAGTTTGCGGCTAACCTTTGTACAACAGTTAAACAATCACGGAGACATCATGGCTGGTTTCAATACTGAAAGTGTACTCAGCGTGCATCACTGGACAGACAATCTGTTCAGCTTCACCACCACGCGTGATCCCGGGTTCCGCTTCAAAAACGGGCACTTCATCATGATTGGTCTGGAAGTTGAGGGCCGGCCTCTTATGCGCGCCTACAGCATTGCCAGCCCGAACCATGATGACACACTGGAATTTTTCAGTATCAAGGTGCCGGATGGCCCGCTCACGTCACGCCTGCAGAACATCAACAGCGGTGACCAGATCATCATCAGCCGCAAACCGACCGGCACGCTGGTTCTGGACCACTTGCTGCCGGGGCGCAATCTCTACCTGTTGAGCACCGGCACCGGTCTGGCGCCGTTTATCAGCATCATTCAGGACCCGGAAACCTACGCCCAGTACGACAAGGTCATTCTTACCCACGGCTGCCGGCATGAGCGTGAACTCGCTTACCAGGAGCTGATTACCGAACAACTGCCCAACCATGAATACCTGGGCGAGATGATTCGCGATCAACTGATTTATTACCCCACGGTGACCCGTGAGCCGTTTCGCAATCAGGGACGATTGACCGATCTGATGGTGAGTGGAAAATTGTTTTCCGACGTCGGTTTGCCGCAATTTGATCTGGAGCAGGATCGCTTCATGATCTGCGGCAGCCCCGGCATGTTGAAAGACACCTGCCAGATTCTGGATCAGCAGGGATTCTACGAAGCACGGCATGGCGACCAGGGCCATTACGTGATTGAACGTGCCTTCGTGGAGAAATGAGACGGATACAGAAAGGGAGCCTTGCGGCTCCCTGTTTCAGCTACTGCGACCGCGCGGCCCGGCAAAGAACCAGATAATCAGACCCAGCAATGGCAACAAGAGTACCAGCAAGATCCAGAGAACTTTAGCGCCGTTGCCAGCCTTGCTCTGAACAATGTTCACGATGGCCCAGATATCCAGGATCAGAATGATCAGGCCAAAAAAACCACCCACATTGACGTCCATACCTGCTCCTTGCCTGCCGTAAGTGCTTTACAATCTAGTTCAGCAATCGGCAACTCGCCAGCAGCAAGCTCAGAAATACGCGTTCTCGGTTACCGTGTGGTCAGTCACATCGCGTACGCCGGTGACTTCCGGAATACGGGAAATCATGGTTTTTTCAATGCCTTCTTTCAGGGTAACGTCAACCATGCCACAGCCTTGGCAACCCCCGCCGAACTGCAGCACGGCAATACCACCTTCAACCACATCAATCAGTTTGACTTCACCGCCGTGACTGGCCAGGCCGGGGTTGATCTCGGTCTGCAGCAGGTAATTGATGCGCTCGTTCAGCGGGCTGTCGTCATTGACCATGGGCACTTTGGCATTCGGTGCCTTGATGGTCAGTTGCCCCCCCATACGGTCAGTCGCATAGTCGACCACGGCGTCCTCAAGGAAGGGCTCGCTCACCGCATCAATCCAGACATTGAATGGCTCAAGGGCAAGCAACTGGTCTTCCGGCTTTTCTTCTCCCGGCTTGCAATAAGCAATGCAGGTTTCCGCATAGGGCGTACCTGGCTGGGTGATGAATACGCGAATTGCAACGCCCTCGCCGTCCTGCTTGGACAGTAGGTCGGCCAGATAAGCCTGGGCGGAATCGCTGAAAAAAATGCCTGCCATGAAGTGCCTCACATCGGTAACGGTATACCGCCTAGTGTACGGCATTGCGCATGACGAATAAAGTCCTACCATTCCGCTAGGGTATTTATCCGGGCGAAGTCTGCCAGCACATGAAAACCCTTCATGACCAACCTGAAAGCTTTCAGATTCAGCCCGGCGGCGCATTCTGCTATGATTGTCGGCTTTTCAAGTGGTCCCTGCCCCGGAGTCTCCATGTCTGACCTCAATACTCGTCTTGCCGCCCTGAATGAGGCCCTGCGCCAGCGCATCCTGATCCTTGACGGTGGCATGGGCACACTGATCCAGAGTTACAAGTTCGAAGAAGAGGATTACCGTGGCGAGCGCTTTGCCGATTGGCCGAGCGACCTGAAGGGCAACAACGACCTGTTGATTCTGACGCGCCCGGAAGCCGTTGGCGACATGCACAAGGCCTACCTGGATGCCGGGGCCGATATTGTTGAAACCAACACCTTCAACTCGACCCAGGTATCCCAGGCTGACTATGGCATGCAGGAGCTGGCCTATGAGTTGAACCTGGAAGGCGCGCGTCTGGCCCGTCGGGTATGCGATGAAAAGACCGCACAAACACCGGAGCGTCCGCGCTTTGTTGCCGGCGTACTGGGGCCGACCAGCCGTACCTGTTCGATCTCGCCGGATGTCAACAACCCCGGCTTCCGCAATGTCACGTTTGATCAACTGGTGGACGATTACATCAACTCCACCCGGGGCTTGCTCGAAGGCGGCGCCGATCTGATTCTGATCGAAACCATTTTCGATACCCTGAATGCCAAAGCGGCCATTTTCGCCGTGCAGCAGGTGTTCGAAGACACCGGTATCGAATTGCCGATCATGATCTCCGGTACCATTACCGACGCTTCCGGCCGTACCCTGTCGGGTCAGACCACCGAAGCCTTCTGGAACTCGGTTCGCCACGCCAACCCCCTGTCAGTCGGCCTCAACTGCGCCCTGGGTGCCAGCGAGCTGCGGCCTTATCTGGAAGAGCTGTCGAACAAGGCCGAAACGCATGTATCGGCGCACCCGAATGCCGGCCTGCCCAATGCCTTTGGTGAATACGACGAAACACCGGCAGAAACCGCCGCAGTAATTGAAGAATTTGCCGCCGCCGGCTTTCTCAATATCATTGGCGGCTGCTGCGGCACCACGCCGGCGCACATTCAGGCGATTGCCGAAACCGTTGCCCGGTTCCCGCCGCGCCCGGTTCCCGAGATTCCCCGTGCCTGCCGGCTGTCCGGCCTGGAACCTTTCACCATCGACCGCAATTCGCTGTTCGTCAATGTCGGTGAGCGCACCAACATTACCGGCAGCGCCCGTTTTGCCCGTCTGATCCGTGAGGACAACTACACCGAAGCACTGGAAGTGGCGTTGCAACAGGTGGAAGCCGGTGCCCAGATCATCGACATCAATATGGATGAGGGCATGCTGGATTCGCAGGCGGCCATGGTCACCTTCCTGAACCTGATTGCCGGCGAGCCGGACATTGCCCGCGTGCCGATCATGATCGACTCCTCCAAATGGGATGTGATTGAAGCCGGCCTCAAGTGCATTCAGGGCAAGGGCATCGTCAACTCGATTTCGATGAAGGAAGGCGTTGAGCAGTTCAAGCAGCAGGCGCGGCTGTGCAAGCGCTATGGCGCCGCCGTCGTGGTCATGGCCTTTGACGAACAGGGCCAGGCCGACACCGAAGCGCGCAAGAAAGAAATTTGCGAGCGCTCTTATCGCATTCTCGTCGATGATGTCGGCTTTCCGCCGGAAGATATCATTTTCGACCCCAACATCTTTGCCATCGCCACCGGCATTGACGAGCACAACAATTACGCGGTCGACTTTATCAACGCCTGTGCCTTCATTCGTGACGAATTGCCCTATGCACTGACCTCCGGTGGCGTGTCCAACGTGTCTTTCTCCTTCCGCGGCAACAATCCGGTGCGCGAGGCGATTCACTCGGTGTTCCTGTTCCACGCGATCAAGAACGGCCTGAGCATGGGTATCGTCAATGCCGGCCAGCTGGAAATCTATGACGAGATTCCTGCCGAATTGCGCGAAAAAGTTGAAGACGTGGTCCTCAACCGCACGTCGGAAGGCACCGAAGCGCTGCTGGCGATTGCCGACGACTACAAGGGCGACGGCAGCGTCAAGGAAGCAGAGACCGAGGAATGGCGCAGCTGGGACGTGGAAAAACGCCTGGAGCATTCGCTGGTCAAAGGCATTACCACCTTTATCATTGACGATACTGAAGAATGCCGCCAACGCATGAATCGCCCGATCGAGGTGATTGAAGGGCCGCTGATGTCGGGCATGAACGTAGTCGGTGACCTCTTTGGTGCCGGCAAGATGTTCCTGCCCCAGGTGGTCAAGTCCGCCCGGGTAATGAAACAGGCTGTCGCTCACCTGATTCCCTTTATCGAAGAAGAGAAAGGCGAAAACCCTGAAGCCAAGGGCAAGATCCTGATGGCCACGGTGAAAGGCGACGTGCATGACATCGGCAAGAATATTGTCGGCGTGGTACTTGGCTGTAACGGCTATGACGTCGTCGATATGGGCGTCATGGTGCCGGCGGACAAGATCCTGAAAACCGCCATCGAGGAAAAGGTCGACATCATCGGCCTGTCCGGCCTGATCACGCCGTCACTGGATGAAATGGTTCACGTCGCCAAGGAAATGCAGCGTCAGGGCTTCAAGATTCCCTTGATGATCGGTGGTGCAACCACTTCCAAGGCCCATACAGCGGTGAAAATCGACCCGCAATACAGCAATGATGCCGTGATTTACGTCACCGACGCCTCACGCGCAGTGGGCGTGGCCACCAGCCTGTTGTCGAAAGAAATCAAACCGGATTACATCAGCAAGATCCGCGAGGAATACGGTGTGGTGCGTGAGCGCACCGCCAACCGCAGTGCGCGCACCGAACGCCTGCCCTACCCCGAAGCGGTAGCCAACCGGCTGAATCTGGACTGGCAACGCTATCATCCGCCGGCGCCGACCTTTACCGGGGTGCGCACGCTGGAGGATATCGACCTGCGTGAACTGGTCGAGTATATCGATTGGACGCCCTTCTTTATTTCCTGGGATCTGTCGGGTAAATACCCGCGCATCCTGCAGGATGAGGTCGTCGGTGAAGCAGCGCGTAGCCTGTTCGATGATGCACAGGAGATGCTGCACAAACTGGTCTCGGAAAAACTGATCAGGG
Organism: Halopseudomonas salegens; assembly: GCF_900105655.1. Taxonomy (NCBI): domain Bacteria; kingdom Pseudomonadati; phylum Pseudomonadota; class Gammaproteobacteria; order Pseudomonadales; family Pseudomonadaceae; genus Halopseudomonas; species Halopseudomonas salegens. Next base: position 1,736,684 of record NZ_LT629787.1, read on the forward strand.
CCAAGGCACTGGTCGGTTTCTGGCCGGCCAACCAGGTCAATGCCGACGACATCGAGCTATTCGACAGTGACGGACAGCCGCTGACGACCCTGCACCATTTGCGTCAGCAGGGTATCAATCCTGAAGGCAAACCCAACCTCTGTCTGGCCGACTTTGTGGCGCCGAAAGAGACCGGGCTGACCGACTACGTCGGCGGTTTTATCACCACCGCCGGTATCGGCGCGGAAGAGCTGGCGAAAAGCTACGAGAACAAGGACGATGATTACAACGCCATCATGGTCAAAGCCCTGGCCGATCGACTGGCTGAAGCCTGCGCCGAATGGCTGCACGCCAAGGTACGTCGCGAACTCTGGGGCTACGCCCCTGATGAAAAGATGGACAACGACTCCCTGATCCGCGAGAAGTACCGCGGTATTCGACCGGCGCCCGGCTACCCTGCCTGCCCCGATCATACGGAAAAAGGCACGTTGTTCGAGCTGCTCGATCCTGACAACAACTGCGGCGTCACCCTGACCGAGCACTTTGCCATGTTCCCCACTGCCGCGGTCAGCGGCTGGTATTTTGCCCACCCTGACAGCAAATACTTCGCTGTCGGCAAGATCGAACGTGACCAGGTCGAAAGCTACAGCACCCGCAAAGCGCAGGATATCGCCGTCAGTGAACGCTGGCTGTCTCCCAATCTTGGATACGACGCCTGAGGCCTGATGACCTTCCTTCCCGCCCGTGATCGGTTGCGCACCATAACCTGGTTGGGCCTGCCGATCATGGGCGGCATGCTCAGCCAGAGCCTGCTCAATCTGGTCGACGCTGCCATGGTCGGCAGTCTGGGCAAGGAAGCACTGGCCGGGGTCGGCCTGGGCAGTTACGTCAACTTCATGGCCATCGCACTGATTATGGGGCTTGGGGCCGGGGTGCAGGCCATGGTCGCTCGCCGGCGTGGCGAAGGTGCCGAACAGCAGATAGCCGCGCCTTTGAACGAAGGTTTGCTGATTGCCCTGATCGCGGCCATTCCACTGACCCTGATCGGCTGGTTCAATGCCGACCACATCATCGGCTTTCTTTCCGACGACCCTGCTGTCGTGGCACTCGGCAGTGACTATTTCCAGTGGCGCAGCCTGGCCATTGTTGCCGTTGGCTTCAACTTCGCGTTTCGCGGCTACTGGAATGGTACGCGCCAGTCGGGGCTTTATCTGCAGATCCTGATTCTGATGCACCTGGCCAATGTAGCCATCAGTTACGGGCTGATTTTCGGCCACTTCGGGCTGCCGGAAATGGGGGCCGAAGGCTCCGGTCTGGGTACCTGTATTGCCATGTTCATTGGTTGCGGGCTGTATTTCGTGATGACCCTCAAGCGCGGCCGCCAACATGGCTTCCTGCAGGCCCGACCACGCTCCCGCGAGCTGAAAAGCATGCTGCGCCTGTCGGTTCCCAACTCGCTGCAGCAGTTCTTTTTTGCCACCGGGATTACCACCCTGTTCTGGATCATCGCCCAGGTCGGTACCGCCGAACTGGCGATTGCACATATCCTCATCAACCTGGCGCTGCTCTTGATCCTGCCCGGCGTCGGCCTGGGCATGGCCGCCACCACGCTGGTCAGCCAGAGCCTGGGGGCTGACAAAGCCGAAGAAGCCTATCGCTGGGGCTGGGATGTGGTTCGGGTTGCCGTTCTCGCGCTGTTCGTCATGGGTTTACCGTTCTGGCTCATGCCGGAACTGGTACTGCGGCTATTTACCCAGGACCCGGACCTGCTCGTCCTCGGCCAATGGCCGTTGCGAATAACCGGGATCGGCATGACTCTGGATGCCACTGCACTGGTACTGACCCAGGCGCTGCTGGGCGCGGGTGCCAGCCGCACAGTGATGCTGGTCAACCTGGGTAGCCAGTGGCTGCTGTTTCTGCCGCTGGCCTATCTGGCTGGCCCGGTGCTGGGAGGTGGCTTGCTGGTGATCTGGCTGATGCAGAGTTGCTACCGGGCGCTGACGTCCGTCATTTTCGCCATCATGTGGCGCCGACGGCATTGGGCGCAGATACGCATATAAGTTATGCTGACACGATTGACGAAGAGGTGATCATGCCCGAATCAACAGAAAACAGAGAGTCCGGCAAACAACCCATGCGCTTTCGCGACATGCTCTCCAGCGTGTTGATGGCCGCTCTGGGCGTGCAAAGCGAGAAAGCCCGGCAACGGGATTTCTCGCAGGGAAAACCCAGCCATTTCATTATACTGGGTGTCGGTTTTACCGCGTTGTTCGTGTTGATTGTGCTGGGCGTGGTCAAGCTGGTACTGAGCTTGAGTGGCATCTGACCGGCCAACGGCGTTGGCCACAGACGCAGCAAAGCAACCGCTCAACGCCTGGCGCGGGAGAGCGGTCGCGGGAAGAACCGGCGATCAAGCAGATGTTACTGCTGGGAAATCCAGAAAACAGCGGTAGCCACGGCGATCAGAATAATCACTACCGCAGCGAATGCATCTGCGTAGCTGTCGCCGTTATCGTCCTGCTCCAGCTCCTGGTTACGGATATCGTGGTCGCTCATGGTCGGTCCTCACTGTTATTGTTGTTGATTGCATCCGGGCAGCAAACCCGTAAACCACCAAGACTCAGGGTGGCTCTTGCGTAAAATACTGGTGCAGTAAAGCCCAGACGCGATAAAAACTCAACCCGGACGCGGTTGCGTACCCGGTAAACAGGCCAAAAACAGACACTTGGTTCTATCCATATAGATAAACATTACTTTTGTGCATATCCAAAAACTGGTAATGTCTGCGCGCCCGTGACATAGCCCCGGGATAGCCTGGTCGCTTACGAAAAGTTGGCCGCAGAGACCATCAACAGGTTGTCAGCATGTATATCTACGACGAGTATGATCAACGGATCGTTGAGGACCGCGTCAAGCAGTTCCGCGATCAGACACGCCGCTTTCTCGCCGGCGAACTGACCGAAAATGAATTCCTGCCGCTGCGCTTGCAGAACGGCCTCTACGTACAGCGTTATGCGCCGATGCTGCGCATTGCCGTGCCTTATGGTGTGCTCTCCGCCGAGCGTCTGCGCAAGCTGGCGTTTATCGCGCGTACCTATGACAAAGGCTATGCCCACCTGACTACCCGCCAGAACGTGCAGTTCAACTGGCCGGCACTGGAAGATGTGCCGGACATTCTGGCTCATCTGGCTGATGTGCAGATGCATGCGATCCAGACCAGCGGCAACTGCATCCGAAATACCACCACCGACCAGTTTGCGGGGGTTGCTGCCGACGAACTGTTAGACCCGCGCCCATGGTGCGAAATCATCCGTCAGTGGTCGACCTTCCATCCGGAGTTCGCCTATCTGCCGCGCAAGTTCAAGATTGCCGTCAACGGCGCCAGTGAAGACCGTGCAGCCATTGGCGTGCACGATATCGGCCTCAATGTGGTCAGGAACGACGCGGGCGAGATTGGCTTCCGTGTTCTGGTCGGTGGAGGCCTGGGCCGAACCCCGATTGTGGGTGCCGAAATCAACGCCTTCCTGCCCTGGCAGCACCTGCTGACCTATCTGGATGCCATTCTGCGTGTGTACAACCGTTACGGTCGTCGTGACAACAAGTACAAGGCGCGGATCAAGATTCTGGTCAAGGCACTCACGCCTGACGTCTTTGCCGAAAAAGTCGCCGCCGAATGGGCACACAGTAAAGATGGGCCAGCTACCCTGACCGAAGCCGAAGTCGCGCGCATCAGCAAACACTTCGTACTGCCTGCTTACGAAGCGTTCAGCGGCGATGATGCCGGCTACCTGACCAAGCGTGAAAGCGACAAGGGCTTCAACAACTGGTCACTGCGCAATGTGCACGCACACAAGGTTGCCGGCTACGCTGCTGTGACCCTGTCACTGAAGCCGACTGCCGTGGCGCCCGGTGATATCAGTGCCCAGCAACTGGAAGCCGCCGCCGACCTGGCCGAGCGTTTCAGCTTTGGCGAGATTCGCGTCAGTCACAACCAGAATCTGATTCTGCCGCACGTGCGTCAGGCCGACCTCTTCGCACTCTGGCAAGAGGCCCGGGAACATGGCTTCGCCACCCCGAACATCGGCCTGTTGACCGATATGATCTGCTGCCCGGGCGGTGACTTCTGCGCCCTGGCCAACGCCAAATCAATCCCGATTGCCGAAGCCATCCAGCGTGCCTTCGATGACCTTGATTACCTGCATGATATCGGTGATATCGACGTCAATATCTCCGGCTGCATGAATGCCTGTGGACACCACCACGTCGGCCATATCGGCGTATTGGGCGTAGACAAGAAAGGCCAGGAGTTCTATCAGGTATCACTCGGTGGCAACAGCGGCCGCAATGCAGCCATTGGCCAGATTCTCGGCCCATCCTTTGCTGCCGAACAGATGCCCCAGGTGGTCCAGCGCATCATCGATGTCTACCTGGAGCAACGCACTGCCGAAGAACTCTTTATCGACACCTATCAGCGGATAGGGATTGCCCCGTTCAAGGAGCGCGTCTATGCAACGAATCATTAAGGACCGCCAGGTCATCGACGAAAGCTGGCACCTGTTGCCGAAAGACGCCAGCCTCGACGGCCTGTCCAACAGCGACGACCTGATCGTTCCACTGGCCCTGTGGCAGGAACACAGCCATGCGCTGAAAGTGCGTGATGGCGGCCTGGGTATCTGGCTGGACAGCGACGAGGAAGTGGAAAACATTGTCGATGACCTGGCGCATTTTCAGGTCATCGCCCTCAACTTTCCGGTATTCAGTGACGGCCGGCACTACTCCAGTGCTCGCCTGCTGCGTGATCGTTTTGACTACCAGGGCGAACTGCGCGCCATCGGCGATGTGCTGCGTGACCAGCTGTTTTACTTACAGCGCTGTGGCTTCAACGCCTTTGCCATTCGCGAGGATCGCGACACTGAAGATGCCCTGCAAAGTCTGAATGACTTCTCCGAGGTATATCAGAGCGCCACTGACCAACCTGAACCACTGTTCCGACGGCGCGGCTGAAGAACCGGATTGCCTCCAGCCAGGCTACCCGCAAGGGCTAACCTGGCTGGAGACGCGATCAGAGCCCATCCAGGGGAAAAAATACCCCGCTACTCCACACTCCGGTTCGCTGCACACCATCCATTTCGCGCTCGACCGCCAGATCAACCAACTGATAAAACACGTTGCGGTGGATCAGCGCATCCAGATTGCTGCGGACTCGCACATAGGGCGCGGGCTCTGCGGAACTGCCGCGCAGCTCAACCCACAGAGGGTGCTCTGAGTCAGCGGTAACGCTGTCGTCCAGATTGGTCGTAAAGTTCAGGCTTTGCTGCTCGCCCTGCCCTTCAACAGTCAGCCGGGTAGCAACGAAAGGCGCGTCATCAACCTGAATCCCCCAGCGCTCCACAGGCGTTACCAGATAGTAACGCCCAGCGTCCGCATCGAATTTCAGAATACCGGCAAAGAGCTGTACCAGGGGCTTGCGCCTGATGGGATCACCTTCGTGATACCAGGTGCCGTCACGAGCGATGTGCATATCCATTTCACCGCTCAACGGCGGATCCCACAAATGCACCGGGGCTGGCTCGCGACGTTGCCCGCTGTCCGCTTGCGGAATACTGTCAAGCAGAGACTGCGGCGGTGGTGGTCGTTGCATAGAAATACTCCTTGATGCCGATCACTGTGCAAAAGTGCCGAACAATGATGGGGAGAATGGCTGTGGCAGCGCTGCAGGGTGAAAGACCCTGTCAACTCGCTCCAATATCCGCCGAGAACACTGCCTAGCGTGCAATAAGGCGATTCATGTAGTCATCCAGAGGGCGACGCAGAAGATCTTCGGGCTTTTGCTGATAGAACTGCAGAAAGCCGCCTCGGGTATGGATGACAGCATAGTCGACCTGACGACCACTGTTCACTTCGAACAGGGTCATCTGCAGAATAGCGCGATCGGTCCCCAGGTCACGAAACTGCCTGGATACCGACCAGTGTTCGCTACTGCCAACGGCATCCTTGGCCCGGGCAAAACGGGTATACAGCAAGTAATCGGCGTAATGCGACTGCGCCTCGGCCAGTGCCTGCTCAAGACCCAGGGGGTTCTCCGCCCGCCGCACGCGCGGAAAGACATTCACTGCCGCATAAAAAGCTTCTTCCGCCACCACATTGGGGCGTGCATAGGGGTTGTCCACCGGAAGAAAATGGCCCTGGGCAATATACAGCCGCGAATCCGGTTGCAGCGTCCAGTTCGCCGGGCGCTCCAGACGGTAGTGATTCATGGCCCCCATATCACCCAGATAGTGCCGCGAGGTCTTCTGCATGTCCGAAGGGCTGACACAGCCAGCCAGCATCACCGCACCAAGAACCACCAAACAACGCCAAATCCATCGCATAGCCAACTCTCCAGCTGTGCAGCTCTAGAGGCCGCGCATCCACTCCGGACGCAGACCAGCGGAAGCCGGAGTCTCCATCGCCGCGTGCACTTGTTGTAGCATACGCGCCTTGTCCGCGCCCAACACCCCTTTCAGCACCAGATAGTTGGACGCGTGGTCACTTCTGAACACGCTGTTGTCCAATTCCAGCGCGTCAAGCAGCAACGCCATTTCAGCAAACAGATCCTGCTGCTCCAGTGGTTCGAAGTCGGGGTACAGCGTCTTGAACCGGTCCATTCCCTGAGGAAAGCTGACTACCAGAGTAGACAGAAATTCCGGTTGTGTCTCATTGGCCAGGCGCGCCGAGTTCAGTGCATGCTGGCGGCTCAAACTGCGCCCGCCCAGGCCGTTGAGAATCATTACCGAGCGCTGCATACCGGCATCACCAGCCTTGTTCAGCGCCTCAATGGTGGAAGCGGCCGTCTCGCCTTTGTTGACGCGCTGCAGCACCTCGTCATCACCCGACTCGGCACCCACGTAGAGCATCGCCAGACCGGCTTCACGCAGCTCCTCCAGCTCGGCTACCGACTTGCGCTTGAGATTGCGTGGCAAGCAATAGGAGGTAACCCTTTCAACCGTTGGCATATGCTCACGAATGGCCTGCAGGATTCGCAGCAAGCGGTGGGTCGGCAGCACCATGGCATCGCCATCGGCCAGGAACACTCGCTGAACGATCAGGCGCTCGCCGCAACGGCGAATTTCATCCAGCACCTCACTTTCCTTGCGGGCGCGAAACTTTTTCTGTGGGGCCGTGTACATCTCGCAGAACGTGCACTGATTCCAGGAACAACCATTGGTGACCGGGAGAATCAGTGAGTGGGCTTCACTCGGTGGCCGGAAGACCGGCTCGATATAACTGACCGGAAGCTGATTGAGCATATCGCCGCGGCATCCTCGCTGAATTTAACTGCTCATTTTAGCCCTGGATAGCTGCAAATGGCCATCCCCTATATGGGCTTAGCGTAGCCAGACTTTTTCTCATATTGTATCAATTCAAGTCAGCTTGTCTGAGGAAGCCATGCATATCCAGACAATCACCCCCAGAGTGAGACAAGCCTGCCGAACAGCGCCTGCTACCCTGAGTAACAGGTCGTTTCAAGGGCTGCTTCTTCCATCAGGAGGATGAAGAGGCTTTGCACCGGCTTTCCTCAACAGGTCTTACCATTTCAGTCCAGGATAAGAACAATGCGCACACTAACCAACAAATCCGGGTTCGCTCTGACCAGCCTGTCCGCAATCATCCTCAGCGCCGCCCTGACCGGCTGCCTGTCCGGCTCCGGCTCTTCCGGCTCGGATGCTCCTCCGGTTGACCCCTTGACCATATCAACCCAGCAAGGTGACTTTTCCGGCATCAACCTGAACGGTGTCCGGGTCTTCCGCGGCATCCCCTATGCCCAACCACCTGTCAATGATTTGCGCTTTTCGGCCCCCCTCCCGGCCGAAAGCCATGACGGCGTCGTTGCTCTGTCAGAAGAATTCGGCAACATGTGCCCGCAGTCGGATATCAATACCGGAGCCGTTCAGGGTGACGAGGACTGCCTGTTCCTCAACGTCTACGCGCCCGAACAAGCTGCCGGCTTACCGGTAATGGTCTGGATTCACGGTGGCGCTTTCGTATTTGGCAATGGAGGTGGCGAATATGACCCCACTCGCCTGGTGGAGGAAGACGTCATTGTCGTCACGCTCAATTATCGCCTCGGCCATCTTGGTTTTCTCGCCCACCCGGAGCTGGGTGACGGGGATGGCAACTTTGGTCTGATGGATCAACAGCTGGCACTGCAATGGGTCAAAGACAACATCGCCGCATTTGGCGGCGACCCGGATACCGTCACCATTTTTGGCGAATCAGCCGGTGGTCACAGCGTCATGAGCCATATTGTTTCTCCCAGTGCGCAGGAAAACGACCTGTTCCAGCGCGCCATCATCCAGAGCGGCTCCTATGCACAGGACCAGGTCCCGCTCGCCCAGGGCCAGCAGATTGGTCTGGGGGTTGAAGGTGCCGCCCGGGCAACCTTTGCCGACGTCTGCGCCGAACAGACTGCCGCAGATTGTTTGCGCGCGCTGACGCCCACGCAGGTCCTGGCTCTGCAGGGATCACAGTCCATACCAACGGCCGGCGGCAATTTCCTCCCCCGCTCGATTGCCCAAGGTCTTTCAAGCGGCCAGATTGACAACAATCTGGATATCATGATTGGCAACAATCAGGACGAAGGCACGCTCTTCGTTGCGCTGGACGAGCTGACCAACAACCTGACCTCTCTCGATGCCATGGGAATCGGCGAGTACCGCAACCGGGTAGCTGATTTCTTTGCGCCCTACCTGGCGGTAGTGCCCTTCGACGTTGAGCAGATTGGCGACGACTATCTCGCCCGCTATACAGGCAACCCGAGCCAGCTCTCCCTCGCCCTGTCAGCCATCTGGACTGATTTCATGTTCGCCTGCAACAGCCAGGCCCAGGCCGGCCTCTTTGCCGGGCAAAACATGAATACTTACCAGTACTGGTTCCGCGACACCAACGCACCCTGGACTCTGGTGCCACCGGCAGTACCCGTGCCCAATGTCGGCAACGTCCCCATCAGCTTCCCGCTGGGGGCCACACACGCGGGTGAGATCCCCTATGTGCTCTACCCGGAAAGCATCATGCAGGATCGCTATACCGGCAATGAAGCAGAGCTCGATGACCTGGCAGCCAACATGGTCACCTTCTGGACCCAGTTCGCCAAATACGGTGACCCGAATGCCAGTGACGGTGCAACCCTTGAGTGGCCGCAAGTCAGCAGTGGAGAAATCATGCAGCTCGATACACCGCAACTGGAAACGGTTAGCGCCTCCGAGTTTGCTGGATATCACTACTGTGGCTACTGGGCCAACCCACCCCTGACACTGTAATTGTCCGGGTGTCGGAATAGCCCCACAAAAAACGCCGGCCTGAAAGGCCGGCGTTTTTGTATATCGATGCACCCTAATCCGTGCGCCGCTTGAAGCGGTTACCCATACGCACGCCGACATCAGTCAGAAATTGCATATAGCCTTCCTTGTCTTCAATAACCTCTTGCCAGAAGGGCGAGTGATACATCGCCATCGCCCCGTGCACCAGGGCCCAGGCAGCACAGTAATGGAAATAGGCCGGCACGTCTTCGAGCTTGCCTTCATCGATCCGCTGCTGGATAACCCCGGTGAGATGATTGAAATTTGAAGCGCGAATCTGGTGCAGTTTTTCCACCATGGCCGGCAGCTGGTGGCTTTTCACCAGCTTTTCTTCCAGACGGTCAAACAAGCGATAGCGCTCGGGATCACTCATGCGGAAGGCAAAATACTCTTTCGGCAAGGCAGCCTTGTCACGCTCGATAAGATTGGAATGCAACAGATCCGCCAGATCTCTCTCGTAATCCAGCATCAGGCGCAGAAATATTTCGGCCTTGGATTTGAAATGCTTGTAGATAGTCCCCTTGCCGATACCCACTTCATCGGCAATCATCTCAACGGTTACGCTGTCTTCACCATGCTGCAGAAACAGATTCAGTGCAGTATCAAGAATTTCCTGTTCCCGACGCCGGAACTCGCGTACTTTCCTGGATTCTTTTTGCATTGGCCTTCCCGGTTTAAAATCAGTATTCGGTCCAGTATATGCCAGCTGATGAAGTCTATGAACATTTTCTGACCAGGCAGGCACAATATGTTCTTTTCAACAACAAAGCGTTGTAAATAGAGGCATAATGGCGACCGCGTTCGCGCCTCAGGATTGCTTGCTGCCGGCAAACACATGTTCGGCATCCAGACTCAACAACGCCCGGTCAGGCTTGCCGATGGACAGCAAGGGCAAGTCGGCACTCAATACCCAATGCCTTGGCAGCTGCTCAACCGGCAGCAACTCGGACAACGCGGCTTCCAGCTCAGCCGCGTCGACCTGAAAATTGACTGGAACCACAAAGGCCACCCCCACGGCACCGCGTACCGCATCGCTGACCGATACCACAACAGCCTGCACCACTTGATCAAGTGATTCCAACGCCTCCTCGATCACCTCCGGCACCACCTCCTGCCCGACCGACAGAAAACGCCCGGCCAGGCGCCCCTGCAAACGCAGTGTTCCCGCCGCATCCGCTACTGCTAGGTCTCCTGAATGCAGCCAGCCATCCGGCGTCAACACCGCCTGGGTCGACTGCGGATCGCGCCAATAGGCCAACATGCGCCAGTCACGCGGCAACTGGATTTCACCCGCCGCCCCCTCGGGCACATCCAGCCCCAGCTCATCCACCAGGCGCGCCCGGATACCCGGCAATATCCGCCCGACCGACTCGCTCAGTTCAGGCGCTGCCAGCCCCGGTGGCGACAAGCTGCACAGAGAGACACCTTCACTGAGGCCATAGCCCCTTTGCACGATGGCACCGGTTTTCAGTAGACGCCGACACAGTTCAGTCCCCGGGCGCTCGGCAATCAATACAATACGCTGCAAGGCACTGAAATCGGAATGGGCCCAACGCTTGTCGGCCAGCAGACGAACACACCAGGCAGGCACCCCGATCAGAACGCTGATAGCCTCACCACTGATGGTCGCCAACACCTTGGCTGGTTTGTTGACAGGCTGAAACACCAGCTTCGCGCCAACCCATTGCGCCGCCGCACAGGTGTCCAGCAAACCGCTCAAATGGCCCATGGGCAAGTGGCACAGCATCCGGCTCCTGGCCGTCAGATCCAGCCCGCGGGAAATTTCCGCCGCCATGCGCAACAGCGTCGCTTCGCTGTGCAATACCCCCTTGGGCTCACCACTCGAGCCAGGGGTGAACACCAGCAAACGCGCATCACGGGTATCCAGCAACGCGTTTTCCGGGTGAGGTGTTTGCGCCGCACGGCACTGTACAGCGGCAATCGCAGCGGCCAACTGCGGCAGCGCTACCTCTACCGTCGACCACTGCAACAAACCTGGTTGTTCGGTCAGTCGCGGCTCAGCCAGTAAATCCATAATCAATGCCGGATCAGCCTGGGCAATCTGAGTCGTCAAGGTTGTGTCCCGACCAGCCGGGTCCAGCGCCACATAGATGGCATCACAGGCGCAGCATGCCAGAAACAGCGCCCAGGGTTCTGGTCGCGGACTGGCCAACACCGCGACCCGGTCACCCGGCCGGATACCAGCCTGGCGCAACGCTGACGCCAGCTGCTGAACCTCGCGCCAGACCTGGTTATGCGTAAACGTCTGCTCAGCCAGCGTCCAGGCGGGTTTGTCCGGTCTGCTTGCGGCCAGCTGCTGCAGCACCTCGGTCCAGCGAGAAACGCCTGCTGTCGTCAGATTGCTGTTGATCGGTGCTGGAATGGGTTGCCGATAGAACAACCAGTCTGCAGCCAGGACTACATTGCCCTGGTCATCCTCCAGCTCGACCGCCAGCTTCAAACGTATGCCTCCACGTGGATGCGGGGTCTTCTCTCGGCTATTGACGCGAGCGCGAACTGCACGCCCGACAACCAGTGGATGCAGAAAACGCAAACGGTCAAAACCATAATTGAGTGAATGGTTGATGTCGTAGTGGTCATCGTCACCAATGTCCTGACACAGCTGAATCAACAGCGCGACCTGCAAGAAGCCCTGCACGATAGCACCGCCATAAGGCATCTCTCGGGCGGCACGATCATCGTCGCAATGCACCCATTCCGCAAAGCCATCGCCGGTCGTCAACGCATGCTGATTGACCATTTGCCGGGTCACGGTCAACCAACGGGATTGCTCGGGTGCGGCCATTGCCGTTCTCCTTTTTGTTGTTGGCATTCAGAACCTGTTGCGGAACAAGCCTTCGCAACGGCATTGCCAGCCCCACAACCGGGCAACCAGCCTGCGACGGGAGCCTGACTGAGGAGCCCTGATTTTGGCACGCGAGGCCAAGGCATTCCTGATTCTGCTGTCACTATACTGAGAGCGAGTTACTGGCAATACCCCTATTGACCACAAGAATAATCCGGACTCAGCCATGACATGTTTACGCACATTACTACTGGCCGCCAGCCTGCTCGCCAGCTTCGTCACCCAGGCCGACACGCGCCCGAATATCCTGTTGATCCTCGCCGATGACATGGGGTTCAGCGACCCCGGCGCCTATGGTGGCGAAATCAGCACCCCCAACATCGACACACTGGCCGCCGAAGGCATGCAGTTCACCAACTTCAATGTGTCTGCCACCTGCTCTCCCACGCGCGGCATGCTGCTCACTGGCGTAACCAATCACAAGGTCGGCATGGGCAACATGCGGGAAATCATGGCCGACAACCAGAAAGGCCAACCCGGTTACGAAACCTGGCTGAATGATCAGGTTGTCACCCTGCCCACCCTGCTGCGTGACCATGGTTACCGCACCTATATGGCCGGCAAATGGCATCTTGGTGACCGGCCACAAAGCCTGCCTGGCGCACGCGGCTTCGAGCAATCAGTGACTCTGCTGGAAAGCGGAGCCGACAACTGGGAAGCCAAACACTACCTGCCCGGCGGCAGCGCTACTTATCTGGAAAATGATCAACCGATCAGCCTGCCGGATGATTTCTACTCTTCCACCTTTTTTACCGACAAGCTGATCGGCTACCTCGACGCTGATCGAGAACGCGACGAACCCTTCTTCGCTTACCTGTCATTTCAGGCAGTCCATGCACCACACCATGCGCCTGAAGCGTTCATCGAGCGTTATGCCGGAAAATATGATCAGGGCTGGGACGAAATACGCCGCCAACGCTACGAGCGAATGACGGCCATGGGGGTAGTTCCTCGCGCCATTGATTCCGTGGTTTCCAGTGACTGGGGCACATTCTACGATGCCGAAACCATCGACTGGGATAGCCTGGACGATGAAGAACGTCGCTACCGTGCGCGACAAATGGAGGTCTATGCCGGCATGGCTGAAGCCATGGATCACAACATTGGTCGCGTGTTCGCTTATTTGCGCGAACAGGGTCAACTGGATAACACCCTGGTGATTTTTCTCAGTGACAACGGTGGTGAATCTACCGAGCTGGTGAATGTTGCACCGATGTTCTACCGCTGGCGTTACAACCTCGAACGGGAGCAACTGGGCGCGCCCGGCAGTTACAGTGAATATGGTCCCGGCTGGGCCTATGCCTCCAACACACCGTTCTTTTCCTACAAGGGTTCACCCTTCAATGGCGGCATGCGCGTCCCCCTGCTGGTGCGCCAGCCTGGCCAGATAGCAGCCGGCGCGCAAACCAACGCCTTTGGCTACGTCACCGACATCACCCCGACATTGCTCGAGCTGGCCGGCATTGAGCAACCCGATGGCCGCTACCAGGAACGTGAAGTGCACCGCATTATGGGTAAAAGCCTGTTGCCCTTGCTGCATGGTGAAACCGAACGCATCCACGGCCCTGAAGATATAACCGTGTACGAACTGGCGGGAGGCATTGCAGTATGGCAAGGGGATTACAAGCTGGTCGTCGCGTCCGAAGCGATCAACAATCGCCAGGGACTGTTGCTTTTCAACCTGGCCGACGACCCCTTTGAACGCAACAATCTGGCCGCCAGCAACCCCGAGTTGACGGCGACCATGTACCAGTATTACCGCGATTACGTCGCAGCCAACAACCTGGTCGAAGTGCCGGCAGACTACGATGCCTGGCAACAGTTGCGCAGCAACGGTCGCGAGCAGCTTATCGCTCGTCACCGGATGTCCTTGCTTTTTGCCGGCATACTGGTTCTGTCACTGGCGGGTGCACTGATCTTCTGGCTGATCAACCGTCTACGCAGTTAGGGAACCCCTGAAAAACGCAGTTTGCGCGATGTAAACGAGCAGTGTGATCGGGCTCGCGCACAAGGATGTTTTCAACGCCGCTGCTGCAACCCGGGTAGTTCTGCAGAGGTGCCTCAGTCGTCCGTTTTGGCCTGATACATGGCGCGGTCAGCGACATTGAACAGGGCGTCGCTGTCGCCGGCATCATCGGGAAACAAGGCCTGACCGATACTGACGCCCACTGCAGCCTGCTGGCCATCCGGCAAATCCACCACGGTAGTCACCAGCCGCTGGAGCTTGTCGTGCAAGGCCGGCAGGCTGGCGGGATCATCCACCTGCTCCACCAGTACGACAAACTCATCCCCCCCGACACGGGCAATGGTATCCGACTCCCGCAATCCGTCGCGAAGTCGCCCGGCTATCTGCCGCAACAACTCATCACCGGCGCTGTGCCCGAAGCGATCATTGACCAGCTTGAACTTGTCCAGATCCAGTACCAGCAGAGCAAAGGGCTTGCCCAGGCGCCGGGACCGTGCCATCGCACTCTGCAACCGATCCGCAAGCAACTTGCGATTGGCCAGGCCAGTCAGATCATCATGATTGGCCTGTTGCTCCAATTGCGCCTTGCTGAGCAACAGCTCGGCGTTGGCTTGTTCCAGGGCTTCGGTGCGATGCAATACCCGGGATTCCAGCACCTGCTCACTTTCGCGCAAGGCTGCGACCATACGACGATTTTCAACCAGCGCCTGCTGTTGCGCCTGGTCCTGAGCACGCTGAATGGCATTGATGCGATCGCCCAACGCCAGTGAGAGCAAGACCATTTCCAGACCTGAGCCGATCAACATGGCGTTGGTGGTCAACAGGTTGCTGGGGAAAAAGCCCAGATTGTGCAATGCGAGTATGACCATGCCGATAAGCAAGGATACCCAGGCCAGCACAAAAAACCGCGCACCGGGACGCCCCTGATAGAAACTCACGGCGCCCAGCAACAAGGCTATCACCGCAAAAGTCAGCGCTGCCACGTTGACCGCCAGTGCAGCCAGGTAATACGACCAGAAGAGGGTACAGAAGAAAATAAACACGAAAACAACGCCCAGAGCAGGCATCAACCACTGCAACCGCAGGCTGCGCGGAGTCTGGCCGAGAAAACGCTGAACGAAAATACAGCCGAATATCCCGGCGGCTGACACCCCGCCCGTTGGCGACAAATGGGTCAACAGGGCGTTGTCAGGCCAGATAAACTGCCCGGTAAAACCTGCCAGCCCGGCCTGTCCGATTCCCAACAGCCCGACAAAAGCGACATAGGCCAGATACAGGGGCTCGCGCAAGGCCAGGAAAAGGAACAGGTTATACAGCATCATGCCCAGCAGCAGACCGTAATACAGGCTGAGCAGCGTATAAGTACCCTGATCATGCGACCAGATAGCATCCGGCTGCCAGAGCTTCAGCGGAATCGAAAGCGTACCCTGAGAGCGGGCACGGACAAACAGGCGGTATTCGGCATGGGATGCCAGTTCCCACTCGACAATCAGATTGCGATGGGCAACCGGACGTTGATTGAACGCAACCAGATCACCGGTATGTTGCTGTTGAAAATCGCCATCCGGCCCGGCCAGATAAAAATCCAGCACATCCAGTGACGGGTGTGCGACTTCCAGCAGCCAGCGCGAAGGGATTCTGGATGTGGAGAAATCCAGCTGCAGCCATACCTCATCCCGGGTAATGCCGAAGTTGGTTCCCTGCCCCGCCATTAACGCTTGGAACCGGCCCTGCCGATACGACTCGCGGGCCTCGTCCAGAGTCAACGGGGTACCCGGATTACGCAACACCTTCACATGCGCCGACAGAGCCTGGCTCGGCACATCGTTCAGCGCAAGAGAGGCGCCCATAACAGCTGGCGTTAGCAGAATCGAGCTCAGCAGGCTCAGCCAGCAGAGCAGGCATCGCAACACAGGGTTTTTATGCACAGCGCTCAGAGGGCCACACTCCTTTGTAGATGTTATCAGGCATCTGAAGTGCTCTATATTAGCTCATGCCAGACGCCCCTATCGGGATTATTGGGACAAAACACCCTGTTGCGAGCCAATAACCTGATCTGGAGCAAACCACTTGAGTTTATCGTGCAGCTGTACAACTTCACCAACAATCAACAGGGTTGGCGGTTCAACCGTGGTATTGGCTACCAGCTCAGGCATGCTGGCCAGTGTGCCGATCAAGACTTTCTGATTGCTGGTTGTACCCTGCTGAATCAGTGCAATCGGAGTGTCCGGGCCACGTCCATGACTGATCAGCCCCTGGCAGATGTCCGCCAGCCCGACCAGTCCCATATAGAACACCAGCGTCTGCCCCGGTGCTACCAGGTCACGCCAGGGTAGATCGGTCGTACCGTCTTTACGGTGGCCGGTGACAAAACGCACCGAAAGCGCATGATCACGGTGGGTCAGTGGAATACCGGCATAGGCCGAGCAGCCATTGGCGGCAGTTATTCCGGGTACGACCTGAAACGGCACGCCATGCGCCGACAGCTCTTCGATCTCCTCACCACCGCGACCGAAAATAAACGGATCACCGCCTTTCAGCCGCAGCACACGCTTGCCCTCTTTGGCCAACCGGACCAACAGCTGGTTGATCTGTTCCTGGGGAACTGCGTGTTCGGAGCGTCGCTTGCCGACATAAATCCGCTCCGCATCGCGCCGGCACAGGTCAATGATGGGGGTTGCAACCAGGCGGTCGTAGAGCACCACATCAGCTTGCTGCATCAGCCGCAAGGCGCGGAAAGTCAGCAAATCCGGATCGCCCGGCCCGGCACCGACCAGGTAGACTTCACCCTGGTAATCCTGCCCGGCCTGCTGCTCCAGACGCTCGGCCAACAAGGTTTCCGCCTCTTGCTCCTGACCAGCAAAGACGCGCTCGGCTATATCGCCCTGAAACACATTTTCCCAGAACACCCGGCGCTGGTTGATGCCCGGAAAAGCGGCCTTGACCTTGCCTCGGAAACGCTTGGCCAATTGCGCCAGGGTACCGTAAGTGTGCGGGAACAGGGTTTCGATACGGGCGCGAGTCAGACGGGCCAGCACCGGTGCATGACTGCCGCTGGAAATAGCGATCATCAATGGCGAGCGGTCGACAATAGCCGGGAAAATCACTGTACACAGATCCGGTGCATCGACTGCATTGACGGGCAAGTTGCGCGCCTGGGCAGCCGCTGAGACATCTGCATTCAGACCATCATCATCGGTAGCGGCAATCACCAACACCACGTCATCGAGATCGCTGGCCTGATAGCCACGCTGAAAGCATTCGCCACCACCCTCTTCAACCAGGGTTTTCAGCTGGCTTTCAATCTCAGGTGCAACCACCTTGAGGCGGGCACCCGCCTCGCTCAGCAGGCGGGATTTGCGCAAAGCAATTTCACCGCCCCCGATGACCAGCACCCAGCGGTGGTTCAGGTTATGAAACAGCGGTAAATAATCCATGGCGCTCTCAGTCGGTGTGTGTCGATAATCCGTACGGGAACAGCCTCAACCGATCCGTTCAATCCCACCCATATAGGGTCGCAACGCCTCAGGCACCGTCACCGAGCCATCGGCCTGCTGATAATTCTCCAGCACTGCGACCAGGGTGCGACCAACCGCCAGACCGGAGCCATTCAGGGTGTGCACCAGCTCAGGCTTGCCGGTCTCCGGATTGCGCCAGCGGGCCTGCATGCGGCGAGCCTGGAAATCGCCGCAATTGGAGCAGGAGGAGATTTCGCGGTACTTGCCCTGGCTGGGAACCCACACTTCCAGATCATAGGTCTTGACCGCGCCAAAGCCCATATCACCGGTACACAATGCCAGGGTGCGGTACGGCAGCTCCAGTCGCTGCAGAATATCTTCGGCATGCCCGGTGAGCTCTTCCAGTGACTGCATGGAATCTGCCGGTCGCACAACCTGGACCATTTCAACCTTGTCGAACTGGTGCTGACGGATCATGCCACGGGTATCGCGACCAGCAGCCCCGGCTTCACTGCGGAAACAAGGCGTATGCGCAGTCAGACGCAGTGGCAGACTGGCGGCATCGACAATCGACTGGCTGACGATATTGGTCAGCGACACTTCTGCCGTCGGTATCAGGTAGAGATCGCGCTGATCTTCCCGGCGAATGCGGAACAGATCTTCCTCGAATTTGGGCAACTGGCCAGTGCCCTGCAGGCTGTCGGCATTGACCAGATACGGCGTATAGACCTCTTCATAGCCATGCTCGTTGATGTGCAGATCGAGCATGAACTGCGCCAGCGCACGGTGCAAACGGGCAATCGGGCCGCGCATCAAGGCAAAGCGCGCACCGGACAGCTTGGCCGCGGTTTCAAAATCCAGATAGCCGTGTTGCTCGCCAATGGCAACATGATCAAGCACATCGAAATCGAACTCACGCGGAGTACCCCAGCGGCGTACCTCGAGATTGTCGTCTTCATCCTTGCCCACCGGAACCGAAGCATCCGGCAGATTGGGGATGCCCAGCAGCAATTGATCCAGCTCACCCTGAATACCTTCCAGATCCTGCTTGGCCTGATTCAGCTCTTCACCCATGCGGTCCACGTCAGCCAACAGGGGTTGAATATCCTCGCCCTGCGCCTTGGCTTTGCCGATCGCCTTGGAGCGGCTGTTGCGCTCGGCCTGCAGGCTCTCGGTGCGTGTTTGCACTTCTTTGCGCCGGGCTTCCAGGGTCGCCAATTGGTCGACATCCAGAATAAAACCACGGGTCGCCAGACGCTCGGCAATCTCTTGCGGTTGGCTACGAACCAGTTTGGGATCAAGCATGGGCATCATCTTCAGCTAGAGGCGAATGTAAGGCCCATCCGGGGCCGCCAAAGCCGCACAGTATACCCGCTCTGCCCCCCAATCGCCCAGCCTGAAACGCCACCCATGGACCGCCACGGCCTGCGGTCTCGCGGTGATGGCGGGGCCGAATACGACGTGCCCTGCCCTGAGGCCTCATGGCGAGAAGCGCAAAGACGCAGCAATCCACTCGGGCGGCAAATAAAACTTATGATCGGCGCTTGCGCGCACTTTGCTGATCCAGCCCACGCAAATGCTCGAGCTTTTGCGCGATCTTCAGCTCCAGCCCGCGCGGTACCGGCTGGTAATACTGCCGTGGCTCCAGGTCCTCGGGGAAGTAATCTTCGCCGGCCGCATAGGCTTCAGGCTCATCATGGGCGTAACGATAACCCACGCTGTAACCCAGCTCCTTCATAAGTTTGGTCGGCGAATTGCGCAGGTGCAGCGGCGGCTCATGGGAAGGCTGTTCGGCAACATCACGCATGGCTGCATTGAAAGCCTTGTACACGGCATTGCTTTTTGGCGCACAGGCCAGATAAACAATCGCTTGCGCCACGGCCAGTTCACCTTCCGGGCTGCCCAGGCGCTCCTGCACATCCCAGGCATTCAGGCACAGGGTCAGCGCCCGCGGATCGGCATTGCCGATATCTTCACTGGCCATGCGCACAACCCGGCGGGCGATGTATAGCGGATCACAACCACCATCCAGCATGCGGGCAAACCAGTACAGCGCAGCATCCGGGTTGGAGCCACGAACCGACTTGTGCAAAGCCGAAATCTGATCGTAAAAGGCTTCGCCGCCCTTGTCGAAACGCCGCCGGCTGTCATTCAACAGATCAGCCACCTGCGCCTGCTCGATGGTACCGCCATCATCCACCAGGTCTGCGGCTATCTCCAACAGATTGAGCAAGCGCCGGGCATCCCCATCGGCAGCATCCAGCAACATCCGGCGCGCATCCGCATCCAGGCTCAACGTGTGCTGCCCCAGGCCACGCTCCGTATCGGCCAATGCACGGTCGAGCAAAGCCTCCAGCGCGGGCTGCTCCAGTGCCTTCAGCACATAGACACGTGCCCGCGAGAGCAAGGCATTGTTCAGCTCAAAGGAAGGGTTTTCCGTGGTCGCACCGATAAACAGCAAGGTGCCATCTTCGACAAAGGGCAAAAAGGCATCCTGCTGCGCCTTGTTGAAGCGGTGCACTTCATCGACGAAGAGGATGGTCTGTCTGCCATTCTGTGCCGCCTGCTGGCGCGCCTGCTCGACCGCCTGGCGAATCTCCTTGACCCCGGCAAGCACCGCCGAAATAGTCACGAAGTGGGCATCAGCCAGAGTGGCCAGAAGTCGTGCCAGGGTCGTTTTACCCACCCCCGGCGGGCCCCAGAAAATCATCGAATGCAGGGCGCCCTGCTCCAGCGCCTGACGCAACGGACGACCCGGCCCGAGCAAATGCGCCTGGCCGGCATACTCGTCCAGGGTGCGTGGCCGCATGCGAGCGGCCAGAGGCTGATGTCGCGGGGCCTGGGCAAACAGGTCCATGTTATTCGCTGATCACATCGACCCCTTCGGGGATATCGAAGGTAAATGCGTCGTCATCCACCTCTGGGTTGATCTGCACATCGCTGAACAGGATGTTGGTGCGCTGGCCAATCGGATCGTTCAACTGCATGTCGTTGATCTTGCCATCCCAGAATGACAACCGTAACTCCTCGAACAGCGTGTCACTGGCTTTTGGGATCAAGGTGAAATCCACCACGCTACCGCTGTCTTCCACGTGGATGTCGAAGTTTTCCGCCAGGGTGCTGACGTCACCGGACAACAGCAAGGCCGGGGTATGCGTCAGGCGCGGGTCCATTTGCTGCACGGTTACCTGCATCAAATCCGGGTCATACAACCAGATCTGTTCGCCATCGGACACCAGCACCTGTTCCAGGGGTGGCGCGGTATGCCAGACAAATTTGCCCGGACGCTGCAGGGTTACCTGGCCTGTGGTTTCCTGCAGACTGTCGCCACTGGCACTGCGGGTCATCTGCGAAAAATCCGCTTGCAGGGTTTCTGCACTGGACAGCAAGCGATTCAATTCCGCTGCCGCCTCTGCCTGGCTGTCGGCCTGAACCAGGGCAGCACAACTACCGACTGCCAGGGTCAAGGTCAGCATGGATCGGGTTACAACTCGGTGAAACATCGGGCGCAAGGTGTGGCGCATGTATGCCTGTCCTCTCAATCACGTACCGGGGGTGGAGCAATCACTTCGCGACTGCCATTGGTGTTCATGGAGGTTACGACACCGGCCATCTCCATAGATTCAATCATGCGCGCGGCGCGGTTGTAGCCGATTTTCAGCTTGCGTTGCACGGCAGATATGGAGGCCCGCCGACTTTCGGTGACAAACTGCACCGCTTCATCGTACAAGGGATCATCATCTTCACTGCCGCCGCCGCTGCCGGCGGGGTCGATACCCGGAATCGCTTCATCGGTACCGTCGACGATGTCCTGAATATAATCCGGCTCACCGCGCTGCTTCCATTCATCCACCAGACGGTGTACTTCATCATCAGAGACGAATGCCCCGTGAACCCGCACCGGCAAACTGGTACCCGGCGGCATGAACAGCATATCGCCATGCCCCAGCAGCTGTTCAGCACCACCCTGATCGAGAATGGTGCGCGAATCGATCTTGCTGGACACCTGGAACGCCATACGGGTCGGGATATTGGCCTTGATCAGACCGGTAATCACGTCGACCGACGGGCGCTGGGTAGCCAGAATCAGATGAATACCCGCCGCACGGGCTTTCTGCGCGATCCGGGCAATCAATTCTTCGACCTTCTTGCCGACGATCATCATCATGTCGGCAAACTCATCGATCACCACCACGATGATCGGCAGGGTTTCCAGCTTGGGTGGCTCGTCTTCCGGTGATTCGCGGCGGAACAAGGGATCGTTCAGCGGCTCTCCGGCTTTCTCGGCATCCCTTACCTTGCGGTTGAAACCGGCCAGGTTGCGAACGCCCATCGCCGCCATCAATTTGTAGCGACGTTCCATTTCGGCGACACACCAGCGCAAGGCATTGGCGGCCTCTTTCATATCAGTCACTACCGGTGCCAGCAAATGCGGAATGCCTTCGTAGATCGACAACTCGAGCATTTTCGGGTCGATCATGATCAGACGCACTTCATCCGGCCCGGCCTTGAACAGGATCGACAACAACATGGCGTTGACGCCGACCGATTTACCCGACCCCGTGGTACCGGCCACCAGCAAATGCGGCATTTTAGCCAGATCCGCCATCACCGGATGGCCACCGATGTCATGCCCCAGCGCCAGGGTTACCGGTGAGGTGGCTTCATCGAATTCACGCGTTTGCAGCACCTCGGACAGGCGCACAATCTCACGATCTTCATTGGGGATCTCGATACCAACGGTGGTCTTGCCCGGAATCACCTCGACCACACGCACGCTGATGACGGCAAGCGAGCGGGCCAGATCCTTGGCCAGGTTGGAAATCTTGCTGACCTTGACGCCCGGTGCCGGCTGAATCTCGAAGCGGGTAATGACCGGACCAGGCTGGACCTTTTCCACCTCGGCATCGACGCCAAAGTCCTTCAGCTTGATTTCCAGCAGGCGCGACATCCCTTCCAGTGACTCGGCAGAAAAACCCTTGGTTTTCTTGCTCGGCGCATCCAGCAAACCAATCGGCGGCAACGAACCCGGTTCGACCCCGGCGAACAGGCTGGATTGCTTCTCTTTCTGGGCGCGCACGCTGGCTTCAACCGGCTTGGTATCCGGTGGCACGATTTCCGGAGCCTTGCGATGCTCCCGCTCGGCACGGTGCCGTGCCAGCGCTTCCTGGCGTTGCGCCCGGGACGCTTCCGCCTGACGTTTGGACTCGGCACTGTCTACCGGCTCACGACGTGGCGCCGCAGACGACGCAGCGGCCTTGCGTCCCTGTCGGCGCGCCATCCAGGAGGCCCAGGCACGCCGCAGCAAATCACACAGATCCAGCACAATTCGCCCGGTCAGATCCATCACCCGGAACCAGGACAAGTTGGTGAATACGGTAATCCCGAACAGAAACAGGGTAAGGAACAGCAATGTGCTGCCTTGCATGTTCAGAATGGGGTAACTCAACTGACGCAGCAACTCACCCAGGATACCACCCGCTCCGGCTCCCTCCGGGAAATTCGCCGGCGGGCTGCCATGCAAGGCCACCAGTGCGGTACCGGCCAGCAACGTCAGCACAAATCCGATCAGCCGCCAGGAAAACAGCCAACCATTCCAGACCAACGGCAGATGACGCCGGCGAAACATTTGCCATACCTTGAGCGCCACGATCAACGGAAACAGAAAGGCCAGGTAACCCAGGGTCAATAACAGGATATCGGCCACCCAGGACCCCATGCGCCCGCCAGCATTCTGGACCTGACTGACGTCACCACTGCGGGTCCAGCCCGGGTCTTCCGGGCTGTAGGTAAAAAGCGCCATGCACAGATAAAGGCACACAGCGATCATCGCCAGCAGAGCACCCTCACGCAGGCGCAAGCTGAGTTGCTCGCGCCAGGCCGGATGCGGCGGATTGGATTTAGCCGTTTGTGATGCTTTCAAAACCTGATTCCCTGTTTTGGGTCAGTGACTATTGTACGGCGACTGAGGCGGGTTCTGCATGTGTTGGTTGCACAGCCCCAACCCCAAAACTATTTATTTGCAAGACAATAACTTATAAGCTCTTCTTTATAAACCATGCAACTCATCCTGACGGATACCCAAGCCCATGTCCCTGCAGCAAGTCCAGCGCCTGACCTGGCTCGATCCCGATGACCTGCGCTTTCCTCCGCCCGAGCAGGCGCTGGACGACCCCAACGGCCTGATTGCCCTGGGCGGTGACTTGCGTCCGCAACGACTGATCAAAGCCTACCGACAGGGCATTTTCCCCTGGTATCAGGATGACCAGCCATTACTCTGGTGGTGCCCTGACCCGCGTACCGTTGTGACCCCGGACAGCCTGCATGTATCCCGCAGCATGCAGAAATTCCTGCGCAAAACCGATTTCCGGGTCAGCTTCGATCAGGACTTCCCTGCCGTGATCCGTGCCTGCGCTGCACCACGCAGCTATGCCGATGACACCTGGATCACCGATGACATGCAAGCCGCCTATAGCGCACTGCACCGCCTGGGCATTGCCCACTCGGTCGAAGTCTGGCAACAGGACCAACTGGTAGGTGGCCTGTACGGCATTGCCCTTGGCCGGGTGTTTTTTGGCGAATCCATGTTCAGCTGGCAAACCAATGCCTCGAAGACCGCATTTATCCATCTGGTTCGCCAATTGGGCGCATGGAACTTTGCGCTGATTGATTGCCAGATGCCAACCGATCACCTGTTCAGTCTCGGCGCGCAGTCCATGTCGCGCAGTGACTTTCTGCAACAACTGGCAAGACTGTGCCCGGCAGATGGCCCGAATGCCTGGGGGCAGTCACAGTAACGGAAAAAACAACGCAGACTTTGTCATCAACCGCTGACCGGCTCTATACTGAAACGACAACAATGTCAGCGCCTCATCCAACCATGACCAACCTGGCCCAACTCAAATTCTTTGCCACCCAACCGCATACCTGCAGCTACCTGCCGGAAGAGCGGGCCACCACGCTGTTTCTGGATCCACAACAAAGCATCGACCTGACCACTTACAGTCGCCTGTCCGATCTGGGCTTTCGACGCAGCGGTGACCATCTCTATCGCCCGCACTGCGAGCGCTGCAGCGCCTGCATTGCCGCACGCATCCCGGTCGACCGCTTTACCCCCAACAAACAGCAAAAACGCATTCTGCGACGCAACCAGGACATCCGCATCAGCGAGCACCACGCCGTTTTCAACGAGGAACACTACGCCCTGTTTGCCCGTTATATCGAGCAACGGCATGCCGATGGCGACATGTACCCACCCAGCCGCGAGCAATTTGAGTCCTTTCTGGTACGCGATCACAGCTTTACCCGTTTCTTCGAATTCCGGCTCGAAGAACAACTGATCGCCGTTGCCGTCACCGACATCATGGAGAACGGCCTGTCCGCGGTTTATACCTATTTTGCCCCGGAGCATGAGCGTCGCAGCCTGGGCCGCTTTGCCATTCTCTGGCAAGTCGAGGAAGCCCGGCGGCGTCAACTTCCGGCCCTCTATCTCGGTTACTGGATCAAGCAGTGCCGCAAGATGAATTACAAAACCGAATACCGACCACTGGAAATGCTGGTCAATCAGCGCTGGGTAGCCATCAGCTGATCTCAACGCCCCAAGCCCGCCTCTCGACAATCAAACCTGCATCAGATTGACACGCAGTTGCTGAATCTGATCACGCGTATCCGCTGCCGCCTCGAATTCCAGATCACGCGCATGCTGGTGCATTTTCTCTTCCAGTTGGCGAATGCGTTTGCTGATCTCGGCCGGTGAGCGCAAGGTCTTGTACTCGGCCGCTTCCTCGGCTGCCTTGAGCCGTTTGCGCTTGCCGCTGCGGCTACCCGGCACCACCGCGCCTTCCATTATATCGGCGACACTGCGGGTTACGCCCTTGGGCGTAATGCCATGCTCAAGGTTGAAGGCGACCTGCTTGGCTCGGCGCCGGTCGGTTTCGCCAATGGCCCGCTCCATAGAGCCGGTCATACGGTCGGCATACAGAATGGCCTTGCCATGCAGATTACGCGCAGCGCGGCCGATGGTCTGAATCAGCGAACGCTCGGAGCGCAGAAAACCTTCCTTGTCCGCGTCCAGGATGGCCACCAGCGACACTTCCGGCATGTCCAGCCCCTCGCGCAGCAGGTTGATGCCGACCAGCACGTCAAAGGTCCCGATACGCAAGTCGCGGATAATTTCCACCCGCTCCACGGTATCGATATCCGAATGCAGATAACGCACGCGCACATCGTGATCGGCCAGGTAGTCCGCCAGATCCTCGGCCATGCGCTTGGTCAGCGTGGTGACCAGCACCCGTTCTTCGGCGGCCACACGCAAACGGATTTCAGAGAGCAAATCGTCAACCTGGGTGGTCGCCGGGCGCACTTCGATCTCCGGGTCAACCAGACCGGTCGGACGGACCACCTGCTCGACCACGCGACCGGCGTGCGCTTCTTCATAGGGGCCCGGGGTGGCCGACACAAAAATGGCCTGCGGCGAAATGCTTTCCCACTCATCAAAACGCATCGGCCGGTTATCCAGCGCCGAGGGCAAACGGAAACCGTAGTTGACCAGGGTTTCCTTGCGCGAACGGTCACCCTTGTACATGGCACCGACTTGCGGCACTGATACGTGGGACTCGTCGATCACCAGCAAGGCATCGGCCGGCAGGTAATCAAACAGGGTGGGCGGCGGTGCACCGGTTTCGCGCCCGGACAGGTAGCGCGAGTAGTTTTCGATGCCATTGCAATAACCCAGCTCGAGAATCATTTCCAGGTCAAAGTTTGTCCGTTGCTCCAGACGCTGGGCCTCGACCAGTTTGTTCTGTTCCTTGAGCTGCGCCAGGCGCGCCTGCAGCTCGACCTTGATATGTTCCACAGCCTCAATCAGTTTCTCACGCGGCGTCACATAATGGCTTTTGGGATAGACAGTTACGCGTGGAACCTTGCGTATCACTTCACCTGTAAGCGGGTCGAAAAAGCTGATCTGCTCGACCTCGTCATCGAAGAGTTCGATACGTATGGCCTCAAGCTCGGATTCCGCCGGAAAGATGTCGATCACATCGCCGCGCACCCGGTAGGTTGCCCGCGCCAGCTCCATGTCGTTGCGCGTGTACTGCAGCTCGGCCAGGCGGCGCAACAGGCCGCGCTGGTCCAAACGATCACCACGGTCCACATGCAACACCATCTTCAGGTAGGACTCAGGATCACCCAGACCATAAATGGCGGAAACGGTCGCCACGATGATCGCATCCGGCCGCTCCATCAGGGCCTTGGTCGCCGACAGGCGCATCTGCTCGATGTGGTCATTGACCGAGGCATCCTTCTCGATAAAGGTATCGGATGACGGCACATAGGCTTCCGGCTGGTAGTAATCGTAATAGGACACGAAATATTCCACCGCGTTGTGCGGAAAGAACTCGCGAAACTCGCCATACAGCTGCGCCGCCAGCGTCTTGTTTGGCGCCATGATGATGGTTGGCCGGCGCACCTGCTGGATCACGTTGGCAATGGTAAAGGTCTTGCCCGAGCCGGTTACCCCGAGCAGGGTCTGGTGCGACAAACCGGCCTGCAGCCCTTCCACCAGCTGGCGGATAGCTTCCGGCTGATCGCCGGCAGGCTGAAAACGGGTTTGCAGCTTGAATTCGCTCATGGGTGGCTCCAGCAGGAATGGATCAGCCGGTAAGCATACCATCGACCGCAAGCGCCTGCCCCGGCGGCTCGCATCCGGTAACAGAGTACGTTTATAATGGGCAGCCTGAACGGCACGGCCCGACACCCATCATTCACCTAACGTATCGAGTTTGCCACTATCATGAGTGTGTTCTCCCCAGTTGAAATGGCCCCCCGCGATCCCATTCTTGGCCTGAATGAAGCCTTTGCTGCCGACCAGCGTGCCGGCAAGGTCAACCTCGGCGTTGGTGTGTATTACGACGAAGCCGGCAAGGTTCCGCTGCTGCGCGCGGTTCAGGCCGCTGAAGAGGCGCGGGTGGCCGAGCACGCCCCTCGCCCCTATCAGCCGATGGAAGGTCTGGCCAGCTACGATGCGGCCGTCCAGCGCCTGCTGTTTGGCCCTGACTCGCCACTGCTCGACGCCGGCCGCCTGATTACCGCACAGTCGCTCGGTGGTACCGGCGCCCTCAAGCTGGGTGCCGACTTCCTGCAGCGTCAGGCCGGCAAGCGCATGGTCGCGATCAGCAACCCGAGCTGGGAAAACCACCGGGCCATTTTCGAGGCAGCGGGCTACGATGTTGTCGCCTACCCCTATTACGATCCGAAGACCCATGGCCTGGATCTGGACGGTATGCTGCAGGGCCTGCGTGACCTGCCCGATGGCACCGTGGTGATTCTGCACGCCTGCTGTCACAACCCGACCGGAGTGGATATCGCCATGGCCGACTGGGTCAAGGTCATCGACGTGATTCAGCAGAAAGGCCACGTTCCTTTCCTCGATATCGCCTATCAGGGCTTTGGTTCCAACCTGGAAGATGACGCCGCTGCGGTGCGCCTGTTTGCCGAGTCCGGCCTGGCCTTTCTGGTTGCCAGCTCCTTCTCCAAATCCTTCTCGCTCTACGGCGAGCGCGTTGGCGCCCTGACCATGGTCACCGCCAGCCAGGAAGAAACCGCGCCGGTGCTGTCTCAGCTCAAGCGCGTGATCCGTACCAACTATTCCAACCCGCCGACCCACGGTGCCAAAGTCGTCGCCGCTGTACTGACTACTCCGGATCTGTACCAGCAGTGGGAAGTGGAACTGGGTGAAATGCGTGACCGCATCCGTGACATGCGCAGCAGCCTGGTCGCCAAACTGGCAGCAGCCGGCGTAGCGACAGACATGAGCTTCATTCAGCAGCAGCGCGGCATGTTCTCCTACTCGGGCCTGACCGCCGAGCAGGTAGCACGGCTGGCAGACGAGTTCGGCATCTATGCGGTGAGCAGCGGACGCATCTGCGTCGCCGCCCTGAACACCGGCAATATCGACGCCGTCGCCAACGCCATGGCCGCTGTATTGAAGTAAAATCTACCTGACAAAAATCATCCAAGATGTTGACTTGGATGATTTTTTTGTTAGAGTACGCTCCGTCATTCCGCGATAGCTCAGTTGGTAGAGCAAATGACTGTTAATCATTGGGTCCCAGGTTCGAGTCCTGGTCGCGGAGCCAGATTCAAAGGCCATGCAGGCAACTGCGTGGCCTTTTTTGTTGCCTTTAATCGCGACAGATCCAATCAGCCCTCACCCGAGCAAGCCTCAGCGGGCAGCCTGACCAATCCCCAGCCAAAGACCGGATCATGCCCGGCAGCCCCCAGATCCTGACTGTATCCCTGCAGTGCTCCATGCAGTATTCCCCGCGGCAGGTTGGGGTTGCGACGGAGGAAGTACGCAGCGACAGCCACCGCATGCGGCGCAGCAAAAGAAGTGCCGGAACGGTACTGACCGTCGCCGTCGCTACTGGCTGTCCAGACATCGACCCCGGGCGCGGCAAAATCGATATATTCGCCCTGGTTGGCAAATGGATAGACCCGCAGTGCAGCATCAATTGCAGTAATGGCAAACACGCCCGAATGGGCAGCAGGATAGGCTGGCTTGTCGCGTAGACGGTCGTTACCGGCAGCAACAAAAATCAACATCCCCTGCCCGACACTCCGATCCAGCACTCTATCCAGAACGCGGTTTGCACGCGTCCCTGACAGGGAAATATTCACCAACCTGACCTGCTGAGCAAGCAACCAGTCCAACGCCCGGGCGATGGCCTCGGTGGTCGCAACACTGCCATCATCAAACTGCTCGAGCACTGCAGCCGACAGCAATTCCACCTCCGACAGCAGTCCCATCAGGGCGGGGTCGTTGCCGTTGCCAGCCAGCAGCACAGCAATTGCCGTGGCATGTTGCTTGTCCATGCTCGCCTCGCGGCGGTAAAAAGGTTTCAGCTGCAGGCGCTGCCCCGCCAGACCGGGATGCTCCAGGTCAACCTCGCCATCAACAATGCCAATCCTGGTCGGTGTTGCCACGGGTTCGGGGCAATCACCAAGGCGCTGCCAGTTTATTGCCTCGTGCGCATAAAGCCGGGGTTCTGAAACCGTGAAATAGTAGTGATTTCGGTCCACCTCGGCATAAGGATAACGCGCACGCAGTTGTTCGATTGTGTTGTCCAGTTGATCGGTATCCGTGTGCACGACCAGCAGGCTGAGCTCCATGGCCGGCAGGTTGTGCTGGGCAAGCAGATCAAAGCCCCGGGCAGCGAGGTCACTGATAACGGCCGTCAGGTGATCGCTGTCAAATAACAGAACAACCTCGTCGGCTCGATACTCGCCACCTTGCCGAGGCACCTCAGGAGCAGCAAAAGCACAGGTGCGCAGATCCAGCGCACTGGGGCGAAGCTCAGGCGATGAGTCTGCTTGCACAAACAACCGATAGACCTGCTGCGGCTTGATTCGGCTGTCCACCGGCAACAATACACGCTGGACACGGTTGTTCTGACCGACCGCTGGCAAGCTGATGAATCCCCCGTCTACCTGAATCGACCAGGGTCGATTGGCCACTGAAGAATCCGCTGGCAGTGTCAGGGCTATCACCTGACCGGGGTAGACGCATGATCCCGCGGGAGCGCGCAAACCGGGAGGCGCGGAAGGCTCTCTTGGCGGTGGCTGTGGCTGCGCCTGCTGCTGTGGCTCTGATCGTGGTGTGCGTTGTGGTTGCGGTCGCTGCCGCGGCTCTGGTTGTGGTTCTCGTTGCAGTTGTGGTTCTCGCTGAGGCTGAGGCAAAGGCTGCACCCGAACCTGCGCCGGAGGAAACGGGCTGCGGGCGGTTGCCGGATCAGTCCGTGTCTCTGCCGCCCGAACCGGGAGGCAGACGGCAACCCCCAGCGCCAGAAACAGCAGCAGACGTTGCACCCTACTGGACCTGCAGTGAGTCGATGATGTCTTGTTCTTTCAGCCAGGCAATGGTGCCGTCTGCCTCATCCTGAACCAGGATCCGATAGATCCCCAGCGCCGACGGCCCATCGACAATCCGGCTGTTGCTCGCCAGCAAGACAGCACGTATCTGCTGTTCCGTGGTCTCCGGAGCAAAGGTAATGCTGATGGCAGTGCCACCAGCCTGGCCATCCACAGCCCCGCCAGCCGGGTAATAATCAGCAGGCTGCTCGACCTTCAGCACTATTGCGGTTTGCGCCAGCAGCAAGAATGAAGCCGCGATTGCGGCGATGTGCCAGCCACGAACGGATCGGGCTGTGCTGGCTGGCTGCGGCTTGTGCAACTGCTGTTGCAACCGCTTGAGCCCCATTTCACCGGGGCTGTTGGCGGCAGCTGGCTGACTTTTCAGGTGTTTGCGCAGGGCGCGCAAAAAATCCAGCTCTTGCTGCAGTTCGGGATAATCCGTCAGCGCATGTTCGACAGCCTCGACCTCGCCCTCTGTCAGGGTACCATTCAGATAAAACGGCAGAAGCTTCTCGGCATCCAGTCTAGTCATCATCATGAGCACCTCCCAGCAGGCGCGACAGGCACTTTTTCATTGCCTGTTTGGCATGGAACATCCGGGTTTTCACCGTGTTTTCCGGGCAGTCGACGACCATGGCAATATCGCCATAGGACATCTCTTCAAAAAAAGTCAGCTCCATGACCGCGCGATGGGCGACAGACAGCGTCTCGATGCAATGGCGAACCTGTTGGGCTTGCTGATCACCGATCAGGCAACTCAAGGCACCGGGGCTGTCATCGGCAAGCTCTGCCATTTTCTCGTCCTCCAGTTGCTGTGGCCTGTTTTTGCGCAGACGATCAATCACCTTGAAATAGGCGATACTGAACAACCAGGTAGACACCTTGGAGCGGCCCTGAAAGCTGTCGGCTTTGCGCCAGACATCCATGAACACCTCATTCAGGATGTCAGCGGCTTCAAAGGCATCGTGCAACTTGTTCAGGATAAAATTGAACAAGCGCGTCTCGTATTGCCGGTAGAAAGCAGCCAATGCCTGCTGATCGCCCTTGGCGATCTGACGCAGCAAATCTTCATCCTGTGTGCTCATAAGTCAGGGGTCCGAGCAGGTTTGCGCGGGGAAATGGCAATCACCCTGCCTTCGCTATCAAACGCCCGCAGCTGCCATTGGTAGCTTGTGCCGGATGACAGCCAGTCCAGCGTCATGTTCGACAAAGCCATTGAAAGATCAGCAGACGGCACCAGCTTGCCACTCAGGGGCACGCTGCCACCCCGGGCAAAGATTTCCACCTGATAGGCATGGGCATTGCTCACCGGTTGCCATGCAAAAGTCGTATCGTGATCCAGCAGCGCATTGTCCCGGGGCTGATCAACGACCAGTTCAGGGAGGTCAGCAACTGGCATCGGCTGACTATTGTCGATGACGAAGTAGCGCAGAATCGGAATATCCATCCGGGCACTGGTGTCACGTACCGAGAAAGCCAGCAGATACAAGCCCTGACGCTCTGTCGGCAACAGCGGGCTGACCACACGGACCTTGCCCTCGCCTGCGCTTACCAGGCTTTGCCGCACCACCTGAAGCACCCGGCCGGCACCGCTACCCAGACTGGCCGTGGGATCAATAACGCGCCATTCACCTTGCAACACTCCGCTACTGCGGAAGCTGACATCGGCCACCGCACGCAACTCGGTGCGCTGCCCCACCACATCGGTGCGGGATGCATCCTCAAAGGTCAGATCAATCCGACTGACTGTGAGCCCTTCTTCGCCGCTGCCGCCCGCATAAACGGCCAGGCTACCCGCCTCTTCGCGCTGGCCGTCACTGAACACGCGCACAATGCGTACGCTGCCGGCCGGGCTGTCGGCAATGCGTCTGGCCAGGCCAACATTTACCTGAAGGGTTTCATTGAAAGTCAGCGTACCGCTCTGCCCCGCTGTCAGTGCAGAGGTTTGGCTGAGCAATCCACCGACAGTGGCCACAGTCGCCCCGTCGATCTGCAGCACGGCCCCCGGAGAACTGACCTGACGCGTAACGGGACCGGCTCTGGTAGCCGCATCGCTCTCGGTACGACTGACTTGCCAGCCGACATTGACAGGCATTGTGCTGTTGACTGGCAGCGTCACCGTCCCCGGATTGGCCGCAACCGAATTGACAACCGCATACGCCGGTGTGTTGGCTGCAAACAACCACAACAGAACACTAAAAACCGCCAGCCAGGGGTGCATTGATGCGCAAAATTGCGAAGACCTGGTAGCGGTGCCGGCCTGAGGTGTACGCGGTAGTTTCATGATTGTTCTCCATAGAACCTCTGAATGCGAGAGCCACGCCTGGTTTGTTCTGCGATGCTTTCAACAGCGTCCAGCCCAACTCGGCATTGACCAGGTGTCTGTCTGGTAGGTCGTTGTCACCACTGGCGAGGTTCATATTGTAATTCATGCTGAAATCAAGCTTTCCGGGGACCAGGATCGAGTTGATCCCCAGGTTCAGGTTGGTGCTGTAACTGCGCTGCTCTTCAAACTCGGTACTGAATACGCCGTATTGCAAGTCAGAATTCAGTGACAGCCGTTCGCTCACCTGTTTGCTGGCAGCCAGCGACAGGAAGCGACTGTCAGTCCCCAGGCCCATTCCGGATCGATCGTCGAATTCTGCCTGGGTATATGAGCCGGACCAGTGCCATTGCGCGTAATTGGCGCCCCCTCCCAAGGTGATGGAACGAGCGATATTGTCATTATTGAATCCCAGGTATCCCTGTGGCGTTTTGTGTCTGTCCAGGTTGGCGATCAGGCCGGATAATTGCAGATAGGGCGTGCCCAACCAGGCACGAGAACCCGATTGCTGATCGAAGGTATAGCTGCCATTCCAGGCCAGGCTCTGTAAACGATCCGTTGGCATCCCTTCCAGATCAGCGACATTGTTGGTTTCCTGAGTAACCTGCACATTGGTCAACAGCCGGCCCCAATAAAAATCCGAGTAGACCGAGACCATATCCCGGTCTGCCGCCAGCCCCGGGTTGGCCAGGCTGGCAAAAAAAGTATCGATTCGCTGGTAATCCGTACCCACCACCAGATCAACCGGCTGGTCAAGCCAGTCAAGATCGGAAAAAGGCCTGAAATCAAAGCCCATTCGCCAGGCATCGCTGCTATGCATCACATCGGTATGATCGCTGATATCCGGGTCATAGCGACTGCGAGCGTACTCACCGCTCAGATTCAAGCGCCCCTGCCAAAAGGACTTTTCCAGCATCAACCCCCAACCCGATCCCTTGCCAGTACTTTGCTCTTCGCTAATGCCCAAGCCTGCCGTACTCCCCTCACCGCTGTAATACATCGCAGTGATCGCCAGACCGTCCTCACCTGCTGAAAAGGGCTGCAACCGGGTCGATAATCCGTGCATTCGGTTGCGAGTGTCATCAATCCCCGTCAGATGCCTTGCGCCGGCAATGGAATCCGGGCGCAGAGCAAAGAACTGAGTGGCCAAGCGGTTATTGTTGCTACCAGCCTGAACGGATAACCCACGCCGTTGTTGCGGGGAAAAGAGCAGGCCATCCAGCCCCAGACTGTGATGACCCAGATTCACACCGGTATGCAGATGCTCGCCCTGATGACGGGAAGCCAGGCTGTACTCGCCAAGGTCCAGAGTCTCACCGGTCAAGGTGTTCGATCGCTCGCTCTGCAACAGATAATTGCCCTGGGCATTGAACTGCCAGTTGTTACCCTGCAACTCAGCCGCGCCAACCCCGGCACCGGACAATTGCTGACGCCCGGTATCGCTCTTGATATTGTGCTCATGCAGGCGATAGCTGGCTTCCAGGGTATTATTCACGGACCAGGACGCTGAGCGCAGCCACTGCTCGGCAGCCGCTATTTGTTGCGCATCAGCCATGGCCGGGGCGGTGCCCGCAGCGCCGTCGGGTTGGGGTTGGTCAAAACGCCAACTTGCAACCTCTTCACTGCGGCCATCCGGCTGTAGCAACACCAGTCGAATGCTGTGTGGCCCCGAGCCCAGGGGCTCTGGTGGCGCGTAGAGAAAGTCGCCCTCTTCCCACGACAAGAACGCGGTGACGTCGATACCGTTAACCTCAACCGCCAGCCGGGTCAGGGTAAGCATATCGATATCGTCCGGCAGAGATATTGCGAATAGCTGACCGGCGCGCGGTGCAAGAATCAGCTCGGCCTGCACATCATTGGCCCAGAGCAACGCCGAGTGCAGCCACAAGGGTATTGACAGCAGCGCGCCTAGATATCTGCTCTTCATGGTAGCAAGTTCCCTTTAATCAATAAGGCAGAGCCTTCAATCAAGGCCCTGCCCGCCGCCCCTGTATGGGATCAGCAATCAACCATGGTTATCGCTTCGGCAAGGCAGCCGGCTCTTGTTCAACAGCCCGAATACGCGCAGGCGCACTTGGCTCAGATGCTGGTGCTGGCTGTATCTTGTCGAGTTCCGGTGTAGCCGCTTGTGGCCTGACCCGTGAAGGCGATGCTGGCGCTGGGCCTGGCGGTTGATCGGCCTGGAAGCCACCTGCACCACCGCCCGGCTGCACGGCCACCTGCGGTACACAGCGGTGGTTCCAGTTTGCGCTGCCATAGGCTTTCCATTCACTCCAGGTATTGCTGTCAGCATCCCTGACCGATGCTTTTATGCTGAGTGGATGGGTAAAAGTCTGATTCAAGGTATCCCAGCCAGCGTTATAGCCCTGATTCAACTTTGCCGTCAGCGGATAGCTGAAATCATGATGGGCATGCATGTTGGTCGTCGAGTCATAAACAATCTCTCCGCTGCTGTGCACGGGATTGCTGTTGTCTTCCACTCTGAAACGAATATGGCCTTTGCCATTACCGCTGTAATTGATGCGAATCACCGGGTCAGTCTCCGGAACACACCGGCCAATATAGTGGGGCATATTGGGCTGAAAACTGGCGCTGTTGAGCATCAACGGCAAATCATGACCAATATGACCCGGCATCTCGGTACCCGCCAGCTGACCACTGAGTTGCACCGGGGCAATCAGGTCCGGGTCACCTTTGTAAATCACCGTCATATCGATGGACGTCGAAGCAAAAGCCGGCCTCGAGGTATTGCTCGAGGTGTTTTTGCACCACCCCGCCAGCGACACAGTGCGGCTCACCGTAATGTAGTGATCCTGCCGGTAGAAATCGATAGCGCTGCCGCCCTGGCCAAGGTGCTGCTGCAATTCCTTGTTCAGTTCTTCCTGCGGATTGAAGCGGATGGCTGGATGCCCTTGCTTGATCTGGGACAGAGGAATACTGAAGCTTTGCTGGTTACCCGCTTCGGTGACTCTTTTGTTGCCCTTGCCGCTGGTGAAACTGGGATGATAAACCGCATCAAACAGGGTTTGCGGCGACTGGACAGAATCCAGGAACAGGGAGATCGGGCCAAAGTAGGCGCGAGCATGGTCAAACCCGACGTTATTGCTGGCTGCACAGGAAACAAGCCCAGTGAAATCAACATCAACATGTGTTTTGTCAGGCTGTAGCTGCATGGCTTGCAGCTGTTTGCTGGCTGCGATGTTTTCAAGTTCAACCGAATGCGTGTATATCCCCTTTTCCACCGACAGGGACACTCCGCTGATATATTCCGGGTACAGGTTGGCTGATGCAGCACCGGCAGTCATTGTCAGCGCCAGTGCAGCCAAGACACGCATACCGCCACTGGTGTCAAGTACTTTCATGATCAAATCTCCGTTTGAAAAAAGAAGCGTTACTTACACCAGCTGTGTCGTAGTCACTCATGGTGACGTTCAAATTATTTTCCAGATGTTGCGCATTATTTATGACTGACCAGTACCAATCAAGTACTCATCGTCATTACCTGTCGTCTTCGGTCCTTTTTCAGTTGGCCTGATACAGCCATCTTTTCAGCATCAGCGGCATGCTCTATTCTGCAGACATGATGATTTCCAACACGCACCCAACCCCCGCCCTTCGGCTGGCAAGCACGCCGGCCCACAGCAGGCAGCACATTGAATGAAAGCGCCCAGAGTAACCCTGGAGCAGTGGCGAGCCTTGCAGACGGTCGTTGACGAAGGTGGTTTTGCGCAGGCGGCAGAAGTACTGCACCGTTCGCAATCCTCAGTCAGCTACGCCATCAAACGGCTGGAGGAGCAACTCGGCATTCCTGTTCTGGAAATTGTCGGACGCAAAGCCGTGCTGACCGAAGCCGGGCACACTCTGCTGCAACGCTCTCGCAACCTTACCGATCAGGCCAGCCTGCTGGAAAATCTCGCCCAGCAGATCGAACAGGGCTGGGAACCGGAAATCAATCTGGTCGCCGATGCGGCCTATCCCACTGAACGCCTGGCCAATGCCCTCAAGGCCTTTCTGGCTTTCAGTCATGGCAGCCGCGTACAACTGCGCGAGGAAGTGCTCTCCGGCGTGGAAGAGCAGCTGCTGGCAGGCAACGCCGATCTGGCTATATCCGGGCTGCAGATAACCGGCTATCTGGCCAAGGAGTTGGGCAGTATCGAGTTCATTGCCGTTGCTCATCCCGAGCATGCCCTGCATCAGCATCAACATCTGCTGAGTCAGGATGATCTCAAGAGCGAATTACAGGTAGTCACGCGCGACTCCGGAGCCCGGCATCCCAGGGATGCCGGATGGCTGGGTGCCGAACAGCGCTGGACCGTCGCCAACCTGGCAACAGCCGCCGAACTGGTTGCCAGCGGCCTCGGCTTTGCGTGGCTGCCCACGCACGAAATTCGCCATTTCATGGTGGATGGCCGCCTCAAACCCCTGTCGCTGGTTCAGGGCGGTCGCCGCAACCACATGATGTACCTGTATGTTGGCCAGGAGAAACCACAGGGGCCGGCGAGCAAGATTCTTGCCGATTTGATCAGCCAACATGCCCTTCAACGACCCCTGACGAGCTAGCCCGTAAACGAATCACCCGGCACCCGCACCCAACCTTCCATCAGAATCCGCGCACTGCGACTCATGATCGCCTTGGTCGCGACCCAGTCACCGTCAACCTCGGCCACTTCCGCGCCCACCCGCAAGGTGCCGGACGGATGCCCGAAGGTCACCTGCGAACGCTCGCCACCCCCCGCGGCCTGATGGACCAGCGTGCCGGGAATCGATGCCGCGGTGCCAATGGCCACCGCCGCCGTCCCCATCATGGCATGGTGCATCTTGCCCATCGACAAGGCACGCACCACCAGATCAACCTCATTGGCTGAGACGCTTTTGCCACTGGACGCAGTGTAATCCTGCGCCGGTCCGACAAAGGCCACCTTGGGCGTATGCTGACGCCTGGCCGCTTCACTGATGTCATTGATCAAGCCCATCTTGACCGCCCCGTATGCCCGAATATTCTCGAACATCGCCAGCGCATCAGGCTTGCTGTTGATCGCATCCTGCAGCTCGGTACCGGTATAACCAATATCCACGGCATTGACGAAAATGGTCGGAATACCGGCCGTGATCATGGTCACCTGCAAGGTACCAACACCCGGTACTGTCAGATCATCCACCCGGTTGCCGGTCGGGAACATGGCACCCTCGCCATCGGACGGGTCCATGAACTCCAACTGGATTTCCGCCGCCGGAAAGGTCACCCCGTCCAGCTCGAAATCACCGGTTTCCTCCACGGCGCCATTGGTCACCGGCACATGGGCAATAATCGTCTTACCGATATTCGCCTGCCAGATACGCACCGTGCAGATGCCATTCTCCGGCACCCGCGCCAGATCCATCAGCCCCGCATGAATGGCAAAAGCCCCCGCCGCCGTCGACAGATTGCCGCAGTTGCCACTCCAGTCGACAAATGCACTGTCGATGGATACCTGCCCGTAAAGGTAATCGACATCATGACCCGGCTGTTCACTGCGCGACAGAATCACGCACTTGCTGGTACTCGAGGTCGCCCCACCCATACCGTCGGTATGTTTGCCATAAGGGTCCGGGCTACCAATCACCCGCAAAAACAACTGATCCCGCGCCTTGCCGGGAACCTGAGCCGCTTGCGGCAGATCCTCCAGCCGAAAAAACACCCCTTTGCTGGTGCCGCCACGCATATAGGTCGCCGGGATGCGGATTTGTGCTGCGTGTTTCATTTGGTGCTCCTGTTTGGTTGTGGGGTGATGGGCTTAATACCATCCCCCTCTCCCCAACCCCTCTCCCGCCAGGGGAGAGGGGCTATTTGTGCAAGCTTTCAGCTCATGCAAGAGGCTTGAACATATTCGGCAGTCATGCTTGGAGTCACCCCTCTCCCCTCGCGGGAGAGGGGTCGGGGGAGAGGGGGAGCGAAGATTGCTTAATCCGCCTGAACGCTCTCACTCACCCTCCCCCTCAACCGCCGCATAAATCACTTCCAACACCTGCTGCGTATTCAACAAAATCTCATTATTCCAAAACCGCAACACCCGAAAGCCCTGCGCCTGCAGCCATTCATCACGCGCCACATCATGCGGGCTTTCGTTATGTTGCCCACCATCAGCCTCGACGATCACCCGTGCACCGAAGTGCACAAAGTCGACAACGTACTTACCCAGCGGTTGCTGACGACGAAACTTCTGCCCAGCCAGGCGATGGCTGCGCAAGTGATACCAGAGCACTCGCTCCGCATCGGTCATTTGCCGACGCAATTGCTTGGCAAAGGCTTTCTGATCCATGGCTTCCCTGCCTTGATGTGGTTGTTTGGGGTGTTGGGGAGTTGGCTGGATCGGATTATGTCACCCGCTTCACCCTCTCCCCAACCCCGCCTGCGGCCCCCAGCCCTTCGCAGAGCTCAGGGCGTTCGGGCGGGCGAACCAGTGCTTCGCTTTTACCGCCCTCACCCCGTCAAGGGAGAGGGGCTAAATGGTGCGAGCTTGGCGATAGCAGAATATCTCCGACACTTCTCGTTAGTCAGCCAGAAGTCACCCCTCTCCCTTGACGGGAGAGGGGTCGGGGGTGAGGGTGAAAGCGATCCAGCAACATCAACCTCGCTGAAATACCCCTTAAACCGCCCCCTCCAAAAAGTCCTGCGCAAACCGCTGCAACACGCCACCCGCCTGATAAATCGACACCTCTTCCTGGGTATCCAATCGGCACGTCACCGGCACTTCCAACTGCTCGCCGTTGGTGCGGGTAATCACCAGGGTCATGTTCGAACGTGGTGTAATATCGCCGTGCACATCAAAGACTTCGGTGCCATCAATCGCCAGCGTCTTGCGCGTGGTACCCGGCTCGAACTCCAGCGGCAACACGCCCATACCCACCAGGTTGGTGCGGTGAATGCGCTCGAAACCTTCGGCGACAATCGCCTCAACCCCGGCCAGGCGCACACCCTTGGCGGCCCAGTCACGTGAGCTGCCCTGGCCGTAATCGGCGCCAGCAATAATGATCAGCGGCTGTTTGCGGGTCATGTAGGTTTCAATCGCTTCCCACATGCGCATCACCTTGCCTTCCGGCTCCACGCGCGCCAGTGAGCCCTGCTTCACTTTGCCGTTCTCGTCCAGCACCATCTCGTTGAACAGTTTCGGGTTGGCGAAGGTGGCGCGCTGGGCGGTCAGGTGATCGCCGCGGTGGGTGGCGTAGGAATTGAAGTCTTCCTCGGGCACACCCATTTTGTGCAGGTACTCACCCGCGGCGCTGTCCATCATGATCGCATTGGAGGGCGACAGGTGATCGGTGGTGATGTTGTCCGGCAACACCGCCAGCGGACGCATGCCTTTCAGCGTCGGCTCGGCTGCCAGCGCGCCTTCCCAGTAGGGCGGGCGACGAATATAAGTGCTCTTCGGACGCCAGTCATACAGCGGGTTGATGTTCTGCGCTTCGCGGGTGATGTCGAACATCGGAATGTAGACTTCACGGTACTGCTCGGGCTTGACGCTCTGCTTGACGATGGCGTCGATCTCTTCATCGCCCGGCCAGATATCTTTCAGGGTGACGGGGTTGCCGTTCTGGTCATGTCCCAGCACATCCTTCTCGATATCGAAACGGATGGTGCCGGCAATCGCATAGGCCACCACCAGCGGCGGTGACGCGAGGAAAGCCTGCTTGGCATAGGGATGGATACGGCCGTCAAAGTTGCGGTTACCCGAGAGCACCGCCGTGGCATAGAGGTCGCGGTCGATGATTTCCTGCTGGATCACCGGGTCCAGCGCGCCGGACATACCGTTGCAGGTAGTACAGGCAAAGGCCACCACACCAAAGCCGAGACTTTCCAGTTCCGGCAACAGATTGGCTTCTTCCAGATACATCTTCACCGTCTTGGAGCCCGGCGCCAGCGAAGATTTGACCCACGGCTTGCGGGTCAGGCCCAGCTTGTTGGCATTGCGCGCAATCAAACCGGCGGCAATCATGTTGCGCGGGTTGCTGGTGTTGGTGCAACTGGTGATGGCGGCAATGATCACCGCGCCATCGGGCATCTTGCCCTCTTCTTCCGCCCAGGCACCGGCAATACCACGACTGGTCAGCTCGGAAACCGGCAGCAAGGCATGCGGGTTGGACGGGCCCGCCAGGGTACGGGTGACGCTGCTCAGATCAAAGCGCAGCACGCGCTCGTACTCGGCGGTTTTCAGGCTGTCGGCCCAAAGTCCGGTGTGCCTGGCGAACTTTTCTACCAGCGCGACCTGTTCGTCATCACGACCGGTCAGTTTTAGGTAATCGATGGTCTGGTTGTCGATATAGAACATACCGGCCGTGGCGCCGTATTCCGGCGTCATGTTGGCGATGGTCGCGCGGTCACCCACGCTCAGGCTGTCAGCGCCTTCGCCGTAGAATTCCAGGTAGGCACCCACCACGCGCTCACGGCGCAGGAACTCGGTAATCGCCAGCACCATGTCGGTACCGGTAATACCGGGCTGCAGCTTGCCGGTCAGCTCAACGCCGACGATATCAGGCAAGCGCATCATGGAGGCGCGGCCCAGCATCACGCTTTCCGCTTCCAGACCGCCAACACCCACAGAGATCACCCCCAGGGCATCGACCATGGGGGTATGGCTGTCGGTACCGACGCATGTATCCGGGAAGGCCACGCCCTCACGCACCTGCACCACC
The DNA here is from genome assembly GCF_900105655.1 of Halopseudomonas salegens. Taxonomy (NCBI): domain Bacteria; kingdom Pseudomonadati; phylum Pseudomonadota; class Gammaproteobacteria; order Pseudomonadales; family Pseudomonadaceae; genus Halopseudomonas; species Halopseudomonas salegens. The sequence goes on from NZ_LT629787.1 coordinate 1,778,193, forward strand.
GGCGACATCTTCTCCAGATTGATCTGGTGCATGATGCCGTTACCCGGCGGGATCACGTCGACGTTTTCAAAGGCCGTCTTGGTCCAGTTGATAAAGTGAAAACGGTCGTCGTTGCGGCGATCTTCGATGGCGCGGTTCTTCTCGAAGGCATCCGGATCGGAACCCGGCGCTTCCACCGCCAGCGAATGGTCGACAATCAGCTGGGTCGGCACCACCGGATTGACCTTGGCCGGATCCCCGCCCTTCTCGGCGATGGCATCCCGCAGACCCGCCAGATCGACCAGCGCGGTCTGACCGAGGATGTCATGGCAGACCACCCGCGCCGGATACCAGGGAAAGTCCAGATCGCGCTTGCGTTCGATAAACTGCTTGAGCGCAGCGGTCAGCTCGGCCGGATTGCAGCGACGCACCAACTGCTCGGCCAGCACCCGTGAGGTGTAGGGCAGTTTGGCGTAGGCACCGGGCTGGATGTCATCAACAGCAGCCTGGGTGTCGAAATAGTCCAGGTCGGTGCCTGGAAGTCTTTTGCGGTATTCAGTGTTCATGGTTCAACCTGTGGTTGGTTGGGCTGGGCTTGCTCCCTTCCCCCTCACCCCCGGCCCCTCTCCCGCGAGGGGAGAGGGGTGACTAAAGCTCAACCTTATGTAAGTCGATTAGGGAGCTCGATCATAGCCCCTCTCCCCTTGCGGGAGAGGGGTTGGGGAGAGGGGGGAAGTCAACAACAAACCCACCCAAAAAAATTACTTACGCTTTTCAATCGGCACAAACTTCACATCTTCCGGCCCGACATAGTTGGCGCTGGGACGGATGATCTTGCCATCGATACGTTGTTCGATCACATGACTCGCCCAGCCCGAGGTGCGTGCAATCACGAACAGCGGCGTAAACATGGCGGTCGGTACGCCCATCATGTGGTAGCTGACCGCACTGAACCAGTCGAGATTGGGGAACATTTTCTTGATCTCCCACATCACGCTTTCCAACCGCTCGGCGATGTCATACATCTTGGTGTTGCCCTGCTCTTGCGACAGCTCGCGGGCAACTTCCTTGATCACCTTGTTTCGCGGATCGGACACGGTATAGACCGGGTGACCGAAGCCGATCACCACTTCCTTGCGCCCTACCCGCTCGCGGATATCGGCCTCTGCCTCATCCGGGGTGTCGTAGCGCTTCTGGATCTCGAAGGCGACTTCGTTGGCACCACCATGCTTGGGACCACGCAGGGCGCCGATGGAGCCGGCAATACAGGAATGCATATCCGACCCCGTGCCGGCAATCACGCGGCCGGTAAAGGTCGAGGCGTTGAACTCGTGCTCGGCGTAGAGCACCAGGCTGGTGTGCATGGCACGGACCCAGGAGTCGCGCGGCTTCTCGCCGTGCAACAGGTGCAGAAAGTGCCCGCCGATGGAGTCATCATCCGTCTCGACATCAATGCGCTTGCCGTTGTGGCTGTAGTGATACCAGTACAGCAGCATGGAGCCGAATGATGCCATCAGCTTGTCGGCAATATCACGGGCACCCGGATGGTTGTGGTCATCCTTTTCCGGTGCCATGCACCCCAGAACAGAGACGCCGGTGCGCATCACATCCATCGGATGGGCCGACGGCGGCAGTTGTTCCAGCGCGGTTTTCACCCCGGCCGGCAGGCCGCGCAGCGACTTCAGTTTGGCCTTGTAACCAGACAGCTCAGACACGGTCGGCAGCTTGCCGTGGACCAGCAAATGGGCGATTTCCTCAAATTCGCAGGTGGTCGCCACATCGAGGATGTCGTACCCGCGATAATGCAGATCATTACCGCTGCGGCCAACGGTACAGAGCGCGGTGTTACCCGCTGCGGTGCCACTCAAGGCCACGGATTTTTTCGGTTTGAACGTCGGCTGCTTGTCGTCAGTCTTGCTCATGCGTTCATCTCCTCTCAGGTATTCTTGTGCGGATTATTTTTTCGCGGCAAAGAGCGCGTCCAGCTTGTCTTCAAAAGCATGGTAGCCAATGCGGTCATAGAGTTCGGCGCGGGTCTGCATACTGTCGACCACGGCTTTCTGATGGCCGTTTTCACGTATAGAGGTATAGACGTTTTCCGCGGCCTTGTTGGCCGCGCGGAAGGCCGACAGCGGGTACAGCTGAATGGCAACACCGACCGATGCCAGCTCGTCACGGCTGAACAGGGGCGTGGCACCAAATTCGGTGATATTGGCCAGCACCGGCACATCCAGTTCTTTGACGAAACGCTCGTAAGTCGGCAGATCATAGGCGGCTTCGGCAAAAATGCCGTCAGCACCAGCGGCCACATAGGCCTTGCAGCGCTCAATGGCAGCATCCACACCTTCGGCCTGGATGGCATCGGTACGCGCAATCAGGAAGAAATCCGGATCCGTCTTGGCATCTACGGCTGCCTTGATACGGTTGACCATTTCCTCGCAGGAGACAATTTCCTTGCCGGGGCGGTGACCACAGCGCTTGGCGCCCACCTGGTCTTCAATATGCGCCGCTGCGGCACCGGCCTTGATCAGGCTCTTGACCGTGCGTTCGATATTGAAGGCGCTGGGGCCAAAACCGGTGTCGATATCCACCAGCAGTGGCAGATCGCAGACATCGGTAATCCGGCGCACATCGATCAGCACGTCTTCCAGGGTATTGATGCCCAGGTCCGGCAGGCCAAGGGAGCCGGCAGCGACACCCCCACCCGACAGGTAGATTGCCTTGAAGCCGGCGCGCTGGGCCAGCAAGGCGTGATTGGCGTTGATTGCACCAATGACCTGCAAGGGGCTTTCGGCCGCCAGTGCCTGACGAAAACGTTTACCTGCGCTAGTGCTCATACTTGTCCCTCCTGAGGATCCCGGGGCGCGTCTTGCTGTTGCATGCGACGCTCGATATTGCGGCGTGAAGCGCTGATATGCCGGCGCATCAACATTTCCGCGAGTTCGCCATCACGATCGGCGATGGCTTCAATGATTCGGTGGTGTTCGGCAAACGCCTGCTGCGGGCGCTTGGGCGTGGTGGAATAGCGATAGCGGTACATGCGTACCAAGTGATAGAGGTCACCACAGAGCATGTCGCTCAGCGTCTGGTTCTTGCTGCCCTGAATGATCAGGTAGTGGATATCCAGATCGCCTTCCTGCTGGTAGTAGGACTCGTTGGCCTTGAGGCCGCTGTGCTTCTCATGGGTGGCCAGCACATTGCGCAGCCCGGCGATTTCCGCATCCGTCATATGCTCGGCTGCGAGCCGGCAGGCCATGCCCTCCAGCGCCTCGCGCACATGGTAGAGCTCAATCAGCTCCTTGAAGCTGAGCGACACCACACGGACACCGGCATGGGGAATGCGCACCACCAGACGACGCCCTTCCAGCCGGCGAATTGCCTCACGCAGCGGGCCGCGGCTGATGCCGAAGGTCGTGCTCAGGTAGTGCTCACTGATCCGCGTGCCTGGCTCAATCTCGCCTTTGACGATCGCCGTCTGGATGCGCTGAAAGGCACCATCAGACAGGGTGGTGGCCGGGGAATCGTGTTCTGCAGTAGCCAATTGTCGACAACCTCTAGGTTTAGCTGAGCTTTTATGGCTTTATTGTCGCCATTTTGCTCTCCGAACATAAAGATTGTCAACAATCTGCTCTCGGGAACGCCGAGTTGCACTCGGCTGGCAGTGCGCAGCGCTGCCTGGGTTAAACCCGCCAGCCCTGACGGGCTGCTGTGCCGAGTGCAACTCGGCGGTCCCACAAGGCGCGCCCTGAGAGTGGCGGTGCCAGTTGCTGCTACCTCCTCATCAATGTTCAGTACAAAAGCGCTTTGACTGGCCGCACGGTTCTTCCGGTGACGCTGCGCCTGGGAACGCCGATTTGTACTCGGCTGGCAGTGCGCAGCGCTGCTCGGGCTAAACCCGCCAGCCGTGACGGGCTGCTGTGCCGAGTGCAACTCGGCGGTCCCACAAGGCGCTCCCTGAGAGTGGCGGCACCAGTTGCTGCTACCTCCTCATCAATGTTCAGTACAAAAGCGCTGTTGACTGGATGCACGGCCCTGCCGGTGGCGCTGCGCCTGGGAACGCCGAGTTGCACTCGGCTGGCAGTGCGCAGCGCTGCTCGGGCTAAACCCGCCAGCCGTGACGGGCTGCTGTGCCGAGTGCAACTCGGCGGTCCGGAACTTCGGAGCAGAGTGATTTGATGACAGCTCTTTTCTTCTGCCCCAATCCAGCCCCTGTGTGCTCTGGCGAACCCGTGCTAATATGCATCCACCTCTACGCACGGCCCCCTTGCAGTCCCTGGCGTAGTCGAGTGACTTAGCCCTGAGAACAATATGCACGCCATCAATCTGCACCTGAAAATCCTGATTCTGCTTCTCGTTATTGCCGGACTGGGCACCACCGCCTACCAGATTTTCGTACTCGACATCCCCCTGACTGAAGACGAAACCGACAACATCTGGAGCCTCGATGCCCGGATGGAATTCCAGGCGCGCGAAGGCACGCCGGTCAAGGCGCAAATGTTCCTGCCGCCGTTGAATCAGGAGTACATCAGCCTTAACGAAAGCTTTATTTCCAGCAATTATGGCGTCAGCATCAACCAGATCGAAAGCAACCGCCGCGTTACCTGGTCGGCGCGCCGGGCACAGGGCAAGCAAACGCTGTATTACCGACTGGTGTTGACTCAGCGCTATGCCAACGAGCGCGATCGAGTCCCCCCGTTCCCCCAACGCACACCCGTGCCCCTTGAAGGTGTGGAAAAAACCGCTGCGGACGCGCTGATCAATCCGATTCGTCAACAATCGGCTGATATCGAAACCTTCATCAGTGAAACCATTCGTCGGGTCAATGACATCACCGATGACAATGTCAAACTGCTGCTCGGCGGCAGCACCGATGCACATGACAAGGCGCGCGTCATTGATCTGCTGCTGTCTCACGCCCGCATCCCGCTGGAGCTGGTGCACACGGTGCGACTGGAAAGCAGCAATGTTCAGGAGCCGGAACTATGGTTGCGCAGCCACAATGGTGAAGGCTGGATGTACTTCCACCCGGAAACCGGGCAGCAAGGCATTCCGGATAATCGCCTGGTCTGGTGGACCGGTAACGATCCACTGTTCACCCTCGAAGGCGGGCGAAACGCGAGTGTCAGCTTCACTGTCAACAACAGTGAAATGAACGCCATACGACTGGCTCGCATGGCCGACGAGACACGTGCCTCGGCATTGCTCGAATACTCACTGTACGGCCTGCCGCTGCATGCCCAGCAAGTCTATCAATTGATGATCATGATCCCGGTTGGCGTCCTCGTCATCCTCATTCTGCGCAACCTGATCGGCATGCAGACCCTGGGCACCTTCACGCCGGTACTGATCGCCCTGGCCTTCCGGGAAACGGATGTTGGCTGGGGTATTTTCCTGTTCAGCGTGATCACAGCACTGGGCCTGTCGCTGCGCTCCTACCTGGAGCACCTGAAACTCCAGATGCTGCCGCGCCTGTCAGTCGTGCTGACCTTTGTCGTGCTCTTGATCGCCGTTATCAGCCTGTTCAGTCATAAACTCGGCTTCGAACATGCGCTGGCTATCTCGCTGTTCCCCATGGTGATTCTGACCATGACCATCGAGCGCCTGTCGATTACCTGGGAAGAACGTGGCGGCGTGCATTCGTTCAAGGTTGCCGTAGGTACCCTGATTGCCGCCACTCTGGCTCACCTGCTGATGAGCATTCCGGAACTGACCTACTTCACCTTTACCTTCCCCGGCATCTTGCTGGTAGCCGTCGCCTTCATGCTTGCTATGGGCCGGTATCGCGGTTATCGCCTGACCGAACTGATGCGCTTCAAAGCCATGCTGAAAAAGAGCGGGGAGTCCTGAGCCATGTTCTTCTGGAAGACCTGGAAGGAACTCAAGGCCCAGGGCATCATGGGCATCAATCGGCGCAACGCGGATTACGTACTCAAGTACAACAAGCGGCACCTGTACCCGCTGGTGGATGACAAGATCCTGACCAAGGAAAAAGCCATCGGCGCCGGCATTGATGTGCCGCCGCTGTACGGCGTGATCGATACCGAAAAGGATATCGACACCCTCGACCGCATCACCGAAAAGTACACCGACTTCGTGATCAAGCCGGCACAGGGCGCGGGTGGCGACGGCATTCTGGTGATTGCCGACCGTTTTGAAGGTCGTTACAAGACGGTATCCGGCAAGATCCTCACCCATGAGGATATCGAGCACCACATCTCCGGGATCCTGTCCGGTCTGTATTCGCTCGGCGGCCACCGCGACCGCGTGCTGATCGAGGGCCGGGTGATTCCCGACCCGCTGTTCCAGAGCATCAGCTATGAAGGCGTGCCGGATATTCGCATCATCGTGCTGCAGGGTTACCCGGTCATGTCCATGGTCCGGCTGCCAACCCGGCAATCCAATGGCAAGGCCAACCTGCACCAGGGCGCGATTGGTGTCGGTGTGGATCTGGCCAGCGGTCTGACCATGGGCGGCACCTGGCTCAATAACAAGATCAACAAACACCCGGACACCACCAAACTGGTGGCGGGCGTTCAGATACCCGACTGGCGTGGCAGCATGGTGCTGGCCGCGTCCAGCCACGAGTTGACCGGGCTGGGCTATATCGGTGTCGACCTGGTGCTGGATGAGAAGCGGGGCCCGCTGGTGCTTGAGTTGAACGCCCGCCCCGGTCTGAGCATACAGATTGCCAACGATGCCGGCCTGACCCACCGCTGCCATGCCGTTGAACGCCATATCGCCGCGCTGAAAAAAGCGGGCAAAAAGGAAACGCCCGAACAGCGAGTCGAGTTCGTCATGCAGCATTTTGGCCACCCGATGCCGGTCATGTCGATCGAAGAAGCCGGGCCGCCGGCGGGCGAACCGGATGCCGGCGCCCCCGTGCCGGAGCAGGCGGAAGCCGCAGATGATTTGGCTGCAACCGAGAGCACTAACCAACCTGCAGGTGACGCCAAGCCGTGACTGCCCCGGCCCACACAGCCTACCGGCTGACCTCACTGCCCTATCAGACATCACCACTGCCGGCCCTGCAGGCAGTGCGCGATCTGGGCTATCCGGTCGTGCTCGATTCGGCCAGTCACACCTACAGCCGCTTTGGCCGTTACACCCTGCTCAGTGCCGGCCCGGACCACCTGATCGAACCCCGCGTCGGCGAATCCGGTTACCAGGTACTGGCCCGCCTGCGTCGGGCGCTGAGCGACTTGCCCGCTGCAGACTGGCCGGAAGAAACCCAGCTACCCTTTGGTGCTGGCGCCCTCGGACATATCAGTTATGACTTCGGCCGTTTGCTGGAAGACTTGCCCAGCCTCGCCAATAACGACCTGCAGGTGCCCACCCTGCGCTTTGGTATCTATGCCTGGAGCCTGGTCACCGATCACAAGCAACAACAAAGCTGGCTGGTCTGCCACCCGAGCCTTGCCAGGCAGCGTGAAGCCGCCTTGCTGCTGCGCTTGCAGGCACTGAGTGATTCCGGCTCCGATCCCGCGTGCGCAGACTTCAGGCTGACAGCCCCCTTCCGGCCCGAACAGGACCGCGCCCGTTATCAGGCTTCATTTCAGCGCGTACAGGACTATATTCATGCCGGCGACTGTTACCAGATCAATCTGGCCCAACGCTTCAGCGCGCCCTGTTCCGGTGATCCACTGACCGCCTGGGCTGCCTTGCGTCGTGCCTGCCCCACCCCTTTCGCCGCCTACCTCGAAGGCCCGGCCGATGCCCTGCTGTCACTGTCGCCCGAACGCTTTCTCAAGCTGGTCGATGGCGAGGTGGAAACCCGGCCGATCAAGGGCACCCGCGGTCGCGGCAAAACTGCAGAAGATGACCAGGCACTGGCTGATGACCTGCTCAGCAGCGAAAAAGACCGCGCCGAAAACCTGATGATCGTTGATCTGTTGCGCAACGACCTCGGCCGCAGCTGTCAATCCGGCAGCGTGCGCGTACCCGAACTGTTCAAGCTGGAAACCTACCCCAACGTGCACCACCTGGTCAGCAGCGTCACCGGCACCCTGGCCACCGACAAGGACGCCCTCGATCTGATCGCCGGCGCCTTTCCCGGCGGCTCGATCACCGGAGCGCCGAAAGTGCGGGCCATGCAAATCATCGAAGAACTCGAACCCGTGCGCCGCAGCCTCTATTGCGGCAGCATCGGCTACATCGGCTGCGAAGGCCAGATGGACCTGAACATCGCCATCCGCAGCCTGGTCCACCAGCAGGACCGCCTCTACGTCTGGGGCGGCGGCGGCATCGTTGCCGACTCCCGGGCCGAAGCCGAATACCAGGAAAGCCTGACCAAAGTCCGCGTGCTGATGGACACCTTGCACAACCTCTGACCCCAAGCAAGGACCTCCCCCCCTCTGGCAGCGCACAGACCCGGGAACGCCGAGTTGTACTCGACAAAGCCGTCCGCCAGGGCTGCCGGGGTTAACGCCCCACCACTCAACAACCCTGCACTGCTTCGCAGTGCCTGCCGAGTGCAACTCGGCGCTCCCAGGAACCACCCCCCCCAGAACAGCCCGCACGGACCCAGGAACGCCGAGTTGTACTCGGCAAAGCCGCCCGCAAGGGCTGCCAGGGTTAACGGCTCTCCACTAACAACCCGGCACTGCTTCGCAGCGCTTGCCGAGTGCAACTCGGCGCTCCCAAAAAAAACCGCACCCAGCTCACCCCACATCACCAATCTGACCTGGATCATGGGCACAGCCGCTCAAGATCGGTATATTGATGACTGAAGTCCAGCCAAGGCGAAATCATGCACAAGGACCAGCAGACCCCCGATACCCTGCCCGCTTACCAGCTCAGCCCCGAAGAATGTCTGCTTCAATTGCAGTCCGATGAACAGGGGTTGAGTCAGCTACAGGCTGATCAGCGCTTGCAGGACACCGGCCCCAACCGCTTGCCGGTGGCAGCCAAGGAAGGTCTGCTCAAGCGCTTTTTCAAGCATTTTCATGACATCCTCATCTACATTCTGTTGGTCGCAGCCGGTGCCACTGCCCTGCTCGGTCACTGGATCGATACCGGGGTGATTCTTGTCGTCGTCATCATCAATGCCACCATCGGCTTCATCCAGGAAGGTAAAGCCGAACAGGCCTTGGCAGGCATCCGTAAAATGCTGTCACAGCGCGCCACGGCCAAACGCGATGGTGACTGGCAGGAGATTGAGGCGGAACATCTGGTGCCAGGCGATATCGTCCGTTTACGCTCGGGCGATCGTGTCCCCGCCGACCTGCGCCTGCTCGAGTGCAACAATCTACGCATTGAAGAGTCCGCTCTGACCGGCGAGTCCATGCCGGCCGACAAAAACACCGAGACGGCCACCGCCGCAACCAGCCTGGGCGATCGCAGCGGCATGGCCTATTCCGGAACCCTGGTCGCCGCCGGGCGTGGGCTGGGCGTGGTGTCTGCCACCGGTTCAGCCACCGAACTCGGCCGCATCAACCGACTGATCGCCGACGTGGAAACCCTGCAAACCCCGCTGACGCGGCAAATGGCCCAGTTCAGCAAGATACTGTCCGTGGTCATTGTCGGCCTCGCCGGCCTGATGTTGCTGGTCGGCATCCTGCTGCATGACTTCGCCCTCAGCGAGCTGTTTCTCGCCGCCATCGGTTTCGCCGTCGCGGCCATTCCCGAAGGGTTGCCGGCAATTCTGACCATCACCCTGGCGCTCGGCGTACAGCGCATGGCCAAACGCAACGCCATTACCCGCAAGCTCAACGCGGTGGAAACCCTCGGCTCGGTCACCGTGATCTGCTCGGACAAAACCGGCACCCTGACACGCAACGAAATGACCACGCGCCACGTTGTAACCGCTGCCCACAGCTACCATGTCAGTGGCACCGGCTATGCCCCCGAAGGTGAGATCAGTTGTGATGACGACCCGATAAAAGCTGCCCAGCGTGTCGATCTGGACGCCCTGCTGGAAACCGTCGCCATTGCCAACGACAGTCGTGTTGAAGCCACCAATGGGCAATGGCAAGTCATTGGCGAACCCACTGAAGGTGCGCTCTGCACCCTGGTACACAAAGCGGGATTCGAGGCGCATAACTACCAGCGCATCGCTGAGATACCCTTTGAGTCGGACAATAAATTCATGGCAACCCTGGCCGACACTCCGGATGGTGAACGCCGCATTCTGCTGAAAGGGGCTCCGGACCGACTGCTGGAGCGCTGCCGTCTGCAACTGGATGCCAATGGCAACACCCGGCCACTGGACCCGACATGGTGGGAGCAGCAACTGAACCAGTTGAGTGGCGAAGGGCTCCGCGTACTGGCGGCCGCCGCGCGCACCGTGCCGGTCAGCAAAGACACCCTGAGCATTGATGATCTCGACGACCTGGTGTTTCTCGGTCTGATCGGCATTATCGACCCACCACGCCCGGAGGCCATCGAAGCTATTGCCAGCTGTCATGCCGCCGGCATCCGGGTCAAGATGATAACCGGCGATCACGCCGGCACCGCCGAGGCCATCGGTCGTGAAATGGGTATTGGCACGGATGCCGATCCCAAAGTCATCAGTGGCGCAGAGATCGAAGCCGCCAGCGACGAGGAACTGGCCCGGTTGGCGCAGACCTGCGATATTTTTGCCCGCACCAGCCCCGAACATAAATTGCGCCTGGTCAAAGCCCTGCAAGCAACCAACGAAATCGTTGCCATGACCGGCGACGGCGTCAACGACGCCCCTGCCCTCAAGCGCGCCGATGTCGGCATCGCCATGGGTATCAAAGGCACCGAAGCCACCAAGGAAGCGGCCGATATCGTTCTCGCTGACGACAATTTCTCGTCCATCGCCCAAGCGGTGGAAGAAGGCCGCACCATCTACGATAACCTGCGCAAGGCGATCATGTTTTTGCTGCCCACCAACGGCGCCCAGGGCCTGGTGATTCTCGCCGCCGTCGTGCTCGGCATGGTATTGCCGATTACCCCGGTGCAAGTGCTCTGGGTCAATATGATCGTTGCCGTCACCCTCGCGTTGGCGCTCGCCTTCGAGCCTGCCGAACCAGGCCTGATGCAACGACCGCCGCGTGATCCCGGCGCAGCCATTATCTCCCTGGTGTTCCTGATACGAATCGGCCTGGTCTCGGTATTGATTGGTGCTGCAACCATTGTCGTCTTCCAGTGGCAAATCCGCATCGGCACTGAACTCGACATGGCCCGCTCCACCGCCATCAACACCCTGGTCATCGCCCAGGCCTGCTACCTGTTCAACAGCCGCTTCCTTGCCACCCACAGCCTCAACCCGGCCCTCCTGTTCACCAACAAGGTCGCCTGGCTGACGATTGGTATATTGCTGCTGTTGCAAATGGCGTTTATCTACCTGCCCTTCATGAACACGGCTTTTGGTACCACGCCACTGGCGCTGCAGCACTGGCTCATGCCTCTGGCAGTGGGGATTGGGGTGTTTCTGGTGATAGAGGGCGAGAAGTGGGTATGGCAGCGGTTGAGGTAGGGGTGGTTATTTAATCGCCCCGGACGTTCGTAATGAGCGAAGCGGCGCTTCGCTTAACCCCCTCTCCCCCGGCCCCTCTCCCACAAGGGGAGAGGGGTGACGTCTTGCACATGCATGCGACTACCTCTGGCATACAGCGCTCGTTCAGCGGGCACTGTAAAACCCCTCTCCCCTCGCGGGGTGAAGACGGGGATGGGGTAAGGAAAAACGCTACATCAAATAACCAGACCAAACCTTACAGACTCAAATCCCGCACCGACGCCTTGATGAATGCTTGCTTCAGGTCAGCAAAGGCTTGCACCGCCGGGAATTGCGGAAATTCGGCGATGACATTATCCGGGGCGTGGAACAGGATGCCGGCGTGGGCTTCGGACAGCATGGTGGTGTCATTGTAGGAATCACCCGCCGCAATGATGCGGTAATACAGACTCTTCAGTGCAATGACCGACTGCCGCTTCGGGTCTTTCTGGCGCAGCTGGTAGCTCACCACGCGATCGTTCTCATCGGTGATCAGCTTGTGGCACAACAGGGTCGGGAAACCGAGCTGGCGCATCAGCGGCTGAGAGAACTCGTAGAAGGTATCCGACAGAATAACCACCTGAAAACGCTCACGCAGCCAGTCGATAAATTCGACCGCGCCATCCAGCGGCTTCAACGTGGCGATCACTTCCTGAATGTCGCCCAGTTTCAGGTTGTTCTCATCCAGAATGCGCAAACGCTGCTGCATCAGCACATCGTAATCAGGAATATCCCGGGTAGTCGCCTTGAGTTCTTCAATACCGGTTTTCTCGGCAAAGGCAATCCAGATTTCAGGGACCAATACGCCCTCAAGGTCAAGACAAGCGATCTCCACGCAACACTCCTGATATGACTAGTAATAGATGGCGCAACAATCTACCGGCTTCGCTGCAGGCACGCAATCATTAGCACCGGCATACCGGAAACATCAAACAAAAGAGCATAAAAATATAACCAAATAAAAGCAGATGTGCTAAGTCGCCTTTGTTAGACTGCCGCCTAGCCCGTGCCAAACAGGCCTGATGGAGACCAACATGACTAGCCCCTTTGACCCCGCTGCACTAGCCGAGCAGTATGCCAAAGCCACGCCGCAAGACATTCTCAGCCTCGCAATGGAACACTTTGACGACCTCTGGCTGTCATTCAGTGGTGCTGACGATATCGTCGTGCTCGACATGGCCTGGAAGCTGAACAAGAACATCAAGGTATTTACCCTCGATACCGGCCGGTTGCACCCGGAAACCTACCAGTTTCTCGAGCGGGTGCGCACGCATTACGGCATCGAACTGGAAGTACTGTCGCCCGATCACGAGGCCCTGCAGGCCTACGTCAAGGAAAAGGGGCTGTTCGACTTTTACCAGAGCGGGCATGGCGAATGCTGCGGTATCCGCAAGATCGAACCCCTGCGTCGCAAATTGTCCACGGTCGATGCCTGGATTACCGGCCAACGGCGAGACCAGAGCCCGGGTACACGCAGCCACGTTCCGGTGATCGAACTGGATACCGCCTTTGGTAGCGAAGAACACCCGCTGATCAAGTTCAACCCGCTGGCCAACTACAGCAGTGAAGAGGTGTGGACCTACATTCGCATGCTGGAAATACCCTACAACCGCCTGCACGAACGCGGCTTTGCCAGCATTGGCTGCGAGCCCTGCACGCGCCCCACCCTGCCCAACCAGCATGAACGCGAAGGCCGCTGGTGGTGGGAAGAAGCCACGCAGAAAGAGTGCGGCTTGCACGCAGGCAATTTGATCGCGCGGGACTGAAAACCCCGGTCACCAACTCCCCGAGGCAAGCCTGTCCAGGGCGTTGGTGACGGTACCCAAGGCCTCAGATACAGGTAGCACCACCATCAACAGGCAGCGCTATCCCGGTGGTAAAACCGGCATTGGCTGAACACAGATACAATACGGCAGCAGCCACTTCCTCAGCCTGACCAACCCGCCCAACCGGGTGCATGCCGGCAGCAAACTCGGCCTTGCGCGGCTCAATCTCGACCGCACGACGGAACATCTCGGTATCGATAACTGCCGGGCAAACCGCATTGATACGAACGCCCTTTTTGCCATACTCAACGGCAGCGGAACGGGTCAGGCCCAGAACGGCATGTTTGCTGGCACTGTAGATGCTCATCTTCGGCGCCGCCCCCAGCGCAGCAACCGACGCGGTATTGACGATAGCGCCGCCGCCCTGCTCCAGCATCAGGGGAATCTCATGGCGCATGCAGTGCCAGACGCCTTTGACATTGACATCCATGATGCGGTCAAACACTGCTTCATTGCCATCGGCCAGCTTGTCCTGCTCGATTTCAATCCCGGCATTGTTGAAGGCACAATCCAGCCGGCCATGCGCGGCGCGAATCTGCTCGATCAGAGCCTTCACTTCATCGGCATTGGTAACATCACAGGCAATAAAACTCGCTGAGTGGCCTTCGGCTTGCAGACGCGATGCCAGAGCCTCGCCCAGTGTCCGATCAATATCCGAAACAACCACCGTAGCGCCCGCTGCGGCAAAAGCTTCAACTGTTGCCAGACCAATACCCGCAGCACCACCCGTGACCAGCGCTACCTTGCCTTTGAAATCATTACTCATGCCAACCGCTCCTGAAACCACGCAGCCGAGGGAGTTCAGCCGCCTGCCCGCATGATAAAAGATTAAATATGATCTGGCAGTCACAAAAAGACTGAATAACTGATTTGGTTCCAGCCTTATCCCTGTGATCAATAATTCTGTCGCCGGCTTGAACGCATACCTGTAATCAAGGCCGTGAAAGGCTTAGAATACCCGTAGAACGCTCAAGCTGATGGATGTACTCATGGTCAACTCCCTGCAAGCACAACTGCTCAAATCCGGTCTGGTCGACGAGAAAAAGCTCAAGCAAGCCCAAAGAGCGAAGAAGAAAGCCGCCAAACAGGAACCGGAAAAGGCTGCCGATACCGGCGCAGCCATTCAGCGTGCCCGCGAAGAAAAGGCCGAGCGGGACCGTCAGCTCAACCTGGAGCGCAAGGCAGAAGCCGAACGCAAGGAACGCGAAGCCCAGGCCAAGCAATTGATAGAGCAGCACAAACTCGACCGCGCCGGTGGCGAAACGGCCTATCAGTTCGTGCACAAGAAAAAGATCAAGCGGATTTATGTCACCGAAGAGCAATTTGCCCAGCTGAGTCGCGGCAAGCTTGGTGTGGTACGGGTTTCAGGTAGTTATGAACTGATTCCGCTGGCAATTACCGAGCGACTGGCAGAGCGCGTCCCCCATTGGCCGGTCAGTGTTGCCAAGGTAGAGGCCGACACCCCTGCTGAAGACGATCCCTATGCCGACTACAAGATCCCCGACGATCTGATGTGGTAAGGCCGCGAGCCCGCCAGGGCTGGCGGGTTTGACCCGAGCAGCGCTACGCACTGCCAGCCGAGTACAACTCAGCGTTCCCGGGAGTAGCGCCACCGGAAGAACCGTGCGGCCAGCCAACGTGCTTTTGTACTGAACATTGATGAGAAGCCGCAGCAACTGGCACCGCCCCTCTCAGAAAGCACCCTGTGGGACCGCCTTATGGGACCGCCGAGTTGCACTCGGCATAGCAGCCCGCCAGGGCTGCCGGGTTTGACCCAAGCAGCGCTGCGCACTGCCAGCCGAGTGCAACTCGGCGTTCCCGGGAGCAGCGCCACCGGAAGAACCGTGCGGCCAGCCAACGTGCTTTTGTACGACAATTAATGAGAAAGCCGCAGCAACTGACACCGCCCCTCTCAGAAAGCACCCTGTGGGACCGCCGAGTTGCACTCGGCATAGCAGCCCGCCAGGGCTGGCGGGTTTGACCCAGGCAGCGCTGCGCACTGCCAGCCGAGTGCAACTCGGCGTTCCCGGGAGCAGTGCCACTGGAAGAACCGTGCAGCCAGTCAACGTGCTTTTGTACGACAATTAATGAGAAAGCCGCAGCAACTGACACCGCCCCTCTCAGAAAGCACCCTGTGGGACCGCCGAGCTGCACTCGGCATAGCAGCCCGCCAGGGCTGGCGGGGTTGACCCAAGCAGCGCTGCGCACTGCCAGCCGAGTACAACTCGGCGTTCCCGGGAGCAGCGCCACCGGCAAGGCCGAGCATCTTGTCAACAGCGCTTTTGTACTGAACATTGATGAGAAAGCCGCAGCCTCTCGCACCGCCACTCTCAGAAAGCACCCTTGTGGGACTGCCTTGTGGGACTGCCTTGTGGGACCGCCGAGTTGCACTCGGCATACCAGCCCGTCAGGGCTGGCGGGGTTGACCCAAGCAGCGCTGCGCACTGCCAGCCGAGTGCAACTCGGCGTTCCCGGCAGGGCCGTGCAGCCAGTCGCTGAGAGCGGCCTGCCTGCGACCTGATTACTGCCCGCGCACGAAGTCGATCAGGCCTTTGGTAGAGCTATCCAGCGACGGGTCCTGGGTACCGGAGCGGATAACCCCCAGGGTCTGATTGGCAATCTTCTTGCCCATTTCCACGCCCCATTGATCAAAGGGGTTGATGCCCCAGATGACCGACTGGGCAAACACCTTGTGCTCGTAGGCCGCGATCATCGCACCCATGCTGAAGGGTGACAGCTCACGCAACAACAGGGTCGTGCTCGGCTGATTGCCACGGTAGTGCTTCCAGGCTGGCAACTCCTCCGGATTGTCCAGAGCCGCCTCACCCAGCGCCAGCAAGCGTGACTGGGCAAAACAGTTGGCCAATGCCAGCTCATGCTGGCGGATCAGTTCATCCGAGCCCGCTTCGGCCTCAGCCTGATAGCGCAGCGCCGGTGCGATGAAGTCGCAGGTCACCACTTCCGTGCCCTGATGCAGCAATTGGTAAAAAGCATGCTGCGCATTCGGCCCTACTTCGCCCCAGAGCACCGGACAGGTATGCTGTTGCACCTGCTGCCCATCCCGCGTCACCGACTTGCCGTTGGACTCCATCTCCAGCTGTTCCAGGTAAGCCGGCAATTTCTCCAGACGGCCGTCATAGGGCAGGATGGCATGCGCATTGATACCCAGGCAGTTGGTGTTCCAGACGCCGATCAGCGCCATCAGCACCGGAATGTTTTCCAGCCAGGGCGCATTGCGAAAGTGCTCGTCCATCCACCAGGCCCCAGCCAGCAAGCGTCTGAAACCGGGCATGCCGATGCGCAAGGCAATCGGCAAACCGATGCAGGACCAGAGAGAGTAGCGCCCACCGACCCAATCCCAGATACGCAGCTGGTTCTCCGGCAGAATCCCCCAGTCAGCCATCTTGTCAGCGGCTGACGATACGCCGATAAAGTGGCAATGCATCAGTGCCTGGCTGGCACCCAGGCTGCGTTCCAGCCAGGCCCGCGCGGTATCGGCATTGGAGAGCGTATCGACAGTGGTAAACGACTTCGAGGAAATAATGAACAGCGTCTTGTGTGGGCGCAGGTCGTGCAGCAGCTGCGCCATCTGGCTGCCATCCATGGATGAGGCAAAGTGAATGCCCAGCTTGTGTTGCTCGTCATCCACCTCACCCAATGCCCGGCTGACCATCAGCGGGCCGAGATCAGAGCCACCCACGCCAATGTTCACCACATCGGTAATCGCCTCCCCCGTGACCCCTCGCCACTGGCCGGCATGCACCTTTTCCACAATCTGCTGCATGCGCCCCAACTGCGCCTGAACCCCGGCAAAAAGACCCGGCTGCGGGTCGGCAAACTCGGTATCTGCCGGCGCCCGCAAGGCCCAGTGCATGGCCGCCCGGTTTTCCGTATTGTTCACCGGCTCGGCACTGAACAGCCGCCGGGTCCAGTCACGCAGTTCCGCCGCATCCGCCAGGCTGGCCAGCGCCTGCATCACGGGCTGGTCAACCCGTTGCTTGCTGAAATCCAGCAACAAGGGCCCCTGCATGACCGAAAAGTGCTGATGGCGCTGCGCATCCGCCGCAAACAGATTGGCCAGATGCTGCCCCTGCAGCCGTTCGGCATGCTCGGCCAGATGTTGCCAGGCTCCGGACATCTGCGGATTACCGCCATCCGGGATGGCATTGTACTGGGCAGGTTTGATCGAATCGTTCACCGGCCTACTCCGTAATAAACAAATCCATGGCTGCGAACATAGGTCGGATCGTAAATATTGCGACCGTCCAGCAACACCGGTTCCCGCATCAGCTTGAGCAACCGGCTGAAATCCGGGCTGCCGTACTCCTGCCATTGCGTCATCAGCATCAGGGCATCCGCGCCTTCGGCCGCCGCGTAAGCGTCAGGTATACACTGCAGATCCTCGCGCTCGCCATAATGCGCCTGCAAGGCGGGCAACGCCTCCGGATCATGAATGCGCACACTGGCCCCCTGTGCCCACAAGGCTTCCAGGGTCCGCAACACCGGCGCATTGTCAATGCGGCCAGTCCCCGGTTTGAAGGCCGCACCCCAGATCGCTACCACTCGCCCTTCCAGCTCTGTCTGGTAGTGCTGCCACAGCTTGCGAAACAACACTTCCTTCTGTCGTTCATTGATTGCCAGCACCTGGTTGAGCAACTGCGAGCCCACACCGGAAGCCTGCAAGGTATCCACCAGATTGATCACGTTGGAGGCAAACCCGGGCCCACCAAAGCCCACACCCGGTTGCAGGTAGGCAGGGCCAATCCGAGAATCGGCCGCCAGCCCGCGACGGACCTGATCAATATTCAGGCCCAGGCTGTCGGCCTGGGCGGCCATATCGTTCATGAAACTGATCCGGGTGACCAGCATGCCGGTAATCGCCAGCTTGGTGAATTCAGCCTCACGCGGGGTCATCACCAGGAAAGGATCTTCACCACGACAGAATGGCCGGAAAATCTCGCGCACCAGGTGCTCCGCCCAAATCAGATCACACCCCAGGATGATTTTCTCCGGCTCAGCCATGCCCTTGAGTGCCTGCCCTTCCTGCAAAAAGTCCGGCAGGCTCACCACTGCAGCCTCGGCCTGCGCGGCCAGGGTACGCAGGCACACATTCAGTTCTTCAGTACTGCCGACGGCAAAAGGCGACTGATTGACAACCAGCCAGTTGCGTCCGGGTACGCGTGCAATGCGTTCTATCAGTGCTTTGGCAACCGCATACTCTTCCGCGCCCAGGCCAACAAAAACGGCCCGGCAGCCCGGATCGGGCAGAGCGTCGAAGTCAGCAAAACGCAAACGCTTCTGCTCCCGCTGCTGGGTCAGCAGCTGCGCCAGACCCGGCTCACTGAAACCCGACCGGCCCGCCGCCAGCTGCTCGGCCAGTGCCCCTTCAGGCACGCGCAAGGTCACTTCATGCCCGGTAGACGCCAACATGCCAGCCGTCACGACCGCAAACAGGGTGTTGCCGTATACATCGAGCTGCATCAAGCAATCTCCGCTGCATGCTGACGAATCAGGGCGGCCAGGGGTTCACCCACCTCGGGATGGCGCAAGCCATAGGCCAGAGTCGCCTGCATGTAACCGGTTTTACTGCCGCAGTCGTAAGTGTTGCCGAGCATGCGATAGGCCTCTACCGGCTGTTCTTTCAGCAAGCTGGCAATGGCATCGGTCAACTGGATTTCATTCCCGGCACCGGGCCGGGTTTCGCGCAGCAGGGCAAAAATGCGCGCCGGCAGGACATAACGCCCGACCACCGCCAGATCGGAAGGCGCATCAGCCCGAGCAGGCTTCTCTACCAGCGCCGTAACAGGCTGACTTTCCCCGGCTGCCGGCGCAGTGCCCTGCAAGGCGACGACACCATAGCTGGATACATTCTCCATCGGCACCTGCTCAACCATTACCTGAGCACCATGTCCGGCGGAAAAACGCTCGCACATCAGCGCCAGATCCGGCTGGCTACCCGCCGGCAAAGCGGCGTCATCGACCAGCACATCGGGCAGGAGCACGGCAAAATCCTCGTTGCCAACCACCTCTTGAGCACACAGAACGGCATGCCCCAAACCCAGTGCCTGCCCCTGCCGCACACTGATGATGCGCACATCCGGCGGCACTATGGAACGAAGCACCTGCAGCAAGGCATCCTTGCCGCGGCGCTCCAGCTCGGACTCCAGCTCGTAATTCACATCGAAGTGATCTTCAATCGCGCGCTTGGCCGAATGGGTCACCAGCACGATTTCACGAATACCGGCCGACACCGCTTCTTCGACCACATATTGAATGACCGGCTTGTCTACCACCGTGATCATTTCTTTCGGAATCGCCTTGCTCGCCGGCAAAAACCGCGTACCCAAACCTGCAACAGGGAGAATTGCCTTCTTGATCGTCACGGGCTACATCCTGAATTGAACAGTACATTGCATCAGCCGGCCCTGTTCAGGCCCGCTGACGTTGAACACGAATCGCGCGCAGGGGCATTTTCAAGCGTTGCTCACGGTGCAGCAGGTTGATCAGCAACACTGCCCGCTCATTTCCATCCGGATGCAGGAACACCGCATCAAGCTCGCGCAAGGGGCCTTCGGTAATGCGCACCAGGTCACCCACCCTGAACGCCGACTCCGCCGGTTGCTGATCAGCACGTTGCTTGATCGCATGAATAAGCGCCGGCTCGAGTTTCAGCGGCAAGCCTCCGAAAGTCACCATGCGCGCTACCCCTCGGGTCGAGCGAATGCTTGACCACTGCTCGGCACCTGCCGCCATGCGCACAAACAGGTAACCGGGAAACAGCGACTCGCTCAGCAGTACGCGCTTGCCGCCGCGAACCCGCTCCACACAGTGCACCGGACGATAACAATTGATCTGCTGATTGCGCAGGTGCCACTCGGCACGTTCATCCTGGCGTGATTTGCATTGCACCAGATACCAGCCATCAGCTTTGCTTGACTGCACATTCCCCTCCTGCCTCCATGGCTCAAATCATGACAGCGGTGAAATCCGTCCACCGTCAGTGCATTACCTCGTCGGACGTCTTCTGCTGAAGATGCAGCCAGTCCACTATATCTTCCTGGGGCTGATAACCCTGAACCAACTCCGCCATCAAAACCCGCAAACGCTGGTAATCGTCTGCCTCAATGGCTTCTGTCAGCCCGTCCAGAGCCGGTTTCAGGCTTCCCCAGGGCAAGAAATCCTCGCTCGCCCGCATGATCATTGCGTGATCAGTGGTACTCACGTTGCTACCGATCAACAGCTCCTCGTACAGTTTCTCACCCGGGCGCAAGCCGGTAAACTCGACCGCAATGTCGCCGGCGGGGTTTGACTCGTCCCGAATCGACAAACCCGACAGGTGAATCATCTTGCGCGCCAGGTCCAGAATACGAACCGGAGCGCCCATATCCAGCACGAACACATCCCCACCCTGCCCCATCGAACCCGCCTGAATCACCAGCTGCGCCGCTTCAGGGATGGTCATGAAATAACGCGTCATCGCCGGGTCGGTCACGGTTACCGGGCCACCGCGCAGAATCTGTTGCCGAAAGCGCGGAATAACCGATCCGGATGCCCCCAGCACATTCCCGAAGCGCACCATGGTGAACCGCGTCTTGCACCGTTTGCGTGACCCGGCTTCGGCATTATTACTGCTCAGTGCCTGCAATACCATCTCGGCCAAACGCTTGGTGACACCCATCACACTGCTCGGGCGCACGGCCTTGTCCGTCGAGATCAGCACAAAATTGTCCACCCCGGTACTGATGGCAGCCATCGCCGTATTCAGGGTACCAAACACATTATTGTGCACACCCTCACCAATATTGTGCTCTACCAGCGGCACATGTTTATAGGCGGCGGCGTGGTAGACAGTGTTCACGCCAAAGCTGCGCATTACGTCTTCAAGCCGCTGCAAGTTGCGTACCGTGCCCAATACCGGTTGCAACATAACCGGCAGATCGTCAGCGCGGATGCGCTCTTCCAGTTCTGCGTTGATGGTGTACAAATTGAACTCGGCATGTTCGAACAGAATCAGCGCGCGCGGCCCCAACCCCAGTATCTGGCGGCACAGTTCGGCGCCAATCGACCCGCCGGCACCGGTAACCATGACCACCTGATCGCGAACACAGGATTCCAGCAACGCCTTGCGCGGCGGCACCGGGTCGCGGCCCAGCAAATCGGCGACATCCACTTCCTGAATATCATCCACCTTGACCTTGCCGCTGGCCAGATCCATGAAGCCCGGCACACTGCGCACATGCAAGGGAAAAGCCTGCAGGTATTCCAGAATTTCACGTCGCCGTGCGCGCGAGGCCGACGGCATTGCCAGGAGCACTTCTTCAACCCCGGTCTCTTCGATCATTTCACCGATACGGGAAGGCTTGTACACCTTGATACCGGCAATCACCCGGTTGATCACATTGGGGTCGTCGTCGATGAACGCCACCGGCTCCATGCCACGCCCCAGACGCAGGGCTGCAACCAGCTGGTTGCCGGCTTCCCCGGCGCCATACACCGCCACCTTGATCCCCATTGAGCGAGCGTTTGCCGAATGGCGCACAAAGGGCAGACCCAGGCGGTAATCGCCGAGCACAAACTGTCGCATCAACAGGCGCAGGCCACCCAGCAGCACCAGACTGGTACCCCAGTAGATGATCACCAGTGAGCGCGGCACCAATGCCGTGGAGGAGCCGACAAAATAGATAATGGTCGCCAGCACCAGAGCGGACAAGGTGACCGCTTTCAGAATAGCCAGCAAGGCATCGCTGCCCATGTAGCGCAACACGGCGCGGTACATGCCGATTTTGATGAAGAAAGGCAGGGAGACCAAAGGCGCGGCACAAAACAGCCACAAATGCCCTCCGAACGGCTCGACCATCGAGGTATCGCCCAGGCGCAACAGGAAAGCCGACCACAAAGCCAACCAAACCAGCAGCACATCGACGGCCACCTGGATCAAACGCTTTGATCGACGGGGCAAATTCAGCAATTTATTGCGCAGCATCCAGCTTCTCCGCTCTCCCGGCACCCAGTACCAGTGCCAATCCCATCAGGGGTAACCACGCCAGCAACAACACTATCAGCCCCGGCAGGTGACCGGCGGCAGCAACCCAGGCCCAGGGGAACAGCCACACAACATTCAGCAGGCCAACCGCAACTGTCACTCTGGCATGGCTGTGCCAACGCCGGCTGGCAAACTGGTAAGCGTGACGCCGATGCGCATGATATACCTTCTCACCCCGCATCAGCCGACGCAACAATGTCACGCTGGCATCGACCATGAAAACACCCAGCATCACCAACCAGGCCCAGAACAATTCCACTGACAGCAAGCCACCGTGCAGTGCCAGCACGGCCAGCCAGAGGCCGAGAAACCCACTGCCAACATCGCCCATGAAAATGCGTGCCGGTGGCCAGTTGCAGAATAAAAATCCCAGCACTGCCATGGCTGACAACAGCAACAGCACGGCGTTCCCTGCAAAACCGACGGTCCAGTAGATGACTGCCATGGCCAGGGTCACGCTGACGGCCTCCAGACCGGCAATACCATCAATGCCATCCATGAAGTTGAACAGGTTCAACAACCACACCAACAGCAAGGTCGCCAACAGCCAGCCGATCAGACTCTGGCCAAGCTCGAAACCGAACAACACCAGCGGTGGCAACTCGCCCAGACAGAGCAGCGCCCAGGCCGCCGCCACAAAATGCCCCAGCAAACGCCAGCGTGCAGCCACATGCCCCGTATCGTCCACATACCCCATCACCGCGACCAGGGCACCCGCAGGCCCCAGCGCCAAGGCCAGGCGCGCCTCAACCAACGCCAACAGAAACAACAGCGGCAAACACAACACCAGGGGCAACACAAAAGCCAGGCCACCACCTCGGGGGGTGGGCAACCGGTGAGAGCTGCGCGCATTCGGCACATCCAGCAATTGCCGCTGCAACGCCCACCGACAGACGCCTGCGGTCAGCCCCCACGACAGCAGCACCAGCAACAGGGCCAACACCAGGGTTACCGTCATGCGCATGGTTCATCCCGCAGCAGCGCCAGCGCCGCCGGCATGCCGAGCGGCGGCGCCCAGTCCAGGTATTCCCGGGTCTTGCCGATATCAACCTGCAGACTTCCCAACAAGCGTTCCGCCTCCGCCGACTTGCCACAGGCGCGCGCCAGCCATTGCAGGCAGCCCACGGGCAACGGCAACAGACGCAGCGGACAACCCAGGGCCTGCGCCAATCGACGCAAGAGTTCCGGCGTACTCACATCATCCCCGTCACTGGCCATGAATATCTGATTGACCGCCCGGGGATGGTCAATACAGCGATTCAACAAATCCACCAGATTATCCAGTGCCAGCATACTGCGGCGATTATCAACCGCAGCCAACGGCAGCGGCCAGCCAGAGCGCACCCAGCGCATCAGACGGCGAAAATTGCCGCCCACACCCGGGCCATACACCAGCACCGGACGCACAATGACCACCTGCATCCCGGTGTCGGCGGCCAAAGCCAGCAAGGCTTCTTCGGCTTCGCGCTTGGATAGTCCGTAAGCGCCGTCCGGACAGGCCGGATCATCAGCCCGCAACGGCTTGCCGGGAAGGCTCTCGCCCCCTGCGGCCTTGACCGAGCTGACAAAAACGAAGCGCTGCACCCCAGCCGCTGCCGCTGCCCGCGCCAGCGCCAGCGTGCCTTCGACATTGACCCGACGAAACGCCGCCAACGGATCGCTGGCTTGCTCATCCAGCACATGCACCCGTGCCGCAGCATGCACCACGACGGAGTGACCACGAACGACCGGCTGCCAATCGGTTGCTTCCAGACTGGCAATGGAGCGGGTTGCAACAGAATCCGGCAGATCCGCCAATGGCTCGCGCAGTGCCAGGGTCAAACGCACATCTGCCCGTTGCTGCAAACGACGCCACAAACGGCCGCCGATCAAACCGGAAGCGCCGGTCAGCAACACCGCATGCTCGGCCTTCGGCTCAAGGTACTCATCAAGGTTCAAGCATGGCTCCTGTCGCACTCCGCACATCGTCCGCCATCTTACCGCTAAACCCGCAGCAACAGAACCGTCATCAAGCCTCGGGAATGACCACGTCCAGGGCTTTGCCACGGCGTTTTGCGTGCTCGCGCAGCTGCTCGGCCAGTGCCTGTTTCGCCTGTGGATCACCATGCACCAGGCGCACCTGCTCGGGCCAGTGTTCCATCCCCGTCACGAAGCCGACCAGGCCATCCCGGTCGGCATGCGCGGAGTATCCTCCCAGCACATGCACCTGAGCACGAATGTCATAGCGTTCATTATCCAGCTCCACATAACCACCGCGCGGCCCGTAGCGCTGAATCTGCCGCCCCGGCGTGCCTTCGGCCTGATAACCGACAAACACCACATCATGCCGTGCATCGCCCAGCATGGCTTTCAGGTAGTTGACGATGCGCCCGGCCGTGCACATGCCGCTGCCGGCTATCACTACCGCCGGTTGCCGGGTCTGTGCCAAACGGTTGACCATGGCCTGATGCTGAGCGTGATCATCCACCCGCAGCAGGTTGTCAAAAGCCAGCGGACGACGCCCGGCAGCAACCCGCTCCAGTGCTTCCTTGTCCCAGTAGGGCTGCAGTTCGCGATACAGGTCGGTAAAACGGCTGGCCAGCGGCGAATCAAGAATCACTGGCAGCCTGGCCCAGTCATAATACCCGCGCTGCTGGCTGATGATGTCTTCCAGCTCATAGAGCAGCTCCTGCGTGCGGCCAATACTGAATGCCGGAATCAGCACCGTACCGCCATCCGTCAACGCATGCTCCAGCACCGCCTGCAAACGCGCTTGACGCTGCCGCCGATTCTCATGCTGCCGGTCACCGTAAGTGCTCTCCAGCACAACCACATCGGCCTGCTCGGGAATAACCGGTGGTGGCAGCAGTGGCGCATGGGTTGCGCCCAGGTCACCGGAAAAAACCAGCCGGCGACGGCGTTCTGTCTCCGGGTAACGCACATCGCAGTCAACCCAGGCCGATCCCAGAATGTGTCCCGCGCGCTGCAGCCGGATCCGGCAACACACCGCCGCATTCTCGAGTACCGTCACCCACTCACCGTAGGCATGCCCTTGCAGGCGCTGCCTGACCAGGCCGACAAAACGGCCGGCCAGCTCGCGGTCCCGCTGCACGCCAACCATAAAGGCGTCTTCCAGCACCGTCGGCATCAGCAGTGCCGAAGCTTGCGAACAGTGCACCGGGCCCTGAAAACCCGCCGCCAGCAACCAGGGCAAGCGCCCGATATGATCAATGTGCACATGGGTAGCAATCAGCGCCCGTACCGACTGCATGGCGAACTCAATACTCAGGTCGCCCGACCCGGCACCGGCTGCGGACACCTCAGCGCCCTGAAACAGACCACAATCGATCAACACGCTGTTATCCGGAGTCAGCCATAGCTGATGGCAGGAACCGGTGACTCCGGTCACGGCCCCATGGTGTTGAATCCAGGGATAATCCTGCGGAAAACGCCTGATCTCGCCCATACAGCACTCCTTGCCGTTTATCTCAGCCGTGATTATACGCCGATCGCACAATAACTACTGTGAACCAGTTGGCAAAACCGCAAACTGGTAGCAGCCAGACATGTATAATGCCGCCTGCAAACACCAAAGCCCTGGCAGCAAACCACCGGAAGCCCTATGCCCCGCGGACCTCAACATCACTCATGACCCTCTGGCTGCAACTGTCTCGCACCCTGGTACGCTACCACCGGCTCTACCAACTGCTGTTTTTCATGACGCTGGGAGCAGCCCTGTACTTTGGCCTGCGCCCTCACCATGCGCCGCCCAGCCACAGCTGGATACCGCTGACCCTGCACGTCAGCGGCATGTGGTTCATTACGCTGCTCAGCTTTCTGGCCTTCCCGCGCGGGTACTGGTGGCTGCATGGGCTATTGCTCGGCGCGCTCGGCACCGGCATCGAGTTCGGCCAGTCCTTTCAACCCAGCCGCACGGTCGACCTGTATGACATCTATGCCAACCTCGCGGGCGTCGCGCTGGGCATCCTGCTGGTCGGCCTGCTCAAGGGCGCACGCAAGTGGCTCTCCTCGGGCTAACCGGTTTTCCGACGCACAGAGCTGTGGTGATTGGCCAGAACAGCCACCGCGCACAACACGACAAAAGTGGCGGCATTGGCGGGCATCTGCAAATCAAAATCAGTCAACCCGTGAAAGCCGATGGCAAGCACGCCGACGCCCACCCCCATGCCGACACCACTGCGATACAAGGACTCATTCAACCACACCGGTTGCAAAGCCAGCCTGAGCACCAACAGTACAAAGAGCAGCAACGGAGCAAAACCGAGCACACCGAATTCGACAAAAAACTGCATGTAATCATTGTGGGCCAGATCAAAATGCAGCCGGATATCCGGACCCGGGAAGCGCGGAAATACCGCCTCAAAGCTGCCTGCCCCCTGCCCCGTCCATGGCCGTTCCTGTGCCAGGGGAATAGCGGCAAAGAACACATCATCTCGCAGCTCGTTGGCCTTTTGCACCACCGCGCCATCCACCACCACATCGGTGAACTGAGTGCTCAACACGCGATCCTTCAGGCGTTCCAGGCCAAAATACTGGCTGATCACCAACACATCGATAATCAGAATACTGGCCAGGATAAGCCCATTGCGCAGTCGATTGCGCTTGTCACGCAAGACGAACAACCCGCCCACGCAGAGCAGCGCCGCAAAAAAAGCCGCATTGCCACCGCGTGAATGGGTCATGACCAACGCAATCACCATGATCACCAATGCCAGCCGCAACCGCGCTTTGGGCCCCAGCAGCATTTCAATCAGATTGGTCCAGCGAAAATCGCGGCTGTCACGCCAGGCCATCAACAAACCGATACCGGCCGCCAGGCACATGGCCAGATACCCCGCCATGCTGTTGCGATTGACAAAGGTTCCGGTCGCATTGCCGATATAGGTTTCCTTGGGCACCAACAGCAGCCACTCGATACCGGTCAGGGTCATGAAAGCGCCATAGAAGCCCTGCAGCGTTCCGCTGACCACCAGGGTGCCGAGCAACCAGTTCAGGCGCTTGCGGCTGCGAAACAGGCTGAGGGTGAGCAAAAACAACAGGCTCAAGGCGCAACCCAGCAGCAGGGCCTGCAGCGTAGCGCCGGTATCCATGCTCAACCCGGTCGCCCATTGCAGCGCCACCCACAGCTGGGCCAGCAGCAACAAGCCCAGCAGCGGCAATCCCGGCTTCAATGCCTTGCCTGGCGGCAACACTGCGCGCCACTGGGCAACAGCCCATATCAGGCCCAGGCCGCCAATCCAGAGCAACATGACCCCTAACGCCCATTCCCGGTTACTGGCCAGCGGCAACGGCAACCAGATAAGCAACAGCAAAACACCCGCCATCAGGATACGATCAAGAGAAAAAACCGTGCTGCTCATGCCGCCTCGTTGTCTGTAATGGTTCGGCCCACTGGGCAAGGCTGCGCAGTTTAGCACCGCAAAAGCGTCCCGACATATGCCTTGTTCAGCCCACGCATCAGTTCCTGCAGCGGAATATCCGCCATTGCCCTGACGTCAACAAACTGAGAATATACCCGCGAAAACTGAATTCAATCATTGCGTTGGACTACCCGGCATTGTCATCTAGACTACAGTTGTCAGGTTCGCACCAGAGGCAATGAATCCAGTTTATATGCCCTGCAGGCCGTGTTGTCAGGAAATACGCAGAATCCTGTGGCGGTAGCATGCTTGACGGCATACTTCATACCCGCCCCACGCATAGACCAACGAGGACGTTACCATGCGCAAAGCACTCACCGGCATCACACTTGCCATCGCCCTGGCTTCCGGCCATGTCATGGCGGATGAAGCCACCTTGACTGCCCTGCAAGACGCCAACATCGTCATGACAGACCAGCAAGCCGACGCCATTGAAGCAGCAACCGGTGAAGAACTGATCGCCCTGATCACCGAACTGGCTGAAGCCAACGTCGACCAGGCCGCCGCCATTGTCAGTGCCGCCGTCAAAGCCGCTGACAGCAGCGAGACGGCCACGGCGATTGCCAACAGCGTTGCCAATGCACTGCCAGCCAACGCTCGCCCAGCGATCATGGCCGCAGCCCGGTCTGCGGCGCAAAGCGCGGGCATGCAGATCAACACACCCGCTGGTGACCCGGGTGGCCCATCGGTACCATCGCCAACAGGCCCTGCGACCCCGAGCTCACCCGCCGGTGGTGGTAGCAGCAGCGCCAGCCCTACCTGATATTTTCCGGCCGGGTTGATGCCAACCAGCCCGGCTTTACTGACCTTCACATCCAAGGATAGTGACCGCATGAAAAAAACCACTCAACTCAGCCTGATCGCGCTGGCCGTTGCCGGTATCAGCTCACACGCCAGCGCCGTAGAGCCAGCCAGCATTCAGCTGACTGATGGCTTGATGCTGACCCCGGAAATCACTGCCGGCTACCGTTATGAAGACAACTTCCTGTCGGTGGAAAACAATGAATTGTCGTCCTGGATTACCACCATTAGCCCCTCATTGACCCTGCATGGTGGTGGCAGCAAATCGGAATACCGCCTGAATTACACCGGTGAGCGCGAGCTGGTCAATTCCTACAGCGAGTTTGGCAATACCGATCATCACATCACCGCCGATGCAGGTTTCGAGTTCAACGCACGCAATCGTCTGGTGCTGAACGCCGGCTACCACAAGGTAGAAGACCTCTCCAGCTCTGCGACCGGCGTCGCCGAACCCGACAAGTACAACACCCGCAACATTGGTGGCGTTTATACCTACGGCGCGCAGACCGCCCGTACCCAGATCGACCTGGGCGCCAGCCACACCCGCTTGCGGTACGACAACACCGGCAACCTCAATGCTGACAAGGAACGTGATACCGACGCCGTACACACTACCGTCTATTACCGCATAGCCCCGCGCACCCGCGCACTGGCCGAACTGCGCTATGCCGAGCTCGACTATGTATCGGCCAGCGCCTTGAATGCCAAGAACTACGCAGCACTGGTCGGTGCCACCTGGGAAGCCACAGCCAAAACCACGGGCACCGTCAAGCTGGGTGGCGAACGCAAGCGTTTCGACAGCAACGTGTATGACGACACCTCCGGCGGCATGTGGGAAGTCGGCATCAACTGGGCCCCGCGCACCTACTCGACCTTTGACCTGACCGCCACCCGCGCGCTCGACGAAGGGGAAGACGGCGCCTCCGCGATCCAGCGCACCAGCACCGGTCTGGCGTGGACGCATTACTGGGCCACCCGCCTGTATTCCAACGTCGGTTATACCTATACCGAACGTGATTACGAAGACTACAATCGCAAGGATGAACTCGACAGCTTCAACCTGGGTCTGACCTACGAGATGCGTCGCTGGCTGGATTTTGGCGTGCGTTACAGCTATCTCGACAACGACTCCACCTTCCCGGGTGAAAGCTACAAGCGCAACATCTTTGCCCTGAGCATGACCGCCAGCCTGTAAGCCTGGCGCCAGGCAAGACCCGAGGGGTGGCTTGCCACCCCTTTTTTACGCAAGACCCGTCGCAACCAAACAGAGAGCACATCACCCTATGGCCCACCGCATCTTCCACTACCTGCTTTTAGGTATGGTTCTGCTGGGAAGCAGCGTTCTCCAGGCACAGGAAAACTCCACCTATCGCCTCTCCTCCGGTGATGTCATCAGCATCAATGTGTTCGGCGAGGAAGACCTCAGTTTTGAAGAGTTGCGGCTCAATGATGCCGGCATCTTTTCGTTCCCTTTTCTGGGTGAAATCCGTGCCCGCGGCCTGACCGCCAGTCAGCTGGAAGACCTGCTCACCGAGCGACTCAAAGGCGACTACCTGATTTCACCCCGCGTATCCATCAGCGTGCTGCAATACCGTGAATTCTTCATCAGCGGTGAAGTGCGCGAACCCGGTGGCTACCCCTATCAGC
Organism: Halopseudomonas salegens; assembly: GCF_900105655.1. Classification (NCBI taxonomy): domain Bacteria; kingdom Pseudomonadati; phylum Pseudomonadota; class Gammaproteobacteria; order Pseudomonadales; family Pseudomonadaceae; genus Halopseudomonas; species Halopseudomonas salegens. Next base: position 1,808,367 of record NZ_LT629787.1, read on the forward strand.
CCGGCCTGACCCTGCGCCGTGCCATTGCACTGGCCGGCGGAATGACCGAGCGGGCCAGCACCAACCGCATCACCATCATCCGTGACCAGAGCGGCAGCAGCGAAAAAGGCAGCCTGGACAGCATCGTCATGCCCGGCGATACCATTACTATCGATCAAGGTTTCTTCTGAGCATGGAAAGCAGCACCAGCAACACCCCTGACAAACTCACGGCCATACAGCCGCTGGACGACAACAACGACGAAATCGACCTGCTCAAGCTCGCCCGCACTCTGTGGGCACGCAAGTGGAGCATTGTCAGTCTGACGCTGATCGTCATGCTGGTTACCGCGCTGGTAGTCCTCAGCATGACGCCGATCTACCGCGCCATCAGCACGCTGCTGATCGAAAAAAGTCAGGCTCAGGTCGTCTCCATCGAGCAGATGTATGGCATCGAAGGGAGCAACAGCGAATACCTGCAAACCCAGTTCGAGCTGATCCGGTCGCGCTCTCTGGCCGAGCGGGTGGTGCGCGAACTCAACCTGATGCACCACCCCGAGTTTGATCCGCGCCAGCAACCGGAACCACTGATCGACCTCAATCTGACCGCCCGCCTGCGCGAGCTGGGCATTGGCAGCGTCGTGCCCGCCACCCTGCCGGAAGACCTGGACCCGACCATCGAGCCGGCGGAAATCGAGATTTTTGATCAGGTAGTGCGCGATCTGCGCGAACGCATCACCGTCAGCCCCGTCGCCCGCAGTCAACTGGTGCATATCCAGGTGGACATGGCCGACCCACAGATGGCCGCACGCACCGCCAACGCACTGGCCAACGGCTTTATCGAACAACAGATGGAAGCGCGCATGGAAATGTCCATGACCGCGACCAACTGGATGAACACGCGTCTGGATGAGCTGCGTGACACCCTGCGCCGGGCAGAAAATCGCCTGCAGGAGTTCCGCGAAAAGGAAAACCTGGTCGATGTGGGCGGCGTAGCCACCATTTCCGCCAATGAACTCAGCCTGACCGGCGACCGCATGATCGATGCCCGGCGCGAACGCGCCGAAGCCGAAAGCCAGTACCGCCAGGTGCAGGCCATGCGCGGCGGCGGCTGGCAACAACTGGCAACCATCCCTGCCGTGCTCGGCCACCCGCTGATCCAGCAATTTCGTGCCGAGCAGGCCCGCGCCCGTGCGCGTGTGGATGAGCTGTCCAAACGTTATGGCCGCCTGCATCCGACCCTGCAAGCAGCGCAATCCGACCTGAATGCGGCCGAAGCCAGCCTGCGCGGCCAGGTTGAACAGATCGTCGCCGGGATCGAACGCAACTACCAGCTCGCGGTTGCCAACGAAAACTCCCTGCGCTCCAGCTTCAATGCCAACCGCGAACAGATTCAGGATATCTCGCGCAAGGAATTCGAGCTGCGCGAACTGCAACGCGAAGTGGACACCAACCGCGCCCTGTATGACACCTTCCTCGGGCGCCTGCGTGAAACCACCGCCACCTCGGACCTGGAAAGCGCCAACGCCCGCATTGTCGACCGCGCCACCATACCGGCCGAGCCGATTAAACCGAAGAAAACCCTGATTGTCGCCATTGCCGGCCTGCTGGCGGCTTTTGTCGGCATCGGCCTGACGCTGCTGCTGGATGCACTGAACAACACCTTCCGCCGCACCGAAGATGTCGAGCAGCGCCTCAACCTGCCCGTGCTCGGCATAGTGCCGCTGATCAAGAACCGCAAACGCAACGAAATCGCCCACCTGTTCAGCGACGGCCAGGACAAGGGATTCAGTGAATCCATCCGCACCATCCGTACCGGCGTCGTGCTCGCCAGTATGGAAAACCCGCAAAAAGTCATGGTGGTTACCTCCTCCATTCCCGGCGAAGGCAAAAGTACCGTGGCTGCCAACCTGGCCATGGCCCTGGGTCAAATGGAGAAAGTCCTGCTGATCGATGCCGATATGCGTCGCCCCACCCTGGCGAAAAACTTTGACTTCACCGTGGGCACCCCCGGCCTGGCCAACCTGATTGCCGGAACCGCCAAACTGGACGAATGCGTCAGGCGCGTGGAAGGCATCGACATGATGTGTGCCGGCAGCGTGCCGCCCAACCCGCTGGAACTGCTGAGCTCGCCACGCTTCAGCAAAATGATCGAGTTTTTGCGCAGCAAATATGACCGCATCATCATCGACTCACCGCCCACCCAGGCCGTCAGCGATGCCGTCGTACTCGCCACCCATGCCAACGCCCTGCTCTATGTCATCAAGGCAGAGGCTACCGCCGTGCCGCTGATCGAACGCGGTGTCGGTCACCTGCTGCAGAACCGCGCCCCGATTACCGGCATCGTACTCAACCAGGTCGACATCAAGAAGGCGCAAAAATACGGCTATGAATACGGCGGTTACTACGACTATTACGGCTACAGTGACAGCAAAGCCACATGATCGACCTGCACAACCACCTGCTGCCCGGGATTGATGATGGCGCACCGGACCTGCTGACCGCCCTGAAACTGGCCAGAATTGCCGAACAGGACGGCATCACCCACATGGTGTGCACACCGCACATCCATCCGGGCCGGTATGACAACAGCCCGGCCATCATCGGCCCGACCCTGGCACTGCTGCAGCAGGCCCTGCAGGACGAAGGTATCCAGCTGCAACTGGCCAGCGCTGCCGAAGTGCGCTTCGGCGTGGAAATCATGGCCCAGCATGCCAACGGCGAGCTGCCTTTTCTCGGCCAATGGCAAGGCAAGCAGGTACTGCTGCTGGAATTCCCCCACAGCGAAATCCCCTTCGGCGCCGAACGCCTGACCGACTGGCTGCTGCAGCGGGATATCATCCCCATGATCGCCCACCCCGAGCGCAACAAGGGCCTGATGCGTCAGCCCAGCAAACTCAAACCGCTCCTGAGTCAGGGTTGCCTGCTGCAAATCACCGCCGGCGCTGTTGTCGGCCGCTTTGGCGACAACGCCCGGGCACTGGCCACGCAGCTACTGAAAGAAAACCGGGTTACCCTGCTGGCCACCGATGCGCACAATCTCACTCACCGGCCGCCCGTGCTCAGCGAAGGTCTGGCCGCCGCCGCAGCACTGATCGGCGACAGCGCCGCACAGCAGCTGGTCAAAGACAACCCCTGGCAGATTGCTGCGAGCCACTTTGCATGAGCCGGAGCCGCACCGTCCCCCTGCCCCGCTGGCAGCAACTGTTACTGGCCCTGTTTGCCGCGCTGCTGGGTTGCGTATTGCTGATCACCGGCAGCCGGCTGCTGGTCTCCGGTATTGCCGGCTATCAGGTGCAGGCGTTCATCGAGAACTGGCGGCAACGCAACAGCGAGCCCAACCCCATCGCCTGGCAAGTCGCCGCGGACGCCGCCGACCGGGCCGTTCGCTGGCACCCCGGCACCAGCGGCTATCACCTGGAACAACGCGGCCACCTCTACCAATGGCAACATTACCAGCACGGCTATGGTGACCCCGCCGTTGCTGACGCGCGCGAGCAGTCGGTCGTCTCACTGCGACAGGCCATTGCCGCCCGTCCCAGCTGGCCGGACAACTACCTGGGCCTGGCCCACGGAAAAATGCAGCTCTGGCAACTGGATAGCGAATTCCTGCAAGCACTGGACAAAGCCCACTATTACGGCCCCTGGCGGCCGCATATTCAGGCCGGGCTGGCCCGGATCAGTCTGCAGATATGGCCACAACTGCCCCCCAGCCAGCAACAGCAAGCCCTTGAGACCGTCCAGCGCAGCCTGCGCCTGAACGGCAGGCGGCATGCCCGTCAGCTACTCAGCCTGCCCCTGCACACCATGACGCTGAGTGATGTCTGTGCGCGGTTGTCGCCAGACACCCCCGCCCGTGACGAACTCTGTCCTGCGCAAGCGAGTGATCAATGACCCCGATCAACACCACTCCGGCGCCCGGCCAGGTGCGCGGCCTGACCTTCTGGGGCCAATGGCTGGTCGCCCAACTGCTGAGCAGCAGCCTGCTGATCGGCCTGACGCTGAACAAACTCGACGATGTCACCTCGCCCTATCGCATCCTGATCATTCTGGCCGTGGTGTTCAGCATTCCCGTCTACAGCCTGCTGCAGACCTACCATAAGGAACACGGCAAACTGACCGGCCTCAGTCGGTTGCTGGGCGCCTGGCTGGTCCTGCTCGCCAGCCTGATCATTACCGCCTTTGTCACCAAAACCTCGGCCACCTACTCGCGGGAAATCATCCTGCTCTGGGCCTTCTTTGGCTTCCTGCTGCAAGCAGCCAGCTACCTGCCGCTTCAGGCCATTTCCAACCGCTATCATCAACGCCTGCGCCAGGAACGCCGCAGCCTGATCATCGGCACTGGCGAGCTCGCCGAACAACTGATCAAGGAAATCCAGCACCTGCAGCGCGACAAGCTGATCGGCCTGGTGCAGCACGACGACCAACCCGCTGATGACACTCGCCATGGCCTGCCCGTTCTGGGCAACCTCGACAGCCTGCGTGCGCTGATCCATGAAAAACGCATCAGCCGGCTGTATATCGCCTTGCCGCTGAGCGCCGCAACCACCATAGAAGGGCTCTACTTTGACCTGCTGGATGCCAGCGTCGATGTGGTGCTGATCCCCGACCTGCACAGCCTGGTGCTGCTCAATCACTCGGTACACAACATCGGCAGCCTGCCCGCCCTGCACCTGAACGAAAGCCCGTTGACCGCGCACCCCACCGCCGCCGTCAGCAAAGCCATCATGGACCGCAGCTTGGCCCTGCTGGCCATCATCGGCTTTGGCCCGCTGATGCTGTTGATAGCCCTGCTGGTCAAACTCAGCTCCCAAGGCCCGATCCTGTTCAAACAGCAACGCCATGGCATGAATGGGCACATCATCAACGTCTACAAATTCCGCTCCATGCGCCTGCATGACGACCAGAACGTCAAACAAGCCACCCGCGACGACACCCGCATTACCCCCATCGGCCACTGGATACGGCGCACCTCAATGGACGAACTGCCGCAATTCTTCAACGTCCTGCAAGGTCAGATGTCCCTGGTCGGCCCCCGCCCCCACGCCGTCGCCCACAACAACTACTACACCGACAAAATCGACGCCTACATGGCCCGCCACCGCATCAAACCCGGCATCACCGGCCTCGCGCAAATCAGCGGCTACCGCGGCGAAACCGACACCCTGGACAAAATGCAGAAACGCGTAGAACTCGACCTGGAATACATCAACAACTGGTCAATCTGGCTCGACATCAAAATCCTGCTGAAAACCCCCTTCACCCTGTTCAACAAAAACATCTACTAACCCCACCCCCCTGGGAACGCCGAGTTGCACTCGGCAAGCAGCCCAACAGGCTGCCCAAAACCATCCACCCCAACAGCGCCCCACCCCACCACCCAGCACAACCTGCCGCTCCCCGGGAACGCCGAGTTGTACTCGGCAAGCAGCCCAAAGGGCTGCCCCAAAAACCACCCAACCCAGCAGCGCCCCACACCACCACCCAAGTACAACTTGGCGCTCCCAAACACCAACCGCCCCCCTGGGAACGCCGAGTTGCACTCGGCAAGCAGCCCAAAGGGCTGCCCAACCCCACACTGGCCCACCAACCAATAAAAGCGTATTCTTGAAACCAAGGCAGTGGAGGTACAGCAATGAATGACTGCAAAGAAAACTCAGCCCTGACCAAAGTACGAAAAACCAAACGCAAACAGCCTTTTGACGACAACAAAATGCTGATGCAATTCGCCAGGCTGTCATCACGCAAATCCATCGAGAACCTGCTCGCCTCAGGCATCTCGGTTGTTTACATGAAAGACGGCGACCTGGTCAGCCAGAACCCTGACCATGAAATCACCGTCATCAAACCCGCCGAGAACAAGGAAAAGTTCGACCTGCGAGAGTACCTGTGCCACGGATAAGGCTGATAGCCGGCCCCAATGGCGCCGGCAAAACCTCTTTGATGAAAACCCTGGTCAGTCAGAAAGTCCCCATCGGCCAGTACATCAACCCGGATGACATCGCCCGCCACATCGTACTACCGGACGCACTGCAACGAACCGAGACAGCGTTGAATACGCATCCCGGCTGGCCTGAGCCCAACGAAGAATTCGACAATTACTTCTCGGTATCCCTCGCCCAGACCATAGCCACCGGCTTGCGTCAGGACTGGCTGCACTACCAGCTATCCCTGACCTACGAGTCCGTCATGAGTCATGAAAGTCACCTGGATTTCATCGACAGCGCCATAGCAGCAGGCTTTGAACCGTACCTGTATTACATCTGCACATCGGATCCAGAGATACACAAGGCACGCGTCAAGCAACGCGTAGCCTCCAACGGGCATGACGTCCCGGAAGACAAAATTGTCAGCCGCTACTATCGCAGCCTCAAGCTGCTTGAAAAAATGACACGCAAATGCAAAAGAGCGTACTTTTTCGACAACTCCGGCCACCATCAGCAACACTTTGCAGAAATCACCCCGGACGGCTACCTCGATATCTTCGAGGCACAATTCAACCAGGCAGACCCCATCTGGTTTGTAGACAACCTGCTAAAAGCATGGCCCAAATCCAAAATCCGCCTCGCCACCCTATAACCCCAACCCTAGCCCGCCTGGGAACGCCGAGTTGCACTCGGCAAAGCAGCCCAAAGGGCTGCCCCAAAAACCACCCAACCCAGCAACGCCCCACACCACCACCCAAACACAACTTGGCGCTCCCAAGCACCAAACCCATCCCCGGGAACGCCGAGTTGCACTCGGCAAGCAGCCCAACGGGCTGCCTCAAAAACCACCCAACCCAGCAACGCCCCACACCACCTCCCAAACACAACTTGGCGCTCCCAAACACCAAACCCGCCCCTGGGAACGCCGAGTTGCACTCGGCAAGCAGCCCAAAGGGCTGCCCCAAAAACCACCCACCCCAGCAACGCCCCACACCACCACCCAAACATAACTTGGCGCTCCCAAACACCAAACCCGCCCCCTGGGAACGCCGAGTTGCACTCGGCAAGCAGCCCAAAGGGCTGCCCCAAAAACCACCCAACCCAGCAGCGCTCCGCACTGCCAGCCAAGTACAACTTGGCGCTCCCAAACACCAAACCCACCCCCGGGAACGCCGAGTTGCACTCGGCAAGCAGCCCAAAGGGCTGCCCCAAAAACCACCCATCTCCCTTCAGCTCCCCCCACAAGCAAGGTACACTGCCTCAACACGCTCACACAGAGCACCGTCAATACCGCCGTTCTCAGGAAAATAACGCCAAATCCTGTGGCGGTAGCGTGTCGGAAAACCTTGCAACACCCAGCCTCAGGACGCCACCGGCATGCCGCCCATCATGAAAACCCTGACCATCTTCGGCACCCGCCCCGAGGCCATAAAAATGGCCCCACTCGCCCTGCAACTGGCTGCCGATGAACGCTTCAATGCCCAGGTATGCGTCACCGGCCAACACCGTGAAATGCTCGACCAGGTCCTTGACCTCTTCGACCAGCAACCCGACTACGACCTGAACATCATGAAAGCAGGCCAGGACCTGACCGACGTCACCTGCGCCATCCTGCAAGGCCTCAAGCCCGTACTGGCTGAAGCCAAACCGGATATCGTCCTGGTCCACGGCGACACCGCCACCACCCTGGCTGCCAGCCTCGCCGCCTACTACCAGCAAATACCCGTCGCCCACGTCGAAGCCGGCCTGCGCACAGGCAACCTCTACTCCCCCTGGCCGGAAGAAGGCAACCGCACCCTCACCGGCGTACTGACCGCCCTGCACTTCGCCCCCACCCCAGGTTCACAACACAACCTGCTGCGCGAAGGCATTCCAGCAGAACGCATTCACGTCACCGGCAACACAGTGATCGACGCCCTGCTCGACGTGGTTGCCAAACTGGACAACAACCCGACGCTACAAACACAGCTAGCCGAACAGTTCAGCATGCTCGACCCGGCCAGAAAACTCATCCTGGTGACCGGTCACCGCCGGGAAAGCTTTGGTGGAGGCTTCGAGCGCATCTGTCAGGCGCTGGCTAACACCGCCAGCCGACACCCGGACATACAAATTCTGTACCCCGTGCACCTCAACCCCAACGTGCGCGAACCGGTCAATCGCCTGCTCAGAGACCAGCCAAACATCCATCTGATCGAACCGCAGGACTACCTGCCCTTCGTCTACCTGATGAACCGCGCCCATATCATCCTGACGGACTCCGGCGGCATCCAGGAAGAAGCGCCCTCCCTCGGCAAGCCAGTACTGGTCATGCGCGACACCACCGAGCGCCCGGAAGCCGTCGACGCGGGCACCGTCAAACTGGTCGGCACCGATGCAACCAGCATCTGCCAACAGCTCGACCTGCTGCTACAGGACAAAAACGCCTACGCCGCCATGGCCATGGCCCACAACCCCTATGGTGATGGCCAGGCCTGCAGCCGAATCCGTCAGCACTTGCTGGACTGGGCCGGTGCCCGCTAAATGATGCAACAGAGAAAGCACATGACCTTCAACACCATCTCCATGATCGGCCTGGGTTATATCGGCCTGCCCACCGCCGCCGCCTTTGCCTCACGCAAAATCAAGGTCATCAGTGAAAAAATCAACCAGCATCAGCATCACAACCAAAGAGCCAATTCACCATGAAAATCGCCGTCGCCGGTACTGGTTACGTCGGCCTCTCCAACGCCGTACTCCTTGCCCAGCACAACGAGGTTGTTGCGCTCGATATTTTGCAAAGCAAGGTCGCACTCATCAACAACGGGCAATCCCCTGTCGTAGATGCAGATATAGAAGACTTCCTGCGTATCAAAGACCTCAATCTCACCGCCACGACTGACAAGTATCAGGCCTACGAGAGCGCAGAGTTCATTATCATCGCAACACCGACTGACTACGATCCGGATACAAACTACTTCAACACCACAAGCGTTGAAGCCGTAATCAATGACGCAATGGCAATCAACCCTGATGCCACCCTGGTGATCAAATCGACCGTTCCCGTCGGTTACACAAAAAACCTGCGCAAAGAAACCGGTAACCAAAACATCATTTTTTCACCCGAGTTTTTACGCGAAGGCAAAGCCCTGTATGACAACCTCCACCCTTCTCGCATCGTAGTCGGCGACCAAAGCGAGCGAGCACAAAAATTCGCAAAGCTGCTCAAGCAAGGCGCAATCAAGCAGGATGTAGAAGTACTGCTGACCAACAGCACGGAAGCCGAGGCAATCAAGCTCTTCGCGAACACCTACCTGGCCATGCGTGTCGCCTATTTCAACGAACTGGATACCTTCGCCGAAAGCCACGGTCTGAATAGCCGTGAAATCATCGAAGGCGTATGCCTTGATCCTCGTATCGGCAATTACTACAACAACCCCAGCTTTGGATACGGTGGCTACTGCCTGCCAAAAGACACCAAGCAGCTGCTGGCCAACTACCAGGAAGTACCCAGCAACATCATCAAAGCGATTGTCGATGCCAACACTACACGTAAAGATTTTATCGCCAATGCCATCATTCAGCGTAATCCAAAGGTTGTCGGCATATATCGCCTGGTAATGAAAGCTGGCTCAGACAATTTCCGCACGTCCGCGATCCAGGGTGTAATGAAGCGTATCAAAGCCAAAGGCATCGAGATCGTCATATACGAGCCGAGCTTAAAGGAAAAGACATTCTATAATTCGAGAGTTATCAATGAGTTGGGTGAATTCAAACAAGCCAGCTGCGTCATAATTGCCAACCGACAAAGTGACGAGCTGGAAGATGTAAAAGATCGGGTCTATACACGAGATCTGTTTGGTAGTGACTAGCTCATCAAATGCCCCAGAATATAGACTCTATCCCTACCAGGAAGGGGCTGAGTCAATTTTTCCAAGACCAGTTCCAGCAGCACCTTGAACACCACTAAACAAGAAAAACCCAGTAATAAGGGCGAGATGGTGCTCACAGATATAAACTAGGCATACTTGAACGGGCAACCTGAACAATGAGTTGCTTGGTTGCTGATTCGCCTGGCTGGATACGGGTACCAACGTAAGCCAAATGGATATACTGGAAGGAAAACAATGATTCCCGTAACCAAGCCGTACCTCCCAAACCGAAACAAGCTCAACGAATATATTGATAGTATCTACGAATGCCACTGGCTTACTAACAACGGTCCGCTGGTTCAAGAATTAAGTCGCCGCTTGGAAGAATATTTGGGCGTCAAGAATCTCCTGCTTGTCTCCAATGGCACCTTGGCCCTCCAAATTGCCTACCGAGCACTCGGTATTAATGAGCCGGTAAAAGGAAAACAGGCTGAAGCGATAACGACGCCATTTACCTTCATCGCGACAGCAAGCTCCTTAAAGTGGGATGGCATTCAACCCGTTTTTGCGGATATAGACCCGCAAACATGGTGCTTGGCTCCGGAGAATATTAAAGCCGCAATTACTCCTCAGACCCGTGCCATAGTCCCGGTACACGTGTTTGGTAATGCTTGTGATGTGGAAGCCATTGATACTGTTGCCCAAAAACACAAGCTTAAAGTCATATACGACGCCTCCCATGCCTTCGGCGTAAACTACAAGGGCAAAAGCCTGCTAGAACACGGCGATGCCTCTACTCTAAGCTTCCATGCCACCAAACTGTTTCATACCGGTGAAGGTGGAGCAATTGTTTTCAAGCGCAAGGAAGACCTAGACCGAGCAAAAAAAATGATTAACTTTGGAATCACCGGGCCGGAGACCATAGAAGAGTTAGGAATCAACGCCAAAATGAATGAATTGCAAGCAGCAATGGGGTTGTGCGTTCTAGACGAGATGGAAGGCAATATGAATGCCAGGGCTGAAATTTGGGCAAACTACGAAAGAAAATTAGCAGGTTCAGTACAGTTTCAAAAGATAAGTGAAAACATCTCATATAACTCAGCATACTTTCCAGTAGTGCTCGATACTGAGCAGAAAGCCATCGAGATAGAAAAAAAATTGAAAGAGATAGGGGTTTGGGCACGCCGGTATTTCTACCCATCACTAGAGACTGTCAGGTTTTTAAATGGGCAAAACCAGCAGCCCGTTTCACATGACATAGCCAGCCGTATTTTATGTCTACCAATTTACTGTACTTTAGCCATTTCTGACCAAGATAAAATCTCAAAAATCGTGAAAGAACAATCCGTCAAGACCTCAGAATGAGGCCAAGTTCAGGAGCGCATGAGCATATGAAAACAATTGGAGTGATAGGTGCTGGAGGATTTGGTCGTGAAGTCATGCCGCTAGTTAGAAAAATGATGAATGATCAAGAAGAGAAGGATTTTGTTTTCATTGTTGAAGATGAGTATGACACTGGAACCCAAACAATAAATGAATACAACGTTATAAAATTAAGTGATTTTCTCAAAATTAAAGGTGAGAAATATTACTGCATCGCAATTGGAGATTCAAAAATAAGAGAGAGGATCTCTACAAAAATTCCAGAAAACATGGCGACTCCTATCTCAGTTTTCTCAGAAACTCACATATCATTAGATCAGAACATGATTGGACCTGGCGCCATATTTTCCAACTTCACTCATGTAACATCAAATGCAAAGATCGGCAAGCACTTTCATTGCAACATATATTCATATGTGGCACATGACGTTGTAATAGGAGATTATGTAACTTTCGGGCCAGGGGTAAAGTGCAATGGTCATGTAGTCGTGGAAGATCATGTTTATATTGGCACCGGTGCAATCATAAAGGATGGAACACATAGTCCAATCACTATTGGTCAGGGGGCGATTATTGGGATGGGCGCCGTCGTAACCAAAAGCGTAGCTCCAGGCGAAATAGTTGTAGGGAACCCTGCAAGGCCAATTAAAAAAAATTAAGCCGGCTTTAACTAGACTGTTTAGATTGTTATGAAAATCCTACATATTGCAACGGACGATAAATTCATAGAGCAGGCCATCCCTGTATTTGAAAGTGTATTTCCGGGCAAGAACGACGTGATAATTTTCACCAAAACAACGCCGCTTCAATACGTTAAGCTTCAGACTGCAAAAGTAGTATTAAAAAACAAATTATTCTTTACAAGGGCCGCTGTAGATAGAGAAATCTACAACAGATATGAAATAATAGTTTTTCATTCATTCTCACACTTAACATATCCAGAAATATTCAACATACCCATAAACAAGGCGACAATATGGCTTGGATGGGGGTATGACTACTACGAGGATACGCTCGGGAAAGATACATTACTGCTTGAGAAAACGCTTAATCTTTCAAAAAGGCTCGAACCAACAACACCCATATATGTCATCAAGAAAATAATTAAGAAATCAGCTGTGTTCTTGGGTGTTATCGCTTCAAAGAAAAAAGCCATTGAGCGCCTAACGATATTTGCGCCTGTCCTCCCATCTGAATTTGATATGGTCAAAAATTCCAAGAATTGGAAGCGATTTCCTGACCATGCCATTTGGAATTATGGAACCATAGAGGATAATTTGATAAAAGGCTTTGAAACTGAGAGCGTGAGCGGAAATTCCATTCTTGTAGGAAATAGTGCGTCCTTAGAGTGCAACCACGCTGAAGCCTTCGACATATTGAAAAGCATAGGGATAAGTGACCGAAAAGTTGTTGTCCCCTTAAGCTACGGCCAATTGGAATACAGCAAACTGATATCGACCCTTGGCAAGGACTACTTCGGCGAAAACTGTGAATCTTTAAATACGTTCATGCCTATTGAAGATTACGTCAAGACCATAAGGAAATGCGGCTACGTAATAATGAATCATAAGCGTCAGCAAGCGGTTGGAAATATCGTGATCATGCTTTACCTGGGAGCCCGAGTATTTGTCCGCACTGAAAACCCAGTGTTCCGTTTTTTTAATAGCTTGGGTATTCAGCTATCCACGATGGAAGAGCTGGAAAACAATCATGACCTTATTAACACCCCCCTCTCCAGAGCTGAGCGAGCCTGGAATAGAAAAACTGTCAGCAATTACTGGTCGCGAGAAAAAGCATTTAGAAGAACCGAGCAACTCATCAACAATGCGTTTTCTCTAAGCCAGCAATACAACACAGATTCAAAAAAGCATTAACGACTTGACGGTCGAGAAAATAAATGAAAATAAGCAAGAATCATCACAACAGAAAACTCCATAATTGGTTGGCATATGATATTGGAGATCAGTTCTTAATAAAATATGTAGACCGATATAATGGAACACTCTACGACTTGGGCTGTGGCGAGTCACCGTACAAAGATTTTTTTCTGACTTATGCTGACCGCTATGTAGGGGTTGATTGGACAGGCAGCCTGCACAACACGAAAGCTGACATTGCAGCTGATTTGAATAAACCTTTTCCCATTGAGTCTGACGTGGCAGACACCATCGTGTCACTTTCAGTCCTGGAACATCTTTGTGAACCACAAAATATGCTGGATGAAGCCTTCCGCATCCTGAAGCCAGGGGGCAATATTGTCCTTCAGGTGCCTTGGCAGTGGTGGATACACGAAGCTCCTTACGATTTTTTCCGTTATACACCTTACGGCTTGAAGTATATGCTCGAGAAAGCAGGATTCAGGGATATCTTGGTGGAAGCGCAATCAGGCTTTTTCTCTATGTGGATCCTGAAAGCCAATTATTTCAGTAGACGATTGATAAAAGGGCCAAAGCCTCTTCGCTGGCTTATAGGGGCCATTTTGAGCGTGATATGGTTTGTGAATCAGAAAACAGCGCCACTACTCGACAAACTGGATCGCAATTGGGACCTGGAAACCAGTGGCTACTATGTAACCGCAAGGAAATCCTGAAATGAGCTTGAAGGCTCAAGCGGTTAGCGGTGTTAAATGGACCGCTTGGTCAACCTTGCTTATCACTGCCTTTCAGTTTGCTCAGCTATCTATTCTAGCTCGCCTTCTGGACCCGGCCGATTTCGGCCTCATGGCGGTAATGATGGTGGTCATCGGATTCTCTCAGGCCTTCCAGGACATGGGAATCAGCAACGCCATTATTCAGCGGCAAAATATAACCCATACACAGCTGTCAAGCCTGTACTGGCTGAACATCGCGTCGGGGATTGTGCTTTGCCTGATTGTAATGGCGATCTCCCCTTTGGCAGCAGACTTCTTCGACGAACCCAGAATCTCCGGGCTGATGAAAACCCTTTCCGGTGTTTTTATTCTGGTCGCAATCGGCAATCAGTATCGAGTACTTTGCCAAAAGGCGCTGCAATTTCGCTATACGGAAACCATCGATATCATTGCAGCTGCAGGATCTCTTGTTGTAGCTGTTTACTTCGCTTTACAGGGAGCGGGTGTATTGGCCCTTGTATACGCAATGCTGGCCCAGGCAGGCCTGGCAAGCGCCTTGTTTCTCTGGGTTGGCTTGCGCGAATATCACAGGCCGTCGCTTGTTTATCGGCACGCCGAACTGAAAGGGTTCTATGGATTTGGCCTGTACCAAATGGGTGATCGCTGTATCAACTACCTCGCTACCAACGCTGACAAATTGCTTATCGGGAAAATGGTGGGAATGAGTGCAGCCGGCTTTTACAACCTGGCATGGCAACTCATCATTTTTCCAGTCAGCAAGATCAACCCCATTGTTACCAAGGTTGCTTTCCCGGTCTATTCCAAGGTTCAGAATGACTTCACGGCTCTGAACCGATATTACACATTCAATGTGAAGGCATTGTCTTTGGTTACCTTGCCAATACTTGCCTTTCTGTTCTTCTTCTCGCATGACGTCGTTCGGATTGTATTTGGTACTGGATGGTCCGCTACCGCTGAATTGATTCCAGCCCTTGCGCTTGTAGGTATGCTGCGGGCGCTGGGCAATCCCGGTGGGGCGATTGTGCTGGCCCTGGGAAGAGCGGATGTGGGCTTTTGGTGGAATGTTGTATGGTCTGTTTCTATCGTGACCGCGCTCACCCTGGGGTTAATGATATCCCCCTCCGCACATACTGCAGTCAACATTTTAGTCGCTTTGTCCATCACGCTAGGAACGTTCTGGCATGTCATAATTGCAAGAATATCCAAAGTTGACTACTGGCCAATAGCCAGACATTTTTTCACCTTATTTACAGTAGTAATGGCTATAGGCTGGGCGGGAGCTTCATTGGTTGAGGGAAACGAAATAAACAATCCCGTATTACGGCTCGTCAGTGGCGGACTTTTCTGCATATTGACGTATGTGGTGTATCTTTATCTTTTCGAAAAAGAGATATTTAAAATACTGAGAAATCAAACCAATAATGAACTATAACTCTGTAAGCATATGATGATAGAGAAATGCTCAATTATAATACCGATATATAACAGCTCGCAATTCATTGAAGAATCATTGAATAGCATTGAAAAACAAACAGCAAATATTGAAGCAGAAGTTATTCTAATAGATGACAAATCAGACGATCTAGGTATCCTAAAAAATAAAACCGAAAATTTTAAAAGATTTCCAATACGGCTTATTGAAAAGAAAGTAAAAAGCAATGCTGCTACAAGCAGAAACCTTGGATTAAAACTATCAAGCTCTGATTATATATTTCTATTGGATAGCGACGATTTGTTTATGCCAGAACACATCGAACAAAGAATAGAAACACATAAAAGAACAAAGGCAGGCATTATATTTAGCGATTTTAACTTAGCAAGCAATCAAAAAATCAAGGATGAGAACATAAAGCGCAGCGAATTCATCCTGTCAGATATGCGTGAATACTTATTTGGCAACAATCAAAGCGACTTCCGAACCTCAACCATTAGCATATGTAAGTATTTTTACAAAGAAACATTATTTGATGACAGACAAAATAAACATCAAGACTGGGGGTTCGCCGCCAGGGCATCTGACAACAATGAAAAAATTTATTTCAGCTCATCTAAAACCATTATCATTAATGAACAAATAAATCCTCTCAGGATGAGCAACAAACAAAACTTAGCTGCAACTGATTACTTTATTGAACAGTACCTGTCAGATAAAAAACATGTTGTGAATTTTTGCAAAAGGCATATTGGCAATGCTATAAGAAACCAAGACACCAACGCGACAGCTTATTACCGAAAAAAACTACTGCCATATTTGAAAGAAACACCAATAAAACTCAAAAATTTTAACATTCATTTCTTGCTGCTTTTTTCACCCAGCCTAATAAGCAGAACACTACTACGTATAATTGATATATTTAAACTTTGGAAATCTCGAACTTTTTTAAACAGTAAAGCTTGGAAAAAGCAATGATAGAAAAAAGACTACACTACTGCTGGTTCGGCGGAAACACTCTACCTCCGTTACACCGTCGGTGCATTGAGTCCTGGAAACAAACTAATCCCGATTTTGAAATAATGAGATGGGATGAAACAAATACTGACTTTGATACACCTTTCCTTAAATATTCATTCAAGAAACGGCAGTGGGCATTCATATCTGACTATATCCGAATGCGTGTAGTCCATAAATTTGGTGGAGTATACTTAGATACAGACATGGAGGTAATAAAACCTCTTACGCCGTTACTCGATTCATTTTGCTTTTTGGGTGAAGAATCTAACGGGAGACCTAACACAGCAATTTTTGGTGCAACTACAAAACATTTATTCACTACAGAATGCATGAAAATAATAGATCATCGTTTCAAAACCAATATGCCGTATTTAATTGCGCCAGAAGTAGCTATCCAAGCAATCATGAATATGGATGACACCAATATAAAAGTGCTGCCTTCAGAATATTTTTATCCATACAACCCTTATGATATCGAAAGAGAAACAAAAAACTTAATGTATGCCGATATTACTCATAACACCTATGCCATTCACCATTGGGGAAAAAGCTGGGAGATGAGCCTATATGAAAGAATCAAACGAATCGCCAAAAAAAAACTACTTACTTCAAGAGCTGATTCATGAAAATATTAGCTCCTAACATTCCTAGGTTATTATTAAAATCAGGTCCATACTCACTAACCCTAATAACTCTAGCCTTACTTGCCATTTCAGGTCTATCATCACCATATGATTACAACTGGCTTCCAGCCTTTGGCATTCTTGAATTCACCTTTCTTATATCAGCAAGCTTAATCGCTACTAAACCAAAGCGTGAACTGCTGCCTTTGTTTGCTGTATTATTAGTATACTTGGTCACTACTTCAGTAATAGCTTACCAGACCAAGCCAACGCATACCCTGGATTACTTACAAGCATATAAAGCCTTTTTTTACTTACTCCCCATCCCCTTTCTTATAAAATCAAAAAATGTAGACCCAAAGCTTGTTTTGTATTTTTTTTACTTTTTGATTTTTTGTTTTTTGTTAAAATATAGTTACTCTAGAGTCGCTGAATTTACACCGCGAATGGCTGACCGCCCAGGCCTTTATGGTGAAAACAATTTTGAACTTATTTTCCTCATATTACTTTATTATCTTTTAAGTATTAGAACATCCTTACCGAAAGCAATCTTACCCTTGCTGGCAGTAATAATCGTATTATCAGGCTCAAGAAGTGCAGCCTTAACTTTTTTAGCTGTATTTTTCTTTGCGCACTTGTCCCAGCTAAACTATCGCAGCATTATATACATCATAGTTCTCCCTGCTGTAGTAGCAATAGTTTACTATGTAGTAACATCGCGCGGAGAGTTAACCATTGAAACAATAGACAGGTTTAAATTCTTCAATATCTTTCTCTACGAAATCAGACATTGGAGCATTTTTGACTTTCTTTTAGGAACTAAGCCGATCACCCCTTTAAGTGGAGCAACCTGTTCTATTCTAAGCTACTATGATGACTTATACAGCTTATCCGGAGACCAGACATGTTACTCAGTAATATTGCATTCATATATACTGCGGGTTATATTTGATCATGGAGTATTGGGCTTATTATTTATAATAATATTTTATTATTCAACACTTAAACTTTGCAAGTTTTCATCTAAAGATGCAATCTGCTTTATAACTATCATGTTACTTTCAGCGCTTTCGGTCTCATCATTTAATAGCATATTCTCACCATTAGCATTGCTTTTTTTTATAGCACTTAAAGGTACACATGAAAAAGAAACAATCATCAGACATCCTAAGACTCATATCGGAAAAAAACAAAAGCTCCTGCCAAATCAATAGTAATTCAGGGGAGAATACTACCTTCATAAATCACTATTCTTACGGTATTCTTCGGAAACATATTGAACTTTTGGAAAACTTTACATCTATTCACATAGATGGAATCTTACTTTGCATCGTATTAAATAGAATTGGAATCCCAGTTCGTCGTTTAAGCTTTGATATGACATCGCTTGCCCCCGCTGTTTTTGAGCGCGCCTCAAGAACCAATGAGTCAATAATACTTGTGGGCGGTGAAACAGGAGTCGCTAGAATTGCTGCAAGTAATTTCTGTCAAAAACACCCTGGCCTGAATATCATTGCAGTATATTCAGGTTTTTTCCCTCCAGAGCGCCCCAAAGAAGATGTTTTAAATGAAATCCGCTCTGCTGCCCCTGATATCGTCATATGTGGTATGGGTACACCTCGCCAGGAAGAGTTTTTAGATGAATTAACTAAAGCTGGCTGGCGCGGCACTGGATACACTTGCGGTGGTTTTTTACATCAAACAGCAAAAAGAGGAAATACCTATTACCCAACCTGGGCAGACAAGTATAATCTTCGCTGGCTATACCGAATCTACGACGAGCCCAAGCTTTTTAGTCGCTATACTATTGATCTTATTCGTTTTCTTTATTTCTTCGTTCACGATTATTACCGATATAAAAAATATAATCAATCAACTATAAGGTAATTCCCTCTAAAAACCAGAGAGCTCAAAAGTAGAGCTAACCGCAACGAAATTCTGCATGAAAAATCACGTTTTTCCGATAGCCAAATTATGGCAATTCTCAAACAAGCTGAGAACGGCGTGCCGGTACCCGAGCTGTACCGTGAACACCGCATGTGCAGTGCCAGCTTTTACAAATGACGAGCCAAGTTCGGCGGCATGGTTACGTCAATGATGAAGTGTCTGAAAGAGCTCGAAGATGAAAACCGGCGGTTAAAGAGAATGTATGCCGAAGAGCGTCTCTAGTCAGAGCTGCTTAAAGAAGCCCTGGAAGGGAAGTTTTAAAGCGATCTCTACGTCTTGAGATGGCACACAAAGCGGTTGCTGATGCCCGTTGCAGTATTCGTTGGCCTGCGCCATCTTGAGTGTCAGCGAATCCTTTATCGCTTCCAAGCCAAACTCAGAAGTAAAAATGCGGAGAGCGCCGACCTGCTGGTGGGGTTAATTCACAACAAGCGCAACTTGGCTTTAGCCTATTTTTCCTGTACTTGCGCAACGTGAAAAGACACTCCTGGAGCCACAAGCGCGTTTATCGGATTTACCGGAAACTGTAACTGAACATGCGGATCAAGCCCTGCAAGCGGCTGGTTCGTGAGTAGCCCAAGCCGCAGGTCGTGCCGACGGCCATTAACACCAGCTTATATGTACATGAAAATTTTACGGTTAAATCTAGGGGAAAATATGAAGAAGCTAATTAAGTCCGCCGCAAAAAAAATACTTCCGAAATCTATCACAAATGAAATTAAAGCAATTATAAATGCTAGGTCCGATAGAACTCCAATTGCTAAAAGGCACTGCAACATTTGTGGTTATGAGGGTTTTTTTAAGGGGTTTGGACGGCCGACGAGGCTTGACGCGTGTTGTCCAAAATGTGGTTCTCTTGAGCGCCATCGACTCCTCATGTTGGGAGTTGAACGTGGATCGATTTTGAATTTTGATAACAAGAATGCTGCTGTTTTACATTTTGCTCCAGAACCGATTTTAGAAAAAATTTTTAGAGATCGTTTTTCTGATTACTGTACTGCTGATTTATTTGCAGAGTCTGATATAAAATTAAATATAGAAGATATAGATTTAGGTGATGAGAAGTACGACATTGTCATTGCAAACCATGTGTTAGAACATGTTGATGATAGGAAAGCATCTAGAGAACTATCTAGAATTTTGAAGAAAAATGGAATTCTTATTTGTCAAGTCCCTATCATTGAGGGGTGGGATAAAACCTATGAAAATGACAATATCTGTACTGATTTAGAGCGTTGGGTACACTTTGGGAAAGATGATCACATAAGGTTTTACGGTAAAGACTTTAGGGACAGGATTTCTGAGAGTGGATTTAACCTGTTTCAGGAGATAACCGCTGAAGGTGTAGATGTTGTCAATAATGGTTTACTTCGTGGTGAAAAAGTTTTTGTTTTTCAAAAAGCTAGCAACTGAAGATATCCATCTAACGTAAAAACAGGCAGTTAAAGCGAGGAACCGGAGCGCTCAAAAGTAGAATTTTCCGTAAGCTAAACGCAGCGAGACTCTTCATGGAAAAATCAGAGGGTGTTCAAAACTCTGTGTCACCGACAGCAGCGTCACAGACTGATGTATTCGTCCAGGCGCTCGGGGAAGTGGATGGCCATCTGCGACAGCGTCAGGTTCCAGTTCTGAACGGGGTGGGTCCAGCGCTCGGATGCCTTGAGTATACCGGCATAGAGCAGCTTCAGTAAGGCGTTCTCACTGGCAAAGCCGCCCTTGGTCTTGGTCAGCTTGCGGAACTGGCGATGCACAGCCTCCACCGCATTGGTGGTGTAAATCGCAGTGCGGACGTAATCGGGATATTTGAAGTAGGCCGATAGGGTTGGCCATTTGCCCCGCCAAGACTTGATCACCATTGGATATTTCTCGCCCCATTTGGCTTCCAGTTCATCGAGTGCGATTTCTGCGGCGTTCAGCGTTGCAGCCTTGTAGACGGGCTTCAGATCAGCCATGAAGGCTTTCTGGTTTTTCGATGCGACATACTTCAGCGAGTTGCGGATCTGGTGAATCACGCAATGCTGGATTTCCGTTTTCGGGTAAATGCTCTCGATGGCTTCCGGGAAGCCTTTCAGGCCATCTACACAGGCGATCAGGATGTCCTTAACGCCACGATTGTAGAGGTCTGTCAGCACGGAGAGCCAGTGATGGGCGCCTTCCTGGTCGGACAGATACAGGCCAAGCAGCTCCTTCTTTCCCTCGATGTTCAGGGCGAGAATGGTGTAGATGGCCTTGCTGACGTAACGCCCGTTTTCCTTGATTTTGTAGTGAATGGCGTCAAGCCAGACAATTGGATAGATGACTTCAAGATCACGCTCTCGCCATGCCTGTAGCTCTGGCAGAAGTTTGTCGGTGACAGCATTGATGGTGCCGTTGGACAGCTCAATATCATATAACTCAGCAATGTGAGCGCGGATGTCCTGGTACCTGTTGCCGAGCGCAAACAGGGCCAGGATTTTGCGCTCCAGCTCATCGGTCAGGTGCGTCTGGTGTTTCTTGATAAGCTGGGGCTCGAAGGTGCCGCTGCGGTCACGGGGCGTCTTCAATTCGAAGCTGCCGACGGGGCCTTTCATGGTCTTGCCAGTCGTGCCATTCTTGCGGTTCGGCGTGGCCTCTTTGGCAAGATGATTGTCCAACTCAGCCTGCATGGCGGCTTCGGTGAGTTGCTTGATCAACGGCGTGAGAATGCCGTCTTTACCGGTCAAATCCTGGCCGTCACGCAGGGCTTGCAGGGCGGCGTCAATGTCGAATGTGGGTTTGCTCATGGTTCACCTCTCTGATGAGTAGATTAAAGAGGTGACACAGAATTATGAACACTACCAAAAATCACGTTTTTCCGATAGCCCGATTATGGCAATCCTCAAGCAAGCCGAGAGCCTATGTGTCAGCGTAGTTATCGCCTGATAATTTCAGAGGACAACCATGCCCATTACTCACCGGAACGTGAGGAAGCCATCCTCTAGAAGATGGCCCCACCTCATAGCCTGACGGTGGCCGAGCGAGCAGGTCGGGAAGGCATGAACCGCGATCTTGTACAATTGGAGTGAAGCAGCCAGAGATCGAGGTTCCGTTTTGCCGTCGAACTCAGCCACTCCTAAAAAGTGGAGTAGAGAAGAGAAGTGCCGCATTGTTCTGGAGACTGCCCCAATGACCGAGGCGGAGCGCAGCGAATATTGCCGCAAGCACGGTCTGTATCCGGAGCAAGTCGAAGCTTGGAAGACTGCCTGCATGGTTGCCAACGCTCATTCTCACGAACAGGCCAGGCGTCACCGGAAAGCGGCTAGTCGAGCCCGCTACAAAGAGCGTTTCACATGGGAGCGAGTCCTTGGTGAATACGAACAATTGCTGACTAAGTGGTACCCATCCAAATAATTACAAGTCAGCCTATCTCATTCACAGGACAGCAACTGTCGGTGCCCACTTAAATTGGTTATGTTCTGAAAAGGAGTTTTCATGAAAGGCATCATCCTCGCCGGCGGCTCTGGAACCCGTTTGCACCCTATTACCCGTGGCGTTTCAAAGCAGCTGTTGCCAATCTACGATAAACCAATGATTTATTATCCGCTGTCTGTTCTTATGTTGGCGGGCATTCGTGAAGTGCTGGTCATCTCAACACCAGAAGATCTCCCCTGCTTTCGTAAACTACTGGGAAATGGCTCGGATTTTGGTATTGAACTCAGCTATGCGGAGCAGCCCTCCCCTGACGGTCTGGCTCAGGCCTTCCTTATTGGCGAGAAGTTCATTGGCGACAGCAATGTCTGCCTGATTCTTGGTGATAACATTTTTTATGGCTATGGCTTCAGTGCCATGCTGCATGAAGCTGCGTCACGTGAGAAAGGCGCGACGGTATTTGGCTACCACGTTAGCGATCCAGAGCGTTTTGGTGTCGTTGAGTTTGGTAGCAATGGAAAAGCTATCTCCATAGAAGAAAAACCTGCGATACCAAAGTCCAGCTATGCGGTAACCGGATTGTATTTTTATGATAGCGACGTGGTCGACATCGCCAGACAGGTAAAACCTTCTCACCGTGGTGAGCTGGAGATTACTGATATCAACAATGCCTATCTGCAGCGTGGCGATCTGCATGTGAGCTTGCTCGGGCGAGGTTTCGCCTGGCTGGATACCGGTACCCATGACTCCCTGATGGAAGCCAGCCATTTTGTACATACCATTGAGTCGCGCCAGGGACTGAAGGTCGCTTGCCTGGAAGAAATAGCCTATCACCAGGGTTGGCTGGACGCAGCGCAATTGGAAGAGCAAGCCAACGCGCTCAGCAAGACCGGATATGGTCAGTACCTGCACAAGTTGCTGGTGAATCAGCAACCTAGTTAAGGCGTTAAGTGCGGGTTTGAGTCGTAGCGTTATCTGGTGATTGTAGGGTTGGACCCGGCAGCCCTGATGGGCTGCTGTGCCGAGTGCAACTCGGCGTTCCCAGGCGGTGGTGGTCCCAAAGCGTGGCGGTGCCAGCTGCTGCTTACCCATCGATCGTCGGTCCGACAGTGTTGTTGGTTGCAAGCACCGCCCTGCCGGTGGCACTGCTGCCGGGAACGCCGAGTTGCACTCGGCTGGCAGTGCGTAGCGCTGCTTGAGTTAAACCCGCCAGCCCTGGCGGGCTACTATGCCGAGTGCAACTCGGCGCTCCCAGACGCTGGTGGTCCCAAAGCGTGGCGGTGCCAGTTGCTGCTTACCCATCGTCGTCGGTCCGACAGTGCTGTTGTTTGCATGCACCGCCCTGCCGGTGGCACTGCTGCCGGGAACGCCGAGTTGCACTCGGCTGGCAGTGCGCAGCGCTGCTTGGGTTAAACCCGGCAGCCCTTGCGAGCTGCTTTGCCGAGTGCAACTCGGCGGTCCCAGGCGCTGGTGGTCCCAAAGAGTGGCGGTGCCAGCGGCTGCTTACCCATTGATCGTCGGTCCGATAATGATATTGGTTGAGTGCACGGTGCTGCCGGTGGCGCTGCTGCCGGGAACGGGCGCTCGCTTCTTGCAGGGTGTAATGGTGGGTTGAAGTGGCCAGTGGCCGGCTTTGGGCGCATACTGTGAGGCGTTGTGACTGGCAGCAAAAATAATAAGGAGTTGCCCCTCGATGCCCTCCAGGTACATGCCTCATGTGTACAGTCTTCGCACCGAACTGACGCTGTGGTTTGGTGGCCTTTCCCTGATTATTTTGCTCGCTGCGGGTTTTTATGTCGGCAATATTGCCACCGGGGCGCTTGCTGCCCACAGCGGAGAGCTGCTGTTTCAGCGGGCCAAGTCTGCAACTGACTTGCTGGAGACCCATCTGCGCGAACGTGAAAAGGAAATTGCGCTTTTGGCGCGTTCGCCTTTGCTGGTCAACGGGGATCTGGGCAGCGCCGTTATTCGTGAGGTGCTGGAGATGCGCCAGCAGACGAATAATGAATATGCCTGGATTGGTGTGTCCGGTGTGGATGGACGTATCACGCAGTCTACCGGAGGCTTGCTGATTGATGTGCAGGTGGATCAGCGGCCCTGGTTTCAGGCGGCGTTGAAGGGGCGTTTTATCGGTGATGTGCATGAGGCGCTATTGCTGGCCAAGAAGCTGGAAAATGCATCGCCGGATCAACCCTTGCGGTTTATCGATTTTGCTGCGCCCATCAAGGGCCCAGATGGCAAAACGCGCGGTGTGCTGGGTGCCCATGCCCACTGGCGCTGGGTGACGGAGACGGTCGAGTCGGTGATGACGGCGGGGCTGGACGATTCAGGCATTGAGTTACTGATTGCCGACAGCCGCGATAATATTATCTACCCTTTGGCCTTTGTTGGTACCACCCATTTGCCACAGATCGGCGCGGATCACGGTCATTATCTGCGCATGCGCTGGGCGGATGGTGAGGAGTATTTTACTGTTGTGCAGGATGTGAATACCGGCCTGGAGCCAGGGCTTGGCTGGCGTATCGTTGTGCGTCAGCCTTTGCATGCGGCATTGGGGCCAGCGGAATCTTTGCGTAATCATCTGTGGTTACTGGGTGTGCTGTCCGCGCTGATGTTTGTGCTGATAGCTCGGAGGTTGTCCGCCCAGCTCAGTCGTCCGATTGAGCAGTTGGCGGCGGCGGCCCGTTCGGTGACCAGTCGCAATGGCAAGGTTGACTATCCCCAGGCGGAGCATACCCGGGAGCTGAAACAGTTGGTGGAGTCGATCCGTTATATGACCGATTCGTTGCTGCAACAGGAAAGCGAGTTACTGGCACTTTGTCGCTGGAGCAACAAGTGGCTGAACGGACTCGGGAGTTGTCGGCGGCCAACCTTAGGCTTGAGAAGCTGGCGACTGAGGATGCGCTTACCGGCATTGCCAACCGGCGTTCCTTTGATGAGAAGCTGATGGAGCTGTGGCACGCTTTTCAGCGCACGCAACGGCCTTTCAGTTGTCTGATTCTGGATATTGATCACTTCAAACAGGTGAATGATGTGCATGGCCATGCGCTGGGCGATCAGGTATTGCGCGAACTGGCTGGGGTTTTGCACGATCAGGTACGGGTGACTGATGTGTTGGCTCGATATGGTGGTGAGGAGTTTGCGCTGCTGCTGCCTGAAACTCTGGCGCAGCCGGATGCGCTGGCTGTGGCCGAAAAAATCCGCGAGACGGTTGAAAACAGCCGGTTTGTTGCTGATCTGCGCATTACGGTAAGTATTGGGCTGAGCCAGGTGCGGGCTGAGGATGAGGCGCTTGATAAACTGTTTGAGCGGGCTGACGAGGCGCTGTACCGCGCCAAGCATCAGGGCCGCAACCGAGTTGCCTGCGCCTGACTCGCTGTTATAGCCAGGCACCGCCGCCCTTCCCGTCGGCAAGTGACATATTCATCGAATTAAATGAATACTTGATGTGAACAGTTAATATACCTGTAACCCGCCGCTCTGACGTCGATACTATCGCCCCCTCTTAAATGGCTATTTTCATCCTTTCTGGCCTCCTTGGCCTGGTCGGTATCAGGCGGGTGAAATACAACAAACTGACTTACGAAGGACGTTATATGAAGTCAGGAAAATTTTTGTTGGCAATCGCAGTGTCATTCCAATCGCTACGCCCGATGCCAGTATGGCGAGTGGGCAAAAGGGCTCTGTTTATATTGCCTCAGTGGTGGATAACCGGGTATTTGAGGAGGCCCCTCGGGACCCTCCAGTACCGTCACTGGGGTTTGAGGGTGCAAGTGCTGCAACAGATGCGATCAAGGCGCGAGCAATAGGACGAAAAAGAGACTCCTATGGCAAGGCGCTGGGTGACATTCTTCTGCCTGAAGGTCAATCGGTTGAGCAGTTAATACGTTTGCATGCGACCACTGCGTTCAATGATACGGGGTGGCAGGTGGTTGATATCGCCGTCATCGCGAAGCCGCAGGCTGTGGCGATCCATTTTTGGCCTGCACCATTGGATTGTCACGTCGCTGCGCTCCTCGCAATGACATGCATTATTTTTTCAGGGTGAGTTTGACGTTGAGGCCGCCGAGGGGGCTGTCTTGCAGCTCTAGCTGCCCCTGGTAGGTATCGACCAGGTCGCGGACGATAGCGAGGCCGAGGCCATGGCCGTTGACGCTTTGGTCCAGGCGGGTGCCGCGTTGCGTGGCTTGCTGGCGTTCCCCTGCGCTGATCCCGGGGCCGTCATCTTCGAGGCTGAGTTGCAACTGCTGGTTGTCCAGCGTCCAGTCCAGCCGAATCTGACTGTTGGCCCATTTGCAGGCGTTGTCGAGCAGGTTGCCGAGCAGCTCGAGCATGTCTTCACGGTCAAAGGGCCACTGCTGGCCGCTCGGGTAGTCGGGATGGCTGATGTGCAGGTGCTGGCCATGCACCTGTCGCAATGAGGTTATCAACAGGGGCAGATCAGTTGCCGGAGCAAAGCGTTGGCCGGCGTGACTTTCCGGGGCCAGACGGGCGCGTTGCAGGGCGCGTTCGAGTTGGCGGCGCATACCCTGCAGTTGGGTCTGTATAACCGCGCGGTCGTCTGCTTGCAGTTGGGGTTTGACCAGCAGACTTTCGATCACGGCCAGTGGGGTTTTCAGGGCGTGGCTGAGGTCGCCGACGTCGCGCCGTGAGCGCTGGATGATGCTGTCCATTTGCGCGCCCAGGTGATTGATTTCCTTGACCAGTGGCATGAATTCTCGGGGTACGTCGTCACTCAGCATCAGGCGTTCACCGGCCTGCCATTCGGCCACTTCCTGGCGGGCCTGGCGCAATGGACGCAGGGCGAGTTGCAGCAGGCTTTGTTGCAGCAGCAGGCTGACCAGTACGGCCAGCCCACCGAGCAGCCATAACCAGAGCCGGGCGCGTTGAAAGGCGGCGAGCTGGGGCTGATAATCCAGTGCGACACTGATCTGCACGCTTTGCCCGAAGCGTTCAAAACGGTCGGTGCGCACCAGCAGTTGCTGGCCCTGGGGGCCGGCAGCCAAGGCAAAGCGGCCGCTGCTATCGGCGGTGGGCAGACGCTGATCCCACAGCGAGCGCGAGCGCCAGCGGTTGTTGTCGGTTTCGATCAGGTAATAACGGCCGGAAAAGGGGCGCAAGTAATCGGGGCTAACGCGGGAGGCGTCGAGAAAAACCCCTTCCGCGTTTCGGCTGAGGGCTGCAAGCAGGGCATCACTTTCCCGTTGCAGGTCTTTGCCCAGGTAGTCGCGCTGGGCCTGGTCGAACAGCCAGATGGCGCTCTGCCCGACCAGTATGACGGTGGCCAGCAGGACCAGCAGCAGGCCTGTCCCCAGTTGCCGGCTGATCGATTTCATGGTGTCAGCCCGACCAGCACATAGCCCTGGCCGCGACGTGTTTCAATAGCCTGTTTGCCGAGTTTGCGGCGCAGGTGATTGATTTGTACTTCGATGACGTTTGAGTCACGCTCGGCTTCATAGTCGTAAAGGTGCTCGGCGAGGCGGGTTTTCGACAGGATCTGGCCCGCATGCAGCATCAGGTAACGCAACAGGCGAAATTCGGTGGCAGACAATTGCACGGCATGCAGGCCGGGGCCGGAAACTTGCTGGGTCGATTCATCGAGTGTCAGGCCGGCGGCATCAAGCGCCTGTTGCGGTTCACGGCCATGACTGCGGCGCAGAAGCGCCTGCAGTCGGAGGAGTAACTCCTCCGGGTGGAAGGGCTTGCTCAGGTAGTCGTCGGCTCCAGCACGCAGGCCTTCGACCCGTTCGGCCCAGCTGCCGCGGGCGGTGAGCACCAGCACCGGCATGCTCAGCCTCTGGTCGCGCCAGTTCTGCAGCACCTCAAGCCCGCCACGTCCGGGCAGGCCGAGGTCAAGAATACAGAGGTCGTAGGTTTCCTGTTCGCCCAGCAACTGCACATCGCGGCCATCGGTGCGCCAGTCAACCGCATAACCGGCTTGGCGAAGGCTTTGGGTCAGGCTGTCGGCCAGTGCTATGGAGTCTTCGGCAAGTAGCAGGCGCATTAGTCGTCCTCGTCGATATCGATATCCAGCAAAGTGCCGGTTACCGCATCATACTCGAGTTCGAGTACACGTCCGTCCCGGGTGATGACTTCAATTTCATACTCGTAGCGGCCATCATCGAACTCGAGTTCGGCTTCGAGAAAGCGCCCGGGGAATCGCTGCAGGGCATCGTCGATCAGGCTTTGCAGGGGTAGAATGCGGCCCTGCTCGACCAGCCTCAGTACCTGCTCCTGATCAATATCATCAGCCAGCAAGCCCCCCGCCAGCAGGCTGCCGATGCACAACCAGCCGCACAGGGCGGCGGGTTTGAGTGCGCGACGCAGATCAGTCATCAAGCTCGATCTTGATTGCTTCGCCGCTGCTGGCATCCAGGGTGATGTCCCATTTGCGGCCATCTTCCTGGCGGATATCCAGTTCATATTCATAACGGCCGTCATCCTGTTCCAGGTCGCGGTCGGTAATTTGACCGGGCTTGATGGCCAAGGCTTTTTCTTCCAGGGTTTCCAGCGGCATGATAATGCCCTGCTCGACCAGCAGAGTGGTCTTTTCGGTGCTGATGTTATCGGCAAAGGCGCTGGCCGAGGTCAGGGTGAGGCCGGTGATACAGGAGATTGCGATCAGTTTTTTCATTACGATATACTCCGTTGTTTGAAGACAGTCGCAGCATAGCCCGTGAAGCTGAACTGAAACTTAAAACCTGACAATGGATTGCTACGTCGTCATCGCTAAGCCGCAGGCTGTGGCGATCCATTCTTGGTCTGCAGCATTGGATTGCCACGTCGCTACGCTCCTCGCAATGACGATTGAGGGTCTAGGCAGCAGAGAGTGCCTGGCTAGGCAGTTGGCTCAATGTGGTTGAATGGGAACTTGACCTTAACGGCAAGAACAGCAACCCCGTACAGGCATGGCACAGATAACTTTGCGGCACCACCAGACAATCACAAAAGTAGACAGGGAAGATTATGCTTGCAGTACCCTCTTGTTGTCTGCCGCGGTCTGCGGCACGTCGTTTTTCTTTCTCCCGTTCACTGACAGCCACCCTGCTCGGACTGCTTGCTTGCAGCCCGGCCTGGGCTCTTGACTTTGCTGTTATCAATTCGCAGGACAGTGGCGCGGGCTCACTTCGGGAAGCCATTATCGATACCAATAATAATCCACTGTCTGCACCAAACCGGATTCTTTTTGCTCCCAGCATGAACGGGCAAACCATTACCCTGCAGAGTCCTTTGCCGCCAATAACAACTGATCTTGAGGTGAATCCGCCAGGCGGGCCTCGGGTCATCGTTAGCGGACAAGCGCTGCATTCGGTTTTTCATGTCGGCCAGGCCAGTGGCAGCTCAATCTCTGTGACGCTACGCAATCTGGATATTGTCGAAGGTCGAGCTCGTGGTGGTAATGGAGGCTCTTCCGGCGATGGCGGTTCGGGCGGTGGTGGTGCTGGCCTGGGTGGCGGGGTTTTTGTTGACAGTACAGCCGATGTAAGCCTGGACAATATTCAGTTTTCCAGCAACCAGGCTATTGGCGGCGATGCATTGCCCACTACCGGCAATTTCGACATAGCAGGCGGTGCTGGCGGTGGGGGCAAACTGTCTGATGGCCAGAATGCCACAGATTACGACGGTGCGAGTGGTGGCGGGCCGCTTGGTGGCGGCGGCGGCCTGGACGCTGGTGCTGTTTCAGGCGGAAATGGCGGAGATGGCGGACCAGACAGTGGCGGTGGCGGCGGCGGTTTTGGTGTTACCAATGGGGGCCAAGGGGGTAATGGTGGCTTCGCAGGTGGCGGCGGTGGCGGTGGTACTGGCGTTTCGAGAAGCGGTAACGGTAGCCGGGGTGGCGATGGCGGCTTTGGTGGCGGTGGCGGTGGCGGTGCTTTTACCACGGTTTCGCCCAAAGGCAGCGGAGGCAGTGGCGGTTTCGGCGGTGGCGACGGGAGTAACGCTGGCTCATCAGGCGGTCGCGGCGGTGGAGGTGCCGGTTTTGGCGGTGCTGTTTTTGTTCGTGATGGCGGCAGCGTCGCTGTGGTCAACGGTCAGTTCACCAGCAATACCAGTACCGGCGGTGCTGGCGGCAATAACGGTATGGCTGCAGGGGGTGAGTTCTTTCTGATGGGCGGTGGCGTGCTGGATATTACCGTGGATTCCGGCCTGACAACTACGCTGTCAGATGGCATTGCAAGCGACAATACGCCAGTGCGTCTGGATAAATCCGGTACCGGCACCTTGGTCCTGGAAGCCGAGAACGCCTTTGCTGATGGCCTGAATATCTTCGCGGGGAGTGCGCAGTTTGACGCAGCTTTCAATGCAGGTTTTCTGTCGCTAGGCGACGATACCAATTTGCTAGTAAACGGGACGATTGACGGCGATGTGGCTGGCAATATGACGCTGGCGAATGATACGACGGTGACGCTGGGTAGCTCACCCGGGGTGCTGGCCGTCGGCGGCAATTACTCCGATACGGCAACGACCACGCTGAACCTTCCCGTTACCGACAGCGCTGCCAGTCTTTTGCAGGTTGAAGGCAATGCGGCGCTGAGTGGTGGCACGCTGTCTGTGTCGATTGCTTCAGGCAATTACTCCGCTGATGCCGAGTATCCGGTTCTGATTGCTGATGGTGGTGTTACCGGCACCTTCAGTAATTTTCTGCAAGATAACCCGGCTCATCCGATGGAACTGATTTATCGCAGTGATGGGGTTTATCTCGGTGTGGTGAGTTATGACTTGAGCAGCAGCGTTATTTCTGGCAACGGTAGCGTTGACCCGGCACTCGCGCGCGTAGCTTCTGGTGCTGTGGGCCAGGTTGAGATTACCCCCGACACGGGTTGGTCATTGATATCGGTTAGCGGTGATACCTGTACACCCGTGAACAGCTCAGGCGAGCTCTGGACGGTGAGCAACCTGACACAGGATTGTGCCATTGAGGCCAGTTTCGAGATTAACCAGTACACCGTGAGCGCCACAGTGACAGAAGGCAACGGTTCTGTTCTGAGCCCAGCCACTCAACTCGTTGATCACGGTGACAGTGTGTCGGTAGAGCTGGCTGCTGATGAAGGCTGGCAAGTCGAGTCGGTTGTTGGTGACAGCTGCAGCTTTGAGGAACAGAGTGGGCAGTGGACAGCGGACAACCTGACCGGCGATTGCAACGTGGCCATCAGTTTTTCCCAAATTCCGGTTATAAGCCCAGTGCCTTCGCTGAATCCGGCTGGACTGTTACTGCTGGTACTGACGCTGCTCTCTGGCGGCCTGCTTGTACAGCGCCGTACAGCTTAACGTTATGGCCTTACAATGCCGTTTGGGAGCCAGCATATTAGCTTGACCTGGCTAATACTTGCCAAGGCAAGGCTGCCGTCCAGCAATGCATTGGCGTGGAGAACAATCAAATGGATTGCCACGCCGTTGCGCTCCTGGCAATGACGTCGTGTGGGTGGCTGGGCTGCTGGGCGAGCGCGATGACATAGTGTGGAATGCCGCAGCGTCATTTTCTTTACATCCAGCGGGCCAAGTTCATGCACCACAGCCTTACTGGATTTGCCTTCAGAAAACTCTATGGCTTCAGCCAAGCCCTGTTTAATACTTGAAAATGCATTAGCCATCATTGTCACCATAATGCTTACGTAAAAGACTGGTGAGTTGTGCAAGTTCATTTCGTTCAGAAGACCCAATGCATATTTCAGGAATTCAGGTAATTCTACGATTGTTTGCATGAGACCAAGGGCAATCCAATGGATTACCCTTGGTCAAGAAAGTGCCTTCAACGCATTTACGACTGGGTACTCTGGCAGGATAGCTGTCAGTCTCTATTTTTACCTGATGGGCAGTGAGGTCTGGTCACCCATTGCCAGTTTAGGTTGTTGTCGAAGGCCAAATTCAGAGATGAGCGGCGCTGGGTAAGTGTTGGGATGGACCCGGCAGCCCTTTGGGCTGCATTGCCGAGTACAATTCGGCGGTCCCAGGCGCTGGTGGTCCCAAAGAGTGGTGGTGCCAGTTGCTGCTTACCCATCGATCGTCGGTCTGACAATGTTGTTGGTTGCAAGCACGGCCCTGCCGCCGGCGCCGCTTACTGGGAACGCCGAGTTGTACTCGGCTGGCAGTGCGCAGCGCTGCTTGGGTTACACCCGCCAGCCCTGGCGGGCTGCTATGCCGAGTGCAACTCGGCGGTCCCGGAAACCCGGCAGCCCTGATGGGCTACTTGCCGAGTGCAACTCGGCGCTCCCGGAAAACCGATGGCCGTGCAGGTGTGGGTTATGCACTGTGCCCCGTTTCGGATACTGCACTCCACGGACGAATATTTTTCAGCTGATCCTCAAGAGCATCTTCCGCAATCTCAGTGTCGTAGGCTGCCTGTGCTCGCAACCAGTAACCATTGGACAAACCAAAGAAGCGACACAGTCGCAGGTCCGTGTCTGCTGTTATCGAACGCCTTCCAGCGATAATCTGGCCTATCCTCTGAGCAGGCACCCCAATCTCTTTGGCCAAACGGTATTGAGAAATACCCATCGGCTCAAGGAACTCCTCCTTCAGTAACTCGCCTGGGGTTACAGCTTCAATATTGCGCATGAGTTACCTCCTAATGGTAATCAACAATTTCGACCTCTTCCGCGCCAGCATTGGTCCAGCGAAAGCAAACCCGGAACTGCCGGTTAATTCTAATGCTGAACTGACCATGGCGGTCACCATGCAATGGCTCCAACATATTGCCGGGCGGTACTTTTAAATCATCCAGCTGGCTTGCAGCCTGGAGTTGCCGAATTTTCCTCAAGGCAACTCGCTCAAAGTTGATGAAGCGTCTGACGCGGCGCCCGCTTGCCAGCTTCTCGGTATCCTTACACTTGAACGATATGATCATAAGAGAATAATGACGCAGGGCATTAGTAACGTCAAGCGTTACTATTTAGTGAAGCAGGCTCAGAGAAACGGTGTTTTTCAGAGTGTGGTTTGAGTCAGATCTTGTATCTTTTACCTTTGGTCTGCGATCAAAGGTCTGGTGAAAATGGATTGCCACGGCCCGGAGTGCTGTTGGTTGAATGCACCGCCCTGCCGGTGGCACTGTTGCCGGGAACGCCGAGTTGTACTCGGCTGGCAGTGCGCAGCGTTGCTTGTGTTACACCCGCCAGCCCTGACGGGCTGCTATGCCGAGTGCAACTCGCCGATCTCGGACCTCGGTAGTCCCGCAAAGCGGGATGCCGTGGGTGGTGGTCATCGGCTGCAGCGGTCGAGGAGCCGACAATACGCACGACAAGGACGAGCAGCCTGTGCTAATTTCCAGCATTCAAAACCCAAACGGAATGATTCAATGGATAGTGAATCCCGATTTTCCCTTCTTTTTGCCATGGCGACAAAGCAAGCGCTTCAGTCCCCTTCTCCTCAAGCGCAGTCTTCAATACCACGATGGTTGAACCATCCGATAAGGGCCCTGGTCGCTCTGCTGTGTTTATTTTCTGCAACGTCCGTCTGGGCTCAGGGTACTGCCCTGGACTTTGATGGCGATGACGATTACGTAACACTTGCCGCACTGCCTGACCAGTGGACCACTCTGCTGGATGATGGCTTTACTGTGACCCTCAGGGTACAACCAAAAGACATCGGCACCACTCAGCGTCTGTTTTTTATCCAGGAGGACACTGATAACGTCGCCACAGCAATGATCAATAGTTTGGGTCAGGTTTATTTCATTATCAGGCATGACGGAACCTACTACTCCAGGTATAGCCAACTCAATGTGGCGAACGACACCTGGACCGACCTGGCCTTCGTCTGGGGTTCAAATAGCAGTCAAGTGTCTATATGGCTGGATGGCCAGGATTCGACCGCTCTTCTCGGTGGAAGCACATCCATGGGGGCCGATAATACGTTCACACTGGGTAGTCGCAGTGATGGTGATCAGACTCTGAACGGTGTGCTTGATAATGTTCGTATCTGGGATTCCGCTCTGGATGCCAGCACCATCAACCTGATTGCCAATAACTACTGCCTGCAGGCTGACATTCCGCTGCATGCCTATGACTTTGAAGTTGGCACGCCCGGTGCCGACAATACTGGCCTGAATACACTGCCAGATCTGATCGGCAGCAATCCGGGCACACTCTCTGGATTCGATCTGACCGGCAACCGCTCGAACTGGGTGGAGGGTGAACGCGGTGCTTGTGCGGACTTTGATTATGCCCTGACATCCACTGTTTCTCAGGCTGTCGTTGCTCCGGCTGATCAATTGACATGGTCAGCCACCCTGAGCAGCGACACCCTGGTTCCCGGTGATCTGCTGCCGGACGTGGAAATAGTCTTGCCTCTACCGGCGGGTTTGCTGTTTGATTCGCTGATATCAGACCCTGCATTCAGCTGCACAACACCGCCAGTCGGTGCGTCTGGCAGCCTGAGCTGCGCTGCAAGCGGATTGATTGCTCCCGGAACCTATGCTTTTGATGTCACCACCAGCGTTGAGCCTGCAGCCTTGCCCAATACCGCCTATACGGCTGAGTGGCGTGTTGTGCAGCCGACAAGCGACCGCCTGGGTCCCAACAACACATCGGCTGATGTCGCCAGGGTCAATAACCTGCTCCTGCTGGTTGATGATGACGTGACCGTGAACCCCTCATCACCGTACATTGATGTTCTGGCTAATGATTCCGATGCGCCCGGTGGCCCGGGGCTGGATGTTGCCAGTCTGGCTCTCAGCCAGGCAGCATCGAACGGAACGGCCAGCTGTGCTGCTGGTGTGTGCCGATATAAACCTGATAGTACATTCGTGGGCACGGACAGCTTCCGCTACCGGGTTTGCGATGTCGGCACGCCACAGGTTTGTGGCGAGGCTGAGGTGCGCATAGAGGTGATTTTGTTTGCCGTCCCCGTAACCGGCCCTCTGGCCTGGTTGATGATGGTGCTTCTGGTTTCGGGCGCAGGCGCCTACCGGTTGAAACTAGCAGGCCTGCCCACTCCCAAGGGTTAATGCTATCGCATATAACGCCATTCATTCGCTCCTGCCTCCGGGAACGCCGAGTTGTACTCGGCTGGCAGTGCGCAGCGCTGCTTGGGGTGGTGTTTGGTGGTGTGGTGCCGGATTCAGGTGAACCCGGCAGCCCTGGCGGGCTGCTGTGCCGAGTGCAACTCGGCGGTCCCAGATGGCGGTCCCGAACAACGGCGGTGCCAGCTGCTGCCTTTCCATCAATCGTCGGTCCGAGAGTGATGTTGGTTGAGTGCACCGCCCTGCCGGTGGCGCTGCTGCCGGGAACGCCGAGTTGTACTCGGCTGGCAGTGTGCAGCGCTGCTTGGGGTGGTGTTTGGTGGTGTGGTGCCTGATTCAGGGAACCCGGCAGCCCTGATGGGCTGCTGTGCCGAGTAAAGCTCGGCGGTCCCGGATGGCGGTCCCGAACAACGGCGGTGCCAGCTGCTGCCTTTCCATCAATCGTCGGTCCGAAAGTGATGTTGGCTGAGTGCACCGCCCTGCCGGTGGCGCTGCTGCCGGGAACGCCGAGTTGCACTCGGCTGGCAGTGCGCAGCGCTGCTTGGGGTGGTGTTTGGTGGTGTGGTGCCGGATTCAGGTGAACCCGGCAGCCCTGGCGGGCTGCCGTGCCGAGTACAACTCGGCGGTCCCAGATGGCGGTCCCGAACAACGGCGGTGCCAGCTGCTGCCTTTCCATCAATCGTCGGTCCGAGAGTGATGTTGGTTGAGTGCACCGCCCTGCCGGTGGCGCTGCTGCCGGGAACGCCGAGTTGTACTCGGCTGGCAGTGTGCAGCGCTGCTTGGGGTGGTGTTTGGTGGTGTGGTGCCTGATTCAGGTGAACCCGGCAGCCCTAGCGGGCTGCTATGCCGAGTGCAACTCGGCGGTCCCAGACGGCAGTCGTGGATTGCGGTGGTTCCGTTCCGTGAGGTTCCTGTGCCTTTCAGGATTCTATTCTTGCTGCCTTTACTGCCTCTGATTCTGCCTTGCCCGTGGGCCCGGTAGAATGCCATTCGGTGCGTGGCTGGAGAGCAAGCGAACACTGGTAATGCCGGCGATCTGGTGGCCGCGTTCGGAGATGGTGTTGATCACCTGGTCCACGACGGCTTGCACCAACATGCCAATCAATCCACCCGAGTTGCCATTTTGTTCTGTGCTCGAGGCAGTCGCCTGCCCTTTCCACAGCAACTGGCCGGAACGGCTGTCCACCAGGCTGGCTTCGGCAGTCACACGTGTGTCACTGGAAATAACCATATAGCTGGTGCCGTATTGCTTGATGGTGATGTACAACACGGCGTCTGCGGCAAAGACGTCATTCAGCCTGTTGAGGGGCAGGTTGTGAATATCTTCAGCGGTATGCAGGCCGTTGTCATGGAACATTTGCTGCACGACGGCTACCGGAAATACGTAATAACCGGATTCCGCCAACGGGTAGCTGACTTGTGTCAGCAAGCTGTAGCCCGCTTTGGGGTCCAGGGAGTTGTTGACCGGTGGCAATACCAGGATCGAGCGGGGCTTGCTCGCCTGGAAGGCGCTGTAGTCATAGGCATTCGGTGTGGCACACCCGCTGAGCAGCATACTGGCACCCAGCGCCAGCAACCCAATCCATTGTTTCATTGCTCATTCGCCTTGTGCATCGTCAGTACGTAATTGATGAAATGCGCGGACTCGGGAAACAGGCGCTGTTCAATCAGCAGTTGTTCGTGCGCCTTCGCATTCCTGCCCATCTCCGCATACAGCATGCCGAGGTGGGCGTGCACACCGGGAGGTACGCTGGAACCGGTCGCATGGGCCCGGTCGATCAGGGCTTCAATGTCTGCGGCCAGTTCTGCGTTCTGGGTGATGCCATCCTGGTGATGCGCATATAACGCTGGCTGATAATCCCCCCAGTAATACAGGTTGGAGGACTGCGTTGCGCAGCCGATAGTTGCCAGGGCCAGAAAGGCCAGGCCGAGCAATCGCGCTTTGTGGAGAGCAAATAGAGCAGTGCTTGTCATTGCGCCGGATTCCAGACTCCCCGATCAATCCCCTCTACCAGGCGATTGACTGCTTCCCGGATGGCCAGATCCAGTACTTTGCCATTGAGGGTGGCGTCATAACTGGCGGTGCTGCCAAAGCCAACGACTTCCCGGTTGGACAGCTCATACTCACCCGCGCCCTGGGTTGAGTACATAACTTCCGAGCTGGCGACGTCGACCACATTCAATACCACTTTGGCGTAGGCTACCTGAGATTTTCCGCGACCGAGAATGCCAAACAGCTGTTGGTCCCCGACGACTTTGCGGCCGAATTCGGTAACGTCGCCGGTAATGACGTAGCGGGCGCCTTTGATTTGCTGTTGCTGGCCGCTATAGCCGGCTTCGGCGCGCAAGGCCTCCATGTTGGTACGTTCCAGCACCCGGAAACGGTTGGTCAGCTGCAGGTGGGATACCAGTGTGGTTTTGGCCTGGTTGCCAAGACGATCAACACCATCGGAGAAAATGCCTCGCTGATAGCTGGAGCGGTTGTCAAAACTCCCGACTGAGATCTGGCTGCGCTCGCCCTGGTAATCCGAACCGTAGCTATTGACCTGTGCGACCGGCAGGCTGCGCGAGGTTTCAGTGGCACAACCCGTCATCAGCATCAACGTTGTGAGGCTGGCGGTCAAAAGATAGCGCGTCTGCATCGAGAAAGATCCTTTCCGTGGTGTTTGTATGGATACAGCCGAATATTATCACGCAAACCCGCAGCCGTGCGGCGCCGGGTACGCCGAGTTGTACTCGGCTAGCAGTGCGCAGCGCTGCTTGGGTTAAACCTGGCAGCCCTCGCGGGCTGCTTTGCCGAGTGCAACTCGGCGTTCCCAAATGGCGCTCCCTGAGAGTGGCGGTGCGAGTTGCTGCTTTCCCATCACTCGTCGACCCGGCAGCGCTGTTGACTGGGTGCACGGCCTTGCCGCCGGCGCTGCTGCCGGGTACGCCGAGTTGTACTCGGCTGGCAGTGCGTAGCGCTGCCTGGGTTAAACCCGCCAGCCCTGGCGGGCTGCTTTGCCGAGTGCAACTCGGCGTTCCCAGAACGGCACACCCTGCACGACTCCCTGGGTGCGCCGAGTTGCACTCGGCTAGCCGTCCGCAGGGCGGCCGGGGTTGGATCGCACAGGTCCAAAAGCACTGCTCCAATGCCACAGTTCAGGTTTTGCCACCAAACCCGCCTGCACCGGGTTTTCTTCGATATAGCGAATGACAGTCAGCAAATGCCGCTCGCTGCGAATAAATCTGTCCCAATAATCCCGATGCCACAAAGGCCCTGTACCAGAGCATGCCAGCCGGCCAATCTGGCGACTGCTGTAACGCTTCCAGCCCTGCACCACTTTACCCAATGGCCAGTCTGGTAGTTGCTCGAACAGCACATGCACATGGTTGGGCATTACCACCCAACGCAGCAGCCGATACCGCAAGCCATCACCAAACAACAACGCTTCCTGCATGATCGTGGCCGCCTCTGTATTGGCAAGCACGCAGCTGCCATACCCGGCATCCAGTAACTGATCCAGCTTGAGCAGACGTTGAGGTTCAGCGGAGGCCAATGGCGATTCGAGTGCCTCGGCTCGCAGCCGCATCAGTGCTTGCCGAGGTAGAGAGTCAGCCAAATGAAAACAGACATGTTGCACCGTACCCGGTACATCGAAGTGCGGAATATAGCCGCGAGAGACCCAGCCATCCTTGATTAAATCAGACATGATTCATCCTTGCCGAGGTTTATCCATAATCCCTGGACGCAGAATACACCCATTGAGCACTGCTTCGCAGTGCTGGCCAAATGCACTCCCGGGAACGCCGAGTTGTACTCGGCTGGCAGTGCGCAGCGCTGCTTTGGGTTACACCCGGCAGCCCTGGCGGGCTGCTTTGCCGAGTACAACTCGGCGGCCCCACAAGGCGCTCCCTTAGAGTGTCGTTTCCATCAATCGTCGACCCGGCAGCACTTTGACCAGGTGCACGGTTCTTCCGCTGGCGCTGCTGCTGGGAACGCCGAGTTGTACTCGGCTGGCAGTGCGCAGCGCTGCTTTGGGTTAAACCCGCCAGCCCTGGCGGGCTGCTTTGCCGAGTGCAACTCGGCGGTCCCACAAGGCGCTCCCTTAGAGTGTCGGTTCGAGTTGCTGCTTTCCCGTCACTCGTCGACCTGACAGCGCGGTTGACTGAGTGCACGGCCTTGCCGCCGGCGCTGCTGCCGGGTACGCCGAGTTGTACTCGGCTGGCAGTGCGCAGCGCTGCCTGGGTTAAACTCGCCAGCCCTGGCGGGCTGCTGTGCCGAGTGCAACTCGGCGTTCCCGGAAAAAAGGTAGCCCTTTGCGTTGCGTTGTCGAGTGCAACTCGGCGGTCCCACATGAAGGCGGTCCCATAAGGATTTCCCCAAGGGGGCTTTGCCCGATGACAGCTTCGTCGGGGGGCATTACACTCCTTTGCACGCACCGTCCGGTTTCGACACCCGGCCGGTAGTCATCCGCTATTGAACCGGAGAAATTACATGTCGATGATCAAACGACCGCTGGCCGTGCTGGCTGGCGCGTGCCTGTCTGTTGCCGCTCTGTTGTCCAGCGCCCACGCCACTGAGGTGCTGCGCGTTTCCGCCATCCCTGATGAAGCACCGACCGAACTGCTGCGCAAGTTCAAGCCGCTGGGCGAGTACCTGGAACAGGAGCTGGGCATGCAGGTGCAGTTCCAGCCAGTATCCGATTACGCCGGTGTGGTTGAAGCGCTGGGTGCCAAGCGGCTGGATCTGGCCTGGCTGGGCGGTTTTACCTTTGTCCAGGCGCGTCTGCGTACCGGCGATGCCATTCCACTGGTGCAGCGTGAGCAAGACGAAGTATTCACCAGCACTTTCATTACCGCTGACCCGGACATCAACAGCCATGCCGACCTGAAGGACAAGAGCTTTGCTTTTGGTTCGGTATCCTCCACTTCCGGACACCTGATGCCGCGCTATTTCATGCAGCAGGATGGCATCGATGTGGACAGTCATTTCAGCCGTATCGGTTTTTCCGGTGCCCACGATGCGACGGTTGCCTGGGTCGAATCCGGGCGTGTGGATGCCGGTGTGCTGAACGCTTCGGTCTGGGAAAAACTGGCTGCCGACGGCAAGGTCGACACCACCAAAGTGCGCGTCTATCAGACCACGCCGACCTATTTCGATTACAACTGGACAGTGCGTGGCGATCTGGACCCGGCACTGGTCGAGCGGATCCAGGCTGCCTTTCTCAAGCTGGACCCGGCCAATCCGGAGCACAAGGCGATTCTCGACCTGCAGCGAGCCAGCCGCTTTATCGAAACCCGTGCAGACAATTATGACGGCATCGAGCAGGCCGCACGGGCAGCCGGCCTGTTGCAGTGAGCGTACGGCTTGAGGGCGTGGGTCTGACCCACGCCAACGGCTTTGTCGCCTTGCAGGACATTAATCTGCAGATTGCCCATGGCGAGAGGGTTGCCATTATCGGTTCTTCCGGCGCCGGCAAGACCAGCCTGCTTCGCCTGCTGGGGACCAGCCTGCGGCCTGGCGGCGGCACGCTGGAGCTGCTTGGCAATCAGCCAGGCCGGTTGCGTGGACGGGCCCTGCGCCAGTTGCGCAGCCGTATCGGTCTGATCCACCAGAGCCCGCCACTGCCACCCCGCCAACGTGTGATCACGGCGGTGCTGGCTGGGCGGCTGGGTCAATGGTCGCTGGCCAAAGCTCTGCTGTCGCTGTGCTGGCCGCTGGATATTGACGGCGCGCGTGCTGCATTGGCGCCTCTGGATCTGGACGAGAAGCTGTTTGCTCGTTGCGATCAGCTGTCCGGTGGCCAGTTGCAGCGGGTCGGCATTGCCCGGGTGCTGTACCAGAATGCCGAGCTGCTGCTGGCCGACGAACCGGTCTCATCGATGGACCCGGTGCTGGCCGAGCACACGCTGGCAATACTCAACCAGTTGGCCAGCCAGCGCGGCCAAAGTCTGATCGCCAGCCTGCACGCAGTGGATCTGGCCCTGCAGCATTTCCCTCGGGTAATCGGCTTGCGCCAGGGGCAACTCTTGTTCGACAAGCCGTCCGAAGCGGTCACCCGGGACGACTTGCAGCAGCTGTATGCCAACCAGAGCCTGGATACACCCGAGGCCCCAGTTCACGGCAATAGCCCGGCGACGGCCACTGCGCCCCCGCGATGCGTCTGATGCACAAGGATACAGCCCGACGCTGGCAGGACCCTGCCGCCCTGCCCCGTGCCCTGATTACGTTGGGCGCGCTGATTCTGTTGTGGCCCGGGCTGGTACTGACCGAGTTCAACCCGGCGACCTTGTTTGACCCACGCAATGCTGACACCTTTGGACGCTTTCTGTCAGGTTTCTGGCCACCCGAGGTGTCACGCGAGTTCCTTGCTCTGCTGACTACCGCCACCCTGGAAACGCTGGCCATGGCCACCGCTGGACTGGCGTTGGCACTGCTGCTGGCGATTCCCCTGGGACTGATTGCCACGCGCGCTTTGTCGGTGTCGGCATTGCAGCGGGGGCAACCGGCGCTTCACGGCGGCTTGATCCGCTACCCGGTGCGGCTGCTGCTGGTCATCTTGCGCAGCGTGCCGGAAATCGTCTGGGCCTTGCTGTTTGTGCGCGCTGTGGGGCTGGGCCCCACTGCTGGTGTGCTGGCCATCGCCATCACCTACAGCGGCATGCTCGGCAAGGTCTATGCGGAAATCTGCGAGTCGGTCGACCAGCGACCGGCACAGGCGCTGCTGCAAGCCGGCAGCGGTCGTTTGGCGGCATTCTGTTACGGTATTCTGCCGGCCGCGGCTCAGGAACTGACGTCCTACACCCTGTATCGCTGGGAGTGCGCTCTGCGCGCGTCGGTGATCATGGGCTTTGTCGGCGCCGGCGGGCTTGGCCAGATGATCGACCTGTCGATCCGCATGTTTGCCGGCGGTGAGGTTGCCAGCATCCTGCTGACTTTTCTGTTGCTGGTATTGCTGGCTGACCAATTGAGCAGCCTGCTGCGCCGGAGGTTGGCATGAGCCGGCGCATTGAGGGGCTGTTCTGGCTGCTGCTGATCGGCGTCGCCGTGTTCGCCGCGTTCAGCTATCTGGGGCTGGATTTGCCCGGGCTGCTGCAGGGCGACAGCCCGCAACAGATGCGGGAATACGCCACCTCCTTTTTCCCACCGGAGCGTTCCGGCAGCTGGCTGCGTCAGGTCGGTTTTGGCGCGCTGGAGACTCTGGCTATCTCGGCCATCGGGACTTTGCTGGCAGCCCTGATCGGTGCCGGCCTGAGCCTGCTTGCTGCCGGACGACTGGGGCGAGTGGCCAAGGCACTTTCCCGGCTGTTGCTGAATGCTCTGCGCTCGGTGCCTGAACTGGTGTGGGCAGCCCTGATGGTTCTGGCTGCCGGACTCGGCCCCTTCGCCGGTACGCTGGCTATTGCCCTGCATACCGCCGGCGTGCTCGGGAGACTCTTTGCCGAGGCGCTGGAGAATACCCCGGCCGAGCCCACCAATGCCTTGCGCGAGGCTGGGGCCGGCGCGCTGGCAGCCTTCTGTTACGGCACCTTGCCGGGGGTGTTGCCGCAATGGTTGTCCTATAGCCTGTACCGCTGGGAAAACAACATCCGCATGGCCGCCGTGCTCGGTTTTGTTGGCGCCGGCGGCCTCGGCCAGATGCTCTATGTCACCCTCAGCCTGTTCCAGCAAGCACGCGCCTCCACGGTGATTCTGGCCATGCTGCTGATGGTCCTGCTGGTCGACGCCCTCAGTGCCTGGTTGCGCCGACGGCTGGGGTGAAAGGCAAGCGGAACCCGGGCAGCCCTATGGGCTGCTATGCCGAGTGCAACTCGGCGTTCCCGAAACAGCAAAACCTGCACGCCTCCCTGGGTGCGCCGAGTTGTACTCGGCTGGCAGTGCGCAGCGCTGCTTTTGTGTATGTGGTTTGGGTAACGGCCTTGCTGGTGGGGACCCTGGCAGCCCTGCGGGCTGCTGTGCCGAGTGCAACTCGGCGTTCCCATAACAACAAAACCTGCGTGCTTCCCTGGGAGCGCCGAGTTGTACTCGGCTGGCAGTGCGCAGCGCTGCTTTTGGGGGCAGGTCAATCTGTTACCCAGTTGTTCTGTCTGAGTCCGGCAATGTAATCGCTCAGGCTTGTCTGCACCGACCAGCCCAGGGCGCGGGTTTTGTCGGTCATCAGATCCGCGGTCATTCGGTTGCCTTGCCGCTCGGGCAGCATGATGACGTCGCCACCAAACAGAGCGGCAACATCGAGTACTGACAAGGCCTCCGGATTGCCAATGCCGAAGTCGTCACCAAAGCCTTGCTCGCCAACCCGTATAAGACCATCCACGATGTCGTCAACATGCGTGAAATTGCGTTTCTGGGTGCCGGGGCTGACCACCGAGAGCGACTCGCCTCTTCTCATCCGCTCGGCAAATGCGCCGATCAGCGTGGCATACCTGCCGCTGGCAATCTCGCGCCGCCCGAAGACGTTGTAGAAATACACGATGGCGTAAGGCACATTGAACCAGGCACCATAATTTCTCACCAGTTCGGTATTGCTGGCCTTGCTCCAGGCATAGGGACTCTGGTTGCGGCCCAGGCCGCCATCACCGAACTTGGTGCTGCTGCCGGCATACACCAGCTTGGCGCCAGTCTTGCGGCAGAACTGCAGCAGGGCAAAGGTTCCCTGTTTGTTCATCGTCCAGACCTTGTCGATATCATCAAAGCTTTGTTCAACCCGCGAGTATTCTCCCAGGTGATAAATACAGTCTGGAGCAAAGTCGACAAGGCTCTCTACATCGGCGCTGTCACCTGTCAGGTAGGTGACATTGTCAACGTGATTTTCAACGCGCCCGGTAAAATAGTTATCCAGCGATACCACATGATTACCCGGCACGTGTGCCAGACGCTCACACAAATGACTGCCGATAAATCCCGCACCACCCGTTACCAGTATCTGTGTCATATCCAATCTGTCAGTCAGCCATCCAGTTACAACTATGCGACAGTCTAAAGCAACTTTCCTGACCTGGATCACGGGACTTGTATTTCCGTGAACATAGTGTTTTGACGCCAAAAAAAACATATTTCACAAGATGTTTTGCGCTGCTATCTTTTCTGCAATTCAAAACAATGTTCAAGCACCCTGACTGTCCCGACCAATGAGCGCAATGGACGTGCTCACCTGCCTATTCACGGAGGATTACCCCATGAAACACATCGTTATCTGTGCCGATGGTACCTGGCAATCACCTGAATCCGATACGGCTACCCATATCCTGCGTCTGGCAGAGGGGGTTGCGCCGGAGGACAAGTCGGGCAACAAGCAAGTGGTGTATTACGACTGGGGCGTAGGGTCGGACGGTGATCGCTTTACCGGTGGTGTCACCGGCAAGGGCATCGACAAGAACATCATGGATTGTTACCGCTTTATCGTACACAACTACGATAGTGGCGATGCCTTGTATCTGTTCGGCTTCAGTCGTGGGGCTTATACCGTGCGCTCGCTCGGCGGCCTGATCCGCAATTGCGGGGTGTTGCGCCGCGAGCATGCTGACAAGGTGCCGGCGGCCTACGCGCTGTACCGACAACGGGGGCGAGCCTCTGCTCCGGGTGAAAACAAAGCCAATACCTTTCGACGGGATTACTCGGTGGCCGATGTAACCCGCATCCATTTCCTCGGTGTACTGGATACGGTGGGG
Organism: Halopseudomonas salegens; assembly: GCF_900105655.1. Classification (NCBI taxonomy): domain Bacteria; kingdom Pseudomonadati; phylum Pseudomonadota; class Gammaproteobacteria; order Pseudomonadales; family Pseudomonadaceae; genus Halopseudomonas; species Halopseudomonas salegens. Next base: position 1,853,132 of record NZ_LT629787.1, read on the forward strand.
GCGTTGGGCATTCCGGCACCTTTTCTGGGCACACTGGGAACCCATCGCTACCTGTTCCACGATACCGAGCCGAGCAGCATTATCAATCACGCGCGCCATGCGCTATCGATTGATGAAGACAGGCAGGATTTCGAGCCAGCCCTCTGGACGCCCAAAGCGGAAATCGACCTGCAACAGGTATGGTTTGCCGGCGTGCACACGGATATTGGCGGCGGGTATCCGGACCGCTCGCTGGGCGACCATGCCGGACACTGGCTGGCCAGGGAAGCAATGGCTTGCGGCCTGGCGCTGGAAGCGCATTTCCTGGATGGCCTGGCGCCAGATCATGCCGGCAAGCAGCATAATGAGTACAAGGGATTTTACCGCGCCATGCGCCGCCGCTTTATTCGCGAAGTAGAGCCAGTGCTGCACGCCAGTGTCAAGGCGCGCTGGCTGGACCAGCAACTGAACTACAAGAGCCCGGCGTTACGCGAGATGCTGCAACGTCTGGGAGATGATTGGGAGCACGTCAAAGTGATTGAGTAAAGAGATGCAGTGCATCTTCGCAGGCGAGGAGCGTCATGCCCGCGAAGATACTTCAGCCAGGTAGCCTTCAGCCTTCGCCGCCCTGAATCGGAGGCAGCGGTGGCAGCGGCTGCTCACTCATTTCCAGAGAGCATACCAGGTCACAGAACCCGGACGGTTCCAGGCGCAAGCCAACCCGGCAGAGCTCAAAGCTCGGAGGCCCTTCGAGATTGCAGTCAAAGCCTTCTTCTGAGCCGATACCGGTTATCTCCTGTGTGACATTGCTCTGATTGGTAACCTGGAATCTTTCAATCCACATTTCAGCACCGAATTGAGGCAAGGGTGCCAGCAGAACCACCGTGCCGCCACTGGGGGCTGTAAGGGAAACAGGGATTACCGGAATCTCGGCTTCCACATGGCCCACCAGCTTGAAGCCACTACCCGCAGAGAGCAGTGCGCCAGCGGCCAGCATAACAGCGGCCATCGGCATACCCGGGCGAATAGCGCCTCTGACCTTATGGAAAGCGATCACTCCCATCAACAGAGCGAGAATGATCAGCGCCCAGCCACCCAGCGTCGGTATCGAAGCTACAAAGGGTGAATGATCAATGGAACCAATCGGCCCCGATACCGAGCCGGCATGCAAGCTGGTGGCACAGGTCAGGGCCGTAGCTCCGGCAAAATGAACAAGCAATGGTCTGGTTCGCATATCAGTTCCTTCTTTAGCGTGGTTTGGCATGTTTTATGGTTGTTGCCCGGGGGCGAGTTGTATCGCGTGCATCCGATCTGTGTTGCCAGCGAAAAGGCAGCAACAGAAGCCGATCGATTCTTGAGCTGGCGGGATCACGAAGGTACTCAAGGCCGATCTGGTAGCCCCGAGCAGGCGCCGTGGCAGTGCCGAACAGGTAGTCATACCAGGGCACCAGGGTGCCGTAATTGGAATTGGTCAGTTGTTGCTCGCTGGCATGGTGATTCCGGTGAAAACCGGGGGTAACAATCATCCACCCTACGACCCTCTCGATTGCAGCGGGCAAGGTCAGCCGGCTGTGACTCCAGAGCACGACGACGATGCGCACCAGGGCAAACAGCAACCACACCTGAGCGGACACCCCCAGGAGCAGCGCTACCGGCACCAGAACGCAGGTAGTGATAATGGCTTCGCCCAGATGGTGCCGATGCGAGGTAGTGACGTCCAAACGGGTGTCCAGATGGTGCACGGCATGCAGCCGCCACAGGTAGCGGACATGGTGAAACGCACGGTGCAGCCAGTAACTGATGGCTTCGAATATCAGAACAATCAGCAAAAACTCAACCAGAGGGGGCAATGCGTCAAGGTGGAAAGCGGCAGGCAGGTCATGCAGGGCCGGTAGCAGGATCAAGGCACTCAGGAACATCCCGACAAAGAAATTGATCAGCCCCAGCCCCCAGTTCGAGAGCAAGCGGCCGGTATCGTTCAACCCGTCACTGTTCTTGCAGCTTTCCAGCAACATGAACAGCAGCATGCCGCCAAAGGTCAATACCAGCACTGCCAGAAGACTGTTATTCACCAACCATAAAAACATCTTGTCCACATCCTGTGACGACGTAACTCTGATGACTATTGCATCAATAAACTAGGGCGAAAGCGGAACAAATGCAACGCTGTTGTGGCAACTGTGAGAAAGTAATCTTACTTATGAACATGACAGGTTAAACAGCAAGAGGTCGTCCGGTTTCTGACGCCTGTAAACAGGCGCTAAAAACTGTACGCAATACATTGTCCCGGACGGTATTGTCTGCATAAACTACGTGCACGTGTGCCAATATGCATCAACTACAAGAATCTGGACGGGCACACCCAGCAGTCAAAACAGGAGTGGATCATGCTGCGTTTTTCCGTGAGTAGTTTTTCTTTGGGGGTGATATGTTCTGTTACTGCACTCAGTGCACAGGCCGCCCCGATTGAACTGGACCCGGCGTTCGGGAACAACGGCGTAGCCTCAGTCGCTGTCGACCCTTCCGCCGGCGACGAAGCACAGGCGATTGCGCTGGACAGCAACGGCAATATTGTTGCCGCGGGTTATATCAGCGCGCCAGGCAATGCCTTTGCCATCAGCCGGTTCACCGCCGACGGCAGCCTTGACACTACCTTCGGCTCCTCAGGCATTGTGGTCAATGATCTGACCACCCGCCCTGATGGTGCCTATGCCGTCGACATTGATGCCAGTGACAACATTATCGTTGCCGGCCGGTCCAATGTCGGCATGGGCACTGGTGACTTCACCCTGCTCAAATACACGCCGGCTGGTGTTCTGGATACCAGCTTCGGCACTAACGGCGTAGTGACCACCTCTTTTTCCACCTCAGCAACCCCCTATGCCATTGGCCGCGACAGCAACCAGCGCATCATCCTGGCTGGCGCTGTTGCAGGTAGCATCATCAGCCTGGCTGCATACTCAGCCGACGGCACGCTCGATACCAGCTTTGCCAGTAGCGGCACCCTCGAATCCGGTGCTGGTCACACACTTCGCGATCTCGCCATAGACGGCAGCGACCGCATTATTGTCGGTGGCTTCACCGCCAACAACGCCTCGGCCGATTTTATCGTTGCTCGCTACCTGAGCGATGGTTCCCTGGATACCAGCTTTGGCAACAATGGCACGGTCGTGTCGGATCTGGGTGACAAGGACCAGATTTACGGCCTTACGCTGGATGCAGACGGTAATATCGTGGTGGCAGGCGCCTCCGGCGGCGGTCTGGCCGTTGCCCGCTACACGCCTGACGGCACACTGGATAACACCTTTGCCGGTAACGGCTGGGCCACGGCAGACCCCTCCGGCGCCAACGACATTGCCTACGATGTCGCGATTGACCCCGCAGGCAATATTGTTGTTTCCGGGATCGGCGGCCCCAACTTCATGCTGGCGCGCTTTGACAGCACCGGCGCACTGGATACCACCTTCAATGACACCGGCTTCCTGGTTGAAGACATTACCGGTACCAATCAACAGGACAACGGCTACAGCCTGGTGCTCGACAGCAACGGCGGCTTTCTGGTCGGTGGTCGAAAATTCAACACCACGACCAGTTTTGATATGACCGTGGCCCGTTTTCAGGTAGGCAATGCTGCCCCGGTTGCCTCTTCGGTATCTGTTGACGGCGTGGCCCAGGTTGGCAGCACACTGACCGGGACTTACACCTATTCCGATGCGGACAGTGACCCGGAAGGCGCCAGCCAAATTCGATGGAGGCTGGATACTAATGCATCCGGCAACAATCTCATCACTATTCCTGGTGCCGACTCACTGCAATACGTGATCCAACCGGATGCTATTGGCAACTTCCTGTTCTTTTGCGTCACCCCTGTGGCCACCTCAGGTACCCTGACCGGTAACGAAACCTGCTCGCCCGCAACGGCAGCAGTACTGGCGGATGATGATGATGGGCTTGATGGCAGCATAGAAATTGGCGTACCCGACCCGGATGGCATCGGTAACGGCGACGGCAATGGCGACACTGTGCCGGACAATGAACAGGGCAATGTGACTTCCTTGCTGCAGTCAGGCAGCTCAGCTTATGCCACGCTGGTCAGCCTGGGTAACCTGCAACTGTCAGCCGTTACCGCCCAGCCAGCACCGGCCGGCTTGCCCGCCAGCGTCAACACACCTGTCGGGGCCTTCAGCTTTACCGCCACCGGCGCAGCACCGGGCGCCACTGAAGACTTCGAGCTGTACATTCCATTCGATCCTGCGATCACCATGGCGCTGAAAGAAAATCGTCTGACCGGCGAATGGGTCGATGTGGCTGACAGCATCACTCAGGTAGGCAACAAGACCCGCATCAGTTTCTCCATCACCAATGGAGGTCCCTTCGATGCGGATGGTGACGCCACCAACAATCAGATCCAGGACCCTATCGTGCCGGCCTCGGGCAACCTGTCCAACACGATTGCCATACCATCACTCTCTCAGCTTGGCCTGTTGATCATGGTATTGATGATGGGTATCAGCACCACGGTAGTGCGGCGGCGCAAAACAATCGGCTGAAAACGGGCAAGTAGTGCACATACCAGCTTCCTGCCTTGCGGGGGGCTGGCATTGTGGCTTTGCTTCGGCAACCCCTATACAGTCAGCGACTGCTTCCACTGTACGCCCCATTCAGTCACACCAACGCAAGCGCCCTCCTGCTTGTGTTCAAGCCGATTCTGCGAGACTTGAATTGCTTATCTGGTATAGAGTCGTTGTTCTAGCTGAATACCGAGGATGGTTTTGATGATGTCGAAGACAAGGATAACAGTGTTGCTTACTTTTTTGCCTGACTGTCGGACCCGCCAGAGCTTCAGACGCTTTGCCATGGCAAGCCTCTGCATGCTTTTCGTTCCATTGGCTCAGGCCAATTTTTCCGTTCCCCCCGGTGGTAGCTTTACCGTTCCTGCGGGCGGCTCTTTTGACGTGTCATGCGGTTTGCTGGACGTTCAGGGCGAGCTGCTCAACGACGGCGAAATCACACAAGCACAAGATGTCGACATTGCCGGTAGCGGAACATTGAATGCAGGCTCCGGAACGTTGTTCGTGGGGCAAAACTGGAACAACAGCGGTACTTTCATACCCGGCAACAGCACGGTAGTGGTCGATGACAGCTGCGGCACTGACCCGATTGTGTTTACCGGGGCTACAACGTTCAACAATCTGACGATTATCAGCAACTCAGGTCGCACAGTGCTCTTGCCTCCGGGCAATGGTCTGGTTGTCAACGGCACGCTCACGCTTCAAGGCGCCGGCGCCCAACCTCTTGTTCTGGAATCTTCCGGACCGGGCCTGGCGACCATTCAGCTTGGCCCCGAAGCCCTGGTCATCACTGACAATGTCGACGTGGCTTCGAACGTCAGTATCGGTGAACGGTCTTCACATATTGCCGCCATCCCGACTACCAGCACCCTTGGCCTGACACTACTAGCCATGTTGCTTGCCCTGCTGGCCCGTGCACGCCTTTCAACACGCTCACACTATCAACGCAACATCCGCCAAGGCTGAAGAATCCATGCTCAAACGCATCTTGACCTCCCCACTGGCAGTGCTTGTCGCCTGTGGCCTGTACCTGCCAACCACCTTGGCTGCAGATATTACCGCTACCCTGCCCGCTGCTGGCGGCTTCGTTATCAAAGGCTCCGATGGCGACGAGCGCATGCGCGTTGATGATGATGGCGCCGTCATTTTGCCTACCATTCCCACGTCAGCCGCAGGTGATACCGTGCTGTGTTATGACGCGTCAGGCATCCTGGGGCCCTGCGCCGCTGGCGTAGCCGTCGGCCCTGAGGGACCTCAGGGCCCCGAAGGTCAAGTGGGCCCGCAGGGGCCTGAAGGCCCGACAGGTCCGCAGGGCCTGACGGGGCCACCCGGCATTCAAGGTCCAGTCGGGCAAACCGGCAATACGGGTGCCACCGGTCCGCAAGGTATCCAGGGCCCACAAGGCGTGCCGGGGACTCTGGGGGTATTTGGCACCAATACGGGCAATGCCGCCGCCGGAAATACTAACGATTGCATCATGGGTACGCTGATACTGACTGCGGCGAATGTCGGGCCCGGTTTGCCTGCCAACGGGCAACTGCTGCCCATTTCCTCCAACACCGCTTTATTTGCTTTGTTGGGTACCAAGTTTGGCGGCAACGGATCAACCACTTTTGCCCTGCCGGATTTGCGTGATGCTGCCCCTGATGGAACGACCTATATGATCTGTGACGTCGGTATTTTCCCCAGTTATCGCTAGCAGCCGGACTGGCAACGGGTTACTCATGGCAGGCATGCGGCCTGCCATTTGAGGCGCAAACATGCAGTTGACATTACTCTTGCGTTATGAGTATAAGAATTGTTGAATTTTTATTCGCAATATCTCATGAGCCACTAAAGTGCGTGCTTGAAATGCGTGGCTAGAAAACCAGCACCAGTAAACGGAGTTACACAATGAACCTCAAAAGTTTTTGCACCGTCTCGATCGGCCTCCTTTGTCTGCTTTCTTTTGGCGTTGCCAATGCCGCTACCGTCTCCTATTCGATAACGCCCCCCTCCCTGCTCTTTGCTGATCCCGGTTACACACCTGATGGCAACGTGACGGCCACTGTTGCCGACACCCTCGACTGTACTGATGGCACTTTTACCGTTAACGCCAGTCCCGTTGCTGCCAGCGGGCCTGGCGGTTCGACGCCACCCTTAACTGCAGTCACAACGTATATCGGGTTCCCTGCAGGCAGTAACTTTTCCTTCAACAACGCCGGTTACGGTCAATACCAGATAACAACGACGACCACGGCCTGTGCCACAGGCACGCCACCCGACCCCATTGTCAATATCGTCACCCTCAGAGAAGCGAAGCCCATTCCAAGCCTGTCTCAACTCGGCCTGATTATCATGGCATTGATGATGGGCATGGGTGCTGTGGTCATGCGCCGCCGCCAGGCCTGAGACCGCTGACAACCTGACATCAAAGCGTCACTTTCCCACCCTACCCTTGGCCTGTACCTATCAGGCCAAGGGGCAAGCATGAAAGTTGCTGTAGTGGGAACAGGTTACGTCGGTTTGTCAGTTGCGGTATTGCTGTCCCAGCGTCACCAGGTTGTCGCGCTGGATATTGATCAGGAAAAAATCGAGCTGATCAGACAGCAGGTCAGCCCGATTGTCGATACCGATATCCAGCATTATCTGCAGAACGTCCCGCTCGACCTCACGGCCACCTGTGACCCGGTCCTGGCCTATCAGGATGCTGATATTGTGGTGATCGCCACCCCGACCGATTACGACCCCCAGACCAATTACTTCGATACCAGCAGCGTTGAGACAGTTGCCCGCGCCGCCCTGGCCTGCAACCCGACGGCCTGCCTGATTATCAAGTCCACCATCCCACAGGGTTTTACACGCCAGCTAAGAGCAACACTGAATCATGAGCGCATTATTTTCGCGCCAGAGTTTTTGCGTGAGGGCAAAGCCCTGCATGACAACCTCTACCCATCACGCCTGGTGCTGGGAGCGCGCAATCAGTGCGCGGAGCTGTTTGCCGAACTGATGCTGGAAGCTGTGCTCGGGCCAGCGCCTGAGGTGTTGTTTACCGATGCCGACGAGGCCGAAGCGATCAAGCTGTTCGCCAACACCTATCTGGCCATGCGGATTGCCTACTTCAATGAACTGGACAGCTTTGCCGAGTCTCACAACCTGGATAGCCGACAAATCATTGCCGGCGTCGGGCTGGACCCGCGCATCGGACAACACTACAACAACCCTTCGTTCGGTTACGGTGGCTACTGCCTGCCAAAAGATACCCGCCAGCTACTGGCCAACTATGCCAATGTGCCCAGCACGCTGATAAAAGCCATTGTGGCTGCCAACACGACGCGCAAGGACTTTATTGCCGATGCCATTCTGAGCCGCAAACCAGCCCGGGTCGGCATTTACCGTCTGGTAATGAAAAGCGCTTCCGACAATATCCGCTCATCTGCCGTTCAGGGCATCATGAAACGAATCAAGGCCAAAGGTGTACCGGTCCAGGTGTATGAACCGGTACTCGAGGACAGCAGCTTCTTCAATTCACCCGTGGTGACCGATCTTGCCGCGTTCAAACAGGATTGCGACCTGATTATCGCCAACCGCATGACCGATGAGCTGAATGACGTCAGGCACAAGGTGTATACCCGGGACCTGTTTGGCCGTGATTGAACAGCCATTGATCCCGGCCTAGTCGTTTATCAAGGCGCGATAGCGCTCACTCAAGGTGTCGATGTCATAAGCCCTTTCAGGCGCAATGCGCTCAAGCTGCAGTTCGGGCCCTTCATCAGTCAGATAATCGTAACCAGCCTGCTGCAAGCGATTTGCCGGATCGAGCCGCTGATAGAAGTCTCTGCGCTCTAGCCGACTGGCTTTATCAACCATTTTCAAATGGTACAAATGGAACCGGGCACGATGAATTTTTCCGCCTTCATGCAGCACATCAGTGAACCAGTCACCATGAAAGGCCTTGGTACCAGGCAAATGTATCGATCCCTTTGGCACACTGAAAAAACAACCGGTTTGCTTGCTACCCCATAATCCATCGACCCGGTATTGCAGGGGGTCATCCCACAGTTCACGCATGGACAGTGACAGAACGGCTTGTTTTCCTGGTTCAAAGCAACCCGCCAGCTCATGTATTTGCTCTAGAAAGAGACGTTCAAAGCGTTGATCGGCATCACAGGTCAGCACCCAGTCGTATCCCAGGTCTTGCGCTTTCTGCAGCAAGCGTCGGCGGTTTTCCGGTTCATTCCACTCGCGCGTGCTGCTCGCCGGATTGTGCAGACACTCAACGACGGCCGGATGAGCAGCCAGTATTGCGGCGGTGGCATCGGTAGAGCCATCATCCAGCGCAATAATCCCATCCACATAGCCCGCCAGGTGGTCCAGACAGCCGGGCAAATCACGCTCTTCATCATGCAACTGCATCAGACAAGCAATACGCGGCTTCCACTGCGCTGTCGGGGCAGAGCCGAGAATCCCTGCCTCACAATGGCGACAACTGAAAGCTTTGGCGTAATGTTGATGATTGCCGCACACTGAACAACGCCGTCTGGAACCCGCTTTTGCTGGTTCGATAAATGGAACCGTCTTCCTTATTGAGCTTTCCCAGTCGATTCCAGTGGTATTTTTTATTGGCCCTGAGCACAAGGCCACACGGGCAAAATCCTGCCCCCAACTTGCATCGTTTGCCTGAGCTGTGGAGATAGCACACTTTCGAAAAATGTCGTCCGCATCATATTGCTCACCACCCCTGCGCAAGCGATCTTCCAGGTGCAACAAGCGCATATGCGGGCAAAACAGATTCTGGTAACCAGCCAGCTCCATGCGAACGCGCAGATTGTCATCATCACCGCCCCAGACAGTGAAGTTTTCGTCATATCCATGCACGGCTTCAAAGGCCGCTTTGGGCGCACAAATGGAACCGTAGAAGCTGGCAATCCGGAAAATATCCGGGACAGCACAGTCAAACTGTCGGGCCAATTCCTGCGCCTGCTGCAGATAGGCAGCGTGATCCCGATAGAGGTGCGGGTTGGTATATAAATGGCTTTCCAGCTCCTCAAAACAGGCAAAACCGACCTGACCCAAAGCAATCGCTTGCGGGTATTCCAGTAACGTCCTGAGGGCGGCCGCAGGCACATCGGTGACACAGGCAGATTCAGGCGACATCACCAGCACATAATCACCCTGCGCATGCCGCAGACCCACGTTGATGGCGCAACATGGCGGGCGCCAGTCATGCGGCTGATCATTGACCACGACTTGCCAGCGAATATCGGGATAGAAGTTCAGCAGTTCAAGCACGGCCTGCTCTTCAGAGGGCTCATCCATCACCAGGATGACTTCAATGCCTGACCGGGCAAAATACAAGGCGTTGATGGGCAACACACGCCGCATATCGGCCAATTTTCGAAACCAGGGCATGACAATGCTCAGTACGGGGCGGCCATCAGGCTGACTGGGGAGCGGAGCCAGGGCAAACAGCGGTTTTTTCGGCCTGTCTGGCAAGGCTGGCTGCTGAGTATCTGCTGGCTGATCATTGGCGGCTGCCTGCCCACAACAGTGTTTATAGCGTTTACCGCTTCCGCAGGAACAGGGCGCGTTGCGTGACTGTGTGCTCAATGCTTGTCCTCACTGATTGAATCGAACCATATCGAATCATGCCTTCCTCGCTGCCGCAACCGGAAAAGCGTTTGATTTCATCAGACTGTAACAGTACTGACAGCCTGTGTATGATGCGCGCTTGAGCACTCAGTTCTTGTCAAGGATGCCATGACTCTCACCCTAGCCTCACTGATTCTGACCCTGCTGGGCATGCTGCTCGGTCTGCGCGCGATCAGCGCGGCCGCACCCCGGATTGCCTTCGCTGCCCTGTGTTGGTTGCAGCTGTTCCTGCTGGGCGCTTACTGGCTGGCGAATCATCTGAGCGGAGTCGGTATCGATGAGTCGGTGATTTATCACTTGCAGGAGGATATGCAAGGGATGGGGCTGGTCCCGTTTCTGGACCTCATCATCTTCAGTGCACTCTATCTGCTTGCCATTTTCGTGCTCAGCGGTCTGATTGTCCGCTTCAGCCGAGCTGCGGGCGTCAAAGCCGGCTCAGGCTGGCGTCGAATCAGCGGATTTGTCGCTCTCTGTGCTGCCCTGGCATTCAATCCGGCCAGCCATGACATCGTGGAGCTGTACATGCCGAGCGCGCTCATGGAGGGCATGGAAATACCGGTCGAATACCAGGCAGTAAACCACTTGCCTGCCACCAGGGAACCGAAAAACCTGGTTGTCCTGTATCTGGAATCCGTGGAAGACACCTATTTCGACGATGCACTTTTCCCCGATTTGCTTCCCGAGCTGAGCGCACTGAAAGAAACCGCCATCAGCTTCAGCGATATTCGCCAGGTTCACGGTACCAGCTGGACCATTGCCGGCATGACCGCTTCCCAGTGCGGCATTCCCCTTGTCACCCCGGGCAGCGGAAACAGCCAGGGCGGGCTTGATCAATTCCTGCCCAAGGCCATTTGTCTGGGCGACTTGCTGGCTGCACACAATTACCACTTGAACTATATGGGTGGCGCCACACTCAGCTTCGCCGGCAAGGGCCGCTTTTACGCCAGCCACGGTTTCACTGAGATTGACGGGCGCGATGAATTGCTGCCTGCGCAAGCTGACCCTGACTACCACTCCACCTGGGGCCTGTATGACGACACATTATACGACCTGGCTACCGAACGCCTGCACGAGCTGCATGCGGCCCCTGCCCCCTTCGGCCTGTTTCTGTTGACGCTGGATACCCACCATCCCGACGGACACATGTCTCGTAGCTGTGCCGATGTGGTCTATCAGAATGGCGACAACCCGATACTGAACAGCGTGCATTGTACCGACCGTCTGGCTGCCGGCTTTATCCGCCGGTTTCTTGCCAGCGAGGCTGCCGAAGACACCGTTCTGGTGGTGCTGTCCGATCATCTGGCAATGCCGAATACTGCAACCACGCTGTTGCAACAGGGAACCAGACGCAACCTGGTGATGCTCTTCACCCCGGATCAGCCCAGCGCACAGATCAACAAGCCCGGTTCATTGCTGGATGTCGCCCCGACGATCAAGCAGGCAATCGGGTTTGACAGCCCGTCTCTCGGCCTGGGGCGTTCGTTACTGGCTGATGTCCCTACCCTGGTGGAGTCGCAGCCAGATACAGATGAGTGGTTAAGAACCTACCGCCCGCTGTTTCAGAGCATGTGGTCTTACCCGGACATCAAGGAGGGCATTCTGATTGACCCGGCGGCAAAAACGGTTCAGCTGGGTCAACGACAGCTGGATTACCCCGTTCTGTTTTTGCTCAACGAGCAACAGGCCATTACCGAGGTCTACTTCAATGACGCAAACCCTGCCACCCTGACCCGCGAAGTAAGCAATCTGACGCAGGACCAGCCATTTATCTGGATAGACGAGTGCCGCAAACAATCCACCCGTCATGCCGACGAAGGCGAGTGTCTGTTATTCGGGCATCTTGGTCAGAGCGCACCCATGACCCCCGAACCGGTCAACGAACAACCGCTGCTGAGTTATGACCGGGTGCGCCAGGCAATGGATTCCCCCGCACTGGACGCTACCCGTTATACGACAAGGCAACAGCAACTGACGTCCATTGAGCAGACCTTGCGCACCCGTGAACACCAGTTTGCTGCCCATGATACGGATCCCATGCATGATGCTGAGTACTTGCTGCATTCATTTTCCGGCCCCGGAGTTACCTCCGCCGTACAAAACCTGGGGACCGACCAGACCCTGCCGCTTCAACGCGGGCTGACGCTGGTAGGGTTCTCCGCGAGGGAAGACGCTGCCATCCTGGCTCATGTCGATACCTGTCAGTTGGCTGAGCAGTCAGAAACCGCCGAACCCGGTGTTTTCCGGCACGCGATCGACAATGCCGAGCAATACAGCGCTTTCGCGGTGATAGCCCATGACAGCGCCCAATGTGGAGCGGTCGACTTCTCACCACTGTTTGCCAGCACACCCTTTACCCAGTGGGGCAATATCGGTTTTCGGGCACCTTATATCGGCATCATGACCCGCTCGGGAAAAGTTCAGGAACACGTCGGGCGGTTTGGTGAAAACCTCAGCGTGCATGCCGAACACTTCATCAGCCCAGAGCCCTGAAAAAACGCCGAGCGACCTTACGATTGTCATGCCTGGCTCTGATCATGTCTCTACAGCAAACCGTGACCGCAGCAATACGGGTTGATAAGCTCGTACACTACATTGATGTTGCCGGGCCCCAAGGCCATGCCTTTACAGCGAGTAGAATGCCATGCAAAAACCTCTGACCTGCTTCAAAGCCTATGATATTCGCGGCCAACTCGGCACCGAACTGAATGAAGAGATTGCCTACCGCATTGGCCGCGCTTTTGCTCGCTTCCTGCAGCCGCGCCGCATCGTGCTCGGGGGCGACGTGCGCGAGAGCTCACCGCAACTGAAAGCGGCGCTGGCCAATGGGCTTCGCGATGAGGGCGTAACGGTCTGGGATCTGGGGATGACCGGTACGGAGGAAGTCTATTTTGCTGCCTTTCACCTGACCGTTGACGGCGGAATCGAAGTAACGGCGTCGCATAACCCGATCGACTACAACGGCTTCAAGCTGGTTCGCGAAGGGGCCCGCCCCATTTCTGCAGATACCGGCCTGGCCGATATCCGACAGATGGCAGAAGCGATGGATATAGCGCTGGTCGACGGCAAGGACCCCGCCGTCGCCGAGTCCGACCGTGGCGACTACCGCAAGATTGATAACCGCGCCGATTACATCGAGCATCTGATGGGATACATCAACCCGCAGAACTTCACGCCCCTGCGAATTGTCGTCAATGCCGGCAATGGCGCTGCCGGTCCGGCCATCGATGCGCTGGAAGCGGCATTTACCGAGCGGGCGATTCCTGTTGAGCTGATCAAGATCTGTCATACCCCGGATGGCAGCTTCCCCAACGGCATTCCCAATCCCTTGCTGGAAGAAAATCGCGGCATGACCCGTGATGCGGTGCTGGAACACAAAGCCGACATGGGCATTGCCTGGGATGGTGACTTTGACCGCTGTTTTCTGTTTGACGAGCAGGGCCGTTTTATCGAGGGCTACTATATCGTTGGCCTGTTGGCGGAGGCCTTTTTGAAGAAGGAGCCCGGGGCGCGCATCATCCATGACCCGCGCCTGGTGTGGAACACCATCGAACAGGTTGCCAACAATGATGGGGTTGCCGTACAGACCAAGGCCGGGCACGCGTTTATCAAAGAACGGATGCGCCTGGAAGACGCAGCCTATGGCGGCGAGATGAGTGCTCACCACTATTTCCGCGACTTTGCCTACTGTGACAGCGGAATGATCCCGTGGCTTCTGGTAGCCGAGCTGGTTTGCCGCAAGCAACAGCCCCTCTCAACCCTGGTGGATGCCCGCATCGCAGCCTTCCCTTCCTCGGGTGAGATCAACCTCACCGTGGCCGACGCCGGCGCCGTATTGAGCCACATTGAAAAACTGTATACGCCTGATGCCATTGATGTCGACTATACCGACGGCATCAGTCTCTGCTTCAAGGAATGGCGCTTCAATCTGCGCGCATCGAATACTGAACCGGTTATTCGCCTTAATGTAGAAAGTCGCGGCGATATGGCGCTGATGGAAAACAAGACCCAATCTTTGCTCGAGGCGATAAAAGCATTGCCAGCGGGTAGTGTCTGATTGTTTTTTGGCGTCAAAACTTGACACTTTCAATATTTGCTGCGCTGACATACAGTTCTTCGGCAAACAATTTTTGCCACTTTCAATGAGCTGAAACGGCGCACCATGTTCATGCATGCAGTTGCCTTGCAGCTCGAAACGGATTTTAAATGCAAGGAGTACTTCATGTATCTGAAGAAAGCTTATGTCGCCAGCTTTTTGCTGATGACCAGCTTGCCTGTAGTTGCACAAGAAGGTGAACCCGGTTTTGATATTGGTTGGGGCAGCGGCTTGAACGCCATTCCCTTGGGCGGCTGGGCGACCGCTCTGATTACGTTGTCCATGCTGGTTACCGCCGGCATTTTCTTCAAGCAACGCAAAGCCGGTGGTGGTGTGGCTGCAGTTGTACTCTCGGCCAGCATTGCCGTGATTGGCTACCAGCAGGATGTGCTGGCCCTGCCCTCTTTGGTCGACAGGCTTATTGACAGCCCCAGTGGCAGCGACTTCCTCAGCTGCATTGAGACAGATGGCTGGGAAATCAGCACCAATCAGCCCAATGGCATTGTGTTTACGCGTATCGAACCAAACTTTGGTTTGATCCGACTCTCTGAGGGCGAGCCACTGCAACCAAAGCTAGGTGGCACATGCTCGCTCAACGATCGCCTGATGCCTGGCGAAACCTGCACCCTTGAATGCAGCTTCGGTGAAATCCCCATCGATCAGTTTCCGCAATAAACCGCCCTTCCGGCAGGCACTCGCCTGTGCCTGCCGGATTGCCACCAATTGCCCCCGAGCGCCAGCCAAGGTAGCATTGCCGGCCATATTTCCAAGGCAACAGGTCGGCCATTTATGAAGATTCTGGTTACCGGTGGTGCAGGCTTTATCGGCAGTGCAGTTATTCGCCATCTGATTGCCCATACGGAACATGCCGTCGGCAATATTGACTGCCTGACCTATGCCGGCAACCTGGAGTCGCTGGGCGACGCAGCAGACTCACCCCGCTACACCTTCTACCAACATGATATCTGCGATGCGCAGGCAATGGCGCAGGTATTTGCCGAGTTTTGCCCGGATGCCGTGATGCATCTGGCGGCAGAGTCACACGTTGACCGTTCGATTGATGGCCCGGCTGATTTTATCAATACCAATATCATGGGTACCTATACCCTGCTGGAAACGGCACGCCAGTACTGGGCACAGCTGCCCGCTGAACAGGCCAGGCATTTTCGCTTCCATCATGTTTCCACCGATGAAGTCTATGGCGACCTGGAAGGAACTGATGACCTGTTCACCGAGCAGACGGCGTACGCTCCCAGCTCACCCTACTCGGCCTCCAAAGCCAGCTCAGACCACCTGGTCAGAGCCTGGCATCGCACCTGGGGGCTTCCAGTCCTGATTACCAACTGCTCGAACAACTACGGGCCGTGCCATTTCCCGGAAAAACTGGTGCCGCACATGATCCTCAATGCGCTGCATGGCAAACCCTTGCCGGTTTATGGTGACGGGTCGCAAATACGTGACTGGTTGTTTGTTGAAGACCACGCTGCGGCCCTGGTTGAAGTGATTTCCCGGGGACAGCCAGGAGAAACTTACAATATTGGTGGTCACAACGAAAAGCGTAACCTCGAGGTGGTGGAAACCTTGTGTGCGCTGCTTGAAGAACTGGCGCCGGAAAAACCTGCCGGGGTGGCACATTACCGCGATCTGATCACCTTTGTGCGCGACCGGCCAGGTCACGATGTACGCTACGCCATTGATGCCGGCAAGATTCAGCGCGAGCTGGGCTGGACACCAGCGGAGACCTTCGACTCGGGTATGCGCAAAACGGTGCAATGGTATCTGGACAATCCACAGTGGTGGCAACGTGTGCTCTCTGGTGAGTACACGCTGAATCGTATCGGCACTCAGGGTTGATAGCCCACTGATTTACTGACAGGAACATGAATGAGCAAGCTCAAGGGCATTATTCTCGCCGGTGGCTCGGGCAGCCGGCTGCACCCGATTACTATTGGCGTGTCCAAACAACTGCTGCCGGTTTACAACAAACCGATGATTTATTATCCGCTGTCGGTACTGATGCTGGCCGGTATCCGCGATGTGCTGGTGATCTCTACCCCGGAAGACATGCCGGGCTTTGAACGCTTGCTGGGCAACGGCGAGCAGTTTGGTTTGCAGATCAGTTATGCCGTGCAAGCCGAGCCCAACGGGCTGGCGGAAGCCTTCATCATTGGTGCTGACTTCATCGGTGACAGCAATGTATGCCTGGTCCTGGGTGACAACATTTTCTACGGGCACTTCACCGATACCCTGCGCGAGGCAGCTGCCCGCCCAACCGGAGCAACCGTGTTCGGCTATCACGTCACTGACCCGGAACGTTTCGGTGTGGTCGAGTTCGACAACCAGGGGCGAGCAATCAGCCTGGAAGAAAAGCCGACACAGCCAAAATCCAACTACGCGGTAACCGGGCTGTATTTTTATGACAACGATGTGATTGATATTGCCCGCAATATCCAGCCTTCGCAGCGCGGTGAGCTGGAAATTACCGACGTCAATCGCGCCTACATGGAGCGTGGCGACCTGAATGTGACCTTGCTCGGGCGCGGCTTTGCCTGGCTGGATACCGGCACCCATGACTCACTGCTGGAGGCAGGGCAATTCGTGCAGACGCTGGAGCACCGCCAGGGCTTGCAGGTTGCCTGTCTGGAAGAGATCGCCTTTTCACAGAACTGGATCGACCGGGACCAACTTGAACGCCAGGGACAAGCCCTGGCAAAAACCGCTTACGGCCAATATCTGCTGCGCCTGGCAGAGGATCATTGATGAAGGTAATACCTACCCGACTGCCCGACTGCGTCATCATAGAACCCCGTGTATTCGGGGATGAGCGCGGTTTTTTTCTGGAGACCTTTCAGCTTGCCCGCTACGCCGAGCAAGCCGGGATCACCCTGCCCTTTGTGCAAGACAACCATTCGCGTTCCAGACGCGGCGTTCTCCGTGGCTTGCACTTTCAGATCAACAAACCCCAGGGCAAACTGGTGCGCGTTGTCTCGGGCGAGGTATTTGATGTGGCGGTGGATCTGCGTCCCGACTCGCCCGCATACGGCCAGTGGGAGGGGGTAATGCTCTCGGCCGAGAACAAGCGTCAATTCTGGGTACCGCCGGGCTTCGCACATGGTTTTGTTGTGCTCTCGGAGGAAGCCGACTTCGAGTACAAATGCACTGATTACTACGACCCTGACGACGAGGGCGTTATCCGCTGGGACGACCCGGAGCTGGCAATTGCCTGGCCACAGGGCCTGGAATTTACCTTGTCGGCCAAGGATACCGCCGCAGGCAGCTTTAATGAGTACCGCCAGGCATGAAGATTTTGCTGACCGGCGCCAATGGCCAGCTTGGCCGCTGCCTGCAGGATGTGTTGGCCGCTACCGAGCATGCATGGCTCGCCTGCAGCCGCGAACAACTGGATATCACCAATGCCCGGCAGGTACAGCAGCAGGTGTCACACTTCCAGCCCGAGGTGATCATCAACGCAGCGGCCTGGACCGGCGTTGACAGTGCTGAAACCCATGCCGAGTCGGCATGGAAGATCAACGCGGAAGCGGTCGCGTTATTGGCCCAGGCCGCCAACAGCGTGAATGCCCGGCTGATTCAGGTATCAACGGATTATGTGTTTGACGGCAACCACCAGCAACCCTGGCGGGAGACGGACCCTACCCGGCCCCTGGGGGTTTACGGCGCCAGCAAGCTGGCTGGCGAGCAGGCTGCCGCGCAAGCCAATGAGCATATTATCGTGCGCACGGCCTGGGTCTTCAGCGCCTATGGCAACAATTTTCTCAAGACCATGCTGCGCCTGGCTGGCGAACGGGATGAGCTGGGCATCGTTGCCGACCAGACCGGCACTCCGACCTGGGCGGGTGATCTGGCGCAAACGCTGGTGCAATTGATTGGCATCCCGCATGCGCGCGGCATTTACCACTTTTCCGGTGGCACGCCCTGCACCTGGTTTGATTTTGCCAGCGCAATTTTTGCCGCGCTGAAAGCCGGCGATCCCGACGCCAGGATCCCGCTACTGAAACCGGTAAGCACCGCCGAATTTCCTACGCCAGCCAAGCGCCCGGCCTGGTCGGTTCTGGATGACCAGCGCCTGCAAGAGCTGCTGCCCGGGTCTCGGGGCAACTGGGGCGCCGCGCTGGAGTCAGTGATAAGCGCCTGCCACCAGGCAGATTGATGACCTGCCACCCCTCGCCTTGACACACCTGCCGCAGCCGCCTGGGCCAGACCAATTGGTACTGGCCTGCAGGGCTGGTATACTGCGCTGCTAAACGATCAGGGAAGATCCTAATTCAAATTGCCAGCCTAGTGTAGGAGATAGCTTGTGGAACGCGAATTCATGGAGTTTGACGTTGTCATCGTAGGCGCAGGCCCGTCCGGCCTTGCAGCTGCCTGTCGATTGAAGAAAGAAGCCGCCGAAGCCGGCCAGGATGTGAGTGTTTGCGTCGTGGAGAAAGGCTCGGAGGTTGGCGCTCACATTCTGTCTGGTGCCGTTTTTGAACCGCGCGCCCTGGAAGAGCTGTTTCCTGACTGGAAAGAGCTCGGTGCCCCGCTGAACGTCCCGGTTGCGCGTGATGACATCTACATGCTTACCAGCGAAGAAAAAAGCACTAAAGTCCCCAACTTTTTTGTGCCGAAAACCATGCACAATGAAGGCAACTACATCATCTCCCTGGGCAATCTCTGCCGCTGGCTGGCCGAACAGGCAGAAAACCTCGGTGTCGAGGTGTATCCCGGTTTTGCCGCTCAGGAAGCACTGATTGATGACAAGGGTGTTGTGCGCGGCATCATTACCGGCGATCTGGGTGTTGACCGCGAAGGCAATCCCAAGCCGGGCGTGCATACGCCGGGTATGGAACTGCGCGCCAAGTACACCCTGTTTGCCGAAGGCTGCCGTGGCCACATTGGCAAGCAGTTGATTGCCAAGTACAAGCTCGATAGCGAAGCCGATGCCCAGCATTACGGTATCGGCATCAAGGAACTGTGGGAAATCGATCCGGCCAAACATGAACCCGGCCTGGTCGTGCATACCGCCGGCTGGCCGATGGAAATCATGGGCAGTGAAAATACTGGCGGCTCATTCCTTTACCACATTGAGGACAACCAGGTGGTGGTTGGTCTGATTGTCGACCTGTCCTACAGCAACCCGCACCTGTCACCCTTTGACGAGTTCCAGCGCCTCAAGCACCACCCCAAACTGAAGCAATACCTGGAAGGCGGCAAGCGCCTGGCTTATGGCGCCCGTGCCATTTGCAAAGGCGGCTACAACTCGCTGCCGAAATCAGTCTTCCCCGGTGGTGTTCTGATCGGTTGTGACCTCGGCACGCTGAACTTTGCCAAGATCAAGGGCAGCCACACGGCCATGAAATCCGGCATGCTGGCAGCGGATGCCGTACTCAAGGCACTGAAAGACGGTCGCGAGGGGGGTGACGAGCTGAACGAATACCCCGAACTGTTCAAGAACAGCTGGCTGTACGATGACCTCTTCCGCGCCCGCAACTTCGGCCCGGCGATTCACAAGTTCGGTACCTTCTTTGGTGCTGCCTTCAACTTTGTGGACCAGAACCTGTTCGGCGGCAAGATTCCGGTAACCCTGCGTGACACCACGCCGGATTACGCTTGCATGAAAAAGGCCTCCGAGGCTGAAAAGATTGCCTATCCCAAGCCAGATGGCAAGCTGAGCTTCGACAAGCTGTCTTCGGTCTTCATGTCCAATACCAACCACGAAGAAGATCAGCCAGTGCACCTGACACTGAAAGATCCGAACGTGCCACTGGACGTCAACCTGCCACAATACGATGAGCCGGCACAGCGCTACTGCCCGGCTGGTGTCTACGAGATTGTGACCAGCGAAGAAAGCGGCGAGAAGAAATTCCAGATCAATGCGCAGAACTGCGTGCATTGCAAAACCTGCGACATCAAGGATCCGTCGCAGAATATCAACTGGATCGCGCCTGAGGGTACCGGCGGCCCGAATTACCCGAACATGTAATAGTCGCCGTCGAAAAAACCCACTGCTTGCAGTGGGTTTTTTTATGGCTGTGCACAATGATTTGCATTGGGCACAAAAAAACCCCGGGGATCAACCCGGGGTTTTCAATGTCTGGCGCAGCGGACGGGACTCGAACCCGCGACCCCCGGCGTGACAGGCCGGTATTCTAACCAACTGAACTACCGCTGCGCTGAGTTACAGGGGCTGGACTGGCCGACACCGCTGAACTGGGGCGCATTCTATCTCTTTTTGGTGGCGAGTCAAGCACTTGCAGCACAAATCAGCCGCCCGACAAAAAGTTGCATAAAAAGGTAAGCTGGTCCAACCAGAGAAAACAATCTCTTGCGAGGAACCTATGCCCGCTATCGGCTGGATATTTATCATATTGGCCTTCGGTATGGTGCTGAGTAGTCTGTTGCTGTTGCGCGACAGCGCCAACACCATGCCAATCAGCCCGGAAAAACTGGCCCGCATCAAGGAGCGTCAGGCACAGCTCGAGGCGGAAGAGGCCAAAGAAAAACAGGCGGAAGAGAACCGGCCGGATTAACGTCTGAGAGGCCTCCTGGTTCAGCCTCCCTGCGTTTGACGGCAGGGCTGGCAAAGGCATGGGCTACGAAGTAGGATAATGAACAGTCTGTAAAAAATTTCCTACGCAGGGTCATGCCATGCCTACCATTCAACACGCGGACTCCTACTACGCCGCTTCCGCCAATCCCAGCCCGGACCGTCCAGCCTTGAGTGGCTCCACCCGTACTGACGTTTGCGTGATAGGGGCTGGCTTTACCGGTATATCGGCCGGCCTGTTTCTCGCCGAGCAGGGCTTCAAGGTCACCGTGCTCGAGGCAGCCCGCGTCGGCTGGGGCGCTTCCGGGCGAAATGGCGGGCAGATCGTCAACAGTTACAGCCGCGACATTGATGTCATCGAGCGTACCGCTGCGCCCGAACAGGCGGCGTTACTCGGCAAGATGGCGTTTGAAGGCGCGCAGATCATCCGCCAGCGGGTTGCCCGATACGGTATCCAGTGCGATCTCAAGGATGGCGGCATTTTTGCTGCCTTGACCGGCAAGCAGCTTGATCACCTGGAGCAACAACAACGACTGTGGGAGCGCTACGGCAACGACAAACTGAGCCTGCTTGATCAGGCAGACATCGCCCGTCGCGTTGGCAGTTCGCGTTATGTCGGCGGCTTGCTGGATATGAGTGGCGGACATATCCACCCGCTGAATCTGGTACTCGGCGAGGCGGCTGCCCTTGAATCTCTCGGCGGGGTGATCCATGAGCAGTCTGCGGTCACTCGCATTGAACACGGCCAGCCCGCTACCGTGCATACGGCCGATGGGCAGGTCGAAGCACGCTTCGTGATCGTCGCCGGCAATGCCTACCTCGGCAACCTGCTACCGCAGCTGGCTGCAAAATCGATGCCCTGTGGCACCCAGGTCATTACTACCGAAGCACTGGATGAGGACCTGGCGCTCAGCCTGCTGCCCCAGGATGACTGCGTCGAAGATTGCAATTACCTGCTCGATTACTATCGCCTGTCTGCCGATCGGCGGCTGATCTATGGTGGCGGTGTCACTTATGGCGCGCGCGACCCGGCCAATGTCGAAGCCCTGATCCGACCGAAATTGCTCAAGACTTTCCCGCAACTGGAAGGGGTAAGGATTGACTATGCCTGGACCGGAAACTTCCTGCTCACGCTCTCCCGACTGCCCCAGGTCGGCCGACTGGGAGAAAATATCTACTACTCCCAGGGCTGCAGCGGCCACGGTGTTACCTACACGCACCTGGCCGGCAAGGTACTGGCGGAAGCACTGCGCGGCCAAGCCGAACGTTTCGACGCCTTTGCCAGCTTGCCGCACTACCCTTTCCCCGGCGGTCGGCTTTTGCGTGTGCCCTTTACCGCCATGGGTGCCTGGTATTACCAGATGCGGGACAAATTCGGTATTTGATTGTCTATACCTGTTGAGACTTGTCTGACATCAACCGCAGCCATGTCTGAAAACACCAACAGCAAAGGAGTGAAACCTATGTCAACAATGCATTCGATCAAGCGTTACATGGCAGTCATTCTGTCTGTGGTATTTCTGCTCGGCAGCATCAGCGCCGCTTATGCGCAACCCGGCATGATCGGTACCCATGAAGTGGTCGCCGAGCAACAGATGAACGTTGACCGTGAAGCCTTGATCGCCATGCTCGACGAAGGTGCAGTCAAGGACAAGCTGGCCAGTATGGGCGTCTCGTCCGAGCAGGTTGAGCAGCGCATCAACAGCCTGACCACTGCCGAGCTGGCAGAGTTCAACCAGCAGCTCGACAATGCACCAGCCGGCGCCGGGGTGGTGGGTATCATTGCGCTCTTCCTGTTGGTCTTCATCATTACCGATATGCTCTGCGCAACCAATGTCTACAACTTCGTCAATTGCGTGCGATAAACCCGCCGAGGCGGAATGCACTCAGGGGCGCTTGCGCCCCTGAGTGCTGTTCAAACAAGGCCTTTCCATCCATGCTTACTGCTTCACTGCGCCTGACTGCCTTGCTCGGCCTGCTGCTCGTGCTGTCCGCTTGCGCCGGACGCGGTCCGCTGCTGCCGGATGACAGTGCGGTGGCCGAACTACCGCGCAAGGTGCAGCTCGACGTCCCCTTTCACGCTCAGGACGCCTATCAATGCGGCCCTGCTGCACTGGCCATGGTATTCAACCATTACGGACTGCCTGTCCATCCTGATCACATCAAGGACCGGGTTTACCTGCCGGAACGCCAGGGCAGCCTGCAAATGGAAATGGTTGCGGCCAGCCGTGAACGCGACCTGTTGGTCTACCCCCTGACAACTCGTCTGGAGGCGCTGCTGACTGAACTGGCCGCCGGCCATCCGGTACTGGTCATGCAGAACCTCGGGCTAAGCTGGCTGCCGCAATGGCATTATGCGGTGGTGATTGGTTATGACCTGGAGACGGAGCACCTGATCGTTCACAGCGGTCTGAATGCTGCACAGCGGGAAAGCTTTGCGTTGTTCATGCGTACCTGGGAACGGGCTGAACGCTGGGCGCGTGTGCTGGTACCCGCCGGGCAGATACCCGCCACTGCAGAACCCTTGCGCTACCTGCTGGCTGCCAGTGAACTGGAGCAGACCGGACGCTTGGCAGCGGCTGCCGAAGCCTACGAAAGCGCTCAGCAGCAATGGCCGGAACAGCCCGGGGCTCGCCTCGGTCTGGGCAACATAGCCTGGACACAGGCCCGCAAAGGCGATGCCATCGAGCATTTCCGCATGCTGGTGGATGACTTCCCGGAATTGACTGCCGGCTGGAACAATCTGGCAGTGGCCCTGGAGAACAGCGGTTGCCCGCACAGTGCCAAAGCGGTGCGCCAGTGCGAGACGGGGCATTCGGTCACGCTGTCCGTCGGCGTCCAGCATGAAAACGCCGCTCAATCCCGGTGTCGCCTGCCCAGGGTTTGCGGGCAAAGTGTGGACGAGCCTTGAGCCGTGCAACCCCGGGCAATAAATGACAGACACAAAAAAGCCGGCTTGCAAGCCGGCTTTTTTGTTGATTGGTGGAGCTAAGCGGGATCGAACCGCTGACCTCCTGCATGCCATGCAGGCGCTCTCCCAGCTGAGCTATAGCCCCGTGGTCTGACGACCCTGCCACATGAATGCGGCAGTAATAAATGGCGTCCCCTAGGGGACTCGAACCCCTGTTACCGCCGTGAAAGGGCGGTGTCCTAGGCCACTAGACGAAGGGGACGCAAACCCTTCTGATTTACCTTTGGCTGGTAAAGGCAAACCCTAGATTAAAACAGGCCAATGAACGAGTCACTGACCTAAAACTTGGTGGAGCTAAGCGGGATCGAACCGCTGACCTCCTGCATGCCATGCAGGCGCTCTCCCAGCTGAGCTATAGCCCCGTCTCGAGGACGGGGCGAATATTAGGGTCAGGGGAAGTCACTGTCAATAGAATTTTTTCCAAAACAGCGACTTAAGCTCGCATCAGGTCGTGTTGTCTGAGTACTCAGCGGTCTCGGAGCACGACGTTCACCCAGCCAGCAACCCGCGCAATACGTAGTGCAGAATGCCGCCGGCCTTGAAGTAGTCGATCTCGTTGCCGGTGTCGATACGGCAGAGCACCTCGAACTTGACCTGGTCGCCATTGGTCCGGGTGGCCACAACCGGCAAGCTTTGACCCGGTTTCAGGTCATCATCCAGCCCCTGGATATCAATGCGCTCATGCCCATCCAGGCCCAGTGCAGCGACACCCTGCCCATCCTGGAACTGCAAGGGCAGCACACCCATGCCGACCAGGTTGGAACGGTGAATACGCTCAAAGCTCTCGGCAATCACCGCTTTGATACCCAGCAAATTGGTACCCTTGGCCGCCCAGTCGCGGCTGGAGCCGGTACCGTATTCCTTGCCGGCCAGGATCACCAGCGGGGTATCTTCCTTCTGGTAGCGCATGGCGGCATCATAAATGGATTGACGTTCGCCACTGGGCACATGGATGGTTTCACCACCCTCCTCGCCTGCCAGCATCAGATTACGGATACGGATATTGGCAAAGGTGCCGCGCATCATCACCTGATGATTGCCCCGGCGTGAGCCATAGGAATTGAAATCATCCGGTTTTATGC
The DNA here is from genome assembly GCF_900105655.1 of Halopseudomonas salegens. Taxonomy (NCBI): domain Bacteria; kingdom Pseudomonadati; phylum Pseudomonadota; class Gammaproteobacteria; order Pseudomonadales; family Pseudomonadaceae; genus Halopseudomonas; species Halopseudomonas salegens. The sequence goes on from NZ_LT629787.1 coordinate 1,878,006, forward strand.
CGAGACTTTGCAGGTACTCGCCCGCTGGCGAGCTGGCCTTGATTGAACCGGCCGGCGAGATATGGTCAGTGGTGATCGAGTCGCCAAAGACGGCCAACACACAGGCTTGCTTCACCGGCTCTACGGGCTTCAGCGGTTGATCAATATGCTCGAAGTACGGCGGGTTTTGCACATAACTGGACTTGTCATCCCAGGCATAGGTGCTGCTGTCCGGTACCTCAATACCCTGCCAGTGCTCATCGCCACTGAAGACGTCGGCATAGCGCTCACGGAACATGCTCTGTTCAACCATGGCCACTGCTTCAGCAATTTCGGCATTGCTGGGCCAGACATCCTGCAGATACACCGGCTTGTTGTCGGCATCCAGCCCGAGCGGCTCCTTGGCCAGATTCATGCGCGTATTGCCGGCCAGGGCATAGGCCACCACCAGGGGCGGCGAGGCCAGCCAGTTGGCCTTGACCTGCTGATGTACACGGCCTTCGAAATTGCGATTGCCGGACAATACCGACGAAACGACCAGGTCATGCTCAGTGATGGCTTTGCCGATGGCTTCCGGCAGGGGGCCGGAGTTGCCGATGCACGTGGTGCAACCGTAACCAACCAGATTGAAACCCAGCTTGTCCAGATAGTCATTCAGACCGGCCTTGGCGAGGTAATCCGTAACCACCTTGGAACCGGGCGCCAGGGATGACTTGACCCAGGGTTTGCGTTGCAACCCTTTCTCCAGGGCTTTTTTCGCCACCAGGCCGGCCGCCATCATCACGCTGGGGTTGGAGGTATTGGTGCAGGACGTAATCGCGGCAATGACCACGGCACCATGCTTGAGCACATGTTCCTCGCCATCGATTTCAACCGTCGTAGCCCCGCTATGCGATCCTACGGCCGTGCCGCCGCCCCCTTCACTTTCCAGCCGCGCTTCAGCCTCGTCATCCGGCGTAACCTGCAAGGCCAGCAAATCATCAAAAGCCCGCGGGACATCACCCAGGGCAACCCGATCCTGCGGCCGTTTCGGGCCTGCCAGGCTGGCTTCCACCTCATTCATATCCAGATGCAGGGTGGCGGTAAACACCGGTTCATGGCCCGACTCGCGCCATAACCCCTGCGTCTTGCAATAGGCCTCGACACGCTCGATAACCGCATCCGGCCGGCCGGTTTGTCGCAGGTAATTGATCGTGACGTCATCTACCGGAAAGAAGCCGCAGGTGGCGCCATATTCCGGTGCCATGTTGGCGATGGTGGCACGGTCCGCCAGTGACAGATCGGCCAGACCATCACCATAGAATTCGACAAACTTGCCGACCACACCCCTGGCCCGCAGCATCTGGGTTACCGTCAGCACCAGGTCGGTAGCCGTCATTCCCTCTTTCATCTTGCCGGTCAGTTTGAAACCTACGACTTCGGGAATCAGCATGGATACCGGTTGGCCAAGCATGGCTGCTTCCGCCTCGATGCCGCCAACCCCCCAGCCAAGCACCCCCAGACCATTGACCATGGTGGTGTGCGAATCCGTGCCGACCAGGGTATCCGGATAGGCCCATTGCTCGCCGTCCCGCTCTTCAGCCCAGACACTTTCGGCCAGATACTCGAGATTGACCTGGTGACAGATACCGGTGCCCGGCGGTACCACCCGGAAGTTGTCAAACGCCTGCTGCCCCCAGCGCAGAAAGGCGTAACGTTCGCCATTGCGTTCCATTTCTATCGCCACATTATCCTTGAAGGCGCTGGCATCGGCGAAGTGATCGACCATTACCGAGTGGTCAATCACCAGATCAACCGGTGACAATGGATTGATCTGCTGCGGGTCTCCACCCGCCTTGGCCACGGCATCCCGCATGGCGGCGAGATCGACGACTGCAGGTACGCCAGTGAAGTCCTGCATCAGTACCCGTGCCGGACGGTACTGGATCTCCCGCGTCGAGCGTTGATCCTTGAGCCAGTCAACCACCGCCTGGCAATCAGCCAGGGTCACGGTTTTGCCGTCCTCATTACGCAGCAAATTTTCCAGCAAGACTTTGAGAGACATCGGCAAACGACTGATATCGCCCAATTTTTCCGCCGCTTTCGGCAATGAATGATAATGGTAACTGGTGTCCCCGACGGCGAGGGTTTGCAGGCTGTCCAGGCTATTCTTGACTGTCATGCTGAGACCTCTTGGCAATGCGCTGGCAGCAAGCCAGCGGCAGAATTGATATACTCCCCAGACTACAGGGTCTGGCGCCCAAGCAACAACACAGGTAAAGAACTCTGACGTGTTGACGATAACAACAGCATAGACCAATAAAACCATTCGCCTCGCCGTATCAGGACGACTCCATGCGCAATAATCAGCCCGTCACCCAGCGGGAACAAAGCTTTACCCAGGATCAGCGATTGATTTCCACGACCGACCTCAAGGGCCTCATTCGCTACGCCAATGAGGCTTTTATTGCGATCAGTGGTTTCACTGCGGATGAGTTGATCGGTGCTCCGCACAATCTGGTCCGCCATCCGGACGTGCCACCGGCCGTTTTCGAGCATATGTGGACGGATCTCCAGGCGGGTCGCAGCTGGATGGGTATCGTCAAGAATCGTTGCAAGAACGGCGACCATTACTGGGTCAACGCCTATGTGACCCCGGTACTGGAAAACGGCAAGGTGACCGGCTACGAATCCGTTCGCGTCAAGCCGACGCAACAACAGGTCCAGCGCGCAGAGCATCTCTACCGACGCCTGAATCGTGGCGGTAAAGCCGTACAGGCCAACTGGCGGGGCTGGCTGGCTGATGTAACGCCCATGCTCGCCGTCGGTGGGGCTACTGCGGCACTCGGCAGCGCCTTGGGCCCTTGGGGTATTGCCACCAGTCTGATTGTCAGCGTGCCGGCCGCCCTGAGTGTGCGTGCCTGGCAGGAAGCACGTTTACAGCGCATTATTGGTCAGGCCACACAAACCATCAGTGATCCCCTGCTGGCGCAAATGTACACCCCTTACCGAGGCTCCCTCGGGCAGCTGGAAATGGCGCTGCTGAGCCAGCAGGCGCGTTTGCAAACCAGCCTGACCCGTTTGCTCGACAGCGCCGGGCAGTTGCGCAGCCAGGCTACCGAAGCCAGTCAGTTAGCGCTGGATAGCTCGCACGGCCTGAACCAGCAACGCCAGGAAACCGAACAGGTAGCCACCGCAGTCAATGAAATGGCTGCCGCCACCCAGGAAGTGTCCGGCAATGTGCAGCGTACTGCCGAGTCAACCCGCCATGCCAGCGCATTGGCCAGTCAGGGCAAAGAAGTGGCCCAGGCCACTCGCCAGGCCATCGAACAATTGGCCAGCGCGGTGAATGCCGCTGCCGAGGTATCCAGCCAGCTGGCCACTGACGCCAGGGAAATCGGGACCGTGGTGGATGTGATCAAGGGGATTGCCGAGCAGACCAACCTGCTGGCTCTCAATGCTGCCATCGAAGCCGCACGTGCCGGTGAGCAAGGCCGGGGCTTTGCCGTGGTTGCCGACGAGGTGCGCGCACTGGCCAGCCGGACCGCCGACTCGACCGAACAGATCCACGGCCTGATTGCCAACCTGCAGCAGGCGGCAGAAAAGGCCGTCAACGCCATGCAACAAGGTCATGCTCAGGCGGACAAGGGGCTGGAGCGTGTGGTGGCCGCAGATGAAGCCCTGGATGGGATCAGTCAGGCCATCGAGCAAATAAACGACATGACCAACCAGATTGCCAGTGCTGCCGAAGAACAAAGCGCGGTGGCCGAGGAGATCAACCGCAATATCACCACGATAGCCGATCTCTCGGAGTCGACCGCAGGCAAGGCACAACGCAGTGCAGACCTGAGTATCGAACTGGCGGATACCGCCGGACATCAGGCCGAGCTGGTTGAGCGCTTCAACCGCTGAAACTGTGACGTCGGGGCCGTATTGCCAGCCGGCCCCGGCTGGGATTACTTGATCAGCAGAACCGGCACCGGCACTTCATGCACAATGCGTGTGGCAACCGAGCCCATGACCAGGTTGCCCAGATTGCTCATGCCGCGGGTACCCATGACCACCGTATTGCAGCCCAACTGCTTGACCGCTTTGACCACTTCACCGATGACTTCGCCAATCACGGCATGGGTCTCGAAATTGATGTTTGCGGCCTCAAGCATGGCTGCAGCGTCGGTATTGATGTCCTGACCGTGCTGCAATGCCCCGTCATGCAATTGCTCCAGCATGCTAGCGGACACATAGTTGCCATACAGCTTGGGCTCGCTCTGCACGTTGATCACATGTACCTTGATGGCCGGATACTCGGCGGAAAAGTCGACCAGATATTGAATCGCCCGCTTGGCGCTGGATGATCCGTCAAAGGGTACCAGTACATTTTGCATAAATTGTCCTTTTCATTTCATGAAACCGCATGACCTGCTTGATTATAACCAGAATCCAGTGTGCCAAAACTGCCCGTTCTGCGGCTGACGCAGGTCAAACATGCGCATAGAAATACTGCCGGCGCTGCAATTACCCCTGGTCAACCGTTTTTACCGGGCCCAGGGCAGCCGCATGCGCGCCCGAGGACAGCACCAGGTCTGGGTGCTGCGTGATCCTGAGATTTGCTGTGCCCTGTGCCTGGAGCCGATTGCCGAAGGTTTCTGGCTGACCAGCCTGTGCACTGCCGTGGAGCGCCGGCAACAGGGACTGGCCCGACAGTTGCTGGGCGCCAGCCTGAGCAACTGCAAAGGCCCTGTCTGGCTGTTCTGCGCACCGGAACTAGGGTCCTTCTACCAGCGCCACGGCTTTGTGCCGATCCGGAATCTACCGCACCCGTTGCAGCAACGCCTGCAGCGCTACCAACGGCACAAGCGCCTGCTGGCGTTGCAGTGCACCAGCTTATGACCCAAAGCGCCATCATGGTGCACCACAAGACTGCAACCCGTCTGACATAATGCTGCAATAATTAGTCAAGGCATTGTTTTAATTGAAAAAATCAAAATTGGCACAGTTTCTGCTCAGATCATATCGCCAACCAATTCAACACGATTGAATTTTTACACAACGGGGATACACCAAATGATGAAGAAACTTGCCATTGCCATCGCCACCGCCAGCACACTGAGTGCTGCCAGCCTGGCACAAGCCGAAGCATTCGACACAGCTGTCGGTGAACTGGACGTGAGCATGACAGCTACGCTGGCCACTGATTACATCTGGCGCGGTCAGTCGCAAACTGCCGGCGTTGGTGCCGTACAGGGTAGCCTGGATATTGGTCACGAAAGCGGCCTGTATGTTGGTGCCTGGGCGTCCAACATTGACGCTGATGCTTTTGGCGGCTCTAGCGTAGAGATTGACTACTACGTGGGTTACGGTGCCGATATTACCGACAACATCAGCTATGACCTGAGCTGGAACACGTACACCTACCCTGGCGCGGGCGGCAACCTCGACAACGTCGATGAGTGGATTCTGGGCTTCGGCGTCTATGGTGTCGACCTGGCAGTCAAATATGCCTACGACCCCTCCAGCGCCCTGTACTACAGCGCTGGCTACGGCTTTGACCTGCCAGCTGGTTTCGGCCTCGGCTTCCACGTCGGCTACGCTGACACCAAGGATGAACTGAATGCCCCCACCGACACGAGCGAAAACTACACTGACTGGGCGATTACCGTGAGCAAGGAAATCCTGGGTCTGGATACTGCATTGATGTATTCCGATACCAACATCAAGAGCTCAACCTGTGACGCCTGGTACGGCAAGAGCAGCTACTGCAGCTCGAACTTCACACTGTCTGTATCCAAGAGCTTCTGATCGGCAATACCTGCCTGTTGTGACCCTCCGGGCTGCAACAGGCAGGCAGCTTCAACGTGCTGCTTCAGTTTCAACCCGGCATCCACGCGTGCCGGGTTTTTTTTATTCCGGTGTACTGCTCTGCTCAAGCAGGGTAATGATTTGCAGCGCCTGATCACGATGGCTGCCACAGATGGCCGGCTCGGCCTGAAACTCGGCGCACACCCTCGGCCGCAGTGGCGAACCAAACAGCTGGCAGCGCCATTCAGCATCCAGATGCGGACAGGCAACGCCGGCCGGCTTGCCCAAAGGCAAGCCCGGCAGCGGGCTGGAAATCGAGGGAGCGATACAACAGGCGGCACAGCCGCTTCGGCATTGCATCAGTTGCGGGATTGCAGACGGGTAATCAGGCTTGACGTATCCCAACGACCGCCGCCTGCGGCCTGCACATCGGCATAGAACTGGTCAACCAGTGCCGTCACCGGCAATTGACTGCCATTGCGCCGCGCCTCATTCAATACTATGGCCAGATCCTTGCGCATCCAGTCAACAGCAAAGCCAAAATCAAATTCACCGGCCAACATGCTTTTATGGCGGTTATCCAGCTGCCAGGACTGTGCTGCACCCTGGCTGATCACCGCCATTGCAGACTCGCCATCCAGACCGGCCTGCTGCGCAAAATGCAAGGCTTCCGACAATCCCTGTACCAGGCCAGCAATGCAGATCTGATTGACCATTTTGGTCAGCTGGCCACTGCCAACCGGCCCCATAAGCTGTTGCATACGGGCATAGGCAGACAGCACCGGCTCAACCTGACGATAAGTCGCCTCCGAGCCACCGAGCATAATGGTCAGCTGGCCGTTCTCGGCTCCGGCCTGTCCACCGGAGACCGGTGCGTCCAGAAAGCCGACGCCCTGCTCTGCTGCCCGTTCAGCCAGTTCACGCGCAACATCAGCCGAGGCCGTGGTGTGATCGACAATAATGGTGTCCGCAGGAATGCCGGCAAGCACTCCGTCGGGGCCACTGATCACTGCGCGCACATCAGCATCGTTGCCGACACAGACAAAAACCAGCTCTTGCCCGGCCGCAGCTGTCGCCGGTGTCGGGCAACTGCGGCCGGGGAATTGCGCCAACCACTGCTCGGCTTTACCGCCGCTGCGGTTATACACGGTTACCTCATGCCCGGCTTGAGCCAGATGCCCTGCCATCGGGAAGCCCATTACGCCAAGACCGAGAAATGCCACCTTCGCCATCATTCACCTCCGCAAACAAAACAGCCACGCCCTGAGGCGTGGCTGATGATGTTGAGCATGATAGCAAAACTGTCAGTCTTCGTGCGGAATCGGGTCCGGGTTGCGATCCCAGCCGACCAACAGAATAGTCGCCAACACACCGAAGGTCAGACCGATCCAGGGCTCGAAGAAGGCCAGAGCTGCGCCAATCAGTACAACGGTGCCGCGTGAGGTATTGTTCTGCGGAATCGACATGGCCACATAGGCACAGGCAAAGCCGGTCAATACCAGAGTCAGCGACAATGCCACACCCAGCAAGGGTTGCAGCCCGGTCAGCAATGGCAGCAGGAAGAACAGGATCGGCACGCCCATCATGTAATAGGAAGCCAGACCACTGTGCAGGCTGTTCATGCCTTCAACACCCTGCTTCCAACGCTGCACGATAATCACTTGAACCCCCGTCCACATGGCGCCCTGGGTCGGGAAGAAGGGGGCAAAAATCCCCATCAGTGCATTCCGGATGCCCACCGACAAGTGCGTACGCGTCGGGTTGATATCGATATGCTCATCCTGGCGCTTGGTCAGGCCATCCCGGATCACTTCATTACCGGTTACCATGTCGCCGAACAGGATGACGTAGGTAATGATTGCCAACGGCATGCCCTGCAGAAACATGTCCAGACTCGGCCAGCCGATAACGAAAGGCGACATCAGGTTCCAGGCCTCACCGACCGGGGGAATCAGGATACCCCACTGAATATCGTAGCTGACCTCACCTACCATGGGGCCAACCACGCCGGCGATGATAAAACCAGGCAACAGACCCAGTGCGCCGATAATGGCAAAAACCTTGTATCTTTCCTTCAGTTTCTGCATCGGCAGGGAGAAAGCAAAGATCAGGCAAACGGCACACGCGAGGGTAATGGCGATCGGCTGCTGAAACAGGAAGCGCTCGGCATCATCAATGAATACCCGTTTCAACGCTGCGATGGCGGCACCAAGAATGATGCCGGCTTTCAGCGTATCAGGCAGCCAGAGCACAAACTTTTTGCCCAGGCCACTGACCCCGAGAACAACCAGCAGCACGGCAAAATTGAGAGACAGTGCCGTCATGGCCTGAAAGCGGGACGCCGGGTCATCATAGCCGCCCAGCACGAAGGCAAGTACCAACGGCAATGCCGGCGTGACCCACCCCGGCGCATAGGGTTCCCCGAAGAAAATGACCGCTGAGCCGATGAGAATGGAGTGAATCATCGACATGGCCACAGCCTGCTCAAAGGTCAGGCCGAAGAACTCCATCATCAAGGGAACCAGGGCAAGACCGGTCGCTGCGGCCACAAACAAACCCTGCAGTGCTTCCTGCCAATAGAATCGTGTGTGGTAAAACGGCAAGCGGAAGGTAAAAGGGCCCCAGCGCCAGCCGGGAAGCTCGGGTTTAGACATGGCACACTCCGTGACTTTTTGAATTTGTTTTTTTGTTTTCCGAACCGGATCGGAATTGCGAATCATTATGCCGTTTGTTCACCGTCCGTGCATACGGCCATCGGGATTACGCCAGACCCTGATGCCGACGGCTTGACAACACATCTCCAGAACCACTGCTTCAACGCAGACCACTGCCGACAAGGGCCGCAGCAGTCTGCACTGGTTGACGACCATCACGCGCTGCTCTCAATCACACCATACTTGCATTATCACAACTATGAATAGCCCTGTTCAGAGCCCTCGCCACGCTCTTCCCGCAGCAGACGCAGCCGCGTTGCCGACGGTGAACCCGTACCACGGGCCATCAGGCTGTAGAGCACCGGAATCACGAACAGGGTCAGCACCATGGATACACTCACACCCGACATGACGACGATACCGATCACCGAGCGCGTCTCAGCGCCGGGGCCAAATGCAAATACCAGTGGCAAAGCACCCGCTACTGTCGTCACCCCGGTCATCAGGATCGGCCGCAGACGCAGCGTACTGGCTTCGACCAGGGCCTCATCAAAGGGTTTCCCGTCATCACGCAACTGATTGGCGAACTCGACAATCAGAATGCCATTCTTGGCGGCCAGCCCGATCAGCATGACCAGCCCGATCTGGCTGTACAGGTTGAGCGAATTCCCCGTCAGCCACAGTCCGATCAGCGCACCGCCAATGGCCATGGGCACGCCAAACATGATCACCAGGGGATGTATGAAACTCTCGAACTGGGCAGACAGCACCAGAAACACCACGACCAGCCCAAGTACAAAGACAAACAATAGCGACCCGCCAGCGTTGCGGAAATCCAGCGACTGGCCTTTGTAGTCAATCACCAGATTGTCCGGCAAATGCTCCCGCGCCAAGGCTTCAACGTGATCCAGCGCGTCTCCCAGAGAAACACCGTCAGCCAGCCCGGCTTCAAGCGTGATAGCCCGGTTGCGATTATAGCGGTTCAGCGTGGTCGAGCCGGCGTATTCCTCCAGACTGACCATATTGGACAACGGAATCAACTCGCCACTGTTGGCCGAGCGCACATAGATATTTTGCAGGCTGGTTGGCGCACGCTGACTTTCCGGCTCACCTTCCAGAATCACGTCATACTCTTCACCGTCATCGATGTAGGTAGTGACGCGGCGCGAGCCCAGCATGGTTTCCAGCGTGCGCCCCAAGGTGCCGATGTTGACGCCGAGGTCAGCAGCACGATCGTAATCCACGTGCACTTCCAGCTGCGGTTGAGTTTCCTTGTAATCCGAATCCAGATTGATCAGGCCGGGGTTGTCTGCTGCAATCCTGTCCATCAAGGTATCACGCCATTCCGCCAGTTCGGCATAGGTACCGGCGCCGCCAATCACCATCTGGAAAGGTTGTTGCCCACCGCTGCCGAAACCCTGACGCATGATCGGAAATGCGCGAACGCCAGGCAGATCAGCCAGTCGTTGCTGAATGTCAGCCATTATCTCCCATCCCGAACGCCGCTGCCCCCAATCTTCCAGCACAATGATCACAATCCCGGTATTGAAGGTTTCCACGCCACCAAAAGCACGCGGGGCACGCACCAGCAAGCGCATGATGTCGCCCTGGTCGACCAGGTGCATCAGGCGCTCTTCAATCTCGTTCATGTAATCGAGCATATAGTCGTAGGTCGCGCCTTCGGGACCATTGACGATCAGGAACATCGAGCCGCGATCTTCCCGTGGGGTATATTCACTGGGCAACTGGTTGAACAGCCAGCCTGTGCCGGCAAACATGGCCAGAAACACCAGCAGGGCCACCCAACGCCAGCGCAGAACCCGGACCAGCACGCTGGCATAGATGCCACGGGTGGCAAACAGGACTCGCTCAACCTGCTGCGTCAGCCAGTTCTCGCCATCGCGTGGCTTGAGCACCTTGGAGGCCAGCATGGCCGACAGGGTCAGGGCGACAAAACTGGAAAAGGCCACCGCTGCAGCCATGGTCAGGGCAAACTCGGAAAAAAGACGTCCGACATCGCCCTGCAGAAAGGCGATGGGCACGAATACAGCGATCAGCACCAGCGTCGTCGAGACCACGGCAAAGGCCACCTGGCGGGTTCCGTAAAAGGCGGCCACCAGTGGTGTCTCCCCTTTTTCGTCAATCCGCCGACGAATATTTTCCAGCACGATGATGGCGTCATCCACCACCAGACCGATAGCCAACACCAGCGCCAGCAGGGTCAACAGGTTGACGGTAAAACCGAACAGCAGCAAGCCGATAAAGGTAGCCATGATCGAGACCGGCAGAGTCACTGCGGGTACCAGAATGGCACGGGGACTGCCGAGAAACAGGAAAATGGCCAGTACTACCAATACCAGGGCTATGGCCAGGGTGCTGTACACTTCCTTGATCGCGCCCTCGATAAATACCGAGCCATCGAAGCTCGGTTCAATCCGCATACCCTCCGGCAGCGTGCCATTCAGCTCATCAACCAGAGCACGCGAAGCCCGTGACAACTCCAGGGTGTTGGCGGTGGATTGCCGCTCCAGGCCAATACCGACCATGGGTACGGTATTGCCACGAAACAGATTGCGTGCTTCTTCCGTACCCCGCTCCACTCGGGCAACATCGGCCAGACGTACCAGGTAATTGTCACCACGGGCAACGACGAGGCGGGCAAAGTCATCGGCCGTATTGAAACTGCGCGCGACGCGCACGGTGAACAATCGATTGAATGACTCGATATTGCCGGCGGGTAGCTCAACGTTCTCGGCACGCAGCGCATTTTCAATATCACTGACTGTCAGATCACGCGCCGCCATGGCTTCGCGGTCCAGCCAGATACGCATGGCGTAACGTTGCTGCCCACCAACACGGACCGCCCCGACCCCGTCCAGCGTGGAAAACCGATCGACCAGAAAGCGCTCGGCATAATCGGTCAGCTCGGTCATGTTGAGGCGATCACTGGTCAGATTCCACCAGATCACGACATCCTGGTTGGCGTCGACCTTGCGTACCGCAGGCGGATCAGCTTCATCCGGCAACTGACGCAGCACCGCCGACACCCGGTCGCGAATATCATTGGCGGCTTCGTTGACATCCCGGTTGATGGAGAAACGGATAGTAATGCGTGAGCGACCATCCTCGCTTTGCGAGTCGATAAACTCGATACCTTCGATACCTGAGACGCGTTCTTCGATAACCTGGGTAATCTGGGAATCAATGACACTGGCCGCAGCGCCTCGATAGTTGGTATCGATGGTCACCACCGGCGGATCTATGTCGGGGTACTCGCGCAGTGGCAACATGTTGAAAGCCACTACCCCGAATATCACCAGCAGCAATGCCAGTACGGTCGCAAAAACCGGGCGGGTAACCGCGCTGTCAGACAGAATCATCGACTACTCCCTGATTAATTGACGGCATCGTCGCTGCGCAATGTATCCGCCACTGACTGACCAATATCCAGCTCGGCCTTGATGCTCACACTCTGCCCCGGCCGCAGTTTGAAACCACCGTGGCTGACGACCTTGTCATCCGCGGCCAGCCCGGAAAGAATCTCCACGTAACCGGCAAAGCGCTGCCCCAGCTCGACCTGTTGCCGGGTAACCGACCAGCCGCCGTCTTCACCGGCATCCAGGCGCATGACAAACTGGCGCAACCCCCGAGGCAACAAGGCTTCTTCAGGAATGACCAGAGACTGGCGCGGCAGGCTGGCAATCCGGACGCTCATCAGCATGCCCGGGCGCAGCAAGCCTTGCGGATTGGGAATCAGCGCACGTACCCGCACCGTTCGCGTGACCGGATCAACCTCGTTGTCCAGAACGCTGATTTCACCCTCGAACAATGTATCCGGCCAGGCACCGCTAGTGGCGCTGATCATCAGACCCGATCGCAACTCGGCCATGCGGGTTTCCGGTACGCGAAAATCCAGCTTCATGACGCTGTCGTCATGCAGGGTGGCCACCGGAGTACCCGGTGTCAGCAGACTGCCGACACTCACCTCGCGCAGACCAACCACGCTGTCGAACGGAGCGCGAATCTGACGATCCGCCAGGCGAGCTTCAACGGCTTGTATCCGCGCACGGGCAATATCATATTCACGCTGCCGATCTTCCAGTTCCTGATTGGACAGGAAGCGGCTTTCCACCAGCTGACGCGCGCGCTGCAACTGACCCTCCGCATTGGCCAGCGCAACTCGCGCTTCTTCCAGCTGAGCTTGCTGCTCGCGGTTATTGAGTTCAACCAGCAGGTCACCAGCCTTGACCCGCTGGCCATCGCTGAAATGAATACTGCTGATGGTTTCCGTCAGATTGGCCGTCACCACGGCTGTTTCATTCGCCATCAGGGTGCCCAGCGCCTGGATGTCGGTCGACAGGTGGCGTTGCTCCGCCGCCACCACCAGGACCGGCGCTGGCGGCTGGGCCACAGCCAACCCGGCACTACCCGACAGAACCAGTGGCACCAGGGTTCGGAGCAAGATTTTCACCGCAGACATTCTGATCACCCGTAGCAGTCACCCCGCGTGGCGGGGCGAGAATAAGAATCAAGCTGACTATGATGACGTTATCCGGGTGAGCTGCCCAGTCCTGATTGGCAAGGATTTTCGAACACTATGTGACTGAATGTGCCGCCCTACTCTGCCAGGCGCTCACGCAGGAACAGGTGCATGGCAGCAAAGGCGCGTTCGGCAACCAGTGGGTGGTATTCAGCCTGCCCCGGCATGGCAGCGGTCGGGTCGGTGAAAGAATGCACGGCACCGCCGTAGCTGGTCAGTTGCCAGTCCACCTCGGCGGCACGCATTTCCGCTTCAAAGGCCTGTACCTGCTCGGGTGGTACATAGGGGTCATCCGCGCCATGCAGCACCAGTACCGAGGTCTTAATGGCCTGGGCATCATCTGCATTGGGCGTGTCCAGGTTGCCGTGGAAGGATACTACCCCGCCAATCTCGGTGCCGGAACGGGCCAATTCAAGCACAGTACCACCGCCAAAACAGAAACCAATGGCGGCCATTTTGCTGGTGTCCAGTGCGACCTGATCGGTCTGCTCCTTGAAAACTTCGAGAGCCGCATTGACCCGCTGGCGTTGGCGGGCACGATCATCGCGCACAAAGCTGGCGGCCTTGCCCGCCTCGTCGGCATCCTGCGGACGGATATCCTTGCCATACATGTCAGCGATGAAAACGACGTATTCGGAACCTGCGACCCGGTATGCCTTGTCTGCCGCCTGTTCGGTCACGCCCATCCAGTTGGGCACCATCAACAGGCCGGGACGTGAATCGCTGACGCTGCCGTCATATACCAGCATGCCCTGATAGGGCTCGCCATCGATATCATAGGCAACCGGTTGCGTGACCATCTCGGCCTGAGCGGCCGTGGCAACTCCTGCCATCAACAGGGAAGTCAGTGTCTTTTTCATGCCATTGTCCTTGGGCTTTGGAAAGTCAGGCTGAATTCAAGTTGTTGGCGGCCAACCTGTCAAGCGCGGTGACGGTTAAAACAGACACACATGCAAACGGGCGGTAGCCACCTGACAGCAACTACCGCCCGTTCTCGTCACCGCTATGGCCGGTCAATCAGCTCAGCGACTGAGCTCCACCAGCAGTGCATTCAGCCGACGCACGTAACTGCCGGGGTCCTGCAAAGACTCGCCGGCGGCCAACGCAGCTTGATCAAACAGGATATGCGTCAGATCGGCAAAGCGCGCCTCATCCTGTTCCGCATCGAGCTTTTCCAGCAATGGATGGCTGGTATTGATCTCCAGAATCGGCTTGCTGTCCGGTGCTTTCTGCCCGGTGGCTTCCAGGATCTTGCGCATCTGCATGCCCATGCCGTCTTCATTGATCACCAGTACCGCCGGTGAATCGGTCAAACGGTGTGAGACCTTGACCTCTTCCACGCCATCCTTGAGCACCTCCTGGATGCGCTTGACCAGGTCCTGCTTGGCCTTGGCCGCTTCTTCCTGTGCCTGCTTGTCTTCGTCACCTTCCAATTGGCCAAGGTCCAGATCACCACGGGCGATATCCACGAACTGCTTGCCCTGATATTCGTTGAGATGACTCATCAGCCACTCGTCGATGCGGTCAGTCAGCAGCAGTACCTCGATACCCTTCTTGCGGAAGATTTCCAGGTGCGGGCTGTTCTTGACCTGGCTGTAGCGCTCGCCAGTCAGGTAATAAATCTTGTCCTGACCTTCCACCATGCGCTCGATATAGGCATCCAGTCCCACCACTTCGCTGTCATCGGTCTGCGCTGTCGAGGCAAAACGCAGCAGCGCGGCGATCTTCTCGCGATTGGCAAAGTCTTCGGCCGGCCCTTCTTTCAATACACTGCCGAACTCTTTCCAGAAAGTTGCGTACTCCTCCTGCTTTTTCTTCGCCAGTTTTTCCAGCATGTCGAGCACGCGTTTGGTCAAGGCTGACTTCATGCTGTCGATGGCCGGATCTTTCTGCAGAATTTCCCGCGAGACGTTGAGCGACAGATCGTTGGAATCGACCACCCCCTTGATGAAACGCAGATACAAGGGCAGGAACTGTTCGGCGTCATCCATGATGAAGACGCGCTGCACATAGAGTTTCAGGCCACGCGGTGCTTCGCGCTGATAGAGGTCAAAAGGTGCCCGGCCCGGCACATACAGCAGGCTGGTGTATTCCAGCTTGCCTTCAACCTTGTTGTGGCTCCAGCTCAGCGGATTTTCGAAGTCATGCGCAACGTGCTTGAAAAACTCCTGATATTCCTCGTCGGTAACCTCGGTGCGCGGACGGGTCCACAGCGCACTGGCGCGATTGACGCTTTCCCATTCAACCTCAACCGGCTGATCCTTGTCGTCACCCATGTGTTGTTTGGGCAGTTCGATAGGCAGGGAGATATGGTCGGAATACTTCTTGACGATATTGCGCAGACGCCAGCCATCGGCAAATTCGCTCTCGGCGGCTTTCAGGTGCAGCACGATACGGGTTCCACGTTCGGGCTTGTTGATGGTGGCGATGCTGAACTCGCCCTCACCCGCCGACTCCCAATGCACACCCTCCTCGGCATCCGCCCCGGCGCGGCGAGTAAACACTTCGACCTTGTCGGCGACAATGAAAGCACTGTAGAAACCGACCCCGAACTGACCAATCAGACTGGCATCCTTTTGCTGATCGCCGGACAGCTGCTGCATGAAGGCAGCCGTACCCGACTTGGCAATGGTGCCAAGATTCTCGATCACTTCGGCCCGTGTCATGCCAATACCGTTGTCTTCGATAGTCAGCGTCTTGGCCGTTTCGTCGGCACTCAAGCGAATGCGCAATTCAGGGTCACTTTCCAGCAACTCAGGCTGAGCAATCGCTTCAAAACGCAGCTTGTCAGATGCATCTGAAGCATTGGAAATCAACTCACGCAAAAAGATTTCCTTGTTCGAATACATCGAATGGATCATCAGGTGCAGTAGTTGCTTGACTTCGGTCTGAAAACCGAGCGTTTCCTTTTGCGTTTCCACGGTCATGGCGTCAGTGTCTCCATTGGTCACAGGGGCCGCTATTGCGGCACGTTGTTATCCAGCAGACCTTGGCGAGCAAGGCTGCGTACATGGCAGGTAAATGGGGACAGTCGCGGTTATTTCAAGGGGCGCATTTCAATGCTGCGCACATCCAGCGGGTTGAAATGCAACTCGACCTGATTGGCATCGTGACGCTGCAGCAAGACCAGACGCTGACTCTCGCTGATACGTTGCAAACGCCCTTGATGGCTGCGTCCGGACCAGGTGACCAGACGCACCTCTTGACCCAGGTAGTCCGTCGGCTGTTCAAACAAAGCCATGAGACTGAGCAACTGCCAGTCATTGGCTGTCTGTCGGCCAGCGTCCATTGCTCTTTCCTGCTCGGCGGGAATGACCTCGACCGGGTTTGCCTCCTTGTCGGTACTCGCCTGATCAGGCTGCAACCATTCCGGCGACTCGGCCAGAGTCACGGTGCCGCGCACCCAGGTCTGATACGTGGCGGGCAGGCGCAGATCCAGCGTCAAACGCTCATGCCGCTGACCCAGGGGCTGAATAATCAGCGTGTAAGGATCGCTGACCTGACGCCAACCAGGCACCGACAGAGCGCCGTCATGCCATTGCATGACGACTTCGGGCCAGGGCCCGGCATCACCGGGCAACCATTGCAGACCCGTCTCGGGCAGCTGTTCCAGAGTGCTGAAGCGCAGGCGCAGTGAGCGCCGCAAACGATGGGTATCGCGCTCTTCCAGGATCAGATCCTGACCGGCCCAGAAGGCCTGGGTCGGATGAAAGGCTTGCCCCATCAGACGGCCATGCAAAGCGGTTTGAGTGCCCTTTTCGGCCGGATACCAGGCGCCGCTGATCAGCGCATCAAAGCGCTCCGGTTGCTGCTCATGCAGCCACCACAGGCCGCCGCCCATCAGCAACAACCCCAGCAACAGCAGCAAACGGGGCCAGAGCGCGAAGCCACGCCCACGCACCAGCAATAGAAGCGGCGCAGCCAGCAGTGCAGCAATGAAGTGCCCCGAAGACTGGCGCCAGGCAGTCACCGACAACCACAGCCAACCACCAGCCAGAAGCAACACCCCGACAATAATCAGCACGGCATCCATCCAGTGCGTGACTCCTGTTCAGTCGAGCTTGAAGTGGGCCCGGGCAGTAGCTATCGGCTCATCCGAACGCGTTTGCCAGGCCGTTACTGCCACATTACCTACTCGACGCCCCTGACGCCAGACCTGACAGGTCGCATAGGTATCCCGATCCAGGCCGGCACGCAGATAATCAATGGAAAAATCGATGATCTTGGGGAAGTTCTGACTGCTCATGAAAATCATCAGATGCAGCCAGGCGGCTTGCTCCATAAAACCGGCAATGACTCCACCGTGAATGGCTGGAAGCACCGGATTCCCGATATTGCCGGGTGATGTCGGCAGATGAAACACCACTTCTTCACCCAGGCGCATGACCTGGATGCCGATAGTCCGGGCATAGGGAATCAGCTCGATCACCGGGGCATAATTGCCACTCGCGTGCGCCTCGCGCAGCAACTGTTCAATTTGCTGGGCACTCATACCGGGCCTCCTGCATGCTTGCCGCCACCCGGCATCGATCCGGATTTGCCCAGACGCATGAAAGCCCCGACAACATGAGCAATCGGTTCATCCCGGTTGTCCTGATAAGCCACCCCACGGGTAAAAATAACCGCCGAGGTCAGACGATAACATTCAGCAAACCCGTAAATCGGTTTATGTGGCTCGGCCGGGTGCATGTAATCAATGCGCAGGTCCAGCGTTGGGCATATCTCGAACTCGGGCAGATAGCATACGGTGGAGATGCCGCAGCAGGTATCCATCAGGGTGGTAATGGCTCCTCCGTGTACAACACCAGTGAACGGATTGCCGACGATAGCGTCCGAATAAGGCAGTTTGAGGACCAGCCCTTGTTCGTCAGCCTGCTCTACCGTCATGCCCAGCTCCTGACAGTGACGCAGAATTGATAAAAAGCTGTTCGCTCGCTCAGCGATAGAACTCATGCAAAAACACCTGATAATGACTCATAACCTGGGCATATTACCTTGTCTGATCGCTTTCGGGTTTGCTTTTGTTGCCACCCCGGCTCTATTCTTGGTGCGGGCTGCAGGAACGTCAGAGCCCCTTTCATAGTAAAACCAAGGAGTTCTCAATGAAAAAGTTTGTTGCTACGACTGCACTACTTGCGAGTATCGGCTTGTTGGCTGCCTGCCAGAGTGAACCGGAACCGGAAGATCATATGGAATCAGCCGCTGAATCCATGTCTGACGCGGCAGAAAACGTCGGCGATGCCGCATCCGATGCTGCCGATGCCACCGAAGAAGCAGTCCGCGAAGCGACTGGCAACGAGCGCACGACCGGAGAGCGCATCGAGGATGGCGTTGAATCAGCCGGTGAAGCCATGGGCGACGCCTATGACAGCTCGGCTGAATACGTGGAAGAAAAGGCAGAAGATGCCCGTGAAGCCATGTCCGACGATCAGTAATTATTTTTGCTGGCCGAGGCCCTGCCTCGGCCAGCATCTGATCAGCCGAACAGCGGGCTGAGCAACAAGAGTACCGAACTGATAAAACCCACGCCCCAGACCAGACTGCGCAACAGGTGTACATCCTTGATGTACAACACGGTGTAACCGATTCTTGCCAGTACGAACAACGCTGCCAGCGTATTCACCAGCGTTCCCGCACTGCCCGTCACCTGGGCAACCAGCACCCCGGCAGCAAACACCGGAAAAGCCTCAAAGTGATTGGCATGCGCAGCCATTGCGCGCGCACCCCAACCGGTAAGCGCGGCCTGTTGCGCGCGTGGGTGACGGTTGTCATAACCTTTGTTTCCCGAACGCGCCATGGCGACAGCAACCGGCGCCTTGGTTGCTACCAGCAGCAAGGCTGCGATGAACAGACACCACAGGGGAAAACTCATCAGACAGACTCCTTGTTATTGTCAGTCTGCGGGGTCGGGGTATAAAGCATGGCCCGCAGCACGTCAGAATGAAACTCTCGCCGATACAGTACGCCAACCACTCCCGTGGTGACCAGAATGAAAATCCATGGATTGATAAACCAGCTCAGCGTAGCCAGGGCAAAGTAAAAAGCACGCAAGCCCAGGTTGAACTCATGCGCCGCCATCGACAACACCCGGGCTCCACGCTCAGCATAAGCCTTGCGCTCGGCTTCGGTAACATTCTTTTCCCCGACAATGGGGGCCGAACCGACCAGTACCGAAGCAAAGTTGTACTGCCGCATCCCCCAGGAAAAGGTAAAAAAGGCATAAACGAAGATTGCCAGCAAAACCAGTAGCTTGAGCTCGGACACCTCACGACTGACGGTAGTAACAAACGGCAGATCCTGCAGCAGGCTTTGTGCCCGATCGGTCGCCCCCAGTACAGCCAGCAGGCCCGCCAGAATCAGCAGTGTACTGGAAGCAAAAAACGCGGTATTGCGCTCCAGATTGCCCACTACGCTGGCGTCGGCAATCCGTTGATCGCGCAACAGCAACCGGTTCATCCAGTCCAGCCGGTAGAGATGCAGTATGCTGGCCAGACAGGCAGTATTCTTTGCCTTGTAGTCGGCGTAACGGGTATAACCTACCCAGCACAACATCAGCCATAGAAAAGCAAACAGGTTCAACCAGATATCATCGGCAGAAGGGATTGCAGGCAAGACAGTCTCCTTTAACTACATGCAGCGGAGTATTCATTTTCATCCGCCAGGCTGTCATTACTTTAGCACCAAAACAGAGCCCGGGGACTGACTCTCAGCGCCAAAAGTACTGCAAGCCGCATCCTGCAGATATAAAAAAACCGCAGCCGGAGCCGCGGTTTTTTTCAACTGACGAAAGGGACTTACTGCTTGATTTCCCAACCGGTCAGTTCTGCCAACGCCTTGCCGATTTCAGCCAGCGAACGCACGGTTTTAACCCCGGCATCTTCCAGCGCAGCAAACTTCTCGTCTGCCGTACCTTTGCCGCCGGAAATGATCGCGCCGGCATGACCCATGCGCTTGCCCGCCGGAGCTGTGACACCCGCGATGTAGGATACGACCGGCTTGCTGACATTGGCCTTGATATAGGCCGCAGCCTCTTCCTCGGCACTGCC